>CAYGKA010000016.1:33974-85868 GCA_964350445.1 uncultured Flavobacteriaceae bacterium
TGAACGGCTTGATTCGATTGTTCAATGCCGCGATCCAAATAAAGAAAATAGCCGCCTGCGGCGGAGGTAATTAAAAGGGTAAGGATCGCTGAAAAGGCGAGCAAAAAGCGCGGCGAAAACTTGTTCTTGAACAAAACTGGCCGCATGCGGCCTCCCTGTTTCCATCAGTCAGGTAGAACGCAACTTAAAGGCATCCCACGACAATATCGCCTCGCCTTTGAACCCCGTTGAAACGACAACGCCGGGTCTGTGTGAAATTGGCGAGCAAACGGCCTGTTTCACCCTTATATCACTATCATCTACTTTACAAATCCATACACTTTTGGCGGCTAAAAGCTGAACGACAGCAAAAAGAGCGCTGATACCGGCGGACAAAATCATTGTCGGCGGTTGGATGACATGGTGGCCTGGAGTGGCAGCGCTTCACTTGCCGAAGTACGCGCTATTTGCCGGGGGCCCCTCGCTGCCGATCGAACGTCAGGTGGGGAAATGGGGTGAGTGGTGGGAATTGAACCCACGGCCTCCAGAATCACAATCTGGCGCTCTAACCAACTGAGCTACACCCACCGCAGATGAGGGGCGCTTTTACGCCGAGCCCCCTGCCCCGTCAAGCGGTTCGGACAAAGGAATTGCCGACCGATGGGAGTCGCTTCAGGTTGTGAAATCTGCATAGTCGAGACCATCGTTTCAAGCGACGTAAGGTGCCGGTTTGATCTAAGTTTGGTCCCGCATTTGCGCGATGCCACGGCATGCCATTGGGGAAGGGCAAACCATTGGCCTTTGGGGTGAAAAAAATTGACGGACGCGGCCGGGGGCATGGTTTCGGCTATTATGTAGCCGCTTACACTGCGGCCCTTGGCTTGATCGCCGCCTTTGGTGTCGCAACCTATATGCTGTCCGACCGCATGATCACCGAAGAAGCCCGAAGTGCCACCTTGGTTCGCATCGCAACCAGGCAAACCACGCTTTCCCAACGGATCAGCGGCCTCGCTTTCCAATACGCCATGGCCAACCCGCAGCAGCGGCGGCAATTGGAGCCGTTCATTCAATCCTCGGTCGGCCTGATGCGAAGTTCCCATGAAGCCTTGCTGATGGGTGACAAACAGCTGGGACTTCCGGGTGGCGGGTTTTCCGACGAAATCGACGAAATGTTCTTCGGCGAGGTGGAGCAGCTGGACTATCGCGTCCGCCGCTTCATGACCCTGGCGGAAGACTTCCTTGAACTGCCTCAGAACTTCCTTGATGAGAAGAACCAAGGTTTGATCCGGCTTTTGGCCGCGGCACAGGACGAACTGATGGAATCCTTGTCCGACGTCGCGTCCGTGTACGAAGAAGAAAGCCGCGCCCGGGTTCAGATCCTGCGGGAACAGATTTCCTGGCTTCTTGCGGCGTTCTTGGCTGTCGTCGCCCTGGAGGGCGTTCTCGTCTTCCGGCCCTTGTTCCGGTCGCTCATCCGGCATCGGGAAGAATTGTACAACATGGCGCGGACAGACCCCCTATCCGGCTGCTTCAACCGTCGGGCATTGATGGAAGCGGCGGATAATGAGTTCGCCCGCGCACGCCGCTACCACTCACCCTTGACGGTCGCCATGTTCGACATTGATCACTTCAAGAAGGTGAACGACCGGTACGGCCATGCGGCCGGCGACGCGGTCATACAAAGCATCGTTGCAGCCGCCGGGAAGTCGGTGCGGAACATTGATATTCTCGGACGCACCGGCGGCGAGGAATTCGCCATCGTGTTGCCGGACACGGATACCAAAGGCGCCGCAATCGTCGCAGAGAAACTGCGCGCCGCCGTGGAGGAAACGGTCACGATGTTCGAAGGCCAAGGCATCATGGTAACCATTAGTGTCGGGGTCGGGACCGTTCTGAGCGATGACGGCAGCGCCGCCCAAGCCTTGTCGCGCGCGGATCAGGCCCTTTACCGGTCGAAACAAACCGGCCGTAATCGGGTCAGTACGTTCGAGCTTGAAGAAGTCGGCGCGACGGACTAGCAGAATTCTTTGGTTTTCAAAGGATACCCTGGGACTCCCCGGGTAGAAGACAGCGTTCAAGACAACAAAGATCAAGTCAGGGAAGAATATGCTCCAGCTCGCCGCGAATTTGAAAAGACTTGGAACGGAAACCGCGTTCGACGTTCTGGCGAAAGCCGCGCGACTACAGGCGGAAGGCGCGGATATCATCAACCTCGGAATCGGCCAGCCTGACTTCCCGACGCCGGATCATATCGTCGAAGCCGCCGTTAAGGCCCTGCGCGACGGCCATCACGGGTACACGCCGGCGAACGGCGTTCTGCCGCTCCGCGAAGCGGTGGCCGCCGACTTGAACAAGCGGCATGGCGTGAATGTGGACCCTGATACGGTGGTCGTCGTCCCCGGCGGCAAGGTCACGATGTTTTTCGCGATCATGATGTTCGGCGAACCCGGCGCGGAAATAATGTATCCGGACCCCGGTTTCCCGATCTACCGCTCGGTCATCGATTATACCGGCGCCAAGGCCGTTCCGATCCCACTGCTTGAAAAGAACGGGTTCGCCTTCTCGGCTGAGGAAGTGCTGTCGCGTATCACGCCGAAGACGCGGCTGATCATCGTAAACAGCCCGGCGAACCCGACCGGCGGGGTCACGCCGGCGGAAGAAATGGACAAGCTGGCTCAAGGTCTGGCCGACCACCCCGATGTCGCCATCATGTCGGACGAAATCTATAGCCAAATGCTGTATGACGGTCGCCAGCACCGCAGCATCCTTTCCTACGAGCACCTCAAGGACCGCGCGATCATGCTGGACGGCTGGTCCAAGACCTACGCCATGACCGGATGGCGCCTGGGCTTCGCGGTTTGGCCGAAGGATCTGGCCCCGGTCGCCACCAGACTGGCGATCAATTGCCATTCCTGCGTCAATGCGTCGGCCCAATTTGCCGGGATCGCCGCGCTGGAAGGTTCGCAAGACGAACCGCGCGCCATGGTAAAGGCGTTCGACGAACGCCGGAAGGTTGTGACGGAGGCCCTGAACGCTCTTCCCGGCTTTTCCTGCATCGAACCGGCGGGCGCGTTCTATGCCTTCCCCAACATTTCCGCGACGGGCCTGACCGCCGCCGAAGCCCAAAATCTGTTCCTGGAAAAGGCAAGCGTCGCGACCATCGCCGGCACCAGTTTCGGGATCCACGGCGAAGGGTATATCCGGGTGTCCTATGCCAATTCGACGGAGAATATCCGCAAGGCGATGGACCGGATGGCTGAAGTCCTGGCGGCGCGGTGACGGGTCTGTCATTCTGCGCGGGGGAAACGCGTTGACCCTCGCCAAAATGCATCTCCGTAACGAAATCGACGGGCAAAAGATCAAGAAATAGGCATCTGCATAATTTTTAATCTCGGACCCTGCCCGCAAAAAAGACGCCACCTGCCAAACAACTGATTTTACTTACTTTAATAGAAATCTCAGATTGGCATAAGCGATGCAAAGGCGGAAGCACGGCTGAGCCCCTGTTCGGCCGCCAATCATGTAGCACCGGCGGTAAACTCATACTGCCGACATCTGAGGGATCGGGTCGCCGATGAAGAAAATCGAAGCGATCATCAAGCCATTCAAGCTTGATGAAGTGAAAGAAGCGCTGCACGAGATTGGAATCCAAGGCATTACCGTAACCGAGGCAAAGGGTTTCGGCCGTCAAAAAGGCCACACTGAACTCTACCGGGGCGCGGAATATGTCGTCGACTTCCTGCCGAAGGTCCGGCTGGAAATCGTCTTGGACGATAATCTCGCCGAGCGTGCCGTAGAAGCCATCCAAAATGCCGCGCAGACTGGGAGAATCGGTGACGGCAAGATCTTCGTGAGCAGCATCGAAGAAGTCATTCGCATTCGGACCGGCGAACGCGGGTCCGATGCCATCTAGACCGGGACGTGGCGCCCGCGCGGACCGCAGAACCGGTCCGATGCACGGTTGCCGTTCCCGAACCATCCAAGCAAGTTCTTAACAAGAGGAAGTAGAGGACATGTCAGACGTTCAAACCGTCATGAAGATGATTGAGGAAAACGACGTCAAATTCGTCGATTTCCGTTTCACGGACCCGCGCGGGAAGTGGCAGCACACGGCACAGTACATCACGACCATTGATGAAGAATCCCTGACAGAAGGCATCATGTTCGACGGGTCGTCGATCGCGGGCTGGAAGGCCATCAACGAGTCCGACATGATCCTGAAGCCGGACCTTTCCACCGCTGTGTTGGATCCGTTCACGGCGCAGCCGCAGTTGATCCTGTTCTGCGACATTCTGGAGCCGTCGACGGGCCAGCCCTACGACCGCGATCCGCGCTCGATATGCAAGAAGGCCCTGACTTATATGGAGTCGCTCGGCATCGGCGACACCGCCTATTTCGGTCCGGAAGCCGAATTCTTCGTCTTCGACGACGTCAAGTGGTCCACGAAGCAGGAATTCATGGGTTACAAGATCGATTCCGAAGAAGATCCCTATAACAGCTTCGCCGATTTCGAAGACGGCAACACCGGGCACCGTCCGGCGACCAAGGGCGGTTACTTCCCAGTTGCGCCTGTCGATAGCGGCACCGACATGCGCGCCGAAATGGTCAGCGTCATGGTCGAAATGGGCCTGGACATGGAAAAGCACCACCACGAAGTGGCGCCTTCCCAGCACGAGTTGGGCATCAAGTTCGACACGCTGGTCCGCACAGCCGACACGATGCAGAAGTATAAGTATGTCGTTCACATGGTGGCGCACGCCTATGGCAAGACTGCGACCTTCATGCCGAAGCCGGTTGTCGGCGACAACGGGTCGGGCATGCATACCCACCAGTCGATTTGGAAAGACGGTAAGAACATGTTCGCCGGTTCGGGTTATGCCGACCTCAGCGAAATGTGCCTGTACTACATCGGCGGCATCATCAAGCATGCCAAGGCGCTGAACGCGTTCACCAACCCGTCGACCAACAGCTACAAGCGCCTGATCCCGGGTTTCGAAGCGCCCGTGCTGCTGGCCTATTCGGCTCGTAACCGGTCGGCCTCCTGCCGTATCCCGTACGTCTCCAGCCCGAAGGGCAAGCGCGTCGAAGTCCGTTTCCCGGACGCGACCGCGAACCCCTACCTGGCGTATTCCGCCATGCTGATGGCCGGCCTCGACGGGATCCAGAACAAGATCCACCCGGGCGACCCGATGGACAAGGATCTCTACGACCTGCCGCCGGAAGAACTGGCCGAAGTGCCGCAGGTTTGCGGTTCGCTGCGCGAAGCGTTGGAATCCCTGGATGCCGACCGCGACTTCCTGAAGGCCGGTGGCGTCATGACCGACGACATGATCAACGGTTATCTCGACCTGAAGTGGGAAGAGGTCTATCGCCTTGAGCACACGACCCACCCGGTCGAATACGAAATGTACTACAGCGCCTAATCTCCTTTTCCGGCCCGAATTATCGACCGGCTGAAGGAAAGCGACTGAGAAAGCCCCGCCAGAGCAATCTGGCGGGGCTTTTTTCTTTCATGCCTATCGGCTTCTCTCTCATTCCCCTGGGCCACGCAGAAACAACCGCGACGCCTTGAAATCATGGTGCTCAGAGCCGGTTCCCAAGGAAGACGGAAACGCACTCCCAAGTAACCTTTTGTAAATCTTTGGCCGGTATTGTGGGCAAAGGCGAAACATAGACAAAGCCAAACACCGGTAAGACCATGAAGCTCACGAGACTCGCCCTTTACTGTCAGCCGTCCGACACATTCCGTCTGGCGAACTTGGCCGGGATTCTCGATACGAACCGGGAATATAACGGCAATTTCGGAATTTCCGCCGTCTTGGCGATGACCCAAACCCATTTCATGTATGTGATGGAAGGCCCGCGCGAAGCGGTTTCCCAAGCATTCTCGCAGATCATGTTCGACAGCAATTTCAAGAATGTCGTTCTGTTCGGCATGGAGGAGATCAGCGAGCGACTGTACGACGCAGGTTCTGTCGATTTCATCGCCGCCGATGCCTTTTCCGTCGAGTTTTGCCGGGAGACGCTCAACATGCCGCGCGTCCTGCCGTCGCTGCTGAGCTATGAAAACGCCAAACGCTTGCTGCTGAAAGCACGCCGCAAACGTGATATCCTGGAACGGTCTCAGCAGTTGATCGACGATTGCGCAGCCCAAGACTACTTCGAGATCGCGGTCTAATCCGCCGCAGAAATAAACGACCTCAGCATCCGGAGATCTTCCCCTAGACCGATCCGGAATGGAAAGGTCCAAGGTATTTAGATGAAAGAAATACGGTTAGCTTACTACAGCAAACCAGCCGACTCCTTCCGGTTCACGGATCTCGAACCGGTGCTGACCGCGTCGCGCCGGAACAACGCGCGATTCAACGTCACGGGACTTCTCGGCCTGACCTCGACGCATTTCATGCATTACCTGGAAGGCCCCCGGGAATCCGTCTCGCACATCTTTTCGAAAATACTCCATGATCGCCGGCACCGCGACGTGACTTTCTACGGCATCGGGGAAATCGAAGATCGCCTGATACCCGACTACCCGCTGGCGCTGGTCGGTAGCAAAGCCTTCTCCGAAGAACTCTGCATGCGCCTGTTCGGCAGGAAGACGATCATCCCCTCCTTGTTAAACCAACGAGCGGCCATGGCGCTGTTCGCCGCCCTGGCGCAAGACCGTGCACATATGGAGGAATCGGAGAACCTGTTGCGCGAAGCCCTGGACGACGACTATTTCGAGATATCCTTCTAGTCCCCGTTCGCCAATGCCGGGCCCTAGCCCGCCTTCCCCGCCAATTCCGCAAGACATTCCGCCAAAACCCGCGTGCCCGCCGCCAAATCCGACGGCAAGGCGTCTTCCGCCTCGTTATGGCTGATACCGGCCACACAGGGCACGAAGATCATACCGGTCGGCGCCAATGGCGGCATATACATCGCGTCATGCCCCGCCCCTGACGGCATCCGCCGTCCGGGAAGGCCGAGTTCCACCCTTTTCCGGTCGACCAATTCGACGATCTGGTCGGAAAACGGCGTAACGGGGGAATCCGACAAGCGGCTCACCGTGGCCCGGCAACGCCGGTTCGCCGCAATCTCGCCGGGAAGCCGTTCGATAAGGTCTGACATCCGTCCAATCTCTGCATTTTCCGGGTGACGAAGGTCGATCGTGAACGTGACGTGGCTCGGCACCGTGTTGGGTGCGCCGGGCCTGGCAATAAAACGGCCGACTGTGAAACGCAGGGCGTCTGCATCGTCCAGCCCTTCCCGCTCAAGCGTCGCAATGACCTCGACCGCAGCCAACACCGCATCGGACCGGCTGGCCCGCGGCGTGGTGCCGGCATGGGCCTCTTCGCCAAAAATTTCGATTTCGAAAAGATTCTGACTTTGCACGGAAGTCACGACACCGACGGTTTCTCCCGCATCTACAAGGACCGGTCCTTGCTCGATATGCGCTTCGATATAGGCCGCGATCGGCGCGCCAAAATCCCGATGCCTGGCCTCCTTCGTTCTGGCCATCACGTCCGTAAGAGCATCGCCGACACTGTCGCCGGCCGGGTCCCGGACCGCCTGTGCCCAATCCAGGGTATAGCGCCCCGTATAGACGCCGGAGCCCATGCAGGAGGGCGGAAATCGCGCGCCTTCCTCGTTCGTCCAGGCAACAACCTCCACCGGATGCCTGGTTCGCAGGCCGGAATCCTCCAGTGCCTCCAACGCCTCCAACCCGGCCATCACGCCATAGGCGCCGTCGAATCGTCCGCCTGTCGGCTGAGTGTCCAGATGCGAGCCGGTTGTTACCGGTGGCAGGCTGTCATCCGCGCCGGCCCGGCGGACGAACAGATTCCCAATGGCATCCTGATAGATGGAAAACCCCCGTGCGAGCGCCCAATCGGCCAGCAACCGCCGCGCCGCGCCGTCTTCCGGTGTCAGTGCCTGGCGATTTACGCCGCCCTTTGCCGTCGCACCGATCTTCGCCAGGTCCGTCAACCGGCCCCATAGCCGGTCTTGCCGCACATGATCAGAAACGCGCATCACACCCCCATCGGTTCGTAGTCTCGCCGCCTGGGCCGATCCTGAAGGATCGTCTTGGAATGTTCAAAGCGATTGCGGCACGGACGATATCTACCAGCGCCGGAACGCGGGGTTCAACGGGGCACCGTCACGGTTATTTCCGCCCCACCCCAGCCATGCACCTTGTCATGAGCCCGCACGGTCACCTGTTCCGTCCCGGCCGGCACCTTGATGCCGGAGAGCGCACGTGTGAAGGGCTGTTCGTCAACATGCGGATGAAGCAGGGTCCTGACGCCCAGAACCTTTCCACCCGGTCCGACCACCTCCCAGGCATCCGCATAGTGATCCCAACCGGTATCTTCATGGGCAACGGTAACATCGAAACGATAGGCATCGCCCTGCGGTGTCACCACGACCTTGAGGACGTCCGCCTGCCCGGCAAGGACCGCGCCCGGGAACAGGGCGGCCACACAGATACCCGCAATCGCCAATCTCCGCATCGCGTCATTCTCCTCAATTTGGCACGTCATCCACGCCCATGGGCAACTTAGCCTTCCACGGGCCTCGGTCGACGATTCTCATCTATGGCGACATAGGTAAACACACCTTCGGTCACTTTTACGCGGTCGCCTGCCGCGTCCCGAAGGGCCCAAGCCTGGATATGCACCGTCATCGACGTTCGGCCGATCCGCGCCATGTCGGCATAGCAACAGACAACGTCGCCGACGAAGACCGGATTATGAAACACCATGCTGTCAACGGCGATCGTTGCGACACGCCCGCTGCCCCTCGTTCGGGCCAACACGCCGCCGGCAATATCCATTTGTGCCAGCAGCCAGCCGCCGAAAATATCGCCCGCCGGGTTGGTATCCGCAGGCATCGCCAAAGTGCGGATAGCCAGCTCTCCCCGTGGTTCTTCCTGTTGTGAATCAGTCATTTGTACCCTCCCCGCTCAGACGTATTGAAATACAATATCTTGTGTATATGATCCGGCAAATCCACTTGATAAGCTTGTTGCGCGCCCTAGCGCTGGATATAGTAACGCCATGGACGATCTATTCCACACCGACGCTTCAGATGATAGCCCGAACGGCTATTCCGCAAAGGATATCGAGGTCCTCGAAGGCCTTGAACCCGTGCGTCGCCGCCCCGGCATGTATGTCGGCGGCACGGACGAACGCGCGCTTCACCACCTTGTCGCGGAAGTCCTCGACAACTCGATGGACGAGGCCGTCGCCGGCCATGCCAGCCGAATCGAAGTTGAACTGAGCGCCGACGGGTCGGTGACGATCCGGGACAACGGCCGCGGCATTCCGATCGACCCGCATCCCAAATACAAGGACAAGTCTGCGCTGGAGGTCATCCTGACCACCCTGCATTCCGGCGGCAAGTTCTCCGGCAAGGCCTATGCGACCTCAGGCGGTCTGCACGGGGTCGGCATTTCGGTCGTGAACGCCTTGTCGGACGAGATGACCGTGGAAGTCGCCCGCGACCGCAAACTCTACCGGCAGACGTTTTCCCGCGGCCTTCCGGCTTCCAAGCTCACCGAAGTCGGCGAGGTCAGCAATCGGCGCGGAACGACCGTGACATTCCATCCGGACCGGGAAATCTTCGGCAATGAAGCGGAATTCCAGCCGCACCGGCTGTACCGGATGGCCCGGTCGAAGGCCTATCTGTTCAGGGGTGTTGAAATCCGCTGGTCCTGCGACCCGGAGTTGCTGAAAGGCAAGACCGAAGCGGATACGCCTGAGAAGGACAAACTCCATTTCCCCGGCGGGTTGCGCGACTACCTGAACGCCAGCCTGAATGGGCGCGCGACGATCACACCACGCCCCTTTGCCGGCGAAATGAAGGCCGATGACGGTATCGGACGCGCCGAATGGGCGGTGCATTGGCCGTTGGACGGCGATGGTTTCGTCAGCACCTACTGCAACACGGTTCCCACCTCGCAGGGCGGAAGCCACGAAACAGCTATGCGCGGCGCCATGGCGAAGTCGCTGCGCGCCTATGGCGAACTTGTCGGCAACAAGAAGGCGGCGCAGATCACCGCCGAAGACGTCGTCGGCGAAGCGAGTGTGCTGCTGTCCGTCTTCATTCCGGAACCGCAATTCCAGGGTCAGACGAAGGAAAAGCTGGCGTCTCCCGAAGCCGGGAAACTGGTGGAAACGGCGATCAAGGACCGGTTCGACCATTGGCTGGCGGAAGACCCCGCCTCTGCCAATGACCTGATGGACCGCATTCTTGAACGTGTCGATGACCGACTGAAACGTCGTCAGCAGAAGGAACTGCAGCGCAAGACGCCGACACGGAAGCTTCGTCTACCCGGCAAACTCGCCGATTGTTCCTCCGCCGGCCCGGAGGAAACCGAGATTTTCCTGGTCGAGGGCGACTCGGCCGGCGGTTCGGCCAAACAGGCGCGCAACCGGAAGACCCAGGCCATACTGCCGCTGCGCGGCAAGATTCTGAACGTCGCCAGCGCCAGCGCGGACAAGCTGCAGGGCAACCAGGAACTCAAGGACCTGGCCCAAGCGCTGGGCTGCGGCGTGCGCAGCGACTGCAACCCCGAAAAACTGCGCTACGACCGGGTCATCATCATGACGGATGCTGATGTCGACGGCGCGCATATCGCATCCCTGCTGATGACCTTCTTCTACCGGGAAATGGGTCCGATCATCGAGGCCGGGCGCCTCTATCTTGCGGTTCCGCCCCTCTACCGGTTGACCCAGGGCGGCAAGACCATTTACGCCCGCGACGCCGCGGATAAAGAAAAGAAGATGAAGAGCGAGTTCAAGTCCAACGCGAAAGTGGAGATCAGCCGCTTCAAGGGCTTGGGCGAGATGCCGCCGCAGCAGCTGCGCGACACGACGATGGATCCGGGTAAACGGACGCTGATCCGGGTTGGCCTGCCCAACCGCGCCTTCGAGGAAAACCTGGATGAAGCGCGCCGCACCGCCAAGACGGTCGACACCTTGATGGGCAAGAAGCCCGAATTACGCTTCGCCTTCATTCAGGAAAACGCCCGTTTCGTCGAGGAAATCGACATCTAGCCGGGCAAAGAGGTCAACCGGTACGATCGGGCAGCAGGAACAACCGGCGCGCCGTATCCGACGTCAAACGCTCCTTAGAATACCACCGATCCAGAACAGCCATCGACGCAAGATCGCCATTCGCGGCTTCAAACGCGTTGAAATCGTCATAACGCCCGCTTTCCATGCGCTCTGCGATCAAGCTCAAGAAAGCCGTGGTGATCGTCGCGTTGAACTTCTCGGGAACACCCGCTTTTTCAGCGATCCCCCGGATCGAAGCGGCATATTTTGCCGAAGCTTCCATAAAATCGTAGCGCCGCAGCATTTCGAACGCCGCCTCAACATGATCCCGATGCTTGAACCCGGCTGGATCCAGGGTTTGAGCTTCGAACCCTTTCAATAGTTGGGCCGTCGAAGAGGTCATGCCCGCCCTCCTTCCCCATCCTTTTCCGTGAACGTATGGCTGTCCGACGCCGATAGGTCGCAGTCATAGACAGCCTTCAATTGCGCGATCTTGCCCAGCGTTTCTTCGGAAAACGGCGGTTTGTTCTCGAAACTGTGGAGGGCTATCCCTTCGATCAAATCCCCGACGGACATGTCGAGATGCTCCGCAAGACCTTTGAGGACTTTCAGCAGCCGCTTTTCGATACGGATTCCGGTTTGGACGCGTTCAATCGTGCTTTTCATACATGGTATATTGTTACCAATGCACCATTTCGTCAATCACCGATCGGCAAGGGCGAGGCGCAAGCCCAACAACCCGAAAGCCCCGGCAAAAGACCGGCGCAGCCAAAGCAAAACGGCCGGACGGGAAATCACATAGTCCCGGGCGAGCGACGCGCAGGCCCCGTACCCGATGAAGACGATGAAGGTCATCACCATGAAAACAAACGCCAACATGGCAAGCTGCGGCGTGGGATTGGCTGCCTCCGACGAGACGAACTGCGGCAGGAAAGCCAAAAAGAACAGGGACAATTTCGGGTTCAGCACATTTAGCAGAAGCCCGTTCCGGATAACCTTAAGCACATCCCGGGGCGTTCGGTCCTCGCTCACGGAGAGCGCCCCGCCATCCCGCATGATGTTCCAAGCCATGTAGAACAGATAGGCGACGCCGAGAAATTTGATGATTTGGAAGGCGAGCGCGCTGGCGTGGAGAACTGCCGCCAGCCCCACGATTCCGGCGATCGCAGCGGGAAGAATACCCAAGGTGCACCCGAAGGCCGCCGCGATACTGGACCGAAATCCCTGCCCCAACCCGACGGCAAGCGTGTACAAAACACCGGTCCCCGGAAGCAGGACGACGATAAGGGAGGTGAGAAGAAATTCTATACTCATGGGATCCCGCCGGATGATTGCGCGCAATTGTTACCTGGGAAGATATTCAAATCCCACCTAAATCAGCTTACATATAGCGATGAACCCTGCACATAGTCGCAGGGTGATTAGGAACATGGAGGGGCAAGACACGTTCAGGCATTCCGCTTGGACTTGTTTGTGCTGTCGAAAACCCCGGGCCCGTTCCTCCGGACCGGTCAACTAGGAGCTTGCCACATGAAACGTTCTTTAATGGGCCTCGCAGCTGCCTCAGCCTTACTCGCCGGCTGCGCAACCGGCGATAGCGTCGTCATCTACAACAAGTATCAGGCCGCCGACTACAACTACGCGGCGGTTCAATACTATAACGCCGACCGCCCCAGCTTCGTGGAAATCCACAACAACCCCTTTGGCGCCGGCGAGGCAGACAATCAGATCGCCACGCTGATGCGTAGCGCCAACACCGGCCGTCCGATCCTGTTCACCGCGGACCGCAACTATGCCGGCCAGGATACGAAAGTCGTCGTTGTCTTCGCCCCGCCCAAATCCATGACAGGTCTGGCCGCCTGTAACCTTGATGGCGCCCAATCCGGCGCGGCGCCGGGCACCCAAGGGGAAGTCCTGATGTCCTATTGCATCAACGGACAGGACAAATCCTCGCTGCGCGCGTCGGCAGGATCGGTAAAGAACCTCGACGATCCGGCCCTGCAGCGGCTGCTCAGCCGGGCAACACATGACCTGCTGCCGGAAGTCTTCACCAAACGGCACGGCGGCGGGGTCGGCTGACGCCGACTTTCGTCACTTCGGGGGACAAATGGGGCTAGGCGGTTCGGGGGAACCGCCGCCTCGGTACCAAGGAGGCCGAAAAGTGACTTCGATGAAGACTATCGTATTGGCGATCGCCGCTGCGGGCCTGACCGCCTGCGCGGTCGGTGGCGCCGCTGAAATCGCCCCCTACAAGGTTTATGGCGAGCGCTTCTCTCCCAAATACCAGTTTGGCGATCTGCAGTATTACAACAACGACAAGCAGATGGCCGTCGAGGTGGTTAACGAGCCTTTCGGCCAAGCAGACGCGGACGGGCGTATCGCCAACGCCATGCGCGGCAAGAATCAAGGGGCGCGAATTGCGTTCACCGCCAACCCAGGTCCGAACACGCCCGAGGAAACGAAGATCATTGTCGCCTTTGGAACGGAGAGTTCGGATGCGGGCGCGTCCTATTGCGGCGGCCAGCCCGTCGCGGCGAGCGCAAAGCCGGACGACGAACACCTTCGGATGCTGATGATCTACTGCAAGCACGACACCTTCATGAGCTCTGTCCGCGGCGAAATGCCGGCTACCGGGAATGTCGACGACCCGACATTCAAGCGCATGCTGGCCCTTGCGACCAAATTGGTGATTCCCCTGCAGGATCCGTTCAACGAAAACCGCGGGCGTAAGAAAAAGATCGGCTCCTGAAGGGATGCTGCCCCGTGGTTTCTGACCACGGCCTCACAATGATCGAAAAGGACCGACGAATGCTTCGGCTGCGAATACTTGCGGCGGCTATCGGCCTCGCGTCCCTGGTCGGGTGCGTGACGGCGCCGGCATCCTATATTGTCTACGGCGAGCGCTATCATCCCGGTTACGACTTCGGCGAACTTCAATACTACAACGCCGATAAGGAAATGGCCGTGGAGGCGTTCAATACGCCCTTTGCGGAGTCCGATGCGGCACAGAAGATCGCCCTTTCCATGCGCGGCAAGAACCGGGGGTCGCGCATTGCCTTCACGGCGGAACCCGGTCCCACTACGCCCAAGCAGACCAAGATCATGACCGCCTTCAATTCGGGGCAGACGGATGACGGTTATGGGTATTGCGCGGGTCAGCCCCCAAAACAGGTATCTCCTTCGGAGGCCGGCTTGATGCGCATGCTAATGGTCTATTGCAAACGGAACGCGTTCGTCAGCTCCGTCCGTGCCCGCATGCAGCAGCCCGAAACCGTCGGCGATCCAACATTTCAAAATATGCTGGCCGAAGTGACGCGGCGCCTCCTGCCCCGTCCCAGTCCGCTTTATGACGACAATCAGCGCGAGGAAACGCGCCGGATCCGCGACATCCTCGGTTACTGACCGCGTAGCAACCAATCCCGCAGAGCGGACGTCACTTCCGCAGGCCGTTCCATCGTCGACATATGCTCGCAACCGTCGATGACCGTCAGTTCCGCACCGGGGATCCGCGCCGCCATTTCCTCATGAAAGGCCAATGGCGTCAGCCGGTCTTCCCGGCCGCAGATCAACCGGACCGGCAAGTCATAGCCGGGCAGATCGGGGCGGCTGTCCTTACGATCGATCAAAGCCTTTACCTGGGCCGGAAACGCCTTTACCGCCACCGCCTTCATCATTTGGCGCATGGGATCGATCAGCACCGCTTCCCCAAGCCGCGCCGGCGGTACGACCAGTTCCAGGAATTCCTGCACAAGCGCATCGACTTCGCCCGCGTCGAAACGCTCGACCATCTTGCGGCGCTGGACGGCACGTTCTTCGTTGTCCGGGCTGGGATTGGTATCCAGCAAGGCCAACCGTTCGACCCGCTCCGGCGCCTGGCGCATTACTTCCATGCTGACCATGCCGCCCATGGAAAGCCCGGCCAGAGCAAATCGCGGCGGTGCTTCCCGCAACAGCCGCGCAGCCATGCCCGAAATACTGTCATCCACGGTCACATCCGCGACGACGGGGTTGGCGACATCCCGCAGCCCGGCAATCTGATGTTCCCAAAGCACGGCATCGCAAAGGTGCCCGGGCACCAGAACCAGATCGATCATTGTTTGAGTTTCCTTCCCACGGCGTCGGCTCTATCGGCCCGCCTATTCGCACAGTCGTTTTTATTTGATCAGCTTCGAGATGTCCTTGAAGGCAGCCGTTCCGGCTTCGCCCATCCACTCGAAACACACCATTTCAGAGGTGACGATGTTGATGCCGGCAGCCCTCATCCTCTCCACGGCGGCGATCTTGTTCGAAATCGTCCGGCTGGAGCAAGCATCGACGACGACGTACGGCGAGAGTCCCATTGCCGCAAAGCCCATCGCGGTCTGAAGCACGCAAACATGCGTTTCAACGCCGCAGATCACGACCTGTTTCCTGCCCAGCCCTGCCACATGCGCCGCCAGACCCGAATCGGCGGCGCAGCTGAACGCGGTTTTGTCGAGGGTTTCGCCCTCTTCCAGCAGCGTTTCAATTTCCGGGACCAGCGGTCCCAGTCCTTTGGGATACTGCCGCGAGGCGGATACGGGAATGCCAAGCCGTCTGGCCGCGCGGATCACGATGACGGACCGTTCGACGACCGCTTCGGCATCGAGCATGGCCGGCATTAAACGGCCCTGGATGTCGACGATCAGGACCTGAGATTCTTCGGCTTTCAGCAGCATGTTCGGGGTCTCCACAATCGGGGGGACGACAAAAATAGCCGTCGATGCCGGTATTCTGCAATTCATAGGCCGCAAACCCGCAGAACGATTGACATTCTGCACTGCAACACTATGATCTTGCCACTTCTTGCGGGATTACTTCCGCCGATACATGGGGACCGATTTTTATAGGGACTTGCGTTGGTTGCAGGCGTCGCCCCCCTCTTTAAGGACAGCATGACAGAAACATTTGCCGATTTGGGCCTGGGCGAAGGCGTCCTCCGCGCCGTGGCCGACGCGGGTTACTCGAAGCCCACACCTATCCAACAGAAGGCCATTCCCTACGTCCTGATGGGGCGTGATATCCTGGGCTGCGCGCAGACAGGGACGGGGAAAACCGCCTCCTTCACATTGCCGTTGATCGATATCCTGGCGCAGGGCCGCGCTCGGGCGCGCATGCCGCGATCGGTCATTCTTGAGCCGACGCGCGAATTGGCCGCGCAGGTCGCCGAGAATTTCGACACCTACGGCAAGTACAACAAATTGACGATGGCGCTGCTGATCGGCGGCGTTTCCTTCTCCGAGCAGGAAAAGCTGCTCGACCGGGGCGTCGATGTGTTGATCGCGACGCCGGGCCGTCTGCTTGACCATTGCGAACGCGGAAAGGTCATGTTGACCGATACCAAGGTTCTGGTGATCGACGAAGCGGACCGCATGCTCGACATGGGATTCATTCCCGATGTCGAACGCATTGTGAGCCAGATGCCGACGATCCGGCAGACGCTGATGTTCTCCGCCACCATGCCGGCGGAAATCAAGAAGCTCGCAGACAAATTTCTAATGAACCCGAAGGAGATGGCGGTCGATCCGCCATCCTCCACGGCAGATACCGTCGAACAGGCCTTCGTCACCGTCCAATCCCGCTCCAAGCGCAAAATGCTTCGGGACTTGATCGACCGCGAAGGCGAGTCCCTCAAGAACGCCCTTATCTTCTGCAACCGCAAGCGGGAGGTCGCAGACCTCTTCACCAGCCTGCAGAAGGCCGGTTATCCGGTCGGGGCGCTTCACGGCGACATGGACCAGTACAAGCGCATGGAGTGGCTTGAAAAATTCAAGGCCGGCGAAGTGACGCTGCTGATCTGCTCCGATGTCGCGGCACGCGGTTTGGATATCTCCAGCGTCAGTCACGTCTTCAACGTAGATGTGCCCAACAATTCGGAAGACTATGTCCACCGCATCGGGCGAACCGGACGGGCCGGACGTCTTGGCAAATCCATCACGCTTGTCACGAAGGAAGACGACAAGCTGTGGGCGGCCGTCAAGAAGATGGTCGGAAAGAACATTCCGGAACTCGACATGGGGGGATCGACCCCACCCGCCGCCGAGGAAGCCGAAGAAACCGCCCCGCGCCGGGAAGCGAGAAGCAAGCCCACGCGCTCGCGCGCCAAGCCGGCGGGTGACAACGCTCGCGCCAAACCCGAGGGCGACAACACTCCCGCCAAAACGGAGGGTGACAGCGCTCGCGCCAAACCCGAACCCTCCCGTGCCAAGCCCGACAGCGAAACCGCCCGCGCCAAACCGGACAGTTCGCGCCCGCGCGCCACGCCGGACAAGGAACCCCGCAAGTCGCGTCGCGGTCGTAACGAACACCACGATATCGGGGAACTGGAAGAAATGAAGGTTCCTTACGGGCAAAGCGACCAATTGCCGGCTTTCCTTCGGCGCTAGGATCCGGACGGAGCGGTCTTTCGAATGGCCAGGGGGAATGCCTCAGCTCAGGTAGCCGGCGGCGCCCCCGCCCGTCCGCTTCCGGTTAATGCCGGCCCGCTTCCGGCCCCCGCCGGTATAGGCCACAACGGCGGACCGCAGCTCTATCAGGGCTTCACGACATGGCGTTGGAAGAAGGCGCATAAACAGGCGTGGAAAACCCCGCCCCGCGAAATCATGCTTCGCCGGCTCAAACGCGCCCAGGAGCTGGGCATGTCCTATCGCGAATACACCCTCGAAATCCTGGAACGCGGCCGGTATCTTTGAACCGGCCCTTGACGGCTAAGCCGTGTTCGGGGCACGTCATACCATGCGATTTACCCAACTAGGCCGGATACCATGCAGACGATATTCATTCAGGTGAAGTGCGACCTCGGCAAATCCTATGTTGTCGCGGACCAGGCGATTGAGGTCGAAGGCGTTTCGGAGGTTTATTCGACCTCGGGCCATTACGACCTGATGATGAAATGCTACCTGCAGGACGACGAGGATATCGGCCATTTCGTCAACGAACATATCCAAACCTTGCCGGGCGTGCGGGATACGTTCACCCTCATCACCTTCAAAGCTTTCGGGTAACCAAATATAAACTTCTGTCCTGCAGGATTAAGATGCTCCCATCGTGCGGGAGGATGAAGAACGCTCGGAAAGGTCTATCCTATGCCAAAAGCCGTTACGGACTTCGATGAAATGAAGCTGCGTGCCGAAGTCCTCGGTCTATTCCAGTACATCCAGCGTTTCCGCGAAGAAATCGCGCATATGATCCAACCGGATGCGGAAAACGACAAGACCCGCTTCCAAACGATCTCCGAGCAATTGGACGCGATCATCGGCGCGACAGAAACCGCGACCAACGCCATCCTGGAAGGCATGGAACAGATCGACACGGTGACCAACAAGCTTCGCGAGATCAAGGATCCCGAGGAAATCGGCCCGCTTTGCGACGAGTTGGAGCAGATCTCCATGAACACCATGGAATCCTGCACTTTCCAGGATATCACCGGCCAGCGGGTGACAAAGATCGTTCGCTCCATGCAATTCGTCGAATCGCGCGTCGACGCCATGTTGGAGATCTGGGGCCGCAATGAAGTCCAGCAATTGGCGCAGAAAACATCCGAGACGAGCGGAAAGCGTGAGGGGGACGAAGCCCTCCTCAACGGTCCCGCGTTGGAAAGCGAACAATCGATCAGCCAGGCCGATATCGACGCCCTTTTCGACTAACCTGTACTTCAGCATCGCAGGACCGGCTTCCTAAGCACCCATGACCGGTCAGACACCAAAATACAAAACCGACGATATCCGGCGGTCTGTCGGCACCATGGCGGATTCAGCCCCGGTTATCTGGGTGGTAACGTCAGCCATCCTTGCAGGCGCGATCGCCTTGCTCGTTCAGTCTTTTGGCCTGGGCGAACCGGGCGGTCCGGCGGACGCCTGGTGCTCCCGCATCGTGGCGGTGTGCCTTGCCATTTTCTCGGTCGAAGTCTCTCTCAGGCTGATTGCCGAACGGGTCGGCTTCTTCGGCAAAATTGGGAATGTCGCGCTCTTCCTCATCGTCGGATCAGCGCTCTTCACACCGTTCGACGCCGTCCTGATGCTGCGGGCATTTCCGCTGATAAGATACGGCATCGGCGGCCGCGCGTTGCCGCCGGCCGCTTCCACGCCGCTGATGCTGCTGTGGCTGGCCGCCTGTTTTGCCGCCGCCGCGCGGGAAGTCGTTCACTTCGAACAAGGCACATGCGCTGGTTGGATCGAATGCGTCCGCACCGCGGCAACCCTGATGGCGCCCTGATCGTCAGTCAGACGTCACCGAAGATGGGTTTGAAAATTTGCTCGAAGCTTGTCTGATAAAGCCCTGCTTTCACGAAGTTATACGGCGTTAAGTTCGTCGCCTTTATATAGGCGCCGACCAGTTTCCCGCCTTCCACATCCAGGTCGAGGATATTGACGCAACCCATGTCCTGCTCGAACGCTTTCATACCGGCCAGCCCCGCCCCGGACGCCCAGGCTAGAATTGCGCGGTTCACCCCGTCATGCGCCACGAGAAGCGCGCGTCGCCAGGCCCCGTCCGTCGCAAACGCTCCGAAGGCGCCGGTCACGCGGTCGTAGAACGGCGCGAAGGCATCACCGCCGGCAAAGGTCGCCCCCGGCAGATGGGCTTGTTCCAAGGTCCGGATAAACATCGCCGCCCGGTCCTGCTTCGGGACTTCCGACACCCGCCCGCCTCGGATTTCCAGGAAGCCCGCCTCCTCTTCCAACACCGGACCGCGCCCGTCCAAAACGAGTTCCGCCGTCATCCGCGTGCGCGGAAGCCCGGAACAAAGGGCCCTGTCGATTTCGACGCCCGTCAGCATGGCCGCAGCGGCACGCGCCTGACCTTGCCCATTCTCGGTCAGGGTCACCATCTTCGGATTCACCAGCTTGCCGTCGGGGCCACGGTAATCGACCTCTCCATGACGCATCAGGAAAACCCTGCGGCGGTTCTTGGTGCCGGGCAAACTCATGCATCCTCCCCCTTGTTTGTGCTGGTCCGTCTTTGCAGATTTGCAGAGTGCTATCTGTTGCGGCGGGCGGAAAGCCCCCTTATCAAGGAGCCCGACGTTAAGGCAATCGAAGGTGGGCTTGAGAACGCCCGATAGAGATCATCATGTCCTTGGATAAACGGCTGCATGCATATCGAGATGACTTGGCGGAAATAGCGCTTGAAGGCCGAGTGGCCGCAACGCGCTTCACCGAAGGCGAACGCGGCCGTATCGTCGCGGCCGTCGCGCCGCTGCGCCGTCAACCCAGGCCCGGTGCCGCGCTGGACACCGAGTTGCTGTTCGGCGAGGACGTCACCGTGCTGGACCGCGCCGATGGTTGGGCATGGATCAAGAGCCGCCGCGACGGATATGTCGGCTACGTTCCCAGCAGCACTGTCGGTCCTGAAGGTCCCCCGGTCACGCATCGCATGGCGGCCCTGCGCGGCTTCGTCTTTCCGAGGCCCGACCTAAAGGCGCCGCCGGTCATGACGGTTCATCTGGGATCCCGCCTTACGGTCATCGGCGAAAGCGGCCGTTATTCAGAACTCGCCGGCGGCGGGTTCATCTATACCGATTATCTGCGGCCAGTCGCCGTGCTGGAATCCGACCCCATTGCCGTCGCGCTGACCTTCATGCATGCGCCCTATCTATGGGGCGGGCGAAGCAGTCTGGGTCTGGATTGCAGCGCATTGGTTCAACTGTCCTGGCAGGCCTGCGGCATCGACTGCCCGCGCGACACGGACATGCAGTTCGACCAATTCGGTACATTGCTGAACTATGACGGCAATGAAAACAGCCTGCGGCGCGGCGACCTCGTTTTTTGGAAGGGACATATCGGCATTTGGATCGATCAGGACCGCTTCCTTCATTCCAATGCCAGCGACATGAAAGTTGCATTGGCTTCCCTGTCCTTCACCGCCGACCGCATCGCCGCGAAAGGTGAAGGTCCGATCACCGGAATCCGGCGTCCGCCAATGCCCTCCGCTTCCGGCGCAGCAACCTGACGATTGCCGGATATGACAAAACCAGTCAGACAAAGCGCAAAGAACACCCCCAGGGCCTGGCAACGCATGTTGAGCGGTAGGCGGCTCGACCTGCTCGACCCCTCGCCGCTGGATGTGGAGATAGAGGATATCGCCCATGGCCTTGCCCGTGTCGCACGCTGGAACGGACAAACGACCGGCGATTGGGCGTTCTCCGTTGCACAACATTCTCTTTTGGTCGAGGCATTGGTGCGGCTTTTAAAACCGGAAACACCTGAACCGGACTTGCTGGCTGCCCTTCTCCACGACGCGCCCGAATATGTGGTGGGTGATATGATCAGCCCCTTCAAGGCGGTCATCGGCGATGATTACAAACTCGTTGAAAAGCGCTTGATGACGGCCATTCATCTGCGCTTCGGCCTGCCCGCGGAAACTTCGAGCCAATTGACGAGGCTGATCAAGAAGGCCGACCACGCGTCCGCTTATATCGAGGCCACCGGCGTCGCCGGGTTTTCGAAGACCGAAGCCCGTCGGTTCTTCGGCGCGCCGCCCCCCGGTTTCGACCGGTTCGACCCGACCCCAATGTCGACCGATGAAGCCAAGCGCAAGTTCCTGATACGCTTCGAAGACCTGCAATCGGCGCTCTAACGGGTCATCATCGGCTTGTGGTGGGCAGTCCCAATGCTCTACCATGCAGATGGTCCCGTTCGGGGCATTTCACTGGGGATCAGGCAACGGGGCACTGCACGGGGATGGCGGAGAAAACCAAGGTCATTCGTCTGAAGGAAGTCAAACCTTCGGAAGCCCGCCTTAACGGCAAGCCGAGCAAGGCGCAATTCGCCTATCTGCAGCGCGGGCTGGAACAACCCGGCGGCAAGCTCCCTCTCTTCGATTTGCAAGGTCAGCGGATCAGCGAACGCACCGTCCGTTCCTGCATCGAACAAGGCTGGGCCGAACCCTGGTTCAACAACCCGCTCAAGCCCGACTGGCTGGTCTGCAAATTGACCGATACCGGCCGCCAGATGCTGGGCGGTTGATCGGGACGGTCAGGCTATTCTTCGCCCTGCATTGGCGTGCTCTTCGGCGCGGATGCGCCAGGCCAGAACCGCAGCGTTGGCAAACCCGAATAACACGGCCAGCGCGACTTGTCCGAATGCCAGGGGCAATACGACGATCTCCAGCGCCACGACCAGATAGTTCGGATGACGCACGAAACGGAACGGGCCTCGTTTGACCAGGGGCGCGTTCGGTACCGTGATGATCCGCGTCGTCCAATACCGGCCCAGGGTCGCCAATATCCAAACACGACCCGCTTGCAGGAGAACGAAGACCGCGATCAACGGATAGTTCAGTTCGGGTCCTTGCAGCGCCGCCCAAAGCATCGCCGCCAACCATGCCGTATGCAGCAGCACAATCACGGGATAGTGCCCTGCCCCGTGCTCGACCGCACCCTCGGCCAACAAAGCCTTCGTGTTGCGTTTGGCGATGAAAAGCTCCGCCAGCCGCTGCAGAACCACCAGGGCGACGATGACAACGGCGACCGACATCTTCAGCCCAGCTCCAGCAACCCAAACCCGGCGGTAAACCCGGGGCCGAGCGCCATCATCGCATGAAGCCCCGTATCCCCGGCCTCGATCGCACGGTTCAAAACGCACAAGGCGGTAACCGCCGACATGTTGCCTTGCTCACGCAGCACAGAACGCGCATGCCTCAATACATCCGATTGCAGGTCCAGCGCGCCCTCATAGGCTTCAAGCACCTTGGTCCCGCCCGGATGGGCGACAATCCCGGACAAGGCCGATAGTTCCGTCCCCATCGCGGTCAGGAAGCGTTCCATGGCGGCGCGGACGTCCTGCCGCACCAAGGCCGGAATATCGCGGGAGAAGATGACGCCGAGTCCATCCTCCTCCACACGCCACCCCATGATGCCAAGACTGTCCGGCCAGGTGTGTTCCGCGCTGCCGAAATACCGCGCCGGCACCGCATCGCTCTCCCCGGCGCGCAGGACGACGGCAGCGGCCCCATCGCCGAACAACGCGCTGGCGATGATATTGGCCTTGGTCAGTTCCTGCGGCCGAAAGGTCAGCGCACAGAGCTCCACGACCAGCAGAAGCACCGTCTGACCGGGGCGCACCTTCGCCATATCGGCCGCGCGGGCCATTCCGGTCACGCCACCGACGCATCCAAGGCCGAAGACCGGAAGCCGGTTGATGTCGGACCGGAAACCGAGGCGGTTCAGCAAATGCGCGTCCAGACTGGGCGTCGAGATCCCCGTGGTGCTGACGGCAACGACGCTGTCAACGTCCAGGGGCGTCAATCCCGCCTTCGACAAGGCGTCGCTTGCCGCCTTTTCAAGAAGCGCGATTGCGTTTTCCTGAAACAAGGCGGCGCGTTCCGGCCAGCCATGCGGGTCGTTGTACCACTCGATCGGAACGCAGGAACTCCGCGTCTCCACCCCCGCATTGCGATAGGCTTCCTCAAGCCGTTCGAACAAGTCGGGCCTGCCTGCAAAGACACCGCGGCACAGGCCCACAACCTCATCCTGCCGAAGTCGATGCGGGGGAAATGCTTCGGCGACGGCCAGAATGGAAACAGGATCGGTCAAGCGGCCGTCCCTTCTATGTATGTTTGTGAATAAAATCCGCTCAGCGCTACGGCTGTGCGAGGAAGTCGATCGCCGCCTGCACGCCGCCGGAACCCAAGGGTATGTCCAGACGCTTCAAAGCCGCTTCCACGGCCCCAAGGCAACCCAGGATCATCGGCTCGTTCATATCGCCCATATGTCCGATCCGAAACGCCTTACCCATCAGCTTTCCAAGCCCGCCGCCGACGGCGACGCTGAAATGGTCACGGCACATGGCGCGCAAGGTTTCCGTCTGGACATTTGGCGGCAGCAGGATCGTCGTTACCGCGTTCGAGCGTTCGTGCGGATTGACGGCATTGAATTGCAGCGCCCCGCCCTCACACCATTTGCCGACACAAAGACGCACGGCCTCCGCCAACCTGGCATGGCGTCGGCATGCCCCATCCAGGGTCTCCTCCTCCAGCATGGTCAGAGCTTCGCGCAGACCGAAGATCGTATGTTCGGGCGCCGTGCCGCAGAACTTGCGGTAGTGTTCCTTGGCCGTGCGGTCCGTCCAATCCCAATAACGGCGTGGCAAAGTTGAGGTTGCATGCGCCTGCATCGCCTTCGGACCGGCTGCAACCAAGGCCACGCCCGGCGGGCACATCAGGCCCTTCTGGCTGGCCCCGACAACGACATCAATGCCCCAATCGTCCATCGCCAGTTCTGTCGTCGCGAGGGACGCGATCGCATCAACCATGAAGAGCGCCGGGTGTCCCGCCGCGTCGATTGCCGCGCGCAATGCCTGAATATCGCTCGTGACACCGGTGGCAGTATCCGTGTGCACCATCAGGACCGCCTTGATGGCGTGATCCACGTCCTCGCGCAGGGCCTGCTCGACCGCGACGGGATCGATCGCCCGGCGCCAGTCGCTTGCCACGGTTTTAACCTGCAGACCCAAAGCGTTGGCGGTATCACCCCAACCGGTCGAAAAATGCCCGGTCTCGGGGACCAGGATCGTGTCGCCGGACGACAGCGTATTCACCATCGCCGCTTCCCAGGCAGCGTGACCGTTGGCGGCATAGATGAAGACATCGCCCTCGGTACGGAAAAGCGTCTTCAAATCCCGGAAACAGGACATCGCGATATCAACGAATTCGGGGCCCGAGAAATCGACCGCCGGGCGATGCATCGCGTTCAGGATGCGGCCGGGAATATTCGTGGGACCGGGAACGTTCAGGAACTCCCTGCCCCGCTTCACCGGGGAAGGTTCATTCGCCGCCGTTGGGAGGGGGGCGCGCTGCACACTCATCTTCTTACCTTTGCGACTGGGGACTACCGGTGGCGTCAGGGTTAACCCAGGGCCTTCGTCCTGTCCACGGCCATTGCCCGCAATTAGCCCTAAGCCGGTCCCGCCAACCTTGCGTCAACTGCCGATCTGAGACCCGCGGCGTTCCAGATCCTTGATCCAATCCAGGCCCGGAAGAACTTCGCTTCGGGTGAATTCCAGACGCTGTTGCGGGCCGCCGACGCCGGAATTCTTAAACTTGCTTTTCCAATGTTCCATCTTGAGCGTCAATCCGCAGAGGACCCCACCCACCGTACGGTGATGGGCCGTGATCAATTCCCGCACTTCATGGAAGCGCTCAGCGTTGATGTCGGTCCAGAAATCCTGCGTCTGGCGGTCGAAACTTTCAAACCTGCCGGTGATCGAGCCGGTAATATCGGTAAGATCGGCCTCGATCTTCGCCAGCATGCTATCCTGGGCGCGGTCCTGCTTCACGACAAAACTGCCGCGCAGTTCATGCAACCACTCCAAGTACTGATGGATGGTCGGCACGGTCTTGTCCAAAATATTGCGGAAAAAGGCGAGCGACAGGAAGATGTCGCCGTAATCCTCCAGAAATTTCGGGATGTCCAACAAGTCGACACCCAGGCTATCGGCCATCTTTCTAAGGTTCGTCAGCGCCGCTCTCGGATCCGGGTCCTTGAACATACCCAGTATTCCCTGCAGATCGTCGACCGTCGAGGCCTCCGCACCGTATACATGGCCAATCAGCGGCCGCGTAAAAGTCTTCATCCGTTCCGTCAGTTCGTCGCGCTTCGCATCCGACAGCCGCAGCGCTTCCTGGTCCTCAACCGAAATGTTCAATTCCCGCAAGGTAATACGCGTCGAATAGACGTCGAAACTGGACACGTTGTCGAACTGCTTCAGCAGGATCATGTCCGCCTTGAAATCCTCGCCGCCGTCGGGAAAGAAGCCCGGCAGTTCTTCGGTCAATACTTGCCCGCTGCCCGACGTTTCGTCATGGAAAAGCTCGACCATGGTCTGCAACTGGTTGTTCTTGACCAGGCGCGCCCGCCGCAAGGCAGGCATCTTCAAAGGCAGGATATCCATGCCGAGCAAATGGAGGCTGTCCTTGACGAAGTCGGCCTGCTTCTGTTCTGCGGATCGTTCGGTCGCTCTTGAAGCGGCGCTATTCGGCATGGGGGCTACCGGTCATTTCGATTGTTGGTACGGTCCTGTCGGCCAAATATGGCGTGCATCGCGGGGGAACGCCATACCCCTGATTGGGGGTGTGGCATCCGCTCCCGGCTTGCCTTGACCGGCCCCTGCCCTGTACTACGTCGCTGTCTTGAAGGCGCTGAAATCCTGCATATTGGAGAATAGTATGAAACCCGTGCATGTTGTCGGCGGCGGCTTGGCCGGATCGGAAGCGAGTTGGCAACTGGCCAGCGCCGGCATTCCGGTCGTATTGCACGAAATGCGTCCCGTACGGAAGACGGATGCCCATCATACCGACGGCCTGGCCGAACTGGTGTGTTCCAATTCCTTCCGTTCCGACGATGCGGAATACAACGCCGTCGGCCTGTTGCACGAAGAGATGCGCCGCTGCGGCTCGCTGATCCTGCAAAGCGGCGACGACACGCGGCTGCCCGCCGGCGGGGCGCTTGCCGTCGACCGGGACCAGTTCAGCGACAAGGTGACCGCGGCTTTGAATGCGCATCCCCTGGTGACGATCGAGCGGGGCGAGGTTGACGCCTTGCCGCCGGAGGAATGGGACAGCGTGGTGATCGCGACCGGGCCGCTGACCTCTGCCGCGTTGAGCGAGGTGATCCGCGGCTTGGGGGGCGAAGATGAGCTCTCCTTCTTCGACGCAATCGCGCCCATCGTGCACCGGGACAGCATCGACTTCGACAAGGTTTGGTTCCAGTCCCGTTACGACAAGGGCGAAGGCAAGGATTATATCAACTGCCCGATGACCCAAGACCAGTACAATGCCTTCATCGACGCATTGATCACCGGCGAGAAAACGGAATTCCAGGAGTGGGAAAAGGATACCCCGTATTTCGAAGGATGCCTGCCGATTGAGGTCATGGCGGAACGCGGGCCGGAAACGCTGCGTTTCGGGCCCATGAAACCCGTCGGGTTGACCAACGCGCATGACGGATCCCGGCCCTATGCGGTGGTGCAACTGCGGCAGGACAATGCGCTGGGCACTCTTTGGAACATGGTCGGTTTCCAGACAAAACTGAAATACGGCGCCCAGGCCGCTGTCTTCCGCGCGATACCGGGGCTGGAAAATGCGGAATTCGCGCGGCTTGGCGGTATTCACCGTAATACTTTCATAAACTCGCCGCGCCTTCTGGACCGGGCGTTGCGCCTGAAGGCGATGCCGCGCCTGCGTTTCGCGGGCCAGGTGACAGGCGTCGAAGGTTATGTGGAAAGCGCCGCCATCGGGTTGTTGGCCGGCCGCTTTGCCGCGGCCGAGCGTTTGGGACAGGAGATCACCGCACCGCCGGATACAACGGCGCTTGGCGCGTTGCTGAACCACATCACCGGCGGGGCCGAAGCGGATACGTTCCAGCCGATGAATGTGAATTTCGGCCTTTTCCCGCCCCCCGAACCGCCGCCGGGCAAGAAGAAGATCAAGGGACGGGACCGGAAATTGGCCATGTCCCATCGGGCGCTGGAGGATCTGGCCACCTGGCTTGAAAAGAGCCGGTTGGCGGCCTGACAGCGCCTCGAAAGCGCATAAGAAAAAGGCCGGCATAAGTGCCGGCCTTTTCCGTCAGTCTTGCGACTGTTCGATTAGGCGATACCTTCCAGGATCTGCAGGATCGAGGACTGCTGCCCGCCGGAAATTCCCAAGGTCTGCGTACCGATCTGCGTCCGCGTCCGAGCGGCGACAAGATTGGCCGCTTCTTCGTTCAAGTCCGTGAGCGTCAAGGAGTCCGCGCCGGCCTGAAGTTCGTTCGCGACATTCTGATTGAAACTCGCACGCTCCTGCAGGATCGCGACGTTTGAACCGAAGGTCTGGGCCTGGCCCCGCAACCGGTCGATACCGTCCCGGATATTGCCGATCAGGTTGTCGACCTCCGCCGGATTGCTGAGGAAGCTGGCAAAAGACCCGCCCGTCACGCCCAACTGATCGATCTGGATTTCGCCGCCGACGAAGGTGCCGGCCTCGAAGCCGCCGCCATTGAGCACATCCACGCCCTGAACATTCAGTTCGGAGCCCTCGTTGTCGCTGAATTGGACATTGAGTTCATTATTCGACGATGTCAGCAGGTTCACGCCGCCGAAAGACGCATCCCCCGCAACGTTGGCGATCTGCCGTCCGATCTGCTGGAACTGCTGCTCCAACTGGTTCAACTGGTTCGGATCCGTCACCGAACGGGCCGCTTCGGCGATGCCCTGAAGCTGCCGCGAAAACTGCTCTATCGTTTCGATGCCGCCATTCGTGACCCGAAGCGCGCTGATGCCCTGGTCGATTTCTTCACGCCGCTGCGCGAAGGCCGCCCCTTCCTGGGACAGCTGCTGGGCAATGAAAAACGCAACCGGATCGTCGTTAACGCTGTTAACGCGTCGGCCCGTGGTAAGGTTCTGCGAGGAACGGTCTGCGACACCATTGGTGCGCTGCAATGCATTTAAGGAGGCTCGTTGCGCCTCTGTCAGAGATACGTCAGACATTCTTCTCTCCTATTGGGTTCTCCCAATCTCTCACGGCGGAAATACCACATAGAATCGTTTAAGTACACTAAATCAATTTAGTTAAAATACCTAAGGTAGTTATTTCATGGTTAATATTCAACAAGAATGCGAACTGCATCCGCAGTTACCGCAACAGATATCAGTAACGTCCACCGAATGATCGCGCCAAAAGAAGCAAACCGCGGGAAAGCGGCGGATTGGCCAAACGGGAATCGAACACGTCAAACCGCACCTTTTGAAGCTGTCGAAGGTAAATGTCGGTGAGGACACCTATCGACAAGGCCCCATAGACAGAGGAACGGGCAATGCCGAGGCTCGGCACGGACCTTGCCTCCTCCAGTAAACCCGCAGCCCTGCGACAAACATCCCGTACCGTAAGGGAAACCCCCTCTCCTGGCCGGCCTTCCGCCAGGTCGGACGGCGAAACGCCGTGGTCCCCGGCAAGACCGCGCGGCAGCATCCCGCGCCGGTTCCGCGAATGAAATGGCAGCGCCCGCATGAGCCCGACCATGGCCCAGGCCGTCCCTAAACGACGGGCGGCCTGCCGACACTCGCTGGAGAGGCTCGGCGCATCACCGGTGACCATCTCCAAGGCCAATTCGGTCAACCCGCCGGAGGTAGCGGCAGCATAGCGCTCGAGATCATCCATGGTTTGGGGCGGTTGAAAGTCCAAATCAGCCTCGCGCCCCTCAATCAAGGCGTCGAAAATCGTCTTGGT
Organism: uncultured Flavobacteriaceae bacterium; assembly: GCA_964350445.1. Lineage (GTDB taxonomy): Bacteria > Pseudomonadota > Alphaproteobacteria > UBA8366 > Aestuariispiraceae > Hwanghaeella. The sequence continues at coordinate 63,215 of CAYGKA010000016.1, forward strand.
CGGCCGGGTGGCTCCAATCGCTTGCGCCAAGGCGGTGACAACCGCATGCCGCCGGGGCGTGCCGGCGTAACATTCCTCAATCGCTTCCCGCCACCATTGCAGCCGGATCTGTCCCAGCATCGGTTCAGAGACCACGCCGGCCGTCTTAGAAACCTCCTGATTGAAGGCGTATAGGGCAAACAGCGCTTCGCGCCGTTCCGGTGGCGCGGTCATGGCCGACAAGAACCGGTCCCGATCCTGCCCGTAGACCATCTCCCCGCAAAAGGAGAGGTCATTGCCCTTTTCCCGTGATGCGTTCACGTGCGTCCCTGTCAGATCTCTATATCAGCGGCGGCCAAGGCGGAACGACGGGCTGCCTCGCGTTTGCCCGGATCTTTCAGCAAGGCGAAATCCGGGTCGGCGCAAAGGCGGTCATGCAAAGCGCCATAGACCGCCATCAAGGCGGAGAAGGCTGTCCGTTCACGCAGGCCGAGCAACGGCAACAGCCTGTCGCGCCACACCTCGCCCCGCTCGCGGTAATCCCCCGCCCGTTCTGCGAGATCCGAGATCAAGCCCCGCATCCGCGGATCGCCGTCCCGCGCGGCAGCGGCGCCCATTTCGGCGCGGGTCAAACCATGGGCGCCGAGAACGCTGTCAGGAATCGTCAGCAACGCGGGCCCTGCGGCGGCGTCCTTGGTGATGTCGCGGGCGATATGAACCAGGTAACAGAAAATTGCCATGTCGCGGACGCAGTCGGCCGGATCCGCCGGCAGCCGCTGCCGCGCGGCCGGAACGCCGTCCAACTCCGCCGCGACGACATATAGAAAGATGCTGGCAGGGGCGACCGTTGCGCCTTCGCAATAGACGACGAAGTCGTCCCAGTCCCGAAACGGTTCTTCGTCGATATCATGATGCATCGACCGCGCCAGCAAACGCCACGGGGACGCACCGATATCCGCCCCTTCATAGAGCGAGGCGACGCTGTTCAGAATACGCGCGTCGGGCAAACCGTCCCATGCCCCGGAAGTACGCCCCGCCAGGGCGCTCTCCATGGCCGTCAGCCAGTCCGAAACACGGCGGTGGGCGCTTTCACGCCCGACGCGGCGTTCCGCCTCCGTCCGTGCCAGAAAGTCGTCATCCACGAAATCGTCGATCACCCGCATGGAGGCATAGGCCGACGCGAACATGTCCCGCCGCAGCGCCGGCAGGCTTCGGCCGACGAACCACAGATTCGAACCGCCCCGGCGGGTCACCTCCAGGCAAAAGTCCAAATCGGATTGTACCAGTTTTGCCATCGCAACACGCCTCCGTCCTGCAGAAAACGCGATCACAGGGGTCAGAGCAACGCCGTTATTGAACCATCCACCCAGTTCGGACGGAAATTGATGCCCTAGTGGAAAAACTCGAGTCCTGTGGTGGGTTATTCCGGTTTGTCCCCTTGCAATCGGGCATGTTGGAACAATACTTTGTGGCGCCGGCCAAGATCGCGCAAACCGCGACGCACGGAATTGGCCATAACGATTAAAAAACGGCGAAACAACGAAGACCAAGCAGAAGAGGACGGGTCACCATGGCATTCGAACTTCCCGCCCTGCCCTACGCGCAGGACGCTCTTGAACCCCATATCTCGGCAAACACGCTGAGTTTCCACTACGGCAAGCACCACAACACTTACGTCACCAACCTGAACAATCTGGTGAAGGATACGGATCTTGCAGGGAAGAGCCTGGAAGATATCGTGAAGGCCGTTGCAGGCGATGCCTCCAAGGCCGGTGTTTTCAACAATGCGGCCCAGGTTTGGAATCATACTTTCTATTGGCACTCCATGGCGCCGAACGGCGGCGGCAAGCCGACGGGCGCCATCGCCGCGAAGATCGACGCCGATCTCGGCGGTTACGACAAGTTTGTCGAGGAATTCAAGGCGGCCGCCACCACGCAGTTCGGCAGCGGTTGGGCCTGGCTGGTCGTCGAAGGCGGCAAGCTGAAGGTCACCAAGACCGCCAATGCGGACTCCCCGATCGCGCACGGTCAAACCCCGCTGCTGACGATCGACGTTTGGGAACACGCCTATTATCTCGATTTCCAGAACCGTCGCCCCGACTATATCGCGACGTTCCTGGATAGCTTGGTTAACTGGGACTTCGCGAACCAGAACCTGGCCGCCGCATAATAAAACGGCATCGTTTTAAGGAAACGCCCCGCTTCGGCGGGGCGTTTTTCTTTTGGTCATTATTAAAGCGAAACAATTCAACTGCATACGTAGTCTCTTGACTTCATGAATATTTCATATTTTTTCGATTCGGAACAAAGCGACTCAAACCCGGATAACGATTCTTTTCGACCGGTCCGAAGGTTTCCAAAAGGCCCGGATTTCCGCCGTGGATTCAACTCTTGATTCCTACCATCGGATGAATACTGCAACGTTAACACCCGTTACTTTATGTATTCGAAGTAATAAAAAAGCTTAGATAAACTAATTATCTATTGCGTTCGTTTGAGTTCTTGATTCTACTACCTCATCACAGTGGCAGGTGTATGTCTAAGTGCAGTAGTGATTCGCAATGGAGCGCAATGCAACTGGACGTTGAGGGGGATGGGCGCAGAACGCGTCTGATTCGTGATGGAGAGAACTCCTAATGCGGGCGGTATGTCCGTTTCATTAGCGGCGTTTGTGCTGGAGAATCATCCCGCACTTAGAACCGCACTCGTCTCTGGACTGCGTTCGTCCGGCTTCAGTCGCGTCGATACGACGACGGACCGAGACGAAGCACTCCGAGCGATGGAGACGTCCCTCTACGACCTCGTGCTGTTCGACACATCAAAGAACCTCAGTTCAATTTCAGCGACGATCCGGACGGCAAGGCAAAATCTGTCTGATCACGATCCATTCGGCTTTTACCTGATGACGGGGCCCGCCCCTTCGGTCCAGGGCGTGGAACATATCATCAGTTCCGGCTGCGACGCTTTTCTGGTTCGCCCTTTCAGCCGGGACCTGATGCAAAAGCGCCTGAGCAGGCTGATCGACAATAACCGGCCCTTCGTCGTCACCACGCATTACATCGGCCCGGACCGCCGCAAAGCGGTGCGTGAGGAAACCTTCACCCGACGCGTGATGGTGCCCAATACGCTGAAGGCGAAGAAAGCAGGCAATTTCGATCCGGGCGCGCATCGCGAGGCGCTGGACCGTGCCCTGCTCACCTTCAACACCTATCTGGTGGAACGGCAGGCCTACCTCATCGAACTTCTCGAAGAGGGTGGAAACCCCGGTATCGAGGACGAACTAACCCGGTCTGAGAACAATATCCTGATCACGGTCAAGAAACTTGCGGGAAGCCTTGAAACGGCCGGGCAGAACCGGCTGCAGCCGATCGTCACGGCGATTACCGAAACGGCGGCGCAACGCATCAAGCGAAACGAACACCTCGGCGCCAAATCCGCTCGGGAATTGCAGAAGCTTTGCGTCAATCTCGCCAATTTCGTCAGCGGCGCCGACTATCCTTAGAGGAATGGCCCGGTTTAGACCGGGATGAGAGCCGCCGCGACCCGCCGACCTTCAGACAACAGAATGTTATAGGTGCGACACGCCGCGCCGGTTTCCATCGTATCGGGCACCAATCCGACGGCCGCCTTGATCGCCGCCTTCATCGAAGGCCTGACGAATTCGGTCTTCGCGCCCGTTCCCAGCAGAAGCACTTCAACCGCGGGGTCAGCCTTGCCCACTGTGGTCAAGGAAGCCGGGTCGAACGCGGAAAAAGGATCATCGACGTTCGCAAGATCCCAGGTCAGCACCGCATTGGGAAACACCAGGATCGGGCCGGTATAGGCGATCCCGGCGATCTGGAAGCGTCCGGGCCCGTAGGAGTCTATGACCTGACGGTCACCGGGGATGATCGGGGTGATATCCAAGGTTTCGGCGTCAGCCCGCTTCTGGGGCTGTTTCTCCGCCGGCAGCGGCCTCGTCCTCATCGCCACGGCGCGGGCGCATGTAGAGCAGAATGGGCACGGCGACGGCGATCGACGAATATGTCCCGATCACGATGCCCCAGATCATGGCGATCACGAAATCGCGGATCACCTCGCCGCCGAAGAACAGCAGCGCAACCAGGGCCAACACCGTGGTGAAACTGGTCATCGTGGTGCGAGACAGCGTCTTGTTGATCGCCAGATTGAAGAGTTCCTCGAAAGGAAGTTTCTTGTATCGACGCAGCTTGTCGCGCACGCGGTCATAGACGACGACGGTATCGTTGATCGAATAACCGGCGATCGTCAGGATCGCGGCAACGGTCGACAGGTTGAATTCCAACTGGAACAGCGCAAACAAGCCGATGGTGGCGATCACGTCATGGGACAAGGCCAGAACGGCCCCTACCCCATACTGCCATTCGAACCGGAACCAGATATAGACGAGAATCGCGCCGATGGCCGCCAACACGGCGATCATGGCCGCTTCCTGCAGTTCCGCGCCAACTGTGGGGCCGACGACTTCGTTGCGCCGGTATTCGACGACCCGATCGCCCAAGGTTTTCGTTACTTTTTCAACAGCCAATTGTTGCGCGTCGTCGCCGCCTTCCTGTCGCTGAATGCGGATCAACAGCACGTCCGGTTCGCCGAATTCCTGAATACCCACTTCGCCGAGGCCCAAACCGGCCAGATCCGACCGAAACGTCCCGATATCCGCGGGCCCCTCGGTTTTGACCTCCAGCAGAATCCCGCCCAGAAAATCGATGCCGAGGTTCAAGCCGCGCACGGCGAACAGAGACAGCGACGCCAGGATCAGCAACACGGAAAAACCCATCGCCAGCTTATGAAAGCCGATAAAATCGATCGTCGTGTTTTCGGGAACGAGTTTCAAACGCATCGGACTGCCCTTTCCGGCAAAGTCTAAACCGTCAGAGTGCTGGGCCGCTTGGCCCGCAGCCAAGTGACAACGAAGAACCGCGTGACCATGATCGCCGTGAACATGGACGTTACGATCCCGACCGACAGCGTCACCGCGAAGCCTTTGATCGGGCCCGACCCGAAGGCGAACAGCAGAACTGCCGCGATCAACGTCGTCAGGTTCGAGTCGATAATGGTCGTAAGCGCCCGCTTGTAGCCGGCATCCACCGCGGACAACGGCGAACGGCCGCTCGCGACTTCTTCCCGAATACGCTCAAAGATCAGCACGTTGGCATCGACGGCCATCCCGATCGTCAGCACGATCCCGGCGATACCCGGCAAGGTCAACGTCGCCTGCAGGCCGGACAGGATCGCGATTATCAAACCGATGTTGAAGAGCAGCGCGATATCCGCAAAGGCACCGAACAACCCGTAGCACATCACCATGAACACCATCACGGCAATCAATCCGATGATGCTGGCGATCTGACCGGCTTCGATGGAGTCATGGCCAAGGCCCGGGCCGACCGTCCGTTCCTCAAGGAACGAAATCGGCGCCGGCAAAGCGCCTGCCCGCAACAGAAGCGAAGTTTGGTTCACTTCAGCGACCGTGAAACTGCCGCTGATGATGCCGCTGCCGCCCAGGATCGGCTCCCGGATCACCGGTGCGCTGATAACCTTCCCGTCAAGGACGATGGCCAGGTAGCGGCCGGTGTTTTCCTGCGTCACATCGCCGAATTGGCGTCCGCCCAGCGAGTCGAAACGGAAGGACACGACCGGTTGGTTGTTCTGGAAGCTGGGCTGTGCGTCGACAAGGCGTTCGCCGCTGACCCGGACGCGTCTCTCGACCAGGTAAGTCAGACCGCCCGGTTCGTTCGACGGCAGTATCATGGTGCCCGGAGGGGCCGTGGCTGGGACCTGCCCCGGCGAGGCGCGCTCGTCCAGCAGATGGAAGGTCATTTTCGCCGTCTGGCCGATCAGCGCCTTCAGCGCGGCCGGGTCGTCGAGGCCCGGAACCTGGACGACAATCCGGTCTTCGCCCTGCCGTTGAATCACGGGTTCCCGCGTACCCAATTCATCGATACGACGCCGGATGATTTCCACAGATTGCTCGACAGCGCGCGTTTTCAGTGCCGCGAGTTCCGCCTCATCCAATGTTAGGGAAAACCGGCCATCTTCCAGGCGTCCCACATCAATGCTGCGATCGATCTGACGCAATTGGGTTTCGGCGGCTTCCGCCTGGGTCTGATCCCTCAGCGCGACGACGACGGCGTCCCCTTGAATACCAAGATCGCTGTAGCCGATACGCTCCGACCGCAAAGTGCGCCGAACGGTATCAACCGCCGATTCCAACCGCTCCTCGACGACCGCGCCGGTCTGAACCTCGAGCAACAGATGGGACCCGCCTTGCAGATCCAAGCCAAGGCTCAGCGTCTTGCCGGGCGCGAATGCCGGCAGACCGTCGAACGTGCCTTCCGGGAAGAAGTTCGGTGCGGCGTAGAGAACACCCAGGGCGCAGATGGCGCCGATGAGTGTCTTTTTCCATAGCGGGAATTGAAGCATGCTGCGGCAGCGCTTTCGCGTTGTTCGGCGGCCGCCGCCGGCCCCTTACGGCCGACTGGACCCGCCGCCGTTACTGGATTACTCGGACTTTTCGTCCTTCGATGCGTCATCCTTGTCCGATTTGTCGGACTTTTCTGACTTATCGGACTTAACCGTCTTGGCCGGTTCCGTCTTGCTGATGACGTCCATCAGCGTGCCGGCGGAAACGCGGATACGAACGCCTTCGGCGATCTCCACCTGCAATTTGCCGTCGTCCATGACTTTCGTGACCTTGCCGAAAATCCCGCCACCGGTCAGGACCTGGTCGCCGCGACGCGCGGAACTGATCTTGGCCTGATGTTCCTTCTGCCGCTTCTGCTGCGGCCGAATGAGAAGGAAGTAGAAAATCGCGACGATCGCGATCAGCGGCAGGAACTGAATCAGCCCGCTCATACCGCCTGCTGCGGCGGCGCCATCCTGGGCGAATGCCGTCGAAATGAAGAACATATAACCTCCCTACCAGGACGCCGACGCAACGCGTGGTTCCTGGAAACCCTGGCCCGCGGCCGATGCGACGTCCGATCAAATGGAAATCCGACGCGGCTCCACCGCCTCGATTGAGAACCGCCGGACTATACCGAGGGTCAGCGCTTTTGCAACGCCCGTAACCCCAGTATTTCCGGTCCCTAATAGGCCCATATAGGGGCCCGTTGCCGATAATTTTAGTCGTTGCTGTAGAATCGCCGCACAAGGCCCCTTTCCACCCCCAGACAAAGCGGCAGAAAGACCTGTCCCGCTTCCAAACGACTGGTGTACGCCCTCAAGAAGCTGTCCCCGCCACCGCCGATTTCAACAGCCCGCAAAACCGGTCAACGTCTATATTCCCGCCCGTGACCACAGTCGCAACGGTTTTCCCCTCTATCGCGATCTTGCCTGCCAGAACGGCTGCAATACCGACCGCGGCGCCCGGCTCAACGACGATCTTAAAATGCTCGTAGGCGAACAACATCGCCTTGCACACCTCATCGTCGCTGACCACAAGACCGCCCGCTAAGAGTTTCTGGTTGATCTCGAATGTGAGCGGATTGGGTGTCGGTGTCATGATCGCATCGCAAATTGTTCGGCGCCCGACCGGGTTCCGAATGCGTTCTCCTGCTTCGAGTGAACGGCGGGTGTCGTCGAACAGTTCGGGCTCGACAGCATAAACCTTTGTTCCGGGCGACAATTCGCTGGCGACGAAAGCAGTCGCCGCCGTCAAACCGCCGCCGCCGCAGGGCACGAGGATACAATCCAGCGAGGCATTCAATTCATTCGTTTGATCGAACATCTCAAGCGGCACGGTCGCCGCGCCGGCATGCACACGGACATCGCCGCTGGGCGGCACTATGAGACGTCCCGTTTCTGCCCGAAGGCGGGTGACAACCTCGTCACTGCTTTCCATGTTTCGGTTATAGGTGACGATTTCGGCCCCGAGGGCGCGGGTTCTCGCGACCTTGTCGGCTGGCGTGTCCGACGGCATGACGATCAAGGCGGAACTACCGAGCAACCGTGCCGCCAGGGCGACGCCTTGGGCGTGGTTGCCGGACGAATAGGTGACGCCGCCGCGTCGCTTTTCGCCACAGGACATATCGAGAATTCGGTTGTAGGCGCCACGGATCTTGAAAGCGCCGGTTCTTTGCGCGCATTCGGCCTTGATCAGAAGCCGCCCTCCCAAGATTTCGTTCACATCGGGATTTTCCATTAAGGGGGTGCGGACCACGGTGCCGTTCAACGCCTTCGCGGCTTTCTCGACATCCGCCATGCGCAACGGATCGGTCTTAAGGTCTTCCATATCGGCACTCTTCAAGGGGAATAGGGAACGGTCGGGGGCCCGCCTCAGGTCATATCCCGACGGCCTGCGCGGACGCAATGGGAGTTCTCGACCGTGTCAACGTTTCCTTTGGCGCACAATACCCGTCTTCCAATCCGCATTGACGCTGTATGACCCACGCAATACCGTCCCGCGCCATGACAGATACCAAACAGAACACAGATCTCCTCCCGCTCCTCGAGCGTATCGCAACCGCGTTGGAGCGGCTCAGCCCGCCCGCCCAGGCGCAGGACGACCTGTCGGCGGCCGATGCCTTCGTCTGGCATGCCGACGGCACCCGCCTGACCCCCGTTCCCAAGGTGAACAGGGTGGATATCAAGCTGCTGCGCGGCGTTGAGCTTCAGCGCGACCAACTGCTTGAAAACACAAGCCGTTTCGCACGCGGCCTGCCGGCCAACAACGCGCTCCTCTGGGGTTCGCGCGGGTCGGGTAAAAGCTCGCTGGTCAAAGCGGTGCATGCCACGGTGAACATCGAGAACCCCGGCAGTCTGGGACTGGTCGAAATTCATCGGGAGGACATTCCCACCCTCCCCCTCCTGCTCGATCGGCTGCGCAATGCGGATCGCCGCTGGGTGCTGTTCTGCGACGACTTGTCTTTCGACGGCGAAGACGCGGCGTATAAATCCCTGAAGGCCGTGCTGGAAGGCGGTGTCGAAGGCCGGCCGGACAATGTCGTGTTCTATGCGACCTCAAACCGGCGGCACCTGATGGCCCGTGACATGATCGAGAACGAGCGGTCGACCGCGATCAACCCGTCCGAAGCCGTGGAGGAGAAAGTTTCCCTGAGCGACCGTTTCGGCCTTTGGCTCGGTTTCCATAACTGTGATCAGCAAACCTATTTCGACATGATCGCCGGTTATGTGGAGGCCTATGAGCTGGGTGTCCCGGAGGACGTCTGGAAACCGCGCGCGGTGGAATGGACCGTCACGCGCGGCGCGCGTTCGGGCCGTGTCGCCTGGCAGTTCATCCAGGAATTGGCCGGCAGTCTCGGCAAACCGCTCAGCTGATACCGGTTAAGGCCGCCCCGAACCCAATGCGTCGGCTCAAGCCCGCTCTCAAGCCCCCAGGCGTCCCTGGGGATTGATCGCCTTGCGGCCCTGCCGGATCTCGAAATGCAATTGCGGGCTATCGACATTGCCGGTACTGCCGACGCGCGCGATCGCCTGCCCCCGCCGCACCTTGTCGCCGCGTTGGACGAGGACGTCCGCCGTATGGGCATAGGCGGTCACATAGCCGTCCGCATGCTTCACCAGCACCATGTTGCCGAATCCCTTCAACTCCGACCCGGCATAGACGACGACCCCGTTTTCCGCCGCCCTGACCGGCGTGCCGCGCGGGGCGGCGATATTGACGCCGTCATTGTGCAAACCGCCTGCCTTCGGCCCGTAGCGGGAGATCACCCGCCCCTGCACCGGCCACAGGAAAGTATCCTTGCTGCGCGCATCGGGCCGCGGCACGATTTTCGGACCGGCGAATGCGATCCGCGTCGCACCAGGCGGCTTCGTCGGGGGGCGCGGAAACCCCTCGGCCGTTACCGCGAAGCCGCGCGGCGGCGGGCTTGCGGCGGCGACCTGTTGCGGCGGCACTTCCGCGGCACTGTCGCGTCGCGGTGCGGGAGGGCCACTGGCGACCGGGGCCTGAACGGATTCCGCCGGGATGGGACGTGCCGCCAAGGGCGCATCCAAAGGTTCTGCCGCCAGGCGGCGGCGTTCTTCGTCCGTCAATTTCTCCTCGAACCGCACGACCGGCTCCGGCGTCTGCTGCCGGGATTTAGCGGCCAGGCTTTGCGCCTCCACGACTCTGCCTGGGATGATCAGGCGCTGTCCGACGCGGATCGTATAGGGCTGTTTGATGTTGTTGCGCTGGACCAGCTGACTCATGTCGACGCCGTATCGGCGGGAAATCCCGTACACCGTTTCGCCCGACTGCACGCGGTGAACGCGGCTTGCCGGAATGATCAGGCGCTGGTTCTTCAACAGAAGGTAGGGCGGCTTGAGATCGTTGGCGGAGATTAGATCACGGGTGCTGACGCCATAGGCGCGGGCGACGGAATAGAGCGTTTCCCCCTCCCGCACCAGATGGGAGGAACCGTCCTGCGCCAGGGCAACAGGGCCACTCGCGGCAGGCGGCGTGTTTCCGGCCGAACGGGACACCGGCGCGGTGCCGTCGAACACACGAATGCGTGGCGCCCCCCGGTCCGAGCAACCGGCCAGGACGAAAAGGCACACCAGCAGCAGCAGCGCGGTTAGCGTCGACGCCATAGCGGCTGGCGCGTTCCTGCTGTCCAATCGGCCCACCTCGCTTATTGCGTCCCTTCCAAAAGCGGCACAAAGCGTACACCGCCCAATTCCGACGTCGTGATCGTGCCGTCTTCGTGCTTCACGAGCTTCAACAACCGCTGGGAGACGGGGTCCATGCCGACCGGAATAACCAGTCTGCCGCCCGGCGCCAATTGATCGATCAAGGCCTGCGGGATTTCCGGCGCGGCCGCGGTCACGATGATGCATTCGAACGGGGCCTGTTCCGGCCAGCCTTTGTACCCGTCGCCATGGCGCGTAGTGATGTTATGCCGGTCCAGCGCCTTGAACCGCGCCTCCGCCTGTTTCAGAAGCTCACGGATCCGTTCCACCGTGTAAACGCGGCGGCAAAGCGGGCTGAGCACCATCGCCTGATAGCCTGACCCGGTTCCGACCTCCAGCACCTTCGCGCGCTCGTGCACTTCCAAGGCCTCGGTCATCATGGCGACGATCAGCGGCTGGCTGATGGTCTGACCCAGATCGATGGGCAGGGCCGTATCGTCATAGGCGTGCCGGCGGAAGCCTTCGGGCACGAATATTTCGCGCGGCGTGCGCTCCATCGCGTTCAACACGCGCGGGTCGCGGATGCCCGCCTGGCGCAGTGTCAGCACCAGCTTGGCCCGATCTTCCGCAAGCTTGCCCCCGGCCGGCTTGTCCTCATCCGTCACGGTAGAAGACATCACGTCAACGCATCCTTCATCTGCTCAAGCATGTCCCGGTCCGTGATCTCAACACGAACCGGTGTCACCGTAACATATCCGTCCCGAATCGCCGTGTAATCGCAATCCCCAAGGCGCAGACCGACGCCGCCATTGTGGCGCAATCTGTACGTCCCCGACCGCCGCGGATCGTCCCCCGGGCCGACGACGAAGCTGGACGCATTGTCCATCCGCCCTTGGCCGACCGGCATCATCCCCTTGATGTCACCATAGGGACGATTCGGAATATTGACGTTGTAGAAGACATCCTGGACCCAACCGAATGCCGCCAGCTTCCGAATGACTCCGGGAAGGACATGTTCGACCGTATCCCAGTTGATTCCGATCTCGCCGCGATAGGCGCTGACGGCGATGGCGGGGATGTTCTGAAGGCACGCCTCGACCGCAACGCCCATCGTGCCGGAGGAGAAGAAATCGTCCCCCACGTTCAGGCCGTGATTGACCCCGCTCAACACCAGGTCCGGCATTTTCTTTTCGAAGACCTTCTGCAGGCCCAGGATCGCCGCATCTGCGGGCGATCCATCCGTTACATAGCGTTCGGCCACACCGACGCGTTTTAGGCGCACGTGACCGGCATAGGTGATCATATGGGATGCTCCGCTGCGCCCGCCTTCGGGCGCAACGACACGGACTTCCTTGACCAGGGGACGCGCCGCCTCTTCCAACACGGCAAGCCCCTTTGCGCGGATGCCGTCATCGTTGGAAATCAAAACACGCGCCTCCGTCAGATCGACGGTCTTGCGCATAGACGTCACGCCGCGCTCTCCACCTCGATCCGCTCGATGCCGGCCATATAAGGCCGCAGGGCCTCGGGGATTGTCACACTGCCATCCTCGTTCTGGTAATTCTCCAGCACCGCGATCAGCGTGCGTCCGACCGCCAAGCCGGACCCGTTCAGCGTATGGACGAAACGGGTTCCCTTTTCGCCCGGCGTGCGGAACCGGCCTTTCATGCGCCGCGCCTGGAAATCCCAACAGTTCGAGCAACTGGAGATTTCACGGTATCGGTCCTGTCCCGGCAGCCAGACTTCCAGGTCGTATGTCTTGCGGGCGCCGAAACCCATATCGCCGGTGCACAGCGCCAGAACCCGGTAAGGCAGCTCCAACGCCTGAAGGATGCCTTCGGCGCACCCCGTCATCCGCTCAAGCTCCTCTTCGGATTTGTCCGGATGGGTGATGCTGACCATTTCGACCTTGGAGAACTGGTGCTGACGGATCATGCCGCGCGTATCGCGCCCGGCGGCCCCTGCTTCCGAACGGAAGCACGGCGTCCAGGCCGTATACCGATGGGGCAGGTCCGCCTCCTCCATGACCGTGTCGCTGGCCAGATTGGTCAGCGGCACTTCCGCCGTCGGAATCATCCAGAACCCTTCTTCGGTCCGGAACAGATCCTCGGCGAATTTCGGCAATTGGCCTGTGCCGTACATGGCTTCGTCGCGAACCAGAACGGGCGGATTGATCTCCGTATAGCCGTTCTGCAGCGTGTGCTGGTCCAGCATGAAATTGGCAAGCCCGCGTTCCAGCCGCGCAAGAGCGCCTTTCAGCACCACGAACCGGGCGCCGGACAGGCGGGCCGCGGTTTCGAAATCCATCAACCCGTTCGCTTCGCCGATGTCGAAATGCTGCTTGGGCTCGAAGGAGAACGCCCTTGGCGTGCCCCATTTACGGATCTCGACATTGGCCTCTTCGTCGGGCCCGACGGGCACATCATCGGCCGGGATGTTGGGCAGCGATTCCAGGATATCCGTCAGGTCTGCCGCGGCTTTCCGTTCTTCGGCTTCCAAGTCGGCGATGGTCGATTTCAAATCGGCCACTTCGGCGATCAGGTCGTCCGCATCCTCGCCCGATTTCTTCTTCATGCCGACCAGCTTGGAAACCTCGTTCCGGCGCGCCAGCAATTCCTGCAGCCGCGTCTGGGCGGATCGGCGCGCTTCATCCATGGCCAGGATGCCGGCGGACATGGCCCCCAGGCCCCGCGCGTTCATCGCCTTGTCGAAATCCTTGGGGTTATCGCGGATGAATTTCAGGTCGTGCATAGCCGAACCGTCCCAGTTTTTCGGTTTGTGTGAGAAGCCCGAAACGAGCCGCCGCGTTTATAGGCGAGGATTCCAGCGGGGTCCACCGGTGTAAAGCCGGGTTGGCGGGGTCGGCGTCAGTCTTCGACGCCGGCTTCCGCGTTCAACACCGCATCCCGGGCCGCTTTCTGTTTTTCGATGAAGACGGCGCACCAGATCGAAATCTCGTAAAGCAGGATGATCGGGATCGCGAGACCCAATTGGCTCAAGGGATCCGGCGGCGTCAGAATTGCCGCGGCGATAAAGGCGATAACGATCGAATAGCGGCGCTTTTCCCGCAATGTCCTGGCGGTAACGATACCGGCCCGGGACAGCAGGGACAGGATCACCGGCAATTCAAAGCTGATCCCGAAGGCGAATATCAGCCGCATGACCAGCGACAGATATTCGTTGACCTTGGGTTCCAGCGTAATCGCCACCGTGCCTTCACCGGCCTGCTGTTCGAAGCCGATGAAGAACTGCCAGGCGACCGGCAGGACCAGATAATAGACGAAGGCGGCGCCCATGAAGAACAGGATAGGCGTGGCAAAAAGGAACGGCAGGAACGCCTTCCTTTCATGCTTGTAAAGGCCCGGCGCGACGAACATGTAGATCTGGCCGGCGATCACCGGAAAAGCCAGGCAGAAGGCCGCGAAAAAGCCGATCTTGATATCGGTGAAGAATTTTTCGTGCAGCGCGGTATAGATGAACCGGCGGCCGGTCTCTTCCTTCCAGATCTCCGCCAAGGGCGCGACCAGGAAGTTGAAAATATTGTCGGCGAAAGCAAAACAGACGAAAAACGCGATCAACAGCCCCCCGACCGAATACATCAGGCGCTGACGCAGTTCGATCAGGTGATCCATCAACGGCGCTTTGGAGTCGTTCAGGTCCTCATCGTCGGGTTGGGAAGCCGTGCTCATGCGTCCCCTCCGGCGGGTTTCGTTGCGGATTCAGCGTTCTTGGCCGGCTTGGCCGCAACCTTGGCGGACGATTTTTTAGCCGCGGATTTCTTGGCGGCCTTCTTTGCTGGTTCTGCCGGTGTTTTCGCTACAGGTGTTTCCCCAGGCCTTTCTGGAGGCTTTCCTGGAGGCTTTTCTGAGGGTTTATCCGCCGTCTTAGCCGCCGCGTCGTCCGACGGTTTCTTGGAGGATAACGCGTCCTTCGCCGAAAACTCGGCCTGTTTCCCGGCCGCGTCCAGCCCCCGCTTTTCCGCGTCGAGATCGCCCTTGGTCTCTTTCAGGATGGAGCCCACCTCGCCGGTCGGATCGACCGTGTCGGTGATTTCCTTTTCCCAATCGTTCTTGGAGGTATCTTCCAGCTTCTTCTTGAGGTCATGGAGATCCGCGTCGCGGGCCATTTCGTCGATGCTGGACTGAAACTCGCCGGCGATGCTGCGGAGCTTCTTCATGCCTTGCATGACGGTGCGCAGGACACGCGGGAGTTCCCGCGGACCAACGACGATCACGGTTATGACCGCGATCATCAGCAGTTCACTCCAGCCAAGGTCGAACATAGAGGGATCCCCGCCCGTAGGCGATTAAGCGAAAACCGCCCGCGAAATCGCAGCGGCGCCGAAACGGCCGATCAGCCGTTGGCGGCTTTGTCCTTCACGTTTTCGTCGGAAGAGTCCGCGCTGGCGTTGGACTTCAACTGCTTGGCGTCGCCTTCTTCGGCGTTATCGTTGGTCTCGTCCTTCACGTTTTTCTTGAACGCGTTTAGGCCCTTGCCGAAATCACCCATCAGCTGAGAGATTTTGCCCCGGCCGCCGAACAACAGCAGCACGACCGCCAAAACGATAAGCCAATGCCAAATACTGAATGCACCCATTCCCTTGTCCTCAAATCCTCGCACCGTGTCAGATGCGCCCCGTCTCGGAGATATGTCGACGCTACCGTGACCGGCGCGTTCTTGATTTAGGCCTTATTTAGCGGCTCCGCCCGGAAAAACAAAGGCCTGACTTTGATCTAGTTCAATGGCCTGGATGGTTTCTTCCACCGGCAGGTAGGACCCAGGTACGCGCGCGTGCAAATGCAGTTCCTCGCCCGTCGTCTTGCAGGTGCAAAGGTGGACAAGGCTGGTGCGCCCCAACAGGCGCGCGCTCAACACTTTCGCGAAGCCCGGACCGATGGAATTGACGGTCGCGGGCGACAGGCGCAGCGCTTCCGGGCGCACCAGAACCTCGACCGGGGCACCGTTCTGCATGCCCGGCGCCGGCAGAACGCCCACGGCAGTCTCCACCGAACCGCCCTGTACCGTGCCGGAAATTCTGTTCACCTCCCCAAAAAAGGAAGCGACAAAGGGATTGCAGGGCTGCTGATAAAGCTCCCTCGGCGCGCCGACCTGAACGAGCCGGCTGTCCTTCATCACGGCGATCCTGTCGGCCATGTACATGGCTTCCTCGGCATCGTGGGTGACCATCAGCGCCGCCGCGCCGCTTTGCCGCAGGGCGTGGAAGGTCTTGTCTCGTACCGAATCCCGAAGCCGCGCGTCCAATCCGGAAAACGGTTCGTCCAACAGGACGACCGTCGGCCTCGGCGCGAGGGCCCGCGCCAAGGCGACGCGCTGCTGCTGCCCGCCCGACAGCGTGTGCGGATAGCTTTCCGCGTAGTCCGCCATTCCAACCAGGGCCAGGGCGTCCATCGCCCGTTCGCGGCGTTCCTTCTCCCCGACTCGCTCTAGGCCGAAGGTTACGTTCTCCACCACGTCCATATGGGGAAACAGCGCATAATCCTGGAAAACCAAGCCGATATGACGGTGCTCGGGCGGCACCGGACGATCACCGCCGTTCAACTGGCGGCCGGCCATCCAAACCTCGCCGCCGGCCGGGCTTTCCAGACCGGCGGCAACCCTGAGGGCCGTCGTCTTGCCGCATCCCGACGGTCCCAGCAGGCACACCGTTTCGGACGGCGCGACGGTGAGGGACAAATCCGTGACCGCGACCATGGCGTCATAGGCATGGGTAATGTTCCGGAACTCAAGCGCCGGCGTTTCGGCACCCTCCCCCAGTCCATTCCCGGAACCGTTCCCGGCCCCCGCTTCATTTTGCGCCACTGTCTGCACGTCTTTCATTCGTTGTTCCCGGCCCGGGAATCCGCTGGGCCGTACACCAATCTATGTATTGCGGCTGAATATCAATCACAAGGCCACAGGGAATGCGGTCCCTGCCGTCGGCCGCCTATTCGTCAAGCGCGATCGCATCCTCGGTCTCGACGGCCTCGTAATCGTCCTCCGCGTCGAAGAGGTCCATTTCCTCTTCCTCAAGCTCTTCCGAATCCGCCAGTTCCGCTTCGCTCTCCCGCATGGAAATCGCCCCGAGGCCCGGCCGGTTGTCCAACAGACCGGCCGCCTTCAACTCCTGAACACCCGGCAGGGATTTCAAATCCTCAAGTCCGAATTGGTCCAGGAAATCCGGCGTCGTGCCCCAGGTGATCGGCCGGCCGGGAACCTGCTTGCGTCCGCGCGGTTTGATCCAGCTTGCTTCCAGCAGCAGGTCGATCGTGCCGCGGCTAACGGCGACACCGCGGATTTCTTCGATCTCGGCCCGGGTTACAGGTTGATTGTAGGCGATGATGGCCATCGTCTCGATCGCGGCTCGCGACAGTTTGCGGGGCGTTTCGCGCTCCACGGTCATGAACTCCGCCATATCCGGCGCGGTCCGGAACGCCCAGGCGTCGCCGACCTTGTTCAGGGTGACCCCGCGGTTGGCATACATGCCCTGCAGTTCCTCCAACAGGCCGTTCAGATCGGCGTCGTCCGGCATCCGGTCCTTCAGATTCTTGACGGTGATCGGTACGGCGCTGGCGAACAGAATGGCTTCCAGCAGACGGAGTTGTTGAAAACGGTCCATACGGGTTCTCAGTCCTCATCCTCAAGCAAGAGATCGTCGTCCAATTCGTCCAGGACGTCGTCGATATCAGTCTCGCCGCCAACACCCTCGACCTCATCCACCGCGTAGCCGCCCTCGGCAAGCCGGCGCCTGGGCGCCTTGCGGATCATGATCGGCGCGAAAACGCCGCTTTGCTGGACGTCCAGCAAGCCTTCCCGCACCAGTTCGAGGGTTGCGGCGAAGGTCGACGCCATGGCCGAGCGGCGCACCAGCGGGTCGCCAAGGTCGGGCGGCAGATACTGCTCCAACGTCGCCCATTCCGGAATATTGCCGAGAATGGCGCGCAGCCGCTGCACGGCCTGATCCATCGAATAGAGCGAGGTCGGCGTAATCCGCAGGGTCGATGTCTCGGTCCGCCGGTTGACGTTGCCATAGGCTCGCAACAAGTCAAAAAGCGAGGCATTGTAGGTGGTTATCTGATTGACCCTGCTCTTCTCCGGCATCCCGCGCGGGAAAAAGTCTTGTCCCAGGCGGGGCCGATCCAGCAGCACTTGGGCGACGTTCTGCATCGCTTCCAGCCGTTGCAGTTGGAAAGCCAGGCGGGCGGCCAGTTCGGCGGGATCCTCGCCATCTTCGTCGTTGCCCTGCACGGGCAAGAGCAGCCGGGATTTCAAGTAGGCGAGCCACGCCGCCATGACCAGATAGTCGGCGGCGATCTCAAGCTTCAACTCCCGCGCACGGTTGATGAAGGCGAGATATTGTTCGGCAAGCGCCAGGATGGAGATCTTGGTGATGTCGATCTTGTGCTCACGGCTCAAGGTCAACAAAAGGTCGATAGGCCCTTCGAAACCGTCCAAGGCCAGTACGAGCGCATCGTCCGACAGGACATAGTCCGGGGACGCGCTTTCGAAACCGTCATCCGGCGCGGAGTCGTTTGCGGGTACGGGGCTGGTCAATTCGTCGCTCATGGTCCGCCCGACTTAACGCCCCGGCTCAGGGCTAGCAAGTCCGCCCGCATCCCATCAGCGCCGAATTCCCGGATATGCCCGACTTTGGGTCGATCGACGCCCTCCGCGAAACGCTCCGGATCCTTGCCCCGTAGCCGTCCCGGCTTACACCGTTTCAGGTGCTGCCTAAGCCCCAGGTCGGACCGGTATACAGGGAATTTTCTTAGCCTTGAGTTTGCTGCATAGGGCGTCGGCCGCATCCTTGTCCGCCATGGGACCGCCGCGGATCCGGAAGAAAGTCCCCTTGCCAGTCACGTCCACTTCTTGAACTTGCAAAGTAAGACCGCCTACCAATTCCTTGTTTGTGCGTAATATTCTTGCCCATTCCTGAACGGCGCCTTCCTGCGTTCGGACCGCGCCGACTTGAATCCGCCACTTCTGGGAAATCGCGGGGTCGGTTCCTTGGGTCGCGGTGGTGGCCTTTGCCGCCGTTTCCACAGGCGCGGTTTGCGACGCCGCCGGCGCGGCGGACTTGGCCTCCGCCGGGGGCGTGGCGGCAGCAGCGGGTTCCGGTGCGGGCTCAGCCGGCGGCGGCGTTATCGCGGCGACCGTCTCGGCCACTTTTTCCTGCGCCTCTTCGATCTTCTCTTCGGTCTGTTCGCTGAGCGTTGCGGGCGCCTCCGGCGCGGCCAGTTCCTCGCTCGGCAACGGCGGCGGCGAAATTTCCGGCACCGCCGGCTTTTCGGCCTCGTTCAACTTGTTCGTCGCGGTCACGACAGGCTCCGCGGCGGGCGCTGCGGCCGGCGGCGCCATCGGTTCTTCCGGCGGCGGCAGCAGGGTTTCGACCTTCTCCTGGCTCGTATCGGACGCACCGCCCTGAACGACGTCATAGACGGTCTTGTCGCGATGCGGAACGGCCAGTCCGCCTGGATCTTCCGGCTTCACTTTCGCCGGACCTTCCGGCGCCAGCAGCGGGGCAGCGACCTCCGTCCCTTCCCGGATGCCTTGGTCATAGGCGTAATAGACAAGCCCGCCCAAGGCGGAAACTGCCAGAATGGCGACGACAAGCGGCGCCGTACCCAGCTTGCGCTTCGGCGGCCCACCATCCTTCCCGCCGTCTTCAAGATCGGCGAGTTCTTTTTCCAATGTATCCAGTTCCGAAGTCACCGGCTCACTCCACCACCATCCAGGGTAACCCCATTACAGGGGTCGTTCGTGGCAGTGAAACGACGTGCGTGATTCAAAGAGGAAAAGCCCCAGGCCCGGGAGCATCTCTGCATTCAGTGCAGTTCTGCCCTCGGCTCCACGCCGAATACGTCCAGGCCGGACGCAATTACCGTCCGCACGGCGCCCACCAACGCCATTCTGGCCATCGTACGTGATTCGTCCCCCGGCACAACGAAGCGCAGCAGGGTATCCTCGCGACCTTTTGTCCACAGCGCATGGAACGCGGCGGCCAGGTCGTAGATGTAATAGGCAAGGCGATGCGGTTCGTGCGACAGCGCTGCGGCCTCCACCGTGCGCGGCCATTCGGCGAGGAAGCGCATCAGGGCAAGCTCCCCTTCCTCGGACAGAACCGAAAGGTCCGCGCCTGAAACCGCCTGGTCCGAGAAATCGACGCCCGGAAACGCTTCGACCGCCATTTTCATCACCGAGTGGCAGCGGGCATGCGCGTAATGGACATAGAAGACCGGGTTGTCGCGGGACTGTTCCGTCACGGCGGTCAGATCGAAATCCATCTGCGCGTCGTTCTTTCGCGTCAGCAGGAAGAACCGCACCACATCCTTGCCGACCGCATCGACAAGGTCGCGCAGCGTGACGAAGGAGCCGGAGCGCTTGGACATTTTCACCGGTTCGCCCTTATCCATCAGGCGGACAATCTGGCAAAGCTTCACGTCCAAGTCGGCTTTTTCCGCGGTGACGGCCTTCACCGCAGCCTTCATGCGCTTCACATAACCGCCGTGATCGGCGCCCCAGATGTCGATCTGCTGCGTGAAGCCGCGCTGGTACTTGTCCAAATGGTTGGCGATGTCGGACGCGAAATAGGTCCAACTGCCGTCCGATTTTTTCAGAGGCCGGTCGACGTCATCGCCATACTCCGTGGCCTTGAACAGCCGTTGCGGCCGCGGTTCCCAATCCTCTGGCTTCTTGCCCTTCGGCGGCTCGAGTACGCCCGTATAGACCAGATCGCGCCCTTCCAGCACGGAGAGCACTTCGTCCACCTTGCCGGCCTCCACGAGGGCGCGTTCCGAGGTGAATACGTCGTGATGCACGCCGAGTGCCGCCAGATCTTCCTTGATCAACGCCATCATCCCGTCGATGGCGGCCTTCCGCGTGATCGGCAGCCATTCGTCTTCGGCAAGCGACAGCAGGGCGTCACCGTGTTCCTGTTTCAGCGCCTCGCCGACGGCTTTCAGGTATTCACCCGGATACAAGCCTTCCGGGATCTCGCCGATATCCTGGCCCAGCGCTTCGCGGTAGCGCAGATAGCTGGACCGGCCCAGCGTATCGACCTGGGTGCCGGCATCGTTGATGTAGTACTCCCGCGCCACGTCGAACCCAGCCTTGGCCAGCAGAGAGGCCAGCGCATCGCCGATCACCGTGCCGCGCGCATGGCCGATATGCAGCGGCCCGGTCGGGTTGGCGGAAACGTATTCGACGTTCACCTTCTCGCCCTTGCCGATATCGGTCGCGCCATAGGCGGTGCCGGCCTTCAAAATGGTGCGGACCTCGTCCTGCCAGACGCTGTCCTTCAGGCGCAGATTGAGGAAGCCCGGCCCGGCGATCTCGGCACTGTCAATCCGCGGTGAGGCCAACAGCTTTTCTGAGATCTTCTCCGCCAGGTCCCGCGGCTTCATTCCGGCCGGCTTGGAGAGCACCATCGCGGCATTGGTCGCCGCATCGCCATGCGACGGGTCGCGCGGCGGTTCGATCCCGGCCCGCGACAAGTCCGCGTCGGGGGGGAGAACACCATCGGCAACCAGCCCGCTCAACGCGCCCGAAAGGTCCGCGAGCAATTCCTTGAATACGCTCATAAAATCCTCGTTCCACTCAAACCCAGACGGGTCCTGTATACGCTAAAGAACACCGCCGATACGCTTCCATTCCCGCCGCGCGTAGCGGTCGGTCATTCCGGCGATGTAATCGGCGATGACCCGCGCCCTTTGCGGCGCGTCCATTTTCTCGACACCGACGCCCCATTCCTTCGGCATCTGGTCCGGATCGTTCATGAAAATCATGAATAAGGCGCGCACGGTGGCCTTGCCGGCGGCGCGCGCCTCGTTGACCCGTTCGTTGCGATACATGCGCTCGAAAAGGAAGGACTTCAGGGCGGCCTCCTTCTTCCCCATCGCCTCGGAAAAGGCAACCACCGTATGCCCAGAATCGCGGACGTCCTGTACCGATTTAGGCGCTAAATCGTTCAACCGCGTCCGCGTCTCCCGTCCGATATCACCGATCATCTCCCCGATCAGGCGGCGTACCGCTTCGGAAATCGCAACCCGGCGGTCGATCTCGCCATGATCCGCCTTAACCTGCGCGAAAGCCTCGCCAACATGGGGAACGGCACTCGATACTTCCTCAATACTGAACAAGCCCGAGCGCAGCCCGTCATCCATGTCGTGGTGGTTATAGGCCACATCGTCGGCAATCGCGGCCATCTGCGCCTCAAGCCCCGCATGGGCGGAAAGCGCCAAGTCATGCCGCGTGTTGTAGGCCCGGATGGTCGGCGGAAGGTCCGCTTCCGACGCCACCGCCCGCTTGGTATCGCCCAGCAACGGCCCGTTGTGTTTCACCAGCCCTTCCAGCGTTTCCCAGGTCAGGTTCAGCCCGTCGAAATCCGGATAGCGCTTTTCCAGCAGGGTGACGACACGAAGCGACTGATCGTTATGATCGTAACCGCCATAGGGGCCCATCACGTCGTCCAGCGCGTCCTCTCCCGAATGGCCGAAGGGTGGGTGGCCCAGATCGTGGGACAGCGCCAGAACTTCCGTCAGGTCCTCGTCCAGCCGGAAAGTCCGCGCCATGGAGCGGGCGATCTGGGAGACCTCCAAGGAATGGGTCAGCCGCGTGCGCACATGATCCACTTCCGGCGCAACGAAAACCTGGGTCTTGTGCATCAACCGGCGGAAAGCGGCGCAATGGATGATCCGGTCGCGGTCGCGTTGAAACGGCGTCCGCGTCGCAGAGGGACGTTCCGGGTAAAGGCGCCCCCTGCTTTCTTCCCACAAGGTGGCGTAGGGCGCCCTGTCATGCGGGGTCAAATCATGTGCGTTGAGCTGGGTCATAGCGCGTGAGGTACCGCTTTGCGCGATGCGGCGCAACCGAGAGGCATTCGAAGAAACCGCGAAACGTCACAATTCGCACAAAACCGTTTCAACCCGTCTCCATTTCGGCCTGGCAATTGACAGCGACGCGCGACTGACTACATAACTAAGCGTATAGAGGACCACTGCGGTCCTAGTTAAACAACCTGACAGGAACCGACCAAAACCGCCATGAGTACCGATCCCTTCGCCCTCGACATGACCGCCGCCGACCGCGT
>CAYGKA010000017.1:0-30094 GCA_964350445.1 uncultured Flavobacteriaceae bacterium
ATCGCGATGTGAATGATCTTGAGCGTGCCAAGTTCGATTCCGACGCTTGGCCAAATGGCCGTTTCGTCACCGCGACTCTGGCGGGCACCCGGCCGGGCGGTGCCGTTGCCGCGTCCTGGGCGGTCCTGAACCATTTGGGTGAGAGCGGTTACTGCCGCATCGCACGGAACCTGTCCGCAATGATCGACGCCTATGTCGAAGGGGTGGAGAAGCTGGGCTACCGCATGATCGCGAAGCCCGACTTTTCGATCATCAACTATACGCGGGACGACATTGACGTCTTTGCCGTGGCGGAAACCATGACGGAACGGGGTTGGCTGCCCGGTCTGACCCGTAATCCGAAGGGGTTCCATGCCATGATGTCGCTTCTTCACGATGCGCCGCGGCAGGAATTCCTGACCGATCTGGCATGGGCGACGGACAAGGTGAAGGCGGGCACGACTGAAGAGGCGACGATTGAAGCGACCTATTGATCGCGATAGGCGTTTGGTCTGCGTTGACGAGTGCCTAGTCCAAAAGATCCGCGATTACTTCCGATCCGGTGGCGATGTCGTAGGCTATGGCATCGCCCACCGCGTTGGCATCGCCGCGGCGAACGCCCTCGATGATCTTGAGATGGTTCTTGAAACCATTCAGACCTTGGCGGTATTCGATGGGAAGCCGGGTCCGGGTCGGCCCCGTTAGCACCCATAACCCGTCGATGATGCGTTCCAGGTCTGGTTCGTCGGCGGCATGGTACAAGCTGAAGTGAAATTCCGAATCGTAGCGTAGCGACTCATCGAACTCTTGCCGTTCGATCCCGTCGCGCATGGCGCCGTTCAGTTTCTCCAGCGTGTCGGCCAAACCTTTGCGACCGGCCATGACGGCCTGCTTGGCCGCCATAGGTTCCAGCGATATCCGAATTTGACTGATGGCGCGGTAGCGGTCCTTTTTCAGGATGGGGACGGAGAACATATGCGTCTCCGACACCTCTATGGCGCCTTCGCGCACCAAACGGGCGATGGCGTCGCGCGCAGGCGTCAGGCTGACCCCCATGGCGCGGCTCAAACTACGGGCGGTAATCCGGTCGCCCGGCTTGAACTGCCCTTGCAGAAGTCTCTGGCGAAGTTCCGCATAGACTTGCTCGGTCAGTGTCGCGCCGCGCACGATTTCCGTGTTTGTACCGTTTGATGACACTATATCAGTCCTTGCCGGGAATGACCCGGATGCAGCTACAATGCCACATTATTCGATACCGCCCAAAGCCCGCGGCGCAGTTTATCGTCGAATCCCGTGACGGCAACTCCGAAGGAACTTGTGTCCATCAGGCGCAGCCGTTCAGGGCGCGGTACAAGCCCCGGCGGCGGCATCTCATTTCAACGTGACGGAAACGCGTTTCGTTACCGGCGCCGGGTCGTGGGGCGGTGGCAGGATGACGCTGATTTCGCCAACATAGACGCCGGCCGGCCATCCGCCCTCGGGTGTTTTCTTTCCCGCGTAGTGAAACTGCCGCTTTTTGTCTCTCGGCACCGTCTGGCTGGCGTTGACCATGTTTGTTCCGTCCGGTTTGGTCACTATGAACCGGATCGTGCTCCCTTCCGGCAATCCGTAGATGACGCCATAGAGGAGAAGCGCCGGTCTGTTTCCCGGAAGCTCCGTCGGCTGCGGTGTCTTTTGAATGCCCCGGAGCGTCGGAACCGTCACTGCGAAACCGGCATTCCGAATATGGGTCGGCATGTAGGGCCCGAAAGCTTCCAACGCCGACGGTGACCAAAGCGGTATGCCGGCATCGCATTCGGGCCGCTCGGATTGGCGGAGGCCTGTGAAGGGATCGACGATATCGCTCCCGTGGGTGAGTTGGAAGTGGAGATGGGGCGTTTCGCTGCTGCCGGAATTGCCGATCACGCCCAATGCGTCTCCGGCTTTCACGGCTTGTTTGGGCTTAACCTGAATGCTGCCCAGCTTCAGGTGGCAATATTGGGTGAACCAGCCGGCGCCATGGTCGATCCGGACGCCATTGCCGCATTCCTGCCCTTGCTGACCCGGGTTGTCGATGCCCAATGGGTTGTCGTGCTCGCCGTCACGGGCGCCGACGACGGTGCCCGCCGCGGCGGCGCGGACGGCGACGGCCTGATCGGGATTGTGGGCGTCCACGAGGGCGATATCGGTGCCCCTATGGGTGTCGTATGTGCGGACGCCGCAATGATGGTCGGTAAACGCCGGTCCGCTGTCCCGATCGACGAAGGAGAGGATCCAGCACGCTTCGCCGATCCGGCAGTCGGCAGGGAATTCAAGGGGCGGGAGGACTTGGGCGCGAAGTTCGCCCGGAACATAGCCGGCCAGCAGAAGAGCCGCGGGCAGGAGGGCCGCCGTCAGGTGGACCAGCAGGAACTTGAAGGATCGGTGCATCCTTAATCCCTAGCGCAAAAAGAAAAGCGGCGCGAGCCCCAGAGCTTAATCCCTTGGGCCCGCGCCGATTTCGATAGAACCGGCAGTAATGTGGGGCTTAGAACAGCCCTTGCACCAAACCGGCATCATCCAGATGGATGGAATTGGCCGCCGGCACGCGCGGCAGGCCCGGCATGGTCATGACTTCGCCGCAGATCGCCACGATGAACTCCGCCCCGGCGGAAAGGCGAACCTCGCGGACCGGAACCACATGGTTGGTCGGCGCGCCTTTCAGGTTCGGGTCGGTGGAGAAGCTGTACTGCGTCTTGGCCATGCAGACGGGCAGGTGGCCGTAGCCGGCCTCTTCCCATTGCGTCAGCTGGTCGCGGACCTTCTTGTCGGCGATGGCTTCTTCGGCGCCGTAGATGTTCCGGCAGATCGTGTTGATCTTCTGGAACAGGCCCATTTCGTCCTCATAGAGCGTGCGGAACTGCGCCGCGCCGCTGTCGCACAGTTCAACGACCTTGCGGGCCAAGGCTTCGGTGCCCTTGGAGCCGTCGGCCCAGTGATTGCACTCGATAGCCTCGACGCCGAACTGGGTCACGTATTCCTGAACCGCCGCCAGTTCCGCATCGGTGTCGAGCGTGAAGCGGTTGATCGCGACGACGGCGGGCACGCCGAACTGTCCGACGTTGCGGATGTGACGGCCCAGGTTTTCCAGGCCCTTCTTCACCGCAGCGACATTCTCCTCGCCCAGTTTGTCCTTCGCGACCCCGCCGTGCATTTTCAGCGCCCGGATCGTCGCGACGATCACCGCCGCATTCGGGTGCAGGTCCGCCTTGCGGCATTTGATGTCGAAGAACTTCTCGGCACCCAGATCGGCGCCGAAACCGGCCTCCGTCACCGTGTAGTCGGCCAGCTTCAAGGCCGCCTTGGTCGCGCTGACCGAGTTACAGCCATGAGCGATGTTCGCGAAGGGGCCACCATGGATGAAGGCCGGGTTGTTTTCCAGCGTCTGCACCAGGTTCGGCATCAGCGCGTCCTTCAGCAACACGGTCATCGGGCCTTCGGCCTTCAAGTCGCGGGCGTAGATCGGGTCGCGGTCGCGGGTATAGCCGACGACGATGGCGCCCAGCCGGCGCTCCAGGTCCTTCAAACCGTTGGCGAGGCAGAAGATCGCCATGACTTCGGAGGCCACGGTGATGTCGAAACCGGTCTGGCGCGGGAAGCCGTTCGCCACGCCGCCCAGGGAGACGACGGTGTCGCGCAGCGCCCGGTCGTTCATGTCCATGACGCGGCGCCAGGCAACCCGGCGTTCGTCGAATCCCAGGCTGTTGCCCCAGTAGATGTGGTTGTCGATCAGCGCCGAGAGCAGGTTATGGGCCGAGGTGATCGCATGGAAGTCACCGGTGAAGTGAAGGTTGATATCCTCCATCGGCACGACCTGGGCGTAACCGCCGCCTGCTGCGCCGCCCTTGACCCCGAAGCAGGGACCCAGCGAGGGTTCGCGCAGGCAGATCATCGCCTTCTTGCCGATGGCGTTCAGACCGTCACCCAGACCGACCGTCGTGGTCGTCTTGCCCTCGCCTGCCGGCGTCGGGGTGATCGCCGTCACCAGTACCAGTTTGCCGTCGGGCTTGTTCTGCAGGCTTTCGAGAAAATCGAAGCTGACCTTCGCCTTGCTCGGGCCGAACTGCAGCAAGGCGTCCGACGGAATGTCGATCTTTTCGCCGATCTCGGTGATCGGCTTCATGGATGCTTCGCGGGCAATCTCGATATCGGACTTTGCCATTGTTTTCCCCTACCGGCATGAGGCCGCTTCTAGGGCGGCGCAAATTTTGATTTTTGAGATAAGCGATTTCCTTGGTGAACGGCACACCGATCACCATGGGCGAACGCTAGTACGAAGCGACTGTCGAGACTGCGCCACTGCGACTTGTTTTGCCTTACGCACGACTTTCGAAACCGCGACGCGCGGTACGGCAGGGCAAGGGCCGGCCCTCCGGGTCACTTGCCGGTAAAGTTGGGGTCCCGTTTTTCGAAGAAGGCGGCCAGCGCTTCGTGATGGTCTTCGGAGGTGTGAGCGATGCCCTGATAGGCGGCGCACATCTCAAGATGAGTCGCCAGGGACTGGTGCTGACCTTCGCGCATCAGGCGTTTGGCAAAGCGAACCGCGAGGGGCGCGCGGCTGGCGATCCGGGCTGCGATGCGCTGGGCTTCCGCGACGATGCCCGTGCGCGGCAGGATCTTGCTGATCAGCCCGATTTCCTTTGCCTTGGCGGCATTCGCGGGTTCGCCGGTCAAAAGCAGTTCCGCGGCGGCGGCGTTTCCGACGATGCGCGGCAGGAACCAGGCGGCGCCGTCACCGGGCGCGATGCCGATGTTGACGAAGGGCAGGCCGAATTCCGCTTCGGGCGAGGCAATGCGGATATCGCACATGCAGACCAGGTCGACGGCCGCGCCATAGCAGGGGCCGTTCACAGCCGCGATGGTCGGCACGTCGAGCCCATAGAACAGCGGCGGCACGCGCAGAACACCGCGCAGATAGGCGTCGCGGATTTCCGACGGCCCGCCCTGGAAGATGCCTGTCTTGTCGCGCATATGTTTGACGTTCCCGCCTGCGGAAAAGGCCTTGCCCGCGCCGGTCAGCACAACGGCGCGCACATCCCCGTCCGCCTTCACGCGCTCTATCGCGGTGATGAAGGCTTCGATCATCGTCTCGTCGGAAAACGCGTTCAGCTCCGCCGGGCGGTTCAAGGTCAGGGTGACGACATGGCCGTCCTGCTCGAAAAGGACCGGGTCGGACATCTCAGAGGATCTCCAGCACCTGTTCGGGTGGGCGGCCCAGGGCGGCCTTCGATCCGTTGATGACGATGGGCCGCTCGATCAGGGCCGGATTTTCCGCCATGGCCGCGATCAGCGCCGTTTCGTCGTCGACCTTGGCCAGGCCGAGTTCCTTGTAGACGGCTTCCTTGGTCCGCATCAGCGCGCGCGCGTCGAGCCCCAGTTTCTTCAGGAGGGCGGCGATTTCCCCGGCGCTCGGCGGCGTCTTCAGATATTCGACGATGTCGGGGGCGATCCCCTTATCCTGCAGCAAGGCCAGGGTCTGGCGCGATTTGGAGCAGCGTGGATTGTGATAGATGGTGACGCTCACCTATTTCCTCCCTGAACGGCGATTGAATGACTGATGGCGTTCTACCGCCCTGGAGCGGGAAGCGCCATAGCGGTTTACCGCGCCTGTTCTTTCGCCGTTGCCTGGATACGCAGCGTTTTACGAATCGCCCCTAGTCAACGTCGGCCCTTCGCTGGTAACTTTGCCTGTGCACACGAAATAACACACGGTTTTGCAATGCGTTACCTATTTTTGGTCGCCGGATTTTGCGCCGCCATGGCCCATCAAGCGGTCCTGGGCGGCACGGCATGGGCCGAAGAGCGGATCGCCCTCGTCATCGGCAACGGCGCCTATACGAATACCAGTCCGCTGAAGAATCCCATCAGCGATGCGCGGCTGATAACCGAATCCCTGAAAGCTGTCGGCTTCACGGTTTTCGAATATTACGACCTTGACCAGAAGGATATGAAGCGCGCCGTGCTGGATTTTGGCGATGTCCTGCTTTCCAAGGGTCCCGATACCGTCGGTCTGTTCTACTACAGCGGTCATGGCCTACAGGCGAACGGCACCAACTATCTAATGCCGGTCGACGCGACGGTGAAGCGCGAGAAGGATGTCGATATCGAAAGCATCCGGGCAGAAACGATTCTGCAGGCGATGGACGAGGCCGGGAACCGCCTGAACATCGTTGTCCTGGACGCCTGCCGGAACAATCCGTTCGAAGCATCCTACCGGTCCGTCAGCCAGGGTCTTGCCCGGATGGACGCGCCGAGCGGCACGTTGATCGCCTATTCGACCTCGCCTGGCCAGGTCGCCACGGACGGGGAAGGACGGAACAGCCCCTATACCTTCGCGCTGGCCAGGGCGATACGGACGCCGGGTCTTTCGGTCGAGGAAGCCTTTAAGCAGGTGCGCGTGCGCGTCATGGATCGGACCAGCGAGGAACAGGTACCCTGGGAAAGTTCCAGCCTGACCGGGTCGTTCAGTTTCGCCGGCGGCATCGATGGTCAGCCCGAGCGGGTCGAGCTGGCCGCTTTGCCGCCCGCGGGCGGCCAATCGACCGGCAGCGCGGTGAACGACGAAGTGATCTTCTGGCAATCCATTCAGGCAAGCGATACCGCCGCCGACTTCCAGGCCTATCTCGATCGGTACTCGGAAGAAGGCATTTTCGGCTCACTCGCCAAGAACCGTTTGTTCGAGTTGAAGAAACCGGGCGCGGCCAAGGCGGTCCAGAACCGGTCGCTGATGACCGATGACGAAGCCGCCCGCGCGGCGATCGAAAAAGCCCAGAAGATGATGACCGAACTGCGCCAGAACAGCAGCCTGCTGATGGGACGCAGCGAACAGAGCATGGCGGAGCGGCTGGAGAAGTTCCGCGGCATGTTGGGCTTTATCGTCGATTTCGACGTCATGTCCCGCTTTGTCGTCGGCAATTACAAGGACCAGATGGCGCCGGAGCAATATGAGACCTATCAAGCGCTGTATAAGGAGCTCTTCCTGTCGGTCTACGATTTCACCTCGGGGCATACCTGGGCCGGCGGTTTCGAAATCGAACAGGTACGGCCGTATGGCGGCGACTATCTCGTGAAGCTGCTGCTCGGCAAGCCGGGCCCCGATCAGAAGAAGGTCGGCTTGCGCATCCGCCGCAAGGACAACAGTTTCTTCGGCTTTGTGATCATCGACGCGCTGGTCGCCAATGTCAGCATCCTGAAGACGCAGCATGACGATTTCCAGGCGATCCTGGCGCGTCAGGGGGTCGATGGCCTGATCGCGAAACTGGAAGAATTGGCGGGGCCGGTCGAGGCGCCGTTGGCCATTCCGAACTGACGCCGGCCGATTTCCGGCCGGGCGCGCCGGGAAACATCATAACTGTTGTGCCGCGGCGTCTATCGCCAAGTGCTAAAGCTGTCTGTACGAAAACGGAACACTGCGCACGGTGCCCACGCCGTGCCGTTCGACGATTGGATCCGATATTTCATGACGACCGATACGTTGGGACGTTCCGCGCGCCAGACACTGCGGGCCCTTTCCTGGATGCTGGTGGCGACCGTCGCGTTCTCGACGATGCACGCGCTTGTCCGACACATCACCCAGGAACTGCATTTTTTCGAAGTTGCCTTCTTCCGGAATTTCTTCGGTGTAGTGGCGTTGCTGCCGATGTTCCTGCGCTATGGCTTCACCCCGCTGCGGACGCAGCGTATCGGCCTTCTCACGTTGCGCGGGGTTCTGAATATCGGGGCCATGTTCACCTTCTTCTACGCCTTGTCGGTGACGCCGCTGGCCACTGTTTCCGCCTTGGGCTTCAGCGCGCCGATCTTCGCCACGACGCTGGCGATGCTGCTGCTGGGCGAGGTGGTCCGCGCCCGCCGCTGGGCCGCGATCCTGATCGGTTTTGCGGGCGCCCTGGTCATCATCCGGCCCGGTTTCGCCGAGTTGGATTACGGCATGCTGGCCGTTTTGCTGTCCTCCGTGCTGTGGGCGATGGCGCTGATGGTCATCAAGGTCTTGGGCCGGACGGAATCCAGCCTCACCATCACGGTCTATATGGGCCTGATCATGGCGCCGCTCTCCCTGGGGCCGGCATTGTTCGTATGGCAATGGCCTACGCCGGAGCAGTTCGCCTGGCTGGCCGGTGTCGGCTTCGTTGGCGCCATCGCCCAATGGACGATGACCGAGGCACTCAGGCTGGGTGACACCAGCGAGGTCATGCCGCTGGACTTCCTGAAGCTGATCTGGGCCGCGGTCATCGGGTATCTGGCCTTCGGCGAATTCCCCGACTTCTTTACCTGGATCGGCGGTTTGATGATCTTCGGCGGCGCGACCTATATCGCCATCCGTGAGTCTGAACGACGTCGCGGCGCCGCCAAGGCGGCCGCGGCCGCCGCCCTGGATCGGTGATCCCACAGCAGTCGACACACCTTGTTTTGCATCATTTGTTCCCTTATTGTTCTTTTTGAAAAATGGGGGCGGAAAGGCAACGCAATGACGTCGGCAGTTGAAAAATTCGAACACTTCAAATCCCTGCATCATAGCGGCTCCGCTTTCGTGATTCCCAATCCATGGGATGCCGGGTCCGCCCGGATATTGAGCGCGATGGGCTTCCAGGCACTCGCCACGACCAGTGCCGGCTATGCATTCTCGGTCGGGCGCCGCGACTCATTCGCCGGATTGAGTCGGACGGAATTGTTGGCGAATGCGAGCGCCATCGTCGAGGCGACGGAACTGCCGGTATCCGCGGACCTGGAAGACGGGTTCGGCGCGGCGCCGGAGGTTTGCGCGGAAACGGTCAGGATGGCCGCAGGCGTCGGGCTTGTCGGCGGGTCGATCGAGGATGCCACAGGCGATCCGGACAACCCGGTTTATGACATCGATGCGTCGGTCGATCGCATTGCCGCCGCCGCCGAAGCATCCGCCGGGCTGCCTTTCCTCCTCACCGCGCGGGCGGAAAACTACCTTTGGGGCAGATCTGACCTGAAAGATACGATCGCACGGTTGCAGGCCTTCTCGGCCGCGGGGGCGGATGTGCTCTACGCGCCGGGCTTGCCGGACATAAACGCGATTGCGACCGTGTGCCGGGAAGTGGACAAGCCGGTCAATGTCGTCATGGGGTTGCAGGGCGGGTCTCACAGCGTGGCCGAACTATCGGGTGTGGGGGTCAGCAGGATCAGTGTCGGCGGCTCATTTGCGCGTGCCGCTCTCGGGGCGCTGAAACGCGCGGCGCAGGAAGTTCTGACCGAAGGCACCTTCACCTATGCGGCAGATGCGGTGCCGGACCGCGAGGTCAGCAGCCTGATGTCGCAGGCCCGGGCCGGAAGCAGGATTTAGCGGCGTTCCGTCCGGGGGTTCGAGACGGCGCGTTTGATGTGTTTGAGCCCGATGGCGGGCAAGAGAAGGAAAATATCGAAATGGTCAAAGGCGGATGCGAATGTGGGAAAGTTCGTTTCGAGGTGGCCGAGGTCAGGCCATCGGTGACCGTCTGTCATTGTTCACAATGCCGGCGGACCAGCGGGCATATCTGGGCCTCGACGCACGCCCCCATGGCGGCGCTCACCTTTCTGGAAGACGAAGGGCTTGAATGGTATGCGTCCTCGACCTTCGCCAAGCGGGGCTTCTGTAAAGCCTGTGGATCAAGCCTGTTTTACCGAATGAATAATGAGGACGGCATCGGCATCGCCGCCGGCTGCCTCGACGATACGACCGGGCTTGAAGTCGGAAAGCACATATTCGTCGCCGACAAGGGCAGCTACTACGAAATCGCCGACGGCGCCCCCCAGATCGACACGCATTGATCACCGCTTGGATCGGCGGCCAGACGTAATCCGGGCCGCCGATGCTGTCGCTCGTCCCAAGGTAACGGGCCAGAAAGGGTCGTTTTCGAACCATCTCCCCCCGGGCCGACGCGCCAGCTTGTGGGGACTTGATTTTGTGTGCCCGAGCTTGTGGGTGCGACAGGAAGGGAGCGGGCCAAATGGCGCGGACGGCGAGACGGGAGCGGCGACAGAAGCAGGGGCAGGGCACGGTACCGCAATTGCCGTGGCGTAAGGTCGACAATCCTTATCCTCCGATGGAACCGCTGAGTGCGGACCAATTGGAGGCCATCCATCTGGCTTCCCTGAACATCCTCGAAAACCTCGGGATTGAGGTGATGGGAGAGGATGTCCAGGCGCTGTTCCGCGAAGCCGGCGCCGCCGTGGATGCGGGAACGGGGATCGTCCGTCTGGATCGCGGCCTGGTCGAACAGGCGCTTGCGACCGCGCCGTCATCCTTCACGCTCACCCCCCGCAATCCCGAACGCGCCATCACCATAGGCGGCAACCGGATCAATTTCGGATTCGTTTCCGGCGCGCCCAATGTCCATGACCGCATCGCGGGGCGCCGTTCCGGAAACATGCGCGATTTCGAAACCCTGATGAAATTCGCGCAGAGCTTCAACTGCGTCCACTTCATGGGAAATCAGGTTGCGCCCCCCAACGAACTGCCCGCGAACAGCCGGCATCTCGACACCTACCGGGCGGCGCTGACCCTGACCGATAAGATCATCAGCGGCGTGCCGATCGGCGGCGGCCGTATCCGCGACCTGATCGAGATGACGTCCATCATCCGTGGTGTTTCGGTCGAGGCATTGGCGGAAAACCCGTCCGTCATCGGCAACATAAACATCAACTCGCCCCGCAAGTTGGACTTGGAAATGGCCCATGGCGCCATGATGCTGGCCCGCCATAACCAGGCGACCATCGTGACGCCCTTCACGCTGATGGGGGCGATGACGCCGGTCACCATGGCCGCCGCGCTGGCCCAGCAGAATGCGGAAGCGCTTCTCGGCATCACGCTGACGCAGTTGGTCCGCCCTGGTGCGCCGGTCGTCTACGGCGCCTTCACGTCGAATGTGGACATGCGCTCCGGCGCGCCGACATTCGGAACGCCGGAGAACGCAAAGGCGAATATGGCCGGCGCCCAGTTCGCGCGGCGCTATCGCCTGCCGCACCGGACCAGTGCTTGCAACGCCTCCAATACCGTCGATGCGCAAGCGGCCTACGAGACGGAGATGGCGTTGACAGGCGCCGTCTTCGGACATGGCAATCTGGTCTATCATGCAGTTGGATGGCTGGAGGGAGGGCTTGTCGCCTCCTTCGAAAAGATCGTGCTCGATGTCGAACTGGTGCAGCACATGATGGAGCTTCTGACCCCAATCGATACCTCCGAAGAGGCGCTCGGTCTGGAAGCAATCGCCGATGTCGCCCCGGGCGGACATTTCTTCGGGTCGCCTCATACGATGGCGCGGTATGAAAATGCCTTCTATCAACCTCTGCTGTCCGACTGGCGCAACAGCCAGGCCTGGGAGGAAGCAGGCGGGGCGTCTGCCACCGAACGGGCGACCGGGCTGTGGCAGCAGGTTCTGGAAGACTATCGCGAACCGCCGATGGATCCCGGACGGCGTGAGGCGTTGGACGACTACATCAACCGGCGTCGGATCGAAATCGGCGACGGCGATCCCTGATACCGCTTATCTCTGACACCATCGCTCCCCCATATCGATGGTTTCGTGCCGTGTATCTCGGCAATTGGGGCCCCACCACATTCCTTCTGCGATTGGCTTGAAACCGCTTGTCCGTGCCCCCCAACACGGTATGGTTTCAGGTCCGTGATATGGGTATCCGTCTTTGCCAATGACTTTGTTCGACGCCCTCCCTGAGAAATTGCCGCAGAAGTTCGGGTTTGTCCTGGTCGAGGATTTCCCTCTGATGGGCTTTGCCTCGTCTCTGGAACCGCTCCGGGCAGTGAACCTGCAGACGGAAAACAAAATCTTTCAATGGACGTTGCTGTCGGAAGACGGCCAGCCCGTGAACAGCAGCAGCGGTTTGACAGTGGTGCCCGATGCCGCCGTCGGCGGCGACGATTTTGATGCGGTCGTCGTCGTCGCGGGACTGCATGCGGAGAACGCCAAATGCCCGAATACGATCAATTGGTTGCGCCGGATCGTCCGTCGTGGCGTCACCGTGATCGGCGTGTCGGCCGCGTCCTACATCTTCGCGAAAGCCGGCATTCTCGATAACCGAAAGGCGACCATCCATTGGGAGCATGCGGACGGTTTGCGGGAAGATTTCCCGCATCTCGATATTTCGGCGGAATTGTTTGAGATAGACGGACCCGTTGTGACCTGCGCCGGCGGCACCGCGGCCATGGATATGATGCTGCATTTGATCGAGCGGCAACTCGGTCACACCGTGGCGACCCGCGTCACCGACTGGTTCCTGGTCAAACAGATCCGCCAACCGCACGAAGACCAGCGCATGGACTTGCGGTCGCGGATCGGCGTCAGCCATCCGAAGCTCTTGGCGTCGATCGGATTGATGGAAGAGAACTTGGAAAACCCGTTGAACCGGGACGAGATCGCCGCCGCCGTCCGGTTGTCGACGCGTCAGTTGGAACGGCTTTTTCAGAAATATCTTCGATCCACGCCGCGCAAATACTATTTTTCACTCAGAATGCATAAGGCGCAGTTGCTGCTGCGGCAGACGACGCTGCCTATCCTTGAAGTCGCCCTGGCCAGCGGGTTTGTCTCCGCCTCACATTTCGCAAAAAGCTACCGTGAATTTTTCGGTCGCAACCCGCGCGCGGACCGTGGGCCCGGTAAGTAACCCCTCATAGGGCTTTGCCGACTTCATCCAGGCGCTTTTGCAGGGTTAACTTGTCGAGTGAGCCCAGCGGCAGGTTGATGAAAATCGAAATCCTGTTGGCGAGCATCCGGTATGTATCCGCGAACGCGGCGGCGACTTCCGCTTCGGATCCTTCCAGCGATTTGGGGTCGGGGACGCCCCAATGCGCGGACATTGGCTGTCCTGGCCAAACGGGACAAACCTCGTTGGCCGCGCTGTCGCAGACGGTAAAGACAAAATCCATCTCCGGCGCGTCCTCCTTTGCGAACGCCTCCCACGACTTGGACCGAAGGTTTTTTTTGTGGGGTGGTTGAGTGTCTTCAAGAGCGATAGGGCACGGGGATGAACCTCTCCGGCGGGTTGGCTGCCTGCGCTGAAACCCGCGAATTTGCCCGCTCCTTCCCGGTTCAGAATGGCTTCGGCCATAATGCTGCGGATGGAGTTTCCCGTACACAGGAACAAAACATTGAAGGTTCGGCTGTTCATCTTCTTGATCCCCTTTGACAAGGCTCCTCCGTTTGAGAGGGCTGTAGATACTTTTTCTCACCATCCAGCGCTGAAATACCGCACAACTCGGGCCGGCCGCCGCAGCAGTCGTCGGTTAGGTAGGCGATCAGGTCGCGGATACCCCGAATGTCTATGGCATAGAAGATTTTCCGTTGATCCCTGTTGGAATGAATCAGACCGGCGTTTTCAAGCAGGCGAAGATGGAACGACATGTTGGGGCCTGTCAGGCCTAAACGGTCCGCCAAGCGGCCTGCTGCAATGCCTTTCGGCCCTGCTTCTATCAACAGTCGGAACGTATTCAGACGATGCTTGTGAGACAGGGCGCCCAATTTCGTGACCGCAGTTTCCGTATCCATAAGCGCCCTATTTCAAGGATCCTTGAAATGAACAAATGAAGCTTTCATGACAGGGCCGAGCATTGGCCGGTCAGTGGACCGGACCGGCGTGCCTTCAACCGGCCCTGTAAGTAAAATTCATCTGACTGTGGGTCCCGCGTATCTTGTCGCTATTACGAAAATCTAATGTCGCATCCGTGATTTGACGGAAACCCAACTTCGACGATTTGTTGCACGCATCGTCAGAGACCGAATGGCTCCGAAGACGGTTGGGTTTCTTGGATTTCGGAGTGGGTGCGATGTCGCCATATCTGTCGCTTTCCCGGCGTTTGCGTGTAACGCCGTTCAGCCGTCGCGTCGATGCGTCGGGCGTTCAGGCCTATACTGTCTACAACCACATGCGCCTGCCGACGATGTTTCAGTCGGCCGAGGAAGACTGTCGTCACCTGAAGCAGCACGTTCAGGTATGGGACGTTGCCTGCGAACGGCAGGTCGAGATTGCCGGCCCCGACGCAAAGCGCCTGTTGCGCATGCTGACGCCCCGAAATTTGGAGGGGATGACTGTCGGGCAGTGCCGCTACATTCCCGTAGTCGACGACAAGGGCGGCATGTTGAACGACCCTGTGGCATTGAAGATTGCGGATGATCGTTTCTGGATTTCCCTGGCGGATAGCGACTTGCTTCTGTGGATCAAGGGCATCGCGATCGGCGCGGGCTTCGACGTCGAGGTGACGGAGCCCGACGTTTCCCCCCTCGCGGTCCAGGGCCCGATGGCGGACACGCTGATGGCGCGGGTCTTCGGCGATGCCGTCCGGGATGTCCGCTTCTTCCGGTTTGGTGATTTTGAGTTTGGTGGGCGAAATCTGCGCATCGCTCGGTCCGGCTATTCGAAACAGGGCGGGTTCGAGATTTATGTCGAGGGATCAGATCTCGGCGAACCGCTATGGGATGCTTTGTTCGCCGCCGGCGCGGACCTCGACGTTCGGGCGGGCGGGCCGAATATCATCGAGCGGGTTGAATCGGGCCTGCTTTCCTATGGCAACGATATGACGCGGGAAAACTCTCCCTTCGAATGCGGCCTCGGAAAGTTCTGCGATCTGGACGCCGCCGAAACCTGCATCGGGCGTGACGCGCTGTTGCGGGAGAGGGATGAAGGCCCGCTTCGAATGATACGCAGTCTGGCCATCGATGGTCCGGCCTTGCCGCCCTGTGCGGGTGAATGGGCCGTGACGGCGGACGGTATCCGGATCGGTCAGGTAACCTCCGCTGCATGGTCGCCGGATTTCGGGACGAATGTCGCGATCGGCATGATCGACCGAAGCCATTGGCACGATGGAAATGTCGTCACGGTGGAGTCGCTCGAAGGTTCGCGTTCCGCCATTATCAGAGAAAAAAGCTTTAACTAGCTGACTCTTATGCGGTTTCTGAAAAAGAGTTTGGCGAACGAATCGATTCGGGTATGGTGATTCCACAAGCTGCCGAAAACGGCGGTTTGCTTGGCGATTGCACGCGATGTGGCCGTTGGGGGTTGTTGCGGGTGTGATCGGAAGGTGGGGAGAACCAGAATGGTGCCGCAATGGTAAGGGTCAAAAGGGCGTTGTCGACACGGGCGCAGGAAGCGCTTGAGTTGATCGCGGGGGCTACCGTGTTTCATACGGTGCATGACGTAGACAGCATGCATCTGCATGCCCGGCATGGGAACGCGACATTGACCTTGGTCGTGCCGTTGGTTGCCTGGGGGGAATTGCGCCATATGATCGAATGGGCCGACGACCCCGATTTTGGCGACCAGGTGCTACGCTGCAAACAGTCCACCACGGTGCGGTTGTTCGAGTCGCCGCCGGAGCCCTCGAATGAAGTGCGGGCTGTCGACTCCATTGTCGAACAACTGAATTTGCCTTTGCCGGCGTTGAGCGATCATGCGGCCCTGGAAGCCGCGGGCCAGCAAACGCTCAATCTCTCCCTCTGAGGACGTCATGCCAGCCCTGAACGCGCACGGCCGCTGATGAGCCGGCGCGTCCAGCGATAATTCGTTCCGGACCCATGGGTATTCTAAGCGTGCTGCGCCGCACTGCGTTCTGGCAGATAACCACAGAATCTCTGCGGCATTAGTGGTTTGCGGTGCAAAATAAATAGAAAAATCATTTATTTACAATGAGTTAAAAACAGTTCTTGCTTGACGGTCTGGCGAATACTCACTTCACTCACGAAACCGTGATCAAAGTGCAGCGTCAAAAACAGGGCCCGATGACCGATCCCTCCAAAGACGAGACAATGTATATCGGGCCGCATGCGGTGCCGGTTTGGCCGAACGGATTGGGGCTGAAGCATCTGGATCCGTTGGTCTGCGCGACCGTTTTCAACGACAACGATGTCATCCGCTCTGTTCTGGAACCGAAGCTTCTGGAATCGGAAAGACGGTTCCGTGAGACCGAGCCCAACCGCTGGGAAGGCGGCGGAGGCGCCAAGATCCGCGATATCGGCGATTGGGACTGTCCGGCGATGAAGCTCTTGAGCGCGCGCGCCAAGGCCGCGTTCCGGAAGATCACGGGCGCCGAGACGGCCTTCATCGACGATGTGTGGGGCAATGTCTATCGGCGGGGGGATTTCATCGGTCCCCATGCCCATCGCCGGACGGAGGTGAGCGTCGTCTATCATCTGGTTCCGCCGAGCGAGGAAGACCGCAGGAACTACAACGGAGCGCTGGGCATAACCGACCCGCGCGTGGCGCGCTGCTGCCCGACCGCGAAAGGGCTGGTGACTTCGCAGGTCTTCCCGCCGCTTAACCCGGGCACGATGGTTCTGTTCCCCAGCTTCGTGACGCATTACGTCACGCCGCATATCGGTGACGATCACCGGATCAGCATCGCCTGGAACATCGACCGAAACGACATTCCCGGTCATCCGTCGGATGAACCGCTTCTGTAGGCGGGGGGCAAGCCATCCGAATTGCCCGGGGGCATAAAAAAAGAAAAAGGGCGGCATTGCGATGCCGCCCTTTCCCGAATCCGCTGTGCCTTGAGCGATTAGCCTGCGGCGGCGACCGCGCGCTTGGCCATCACGCCGATCAGGTGCGCCCGGTATTCGGCGCTGGCGTGGATGTCGCTGTTCAGACCATCCGGAGAGACCGAAATGCCTGAAATCGCGTCCGCCGAGAAGTTGCCGGAAAGCGCCGATTCCATTTCCGCCACCCGGAAGACACCGCCGTCGCCCGCGCCCGTCACGGCGACGCGCACACCCGCAGGGCCCTTGGCGACGAAAACGCCGACCATGGCATAGCGGCTCGCCGGGTTGGCGAACTTCATATAGGCGGCCTTTTCCGGAACCGGAAACTTGATGGCGGTGACGATTTCATCTTCATCCAGCGCCGTATCGAACAGGCCTGTGAAGAAATCGTCGGCGGCCAATTCGCGTTTGTTGGTGACCACGGTGGCGCCAAGCGCGACCAGAGCAGCCGGGTAATCGGCCGCCGGGTCGTTGTTGGCGATGGAGCCGCCGATGGTGCCGCGGTTACGGACCTGCGGGTCGCCGATATTGTCGGCCAGTGCCGCGAGAGCCGGAATCGCGCCTTTGACATCCGCCGAGGCCGCTACGGCCCCATGCGTCGTCATCGCCCCGATGGTTACCGTGCCGCCGCCGGCGGTAATACCGCTGAGCTCCGAAATGCCGCCCAGATCGACGAGGTCACTGGGGGCGGCAAGCCGTTGCTTCATGGTCGGGACCAAGGTCATCCCACCGGCGACCAGCTTGCCGTCTTCCGCACCCGCGATGGCGGCCGCTGCATCGGCAAGAGAACCGGGTTTGTGGTAGTTGAAGTCGTACATCCTGTCTTCTCCTTAACGAGACGTCTCGACGAAACGTCGCTTGCCTTGGTTACTCCGCGGCCGCTTTCGCGCCTTGGATTGCCTGCCATACCTTTTGCGGCGTGGCGGGCATGGAAATGTCGGTAACGCCATGGGCGCTCAACGCATCGACGATGGCGTTGATTACCGCCGGCGGCGAGCCGATCGCTCCGGTTTCCCCGACGCCTTTCACGCCCAGCGAATTGTGCGCGCAAAGCGTCACTTCGTTGGATGTGTCGAAATTGGGCAGATCGTCCGCCCGGGGCATCGCGTAATCCATGTAGGACCCGGTCAACAGCTGGCCGTTGTCGTCGTAGATACAGCCTTCCAGCAGAGCCTGCCCGATACCTTGTGCAAGGCCGCCATGGGTCTGTCCGGCGACGATCATCGGGTTGATGACACGGCCGACATCGTCGGACGCTGTGACCCGGTCGATCTTGACCACACCGGTTTCCGGATCGACTTCCACTTCGACGATGTGACAGCCGCCCGGATAGGTGAAGTTCATCGGATCGTAGAAGGCCTGTTCCTCCAACCCCGGTTCCAGCGTGTCGTGCGGGAAGTTGTGGGGAACATAGGCGGTCAGCGCGACTTCGCCGAATGTCATTTCCTTGTCGGTTCCGGCAACGGTGAACTTGCCGTCCTTGAACTCGATATCCGCTTCTGCGGCTTCGAGCACATGGGCTGCAATCTTCTTCGACTTGTCGACGATCTTGTTCATCGCCTTCATCAGCGCTTCACCGCCGACCGCGAGCGAGCGCGAGCCGTAGGTGCCCATGCCGAAGGCGACCTTGTTGGTGTCGCCGTGGCTGATCTCGATTTGATCGAGCGGCAGGCCAAGCGTTTCCGAGACCAATTGCGCGAAGGTTGTCTCGTGCCCCTGGCCATGGCTGTGGGACCCGGTGAAGATCGTCACTGAACCGGTTGGGTTGACTCGGACATTAGCGCTCTCGAACAGACCGGCGCGCGCACCGAGCGATCCGACGACGGCCGACGGCGCGATGCCGCAGGCCTCCACATAGGTGGAATACCCCAAGCCGCGGAGTTTGCCCTTTGCTTCCGAAGCGGCCTTGCGCGCGGCGAAACCGGCCACATCGGCATGCTTCATCGCGGAGTTCAGCGTCGCTTCGTAGTCGCCGCTGTCATACTGCAGGGCGACCGGGGTCTGATACGGGAAGGCGTCCCGCGGGATGAAATTCTTCCGGCGGATTTCGTCCTGCGGAATTCCCATTTCACGCGCGGCCCGATCGACCACCCGTTCGATCAGGTAGCTCGCTTCCGGGCGGCCCGCGCCGCGATAGGCGTCGACCGGCACGGTATTGGTGAAGATCGCCTTCACACCGGCATAGATCACCGGCGTCGTGTACACGCCCGCCAGCAAGGTGGCGTAGAGATAGGTCGGAACGCAGGTCGCGAAGGTGGACAGGTAAGCGCCCATATTCGCTTTGGTGTTGACCTTCAGCGCCAAGAATTTGCCGTTTGCGTCCAATGCCAACTTGACGTTGGTGATGTGGTCGCGGCCATGGGCGTCGGTGATGAAGGCTTCCGACCGGTCGGCCGTCCACTTGATCGGCCGTCCGACTTTCGGCGCCGCCCAGGTGACGATGGCTTCCTCGGCGTAATGGTAGATCTTCGATCCGAATCCGCCGCCGACATCCGGGGCCACGATGCGCAGCTTGTGCTCGGGGATCTGCAGTACGAAAGCGCCCATCAGCAGTCGGATGACATGCGGGTTCTGGCTGGTGGTGTAGAGGGTGTATTCCCCCGTTGCCCGGTTGAACGACCCGATCGCCGCGCGCGGCTCCATCGCGTTGGGCACAAGCCGGTTGTTGACGATGTCGATCGTGGTCACGTGATGCGCCCCGGCGATTGCCTTGTCGACTTCGCCTTCGTCGCCCAGTTCCCAGTCGTAGCATAGGTTGTTGGCGACATCGTCATGCACCAGCGTGCTGCTCTCCATCGCCTTGTTCATGTTTACGACGGCGGGAAGTTCCGTGTAGTCGACCTCGATCAATTCGGCCGCGTTGCGGGCTTCGGAGAGGGTTTCCGCGATGACGACGGCAACCTGGTCGCCGACATGGCGGACCTTCCCTTGCGCCAGCGGCGGATGGCCCGGTTCCGCCATCGGCGAACCGTCCTTGTTGTGAATCTGCCAGCCGCAGGGCAGGGAACCGACTTCCATATCCGCGCCGGTGAAGATCGCGACGACGCCGGGCGCGGACGCCGCGGCGGATGTGTCGATCGAATTGATCTTCGCATGGGCGTGCGGGCTGCGCAGGATATACGCGTAAGTCTGGCCCGGTTGGTTGATATCGTCCGTATAGGTCCCGCGTCCGGTCAAGAAGCGGTAGTCCTCCACGCGCTTCACTGAAGCGCCAATGCCTGTCTCGCTCATTTTACCATCTACCTCCCTGGACGTCGCTCGTCCCGCCGCCCGCTTCGGGCTGGGGGTATGGGCGCCGTCACGTTGTTACACGCAGTCGGCTTGGGAGCGCCGGTTTGCCGGTCTTCTCCCCTAAGCCCCTTACCATGGGGGCCGCGGTTACATGTTCGCGGCGCCCTCTTTGATGGACTTGACGATGTTGTGGTAGCCGGTGCAGCGACAGATGTTGCCTTCCAGCCATTCCCGGATTTCTTCTTCGCTCGGGTTCTTGTTGTTATTGGCAAGGTCGACCGCGCTCATCACCATGCCGGGGGTGCAGAAACCGCATTGCAGGCCATGGTTGTTGCGGAAGGCTTCCTGCATCGGGTGCAGCGTCTCGCCGTCGGCCAGGCCTTCGATGGTCGTTACCGAGGCGCCGTCGGCCTGAACCGCCAAAAGAGAGCAGGACTTCATCGACTTGCCGTCGACATGCACGACACACGCGCCGCATTGGCTGGTGTCGCAACCGACATGCGTGCCCGTAAGCCCCAAATTTTCGCGAATAAACTGAACCAGCAACGTCCGCGCTTCGACTTCACCCGAAACGGACTTGCCGTTCACCGTCATGGAAACGGTCGGCATACCATGCCCTCCCTTGCGTTAAACAATGAGCCAGATTTTAAAAAGCGGAATTTCCCCGATTTCGGATCGTTCCGCTGCGTTGTCTTGATGGTAGAGGGCCCAGTCGGCCCTCGGCGCACCCCGTCGGTTGTGTCGGCTGTTCGATCTCGCCGCTTCTTCCGAAAGGATTTTGGGGCGGGGCCTATCGTAAATCAACCCTGATCCCTGTGCGACTAAGGAACAGGCTGTGTTCTTGTGCAGGGTAGAATGATGCGCCGGGCTCCGGTTCCTCTTTCAGCGTCGCTGTTGCTGTACTAGCGTGCTTCTCCTCGGAGGAAACGGCGGAAAGCCAAAATGGTCGATAGACGGACGAAAGCGCTGAAAAATCGGGCTCGGCGCAACGGAATCGTGTTGCTGACACGGTTCATTGCGACCGTGTTGCTCTATCTGCTTTACGAGCTTTGGCAC
The DNA here is from genome assembly GCA_964350445.1 of uncultured Flavobacteriaceae bacterium. Classification (GTDB taxonomy): domain Bacteria; phylum Pseudomonadota; class Alphaproteobacteria; order UBA8366; family Aestuariispiraceae; genus Hwanghaeella. Next base: position 20,772 of record CAYGKA010000017.1, read on the forward strand.
GATGTGATTCCTGGTGCCGACCCGACAATGCCAGGATCGGTTCTTTCCATCGCCCGCCAAGTGGTCGGGGTCTTCCTATTCATTTCCGGGGCGATGACCGCCAATTTCGCCCTCCGGCACTATTTCTGGCAGGGCTGGGTGGCGTCGCGGGCGGAAGCCGAAGTGCCGACGCTGCTGATCGACATCACGGCATTCCTGGTTTGGCTGACCGCCCTGATCGTGACGCTCAGTGTTATTTTCGACGTTGCCGTGTCCGCCTTCGTGACCACGTCGGGCATCGTCATCGCGGTCATCGGATTCGCGTTGCGCTACATGATCTCGGACGTCTTCACCGGAATCGCCTTGGGACTGGAGCGCCCAATCAATATCGGCGACTGGATCCAGATTGACGACGGGACCATCGGGAAGGTCGTTGAAATCAACTGGCGGGCGACCAAGCTGCGGACCAAGGATCACACCGGGGTGATCATCCCGAACACCTATCTCGCGACCCATCCGTTCACGAACTTCAATTGGCCGGAAGACTATTTCCGCGCCGAGTTCCAAATTGTACTCGGTTATGACGTCACGGTGTTTCAGGCGGAAAGGATCCTGCTGTCGGCCGTCAACCAGGTCGACGAATCGGCGGCGGTTCCGCATCCACCCAACATTCGCGTCAAGGAGTACACGTCGCGGGGCATCAATTGGCAGGTCCGGTTCTGGGTGCCGCGGCATGAGGATTTCGGACCGATCCGCCACAAGGTCGCCCACAATGTTCTGCGCAACCTGCATTTCGCCGGGCTCCGGGTGCCGCACGACATGCTGGATCTGACCCGGTCGATCCAGGACGACGCCGAATATGACCCCCAGAAGCGGGACGTGGTCTTCCTGCACGACGTGCATCTGTTCGATACGATGAGCGACGAGGAGTTGGAAAAGCTGCGCAGCCGTATGCGGGAACGGCTCTGCATCCGGGGCGAGCCGATCGTCCGGCAGGGGGAGGAAGGGGATTCCCTGTTCCTGATCCGGGAAGGTTACCTGGACGTTTTCATCGATAACGAGGACGGCGACCGGCTGATGGTCGGGCATCTGACGCCCGGCATGTTCTTCGGCGAAATGTCCCTGTTGACCGGCGCGCGGCGCGCGGCAACGGTCATTCCCAGTGTCGATGCCATGGTGTTTCAGATATCCAAGGAGGATATACGGTCCTTCCTGGAGGACAGCGAAGACCTTGTCCGTCAGCTCAGCCTGGCGCTCGCGGAACGGCAGATGTTGAACGACCGCAAGCTGATGGAAGGCCTTCCGCCGCAGGATATGGAGCGCGAACGCCAAACCGCGGCCGACCGGTTGTTCCAAAAGATTCAGGGCTATTTCGGCCTGATGTACTGACCCTTCACTCGATGGCCGCGTCGTCCCTGTGGCGGCCCAGTGCCTTGGCGTAACGCGGCATGACGGAGGGCATCATGCTCTCGCCCACGGCGGGGCGGTCCATGCCGAAGACATGCTTGGGAAAGTCCAACCCCTTCTGAACCGCCCAGATGTCGTCATGCCGGTCCGGAGGCAAAATCGCGGCAGGGTCGCCGACGGCCACCCAGGCTATCGGCACCGTGGTTCCGGGTTCCAGAACGGTGCGAAGATGCACGATACCGTTAATGCGGATCTCGCTGTTGGCCCCGATCTGTGCCCCGTTGAAAACCGAGGCGCCGGTCGCGATGAAACAGCTGTCCTCGATCCTGCACCCGGTCAGATGGGCGCGCGGACCGACGAGCACGTTGTCGCCCAGGCTCAACGGGTTGCCGCGAACCCCACGCAGCACGGCGGTATCCATGATGACGCAATTCTCGCCGATCACGACAGGCCCCGACTCCGCGGTCAGCACCGCCCCAAAGCCTATCGACGTGTTGGCGCCGATGGTGACCGCTCCGCATATCGTCGCATTCGGCGCGATCCGGGCGGAAGGGTGAATGGTTGGTGCTTTTCCGTCGTGGTCCAGAATCATGTCGGTCGCTCCTTTCTTTCCAACGCGATCTCGCGCGCTCGGCAGCCGATCGGGCAGACAGGGCCGTCGCAGACACCGTGATCGCAGAACCGGCACAGAAAACGCGCTTGGCTGCCGGTTTCGACCGCATCGTGAAGTATCTCATCCAACAGGCCGGTCAGTGCTTGGCGCTTCGCGTCGGTCAAGGGCCGGAGGAGGTCCGCCATCGCGGCGCTGCGGGCAGTCAGCATAGCCTCCGCCCGCGTCTGGCCGGCTGCCGTCAGGGCAATGTCGACGGCCTTGCCTTCGGACTTGCCGTTTCGGGCAACCATCCCTGCATCGGCGAGTTTGTCGATCAGCCGCACCGTCGCCGGCTGCGAGAGGCCCAGAATGCGGCTCAAATCCGTGCCGGTCAGAGGGGCGTGAAAATGCAAGGTAAGCACGGTCGCCGCTGTGCTCGGCGAGTCGGTGCCGAGCATCCGCGCCATCGACGCATCCAAAACGCTCCATAGGGCGCCGAGTTTGTTGTTGAGCAGAATGTTATGCATGCAGAATGCATACATAAATTTTGACCGAATGCAAGGTGCTCGTTTCCTGTCTGCTTGCGGTTTTGAGCCGAAAACAGGCGCTTCTTCGCGGGGCGTTGCGGTCCCGGAGAGACTGAATCTTGCGCAACATACGACCAATCGTTCCTTGGAAAATCATCTTACCATCCCATATGCACGGCATGGTCGCACAGAGAGTCATGCTTTCGCTCGCGTGCAAGGGGGCCGACGTTCGTTACGGACGCGGGCTTTTTGAACCCCCTGCGACGGTTCACCCGGGTCGTTCGACGAAATTTGCCGCCGGGGTTCAGTCTTGATCGGGTTCCTTTCCTCTCCACTGACACTTTTGGGGTGGGTGGCCATTGCGGCTGTCTGCCTGCTATGGCTGGTCCGGGACCTGAGGCGCGCCAATCCGGAAATCGCCGGGCTTATGAAGGCAGTCTGGATACTGACGGTCGCGTATTCGGGGCCGCTGGGGCTTGCCGTCTATGCGTGGTCGGGCCGGAAACAGATCGCCCGAGACTCGATCTGGCGGCGCGCCTTCCGTTCGGTGGCACACTGCTATTCAGGCTGCGGCGCCGGGGAGGCCGCGGGTGTCTTCATAACCGCTGGACTGCTTTCCCTCGGTTTCTGGCCTGTGGCAATCACCAGTTTCGTTCTGGCCTATCTGGCCGGTGTCACCCTGACGGTCGGTCCGATGATGCAGGAAGGGGTCGCTTTCCGCGAGGCATTGCGTGACGCGCTCTATGCCGAAACGCCCAGTATCGCGGTGATGGAAATCGTCGCGATTGGGGTGGACCGCTGGATTTCAGGCGGTGCAACGATGGGACAGCCCCTGTTCTGGAGCGGCTTGGTCGTCTCGCTGACTTGCGGCCTGATCGCCGCCTATCCGGTGAATGTTCTTTTGATCCGCTTGGGCGTGAAGGAAGGCATGCACGACCCACGGGACATGGCTGAAACGTGAATTTCCGGGCAGCGGTCGTCCGAAGACCACACGACTAAAATCAACCACAAACGTAAGGAGGACAGAATGAAACCCCTCAAATTGACAATTGCCATCGCCGCAGCCGCCTTTGCCGGGGGGATGGCCGGTGCGCAGGCTCAGGCCGGGACGGTCGATATGAAAACGGCCGCCGGAGACCCTGCCGGTACCGTGACGCTTTCCAATACGCCGAACGGGGTCTTGATCTCGGCGGATCTGAAGAACCTTTCCTCCGGCTGGCACGGCTTCCATATTCACGAAACCGGCAAGTGCGAACCCGGCTTCCATGCCGCGGGCGGCCATTTCGCGCCGGACCTCAATAAGCATGGCTATCGGACCCCAACCGGTGCCCATGCCGGCGATCTACCCAATATCTTCGTTGCGAAGGACGGAACCGCGAAGGCGGATTTCATCAACCGCCGTGTCACCCTCAACGATGGCCGCTATTCGCTGCTGGACGAGGACGGGTCGGCCCTGATCGTGCATACCAAGGCGGACAGCTATGAGGCGGATCCAAAGGCGGGCGAACGCGTTGCCTGCGGCGTGATTCACTAGATCGAGCAGGCGCGCCGGTCGGGCCTGCTCCTTGTCTGCAGGCTACCGGTCGGGCGTATGCCATTCCGCCGGCTGAACCTTGCGGCGGCGCAAGCGTATCGCAAGACCCAATGCCACGCCGACCCCGATGGCCACGGTCAAATCCACTGCCACGGTCAGGACCAGGGTCACGACAAGCAACAGTCGATCCGCGGCGGGGGCGGCCAAGTAGCCGCGCCAGCGATGCGGCTCGCTCATGTTCCAGGCGGTCAGGATCAGCAGGGCCGCCATGGCGGGCATCGCCAGATAGCCGGCAAGCGGCGCGGCCAACATCATCACGGCCAGGATGACGAAGGCGTGGACGATCCCGGCGACCGGCGTTTTCCCGCCGGCCCTGATATTCGTCGCCGTCCGGGCGATGGCGCCGGTCGCGGGCAGCCCGCCGAACAGGGTGGAGGCGATATTGGCCGCTCCCTGCGCGATCACTTCCGCGTTGGGGCGGTGTTTCCCGCCGATGGCACGGTCCGCGACCATCGCGGAAAGAAGAGATTCGACCCCGGCCAGGAAGGCGATCACGAAGGCGGAGGGCAACAACTCCACGAACCGGTCCCAGGACACCGGCGGCAAGCTGGGCATGGGCAGGTGGTTCGGCAGTTCGCCGAAGCGGGACACGATGGTGTCCACGTTGAACCCCGCCACGGCCACCAAGGTGGAGGACAAGGCCACCGCGACGATAAGGCCGGGAAACCTCGGGAAGGCCTTGCGCAGGCCAACGATCGCGACCCCGGTCAACAGACCGATGGCGACCGCGGCGACATTGACCGACTTGAACACAGCCCCGGCGTCGGACCATTCGAACGCGGCCGGTATTCCCAGCAAATCGGCCAACTGGCTTTTCGCGATTATGATGGCGATGCCGATCGTAAAGCCGTTGATCACCGCTTCCGGGACATAGGCGATGAGGTTGCCGATCCTGAGGAACCCGGCGATGAGCAATATGATCCCTGCCATGAAAGTGGCGAAGAGCAGTCCGTCATAGCCGTGATCGGCGATGACGCCGTAAACGACCACGATGAAGGCGCCGGTCGGACCGCCGATCTGAACCCTGCTGCCGCCGAGCAGGGAGATGAAAAAACCGCCGATGATGGCGGTGACCAATCCCTGCGCCGGATCCGCGCCCGAGGCGATGGCGATCGCCAGGCTGAGCGGCACGGCCACCATGGCGACGGTTGCGCCCGCCAAGCAGTCGGCCGTGAAAAGGGACCAGGAATAGGTCTCCAATGTGGTCAGAATTTTGGGCTTCATGCCTTGGACTCCGCCGGACACGGCGGCTGTGGGATGTTTCGAAACCAGTCGTTATCAAACAACGCGGACGGTTTCGGTGCAATGGAAATTACCCAAAAGGGCTAAGGCCGGCGCAGCTTGGCGAGGAGCCGCGCGAGCTGTTCCGCTTCGCCGTCGGTCAGCTTCGTCTGGATGGTGGCGTGCAGCGCCTCGGCGTAGATCGGCCAAATCCTGTGCCTGATCTCCCTGCCGCTTTCGGTGATCGTCACGATTTGGCCGCGGCCGTCTTCCTCACAGTCTTCGGCCGCCACATAACCGGCTTCCGAAAGCCGTTTCAGCAGGCGCGAGGTGCCGTATTGGGGCAGCAGCAGCCGTTCCTTGATTTCGAACGGGCGGATGCCGTCCGGCGCCGCCCGCTCAACCTCCAGCAGGACATCGTACCAGGAAAGCGGCGGAAGCCCCGCATGCTTTAGGGCGGTTTCCACATGGCCGACGAGCAGACCGGTCGTGGAGACCATCCTTGTCCAAACCAGTTCCGCGTTTTTGCTGACTTTCTTCGGCATTGTTCGTTTCAATCACATAGATGCAATTGCATCAAGCTTGACGTCGAAGTCAAATGCACCAATTTAAATGCAAATGCATCTATATCCGTGATGGAAAGGACCCGAAAATGCCTATGCTCACTTTGGTTAGCCACAATCTCTGCCCTTATGTCCAACGCGCCGCGATATCGTTGCTGGAAAAAGGGATCGAATTCGACCGGCGGGAGGTCGATCTGGCGAACAAGCCCGACTGGTTTCTGGCGCTGTCCCCTTTGGGTAAAACGCCCGTCCTTGTCGTCGATGGGGAGGCTATCTTCGAATCCGCGGCAATCCTGGAATATCTTGAGGACAGCCGCCAGCCCCCGTTGCACCCGCGCGACCTGCTGGACAAGGCCCGCCATCGCGGCTGGATAGAGGTCGGCTCATCGATCCTGAACGACATCGCCGGTCTGTATAACGCGCAAGACCCGAACGGCTTCAACATCAAGGCGCAGGCGATGCGGGGAAAGTTCGAACGGTTGGAACGGGCGCTGGGGGCGGGCCCTTATTTCGCCGGCGATGGTTTCACCCTGGTCGATGCGGTCTTCGCGCCCGTTTTCCGCTATTTCGATACGTTCGACCGAATCGAAGACTTCGGCATCCTGGCGGACCTGCCGAAGATTGAGTCATGGCGGCGCGAATTGGCGAAAAGACCATCGGTCGCCACGGCCATCGATGATGGCTATGCCGAGAGGCTTCGCGATTTCCTGCTGCGCCGAAACAGCCACATCACCCGGTTGATGACGCAGGGCGATAACACCGGATGATGATGGCTTTGCGGCTATCGACTACCCGCTGAATCCGTAGATCAACACGCCGGCGACGCCGATCAGGGCGACGATCCAAATCACCGGGCTCAAGCCCTTGCGGGTTTTGGCGACCTGATCGGCTGCTTCCGTCGCGGCTTTGGCGGCGGCTGCTTTCACATCCGTTTCGCTTGGCGCGGCTTCCGGCGCGGCCTTGGGCGCCGGTTCGACCGGTGCGCTTACGGCGGCTGCCGCGGCGCCGGCAGATGCCGGTGTTTCTGGTGCGGGTGCTTCAGCGGCCGGTGCTGCTTCGGCCGGTGCTGCTTCGGCCGGTGCTGCTTCCGCCGGCACCGCGCCGCCCGCGCTTGCCCGTGCGGAAACTTCTTCGCTGAATTTAGAGAAGAACTCGCCCGCCATTTTTTTCGCGGTCGAGTCGATCAGACGGGACCCGATTTGGGCCAGCTTGCCGCCGACATTCGCCTCGACCTCATAGGACAGCACGGTGTCGCTGCCGTCTTCGGTCAAGGAAACCACGGCGCCGCCCTTCGCGAAACCGGCCGCGCCGCCCTTCCCTTCACCTGAAATCTTGTACCCTTTCGGCGGGTCGATATCGGAAAGCGTGACATCGCCCGTGAACTTGGCCTTCACAGGGCCGACTTTCGCCTGAACGGTGGCAGAGAAGGACGTGTCGGAGGTTTTTTCCAGTGTCTGGCAGCCGGGAATGCAGGCTTTCAGAATTTCCGGGTCGTTCAGCGCTTCCCACACCGCCTCACGCGGGGCCGGGATTCGCTCTTCACCTTTCATATCCATGGTGATTGTCCTTCACTTCTCTCTCGCGCGGCGGGCGCCGGTTAAAATCTTCCCGTCCGGATCCGGGAATCCCCGATGGTCGGCGGGACCGGGCTTCGAACCCTTTGTCTCAGGAGTTGAATTAGGATGCTGGGGCAATAACCGCAAGTCCGCCTTGAGAACCATGCTGTTTCCCGCTGGTCCAAGCCCATATGGGAATGGAAGAATCTGGCCTAGACTGTATGACGGTACAGCCACGGAAAAGACCGGTGGACCGGGGTCGCCGCCTGGCGGTGATTTCGGTGCGGGCAGGGTTGGAGAATATGACTGCGACGGTAGTTGAATCGACGATCGATGTCGCGCTCTGGTTCATGGACCAAGCGCGGCGTGAGGACGATTATCTGCAGCCCCAGAAGCTTCAGCGGCTGATCTATATCGCCCAGGGCTCCTATGCCGCCACCCATCATGGGCGGATGCTGATGCCGGCGCTCTTCGTCGCAGGAGAGACCGGACCGCAAGACCCCAACATCTTCCGCCTGTTTGAACACGGCAGGCCCACCAATCTCGGTGTTCCGAAAATACCGGCGGAAACGCTTCATTTCCTGGACTTGATCTGGCGGCGCTACGGCCATCATTCGTCGGACTATCTCAATCAACAGATCAAACACCACGATATCTATATCCGCGCCTTGAAGAAGGGATTGGGGGAGGAGATCCCCTTTCCGGCAATCGTTCGCTTCTTCACCAGGAAGGAACGTCCGGACGTGAAGAAGGTCAAAACGGCGGATGGCCGCGTTCTCGAAAAATGGTCGCCGACCGCCGCCCCCGGGCCGACGAAAGGCTGATCGCAGCCTTTGAAGTTTCACCATGGGCGACCATACTGACGCGCGTTCGATCGGAATGCCGGGGCTTTGCATCCTTGGATTCACTGATCGACGCGTTGGTCATTTTTGTTTGGAGACGGCTGGATGACGGATTTCGAACGTGCTTGGCGGGACCGTTTCGGTCCTGATGCCGATCTGGGGCCCAGTCGGGTGCCCAACTCGGGGGAGGGGCTGTCGCCCGAAGATTGGAGGCAACTGGAAGGTTTCCTTACCCGCCGGTCCTGCCGGCGGTTCGCGGATGTGCCCGTCGACGAAGCCTTGCTGGATGTGTTGCTTGCCTGCGCGCAATCGGCGCCGTCGAAATCCGATCTTCAGCAATATTCGATCATCGTGATCGACGATCCGGCGATCCGACGGGCCATGCAGGAATGGTCGTCCTTCGACGACTGGATCGCCAAGGCGCCCTATTTTCTCGTGTTCTGTGGCGATCTGCGCCGCCAGCGCCGGATCGCGGAGATGCGGGGATATGAACATCGCAACGACAATGTCGATACTTTCATGAACACCGCCGTCGATGCAGGCATCGCCTTGGCGACCTTTGTTGCGGCGGCGGAGGCCGCGGGGCTCGGCTGCTGCCCGATCAGCGTCGTCCGTAATCATATGGCGGAGGCGTGCGACCTGCTGGGCCTGCCCGACGGCGTCTATCCCGTCGCGGGGCTTGCCCTGGGATGGCCGGAAAAGCCGGCCCAGGTCAGCATGCGACTGCCGCCGGCCGCGGTCGTGCACCGGAACCGTTATGGGGACGAGGCCTTGCCGCAATTGATCGACGGCTATGACGCGGCGCGACACGCGGTGCAGCCCATCGCGCCCCACAAACAGCGCCATCCGGACAAATACGGTGTCGCCGACATCTGTACCTGGTCGGAGAACACGGCGCGGCAGCTGTCCGTGCCGGAAAGACCGGGTTTCGCCGAATTCTTGCGGAAGCGCGGGTTTTCCCTGACCTGACCGCCAGCGTCCTGTCGGATAACGAATCAGATCGACGAGCCTCGTAGGCAAGCTGGGCCGACAATCTGGGCCG
>CAYGKA010000017.1:30194-85304 GCA_964350445.1 uncultured Flavobacteriaceae bacterium
ATAACGAATCAGATCGACGAGCCTCGTAGGCAAGCTGGGCCGACAATCTGGGCCGGCGATCTTGGCCGAGGCAACCGAATGTCGTGCTTGCCTGTTGCCGATGACGGGCCCGGGCTCTATGTCACGGGGACCTCGAAAGGATCTCGATGAGCAACGCTTTCCAGCGACAAGGCAAGACCATCAAGACCCTGCTGCCCTATCTTTGGCCGCGGGACAGCGCCGAAATTCGCATCCGGGTCGTGCTCGCGATGGCCGCCTTGGCCATGGCCAAGGTCGCCAATGTCTGGGTGCCGTTGTTCTACAAGGACGCGGTGGATGCGCTCTCCAACGGTACGGCGGGCGGTGGGGCCGCCGCCGTGGCGATGGCGGTTCCCATCGGTTTGCTGCTGGCCTATGGCGGCGCACGGGTGCTGTCGGTCCTGTTCCAGGAATTGCGTGAAATTCTGTTCGTGAACGTGGCCCAACGGGCGATCCGGCGTGTCGCATTGGTCACCTTCCGGCATTTGCACAGCCTGTCGCTGCGGTTCCATCTTGACCGTCAGACCGGCGGGCTCAGCCGGGTGATCGAACGCGGGGTGAAGGGCATCGAATTTGTCCTCAGCTTCATGCTGTTCAACATCATTCCGACGCTGATCGAGATTTTCATGGTCTGCGGCGTTCTGTGGGGCATGTTCGACATCTGGTTCGCGGCGATCACCTTGGCCACGATCATCGCCTACATCGCCTTCACCATGCTGATCACCGAATGGCGGCTGAAGTTCCGCCGGCATATGAACGAATCCGATACCGAGGCGAACACCAAGGCCATCGACAGCCTGCTGAATTTCGAGACGGTCAAGTATTTCGGCGCCGAAGACCATGAGGCCCGCCGCTACGATTCCTCGCTGCAGCGCTACGAGAAGGCGGCCGTGCGCTCCATCGCCAGCCTGTCGGTCGTGAATGTGGGACAGGGGGCGATCATCGCGACCGGGTTGGTCGCGGTGATGTATCTGGCCGCGAGCGGCATGATCGACGGCAGCATGACAATCGGCGATTTCGTTCTGGTGAACACTTATCTGATCCAGCTCTACTTGCCGCTCAATTTCCTCGGCTTCGTCTATCGTCAGATCAGACAGTCGCTCACCGATATGGATGACATGTTCTCCATGCTGGATGTCCCGGCGGAAATCGGCGACGCCGACGACGCGACGGACCTGAATGCGCGGGACGGCAGGGTCGAATTCCGCGACGTGAAGTTCGGTTACGACGATCGTCGCCCGATCCTGAAGGGCGTCAGCTTCATGGTGGAGCCGGGCAAGACCATTGCCATCGTCGGGCCCAGCGGGGCCGGGAAGTCGACGATCAGCCGATTGCTCTTCCGCTTCTATGACGTGAATGACGGGGCGGTGCTGATCGATGGCAAGGACCTGCGGTCGGTGAAGCAACAAGGTGTGCGGGAAGCCATCGGGATCGTCCCGCAGGACACTGTGCTGTTCAACGACACGGTCCGTTACAACATCGCCTACGGCCGACCGGACGCGTCGGAGGAGGAAGTCACCCGCGCCGCCAAACTGGCCCATATCGACGATTTCATCCGTTCGCTGCCGGACGGATACGATACGCGTGTCGGGGAACGCGGGTTGAAACTGTCGGGCGGGGAAAAACAACGCGTGGCCATTGCCAGAACGATCTTGAAAGATCCGCCGATCCTGCTGTTCGACGAGGCGACCTCCGCCCTCGACACGGCGACGGAGCGGGACATCCAGGCAAGCCTCAAGGAAGTATCCAAAGGGCGGACGACGCTAATCATCGCGCACCGGCTCTCGACCGTGGTGGACGCGGACGAGATTATCGTGCTCCGCGCCGGGGAGATCGTCGAACGCGGCACGCATGCGGATCTGCTGGTCAGCAAGGGTGTCTATGCGGAAATGTGGGCGCGCCAGCAAAGCGGCGACACCTGATCGGCGGCACCTGAGCGGCATGCCGAAGCGGCGGCCGGCGCCGAATGGCGCGGGCGACTTCTTTTGTAGTTTTCATCGCACGCCTTTGGGTCGGGTGCGAAACGAATTTCGAGGGATCGGCTTGCTGACCAGACCCCAGTACATTTCCAGCGAAATCTACCGGACGTCGCATCTGGGGCACGGGCACCCTTTGTCGATACCGCGGGTCTCGGTCGTGACGGACCTGATACGCGCTTTGGGCTGGCTGGACCCGAAAGTGTATCACGATGCGCCGATGGCGACGGTCGCCCAATTGGCGCGCTTTCACGACCGGGCCTATATCGAAACGGTGCGCCGGGCGGAAGCCGACGGCCGTCTGCCGGACGACGTGAAGAAGCGCTACCATATCGGCATCAACGGCAACCCTATTTACCGCGAAGTCTTCCGCCGGCCGGCGACCACCGCGGGGGCGTCGGTCTACGCGGCCGGGTTGCTGAAGGAGGGGGGTGTCGTTCATAGCCCGGCCGGCGGCACCCATCACGGCAGGCGTGACCGCGCCAGCGGCTTTTGTTTCTTCAACGATCCGGTCTTGGCAATTCTGGCCATGCTTGACCAGGGGTTGGAGCGGATCGCCTATGTCGACCTGGATGCTCATCACGGCGACGGTGTGCAGGACGCGTTTCATGACGACGACCGGGTTCTGACCGTGTCGATCCACGAATCCGGGCGATGGCCCTATTCCGGCGCCGTTGAAGACCGGGCCGGAGGCATGGCGCGAAACCTGCCTGTCCTGCCCGGCTTCAACGATGACGAGCATGCCTATCTGATGGAAAACGCGGTCCTGCCCCTGCTCGACTGGTTCGCCCCGCAGGCGCTTGTGATCCAAGGCGGCTGCGACGCGCTGGAAGACGATCCACTGAGCAAATTATCCTTGTCTAATAACGCCTTATGGCGGGCCGTCCGGCAGTTGCGGCCGATGGCGCCCCGAGTCCTGGTATTGGGCGGCGGCGGCTACAACCCTTGGGCCGTGGCGCGGTGCTGGACCGGGTATTGGGGAATCCTGAATGGTTTCGATGTGGCCGGCGCGCTACCGGAGGTCGCAAGAAAGGTTCTAGAAAACGTCACATGGCGCAGAAAACAGGGAAAAAATCCCCCATTGCACTGGCATATTCAGTTGCAAGATTCCCCCAATCATGGCCCCATAAGAGACGAAATCCGGGGGCTCGCGCGCCAGATTCTGGCAGGGCTGTAGAACGGATTTGGGTTTTCGGACAAGGCCGCAAAGATAGACGGCCGATAATTATTGAAGACGATCCGCATATCGGCCGATGATAGGCCGCAGCGGGATGGGAGAGTAGATGACTCGCCGATTTGCGTTGGTCGCCTTTGGGTTGGCGGCGGCGGTTCTCGTCACGTTATTCGCCGTTCCCGAAAGCGGATACGCGCAAAAGAAGCTCGACTTCAAGCAGGACACCCTTCTGGTCGTCAAGCAGGCCGGCGGCCGCTACACGTTCCAGATCGAATTGGCGCGCACACCCGCGCAGCGCCAACAGGGTTTGATGTTCCGCGAACGCCTCGCGGTCGATGCCGGCATGCTTTTCGATTACGAAAAGCCGCAACCGGTGGCGATGTGGATGAAGAATACATACGTGCCTCTCGACATGATATTCATCGATGGTGCCGGCATCATCACCCATATCTCAAAAAGGGCCGTTCCCTTGTCCTTGCAGCCGATTTCCTCCAACGGTCCCGTAAGGGCCGTTCTGGAAGTGAATGGCGGTATTTCGGACCATCTCGGGATTCGCATCGGGGACGAGGTCCGCCATGCGATCTTCGGCAACGATCACAAGCGATAGCGCCGACTCACGGTATAAGCCGGACTCACAATATGCTTCTTGCGACGTCGGAGCCGGGAAAAAGTCGGACCCGGCCCTTTTTGGCCGGTGGCCATCTTTTCCGTGATGACGTAATGAAGAAGACATTGGCGACGCGGCAAACGGGTGAGCGGCAATCGAATGGGTAGGGGTGGCAGTATCGTGCGTCTGGCATTGGCTGTGTCGGTGACCTTTCTTCTGACAGGGTGCTGGTCGGCATGGAAGGATGCCGCCTCCGACGGTGTTTCGCTGGGCGACACCCCCGCGGTGGCCGGCAATACGTTCGACCGGTACAACGACTTTTCCGTCATTCCGCCGCATTCCGAGAATTTGAGCATCAGCTACCGCTATCAGCTGGAAAGCCCACCGCGGGGCGAAACGGTATCCGGTGTGAACGGTCCGGTCTGGCTCTATTCGGAACGCTCGGCGGCGGTGCCGGAATCCTTCTTCCAGATCGGCCTGGTATCCGCCGCGGTCGATAATCCGGCGGGTGATGACACGGTGGGCGATGACAAGGCAGGGGATGCCTCGGCGGCGCCGGCGTCTGGCGAAGTGCCGATCGTGGAGACGGTCCGCCTTGGGTCGATCCGGTATCGGTCCACACTGTTCTGCGTCGATCCCGGCAACGACGCCCTGCCGTCGGAAGTCGCGGGGTTCGTCCGGAATATCGCCGCGCACGGCTATGGCCTGTCCGGCGGCCTGTTCATCCGGCATTACGAAGGCGAAAGGCCGGGGCTGGACGGCCGTTGGCTGACCATGGCCTTCGTTCTGGATATCACCCGCATGGGCTACGATTGCGGCATGATCGGCGACCCGGCCTCGCCGAACGATGGCTATCAAGACGCTGTTGACGATTTCAAGGATGCGGCCGCCCGGGCCTTCGAAGTGGTTCGCTGACGGGTTTGTTGACCGGACCGTTCATCGGGAGGAACAGACCTTCCGTGGGTTCGTGAAACATAATTAGTTTCACTTGAAACTAAATTCAGCGCCCTATATGGTTTGGGAAAGCCACGCGATGCGCCGTTTTGCGGTTCCGCGCGGCATTTCTGGTTCATGTCATTGGGAGGATTTCTGGCCATGACAGCGGCAACGACCGACAATGGATTTCAACCGGGCGTCATCAACGACGCCAATCCGATGGGTACGGACGGGTTCGAATTCGTCGAATACACGGCGACGGATACAGAAGCGCTGAAGAAACTCTTCGAAACGATGGGTTTCACGGCGATCGCCCGCCACCGCTCGAAGGACGTCACCTTGTTCCGGCAGGGCGGTGTGAATTTCATCGTCAATGCGGAACCCACCAGCTTCGGGCAGTCCTTCGCCAGCGTGCATGGTCCGTCCGCCTGCGCCATCGCCTTCCGCGTGAAGGACGCCGCCAAGGCCTATCAGCGCGCCATCCAGCTGGGCGCGAAGCCCTTCCACGGGCAGGTCGGTCCGATGGAGTTGAACATCCCGGCGATCCACGGCATCGGCGACAGCTTGATCTATCTTGTGGACCGCTACGACACGCCGAACATCTACGACATCGATTTCAAACCGATCGAGGGTGTCGACCAGAACCCGGTTGGAAACGGGCTGGCTGAAATCGACCACCTGACGCACAACGTCTTCCGGGGCCGGATGGATACCTGGGCGCATTTCTATGAAAAGCTCTTCAACTTCCGGGAACTGCGCTATTTCGACATTGAAGGGAAGCTGACCGGTCTGCACAGCAAGGCGATGACCAGCCCCTGCGGCAAGATCCGCATCCCGATCAACGAGTCGGCGGATGATAAATCCCAGATCGAGGAATACCTGAACGCCTATAACGGCGAAGGAATTCAGCATATCGCCCTCAGCACCGGCGACATCCAGGCGACGGTCGACGGGCTGCGGCAAGCCGGCGTCCAGTTCATGACGCCGCCGCCGGACACTTATTATGAAATGCTGGACGGCCGGGTCCCAGGCCATGGCGAAAACGTCGCCGAACTGAAGGCCCGCGGCATTCTGCTGGACGGGGCGCCGACCGAAGGCGGCGGCATCCTGCTGCAGATATTCACCGAAACGGTGATCGGCCCGATCTTCTTCGAGATCATTCAGCGCAAGGGCGATGAAGGTTTCGGCGAAGGAAACTTCAAGGCGCTCTTCGAAAGCATGGAACGCGATCAGATCCGCCGCGGCGTGCTCGAAGACAGTTGATCATTGCAGAATGGCGCGAAGCCGTTCGTCCCGGTTTGATCGTTTCCTTGAGGATTGACGATTAGGGGCGAACGGCCTCGCTTTGCACCGCTTCACCGGTCTCGACGGATGAGGCCCGCACCCGTTTTTCCAGTTTCGCGATGTGGCTGTCGATGACCGATGGCATGATGGCCTGCGCCATGACGGCGATGCGTTCGCCCAGGCCCGGATAAACGCGGGCCTTGCCGGCCACGGCGGCTTTCCAAATTCGGCGAGCGACTCTTTCCGGTGGATCCAGGACCATCTGCATGGGTTTGGCGAGCGCCATGAAACCGTCCGCTGCCGGGGTGCGCGTCGCCCTTGGCGCCGCATAAGTCACGCCGATCCCATCGGGTGCCAGTTCCCGGCGCAGGCCGTCCGACAATCCCCGCAAGGCGAACTTGCTGGCGGAATAGGCGGCGAAGCGCGGAAAGGCGATGTCGCCGAACATGGAACCCACATTGACGATCCTGCCCTTGGCCGCTGCGCGGAGGAGGGGCAGGGCCGCCTGGGTCATCATGGCCGGCGCGGCGACGTTGACGGTGAAAAGATACGTCAATTCCTCTTCGCTCAAGGCCTGAAACCGGCCGACGGCGAGGGATCCCGCATTGTTCACCAGAAAATCGAGGCGTCCGAATTCTTCCACTATCCGAGCGACCATCGCGGCGCGGTCTTCGGGCAGCGTGACGTCGGCGGGAAGGATAAGGATGGCGGCAGCCTGGCCCATGGCGGCGGCGGTCTCCCGCAAGGGCTCTTTCCGGCGCCCGGCGATGGCGACCCGCATCCCGCGTCTTGCCGCTTCCACGGCCAGGGCGCGGCCGATGCCGCTGCCGGCGCCGGTGATCAGAACGGATTGCGGATCATCTGGCATGACGCTGTCCCTCGCCTTCGCCCAGGGTTCGGAAGATGTCCCCGAACAAGCGGTACATGGTCTTCGCGGCGTCGATGACGGCTTCTTCGGCTTCGTCGTTCGGAAGCCCGTTCACGAGGTCTTCGAAAAAACGGACGTGGTCTTGGTCCAGACTTCCGTGAGACAGCAGATAGGAAAAGCCGTTGTTTCCGGTCTCGATCCCGCCGGAACCGACGTTGATCGATTGGGCGATGCCTTGGGCGGCCTTGTCGGCCAGGGCGACCGACATGCCTTCCAGTACATGCACCATGCCCAGCAGGGCATAGGGGCTGACGCGATCGATGGCGTAGTAGGCGTATCCGACCATGATCCGCGTCGTCAACGCGCCCCGGCCGGCGCGCACCGCCTCCGCATCGCCGCCAAGTGCGGCAATGTCGTTGAGGATCCATTCCTCATGCCCACGTTCTTCGTCCAGATACTCCAGCAATGCTTTCCGATACCGATGATCACCGCTGCCGCAGCGCGCCAAGGCGGCGCCCATCAACGGGCAGGTGTATCGCACATGGTGATAGGCTTCGGTGAGGTATTGCAGGTAGAGCGGCAAATCGACATTGCCGGCCATGGCATTGCGAATGACGGGGATGGAAACGAACGACATCCTATCGGCTTTGGTCTCGGCCAAGAGCCGTTGGTAAAAGGATTGCTGGGACATGGTAAGGAACTGCCTTTGTGTCTTGGATGCCGGGCTTAATGCGTGCCTACGCCACGTTCGAGTTCGGCCTGTGCAGGCCGATTGGAATGACGCGGAGGCGGCCGGGCGTGCGCTGTGAGGATATTTCCGCCCTGGTCGGCCGGGCGTAGTCGGGAAGGTTGGCGAACAAACCGCTCAATTGGCCGGCGACGTCGGCATCGGGCGTCGCGGTCAGCTTCTGTTCGTCCGTCAATTTTGATTTCAGGTGCAAGGTGACGTGCGGCTCGCCATGGCCTTTCGCGACGGCCTCCCCAACCCAGGGCAGGCCCAGGGCCAAACTCTCAATCCATTCCGGGGAGACGTTCCGCCCATTGGACAAAATCAACCGCCGGTCCTTGCGGCCCAGAACGGTCACCCGTCCGTCAGTTTCGATCCGGCCCAAGTCCCCGGTCCGCCATTCATCGGTGCCGATTTCCGGTTGGTTCAGATAGCCGATCATCACACCGGGGCTGCGCACCACGATTTCACCATCATCGATGCGGATATCGACTCCGGGCAGGGGGCGCCCGGCCGGCCGGACGGGACGGGTATCCGGCGCCTTATTCTTGAAACGATCAACGGAGACGACGGAACAGCATTCCGACAATCCGTAGCCGAAGCGCACCGGCAGGCCGATTGCGTCGGCGGCGTCCAGAACGTTGGGGGCGATCGGGGCGCCGCCGACGGCGGCAATGCGAAGGCTCGTCGGGGGACGCCAGCCTGTCGCATCGGAAAGGCGAACCAGTGCGGAAACCAGTTGCGGGACGAGGACCGTCGTCGTCGGGTTCGCTGCCGACAGGGCCTTGGCCATAGGGGCGATATCCCCGGTCAAAGCGGCGATGGCGGCATCCGGCGCCATTACGGTCTGTGCCCCGGCCGTTATGGGGAGGAAAAACCCGGCGATCTGTTCCAGCAGCAGCGCCGGGGGCAAAAGGCTGAGGTGTATGTCCTGGGGGGAGGCGGCAACGGCGTCGCCGATTGCGGAAATGGCGAAGTTCAATTGCCGGTCGCCATGGCGCACGCCTTTCGGCCGGCCGGTCGTGCCGGATGTATAGATTATGCGCTCCGCCCCGCCGCCATAGATGGGCAGGTGGATGTCAGGGGCGGCGGCGACGACCTCAGAGTCGTTCAACCGAATTGTCCGGATATCGCGCGGAGGCTTTTCCGGATCCTCGGGCAAGTCGCAGTCGATGATCAGATCGCATTGGGCGTCCTGCAGGATGAAGGCGGACTGTTCCTTGCTGAAGAACATCGGAATCGGCACGACTCGCCGGCCGGCCAGCGAAGCCGCCAAATCCGCGACGATCCAGGCGAAGGACGGAATGCCGCGCAAGGCGACCGTTCCCGCGTCACGGGGTATGGCCGTGCCGAACACGGCGACGGCCGACGCCAACTGTCCATAGGTCAAGCGGCTGCCGTCGGTCTTGTGGAAGGCGGGTTTGTCCGGCGTGCGATCGGCGTGATGTACCAGCGCGGCAAAGACTTCATGCATGGCCGGCGCGCGCCTCTGTCGATTGTTCGATTGTCGCGCCGCGGCGTGCGGATGCCGCCGTGGGAGCACCATATCCCTCACCGGAAACGGCGCAGACGATGGGGTTCGTGTCGTAGTAGCTGCCCCATTGTTCGAAATTGGGGATGCGGTGCCGCTCCGCCAGCGCAATTTCCAGCACCCCGGCGCCGCTGCGCCGCAAACCGATCCGCAAAGGGCGGGTGGCGGTGAACAAACCCCACCGCATGCCGCGCGCCTCGCCGTCCGCGACAATGTGATCGATCAGCCTCAAGGCATGTCCCGGATGGGCGGCGGCGAGGGTGGTGACCTCCAGGATCGATGCCCTGGCGACCGGTTCGTGGGCGAGCCGCGCGATGGCTGTTTCCACGCTTTGGTCCAAATAGCTTTCGGAAAAGAATCCGCTGTCATGGTCGCGCAAACCGGCCGCGCAAAGCAGGGCGCCGTCAGCGCTGAAGAAAGCCGCCAGGCATGCGGGGAATTCCGCGATGGATGCACCATATCGGTCACGGTAAACGGACCGGATCATGGCTTCGACGGTCTCGCGGCGCCGGTCGCCCGGCTTGATGAAAGCAAATGACATGAAGGCGATCGCTCCAAGAGATGGGGGCCGGACTCGGGCCGATGGAGCAAACTCACCTGTCTGGCTTACAGGAACCTTACGCCGCTAGGCCGACTGGCCCAGCCGTGCATTCAGTCAGCGTTCCTGGGTGTCCCGCAGTGGCGCGGTGTCGGGAAAAGTCATGGAGAAAGCGGTTCCGCCACCGGCGCGCGCGTCGATGTCGAGTGCCGCGCGATGAGCGGCGGCGATACGCGACACGATGGACAGGCCGAGACCGGCGCCGGTATCGAGATTGCGCTCCTTGCGCCAGAAACGGTCGAACAGATGTTCCCGGTCTTCCGCTGAAATGCCGGGGCCACGGTCCAGCACCTGAATGCAGGGCGGCCCGTCGGTGATGCGAATGACGACTTCCTCGCCCACAGGGGTTTGCACCAGGGCGTTCTCGACCAGGTTTCGGATCGCGACTTCCAACGCGTCGGGATCGCCCGCAACGGCAATCCGATGATCGCCTTCCAAGGCGATGGATTTGCCGTCGCGAACCGCTTTGGGTCCAAGGAAAGCGGCAGCGTTTGCGGCGACCTCGCACAGGTCCGCCCGGCTGCCTTCCGGAACCACCAGGGCGTCCACCTGCGCCAGTTTGAGCAATTGCGCCACCACCCGTTCCAACTGGTTCAGGTCCTCGCGAAGGGCCGCTGCCCGGTCCGGTTCCAGATTGTCCAAATGGGTTCGCAGCAGGGCGATCGGCGTACGCATTTCGTGTGCGGCGTCGGCGGTGAAGCGGCGTTGAATCTGAAATCCTGTTTCAACCCGGTCCAAAGCGCTGTTCACCGCATTGACGAAAGGCAGAATTTCCCGAGGAAGCCGGTCCTTGTTCAGGCGCCGTTCCAGTGTGGACGGGCCGATGGCCGCGGCTTGCGCGGAGGCCTCGCTCAACGGTGCGAGCGCGGATTTTAGCGTGACATAAGTGACGGCCAGGATGGCCGCGAAAATCAGGACGATGACCCAGAGATATTCGTCAACCGCTTCATCCAGCAGCGTGTCCGCCAGAACGTCGTGATGGGATGCGTTTTGCGTGACCTGGACCGTGAAAGTACCGCTTTGGATGTCTGGCTTCATAGCCAGCCCGTACACCAATTCGCCACTCCGCGGGTCATGCGCTTCGAAGGTTTCGGGCTGCCCGTCTTCGCCGACGGATCCGTTCCATAGCGGTTCGGCGACGTTCGGCGATGCAGCCAGGACGCTGCCGTCCTGCGCCAGGACCACGAAACGCGGCATGTCTTCGGGGATATCATAGGCCGCCGCCAGTGAGGGCGGCAGGTCGAGTTCGACGGTCCGGGGATCGACGACAGTGAGGTGACGAACAATGTCCATCGCCTGGCCGTTCAAGGACCGGTCGCGCATGCTGTCGATATGGTCGGTGAATTCGTAAAGCAGCAGGCCTGAGACAAGTGCGATCGCCAGCAGCATTGTCAGGCCGACGCGCCAGAAGACGGCCGCCAGCAGTGACCCGTGATCCGCCGCCCGCTGTTTCATGGCTGTAAAAGATATCCGACGCCGCGCAACGTATGGATCGCGACATTGGCCTTGGCGTTCTCCAGACTTTTCCTCAAGCGGTGCACCGCGACTTCGACGCTGTTGGAGGAGATCTCCTCGTCGAAACCGTAGAGCGCCTCTTCCAGCCATTCCTTGCTGACGACCCTTCCCACGCGCCGCATCAGATATTCCAGAATATCCAGCTCGCGCCGGGAGAGGCGCAACGGTTCGTCCCCGACCTTCACATCGCGGCCGACGGTATCGAAGCTGAGATTGCCGGCGGTCAGGCAAAGCCCCAGTACCGCGCCGGGCCGCCGCAACAGCGCCTTCAAGCGGGCGACGAGTTCTTCAACCTCGAACGGTTTCAACAGATAATCGTCAGCCCCCGAATTCAACCCCTCAACCCTGTCCTTCAACCCGTCTCGGGCGGTCAGGATCAGGATCGGCGTCTCGGATCCCTGACCGCGGGCATTCTTCAGCACATCCAGACCGTCGCCGTCGGGCAGACCCAAATCCAGGATCGCGGCGTCATAGCGCACGGTTTCAAGCGCCAGCGCGCCGTCCTCGGCGGTGCCGAAGCGATCCACGGTCATGCCTTCCTTGGCCAGGCAAACGGCAATATGGTCGGCGATCCGGGTGTTGTCTTCCACCAGCAAAATGCGCATCGGTCGGGGTGCTCAGGCAAAACATCGGCGCGGCCAATTCCGCGCCGATGCCCTTAGGTTAGCGAATGGGATGGCTCAACGCAGCACGTATTCGATTTTCGAACCGTCCTTGGCGGCGAAGCGGACCATCACCAGCGATCCTTCCGGCGTGTACCACAAGTCCCGTTCCAAGCCGCCGGTTACGCGGATATGCTTCGCTTCCAGCGTACCGCCTTTCACCGCGATGGGCTCCATCCCGACGGTTTCGATCCGGACCCGCATTTCGTGGCCGTCCAGCGTGTTCAACAGCACGTTTTGCCGCATCAGCGCCGGGTTCCACAGGCTGGCGGGGATGATGGTCGCGGCGCTCGTCTGGTCGACGATATCGCTCTTGACCGCCAGCGCCGCGCCATTGGCGGCGGCGTCCACCACATGGTCCGTGCCGTCGTCATAGGTCTTGCTGCTGAGCGCGGCGAGCTGCCCGTTGCGCCAGATCTCGTGCCCCTCATGCTCGAACCGGTAAACGGCGATGCCGATCAGCGGCAAGGTGACCTTGATGTCGGTGTTTATGTCGACCTGAAGGTCGTTGCCGGTTTGGTTGAAGGTGATCTTGTGTTCGCCGATTTCAGAACCGTCGCGCAGGACTGTGAAGGTTAAGGCGCCGTCCTGCGGCACGCCTTCGATGCCGGCGAAGGCCGCGATGGGGAGGGCGGCGGCCAATACCAGTCCAGCCAGAACCAGCCGTGCCGCGCTAAGTAGGGGTCGGGTGCAAGACATCAATCGATGGTCCTTCCTTGGGTTGAACAGCGTGCCCGCGCGGAAGTTGCGCGAAAGTACCCCGCCATTTGCCGGAAGAACCTTACGGCAGCCTTACGGGCTGTGTCGTAGGCGACGCCGGGATTGCCGGGATTGGCATCACCGGCTGCGGCCGTTCGCGTTCACCTCGATAGCGTTGCGGGATCGAACGCGGGGCATGATTGATCCCGGCAATTCAGGACCTTGTCGTGGCAGGATTCCAACGGGTGGCGTTCGTCGATGAAATCCTCCCGCAGGCAAGCGACCGCCCGAGGGTCGTAGCTGCCGATGGTCGGAATATTCAGGTCGCGGGCCATGTCGCGCAGAAACGCTTCCTCCAGCGGAATGCGGGCCGCGCTGGAACCCGGGGGAAGTGCCTCATAGAAATCGGGGTGGAAGGGGGAGAAAAAGAAGACGACCGTAACCCCCTGGCCTTTCAGGTACTCAAGATAGTCCCTGAACAGTTTCACCAGGTTGGCATCCCGTTCCGTGAAGTTCTCCATGCCGAAGGTCTGCCCAGTTGCGCCCAACCGCGCCGCTTCCCGCGCGATCGTATCGACCGTGCGGTCGGGATCGTATCGATAACGGTAGGACCCATCAGCGCGTTTGATCGCCGCTGTTGAGCCATCATCTGGAATAGCCTGAAAGTCGATGCCGCCCGCGGCGCTGGGATTGCCCAAAATCAGCGTCCGCACCGACGCCTGTGCGTATTCCAGGGAGAACAGTGTGATCAGACGTTGGCGGCGAAACCCTTGGCGGTGGCGTTCGATATAGACGAGAGAGGTGAATTCACCGGCGGTCGCGGCGAGGACGTCGCCCAGGGCCTGCCAAGTTCCACCGCCCAGCGACGCGTTGAATAACCAGGGGTCGACCCCGATGATCACGGTTTCGGGCCAATCTTGTTTCTGTCGGTAAAGGCCGGAAATGGCGATGTAGTCTTCCACCGTGGCGCCGTTCACACTGTGGTTGAAGAAGCTTTGGTCCGGGAAATGCCGGGCGCGCCATTTATACGACCGGCTGGAGCCCAGGGTGATGACGTTCCGGTGCGGCCAGTCGCCTTCCACCAGATAGCGCTGCAGCAGCCTGTCGTCGAAATTCGTGATCCCGGCGGCGTTTTGGCCCGACCGCAGAACCTCGGCCAGTTTTTCCTCGTATTGGCTCGGCTTCAGTGCGTGCCCGGGATCGACCCAATAGTTCAAACCCGCGATGCCGGCCAGGCCGGCCGCGGCGGCGACGGCAAAGGCGACAAGCCAGGTGATCCAGCGGCGGGGCATAGGGGCTCTCATCAGAATTCAAAATACAGGAAAGTGAAGGAAGACCCCAACCCGGCGATGCCCAATGCCAGCCCGGCGCCGAGCAGCAGGCCCCAGGCCGCGCTCGGGGCGAGGCGCAGGGGCAGAACACCGCCGCGCAGCGCGCCGATGGCGCGCACCTGCGTCCGTTCCACGATCGTCTGCGTGTTGGGCAGGAAAAAGACCACCAGCAAACCGGCGATGCACAGCAGGCCGCCGAGGATGGAGAGGTTGGGCACCAGACCAAAGGAGATCCCGAGGGCGGAAATCGCGGCGGCTTTGGGGCCGAGAAGCACCTCGATGCCCGCCGGCAGGATGAATCCGTTGAGCCCTATCATGCCCCGGTACATGGCCAGGGCGGCGTCCATCGTCTCCGCCCGGAACGGCACCCATACCGCGGTGACAAAAACAAAGGTCGTCAGCGTCGCGACGACCGCACCGACCCGTTTGGGGATTGGCAGGGGCGGCACGACATGGCGCCACAGGCGATGAACGATCAGGGCAAGGCCGTGAAGACCGCCCCAGACGACGAAGGTCCATCCCGCGCCGTGCCAAAGCCCGCCTAACAGCATGACGACCATCAGATTCCGGTAGCGGCGCGCCCGGCCGTGGCGGTTCCCGCCCAGTGGGATGTACAGATAGTCGCGCAGAAAACGGGACAGCGTGATGTGCCAGCGCTGCCAGAACTGGGCGATGTTCCGGGCCCGGTAGGGCGAGTCGAAATTGAACGGCAGGCGGATGCCGAACATCCTCGCCAGGCCGACCGCCATGTCCGAATAGCCGGAGAAGTCGAAATAGATCTGCAGGCTGAAGGCGACGGCGGCTTGCCAGGCCTCGAAGAAGGTAATCGTTTCCCCGGCGACCAGCGCACTGTTGAAGGCGGGCGCGGCATAGGTTTCCAACTGGTCTGCCAAGACGACTTTCTTGAACAGCCCCATCGTCGCATAGGCCGCCCCCAGGCCCAGATTGCGCGCCGAAGGCGACAGTGCATGCGGCATCGAAAACTGGGGCAGCAGGTCGCGATGATGAACAATCGGCCCGGCCACCAGTTGCGGAAAGAACGAAACGAACAGGGCGTATTTGACGAAATCCCTCTCCGCCGTCTGCGTCGCGTGGGTATCGGCCAGATAAGCGATCTGCTGAAAGGTGAAGAAGGAAATCGCCAGCGGCAGCGCGATCTTCTCGACGCTCCAGCCGGCCCCGAAGAACAGGGCGGCGTTCTCGACGAAAAAGCCCAGATATTTGAAGTACCCGAGCAGCGCGAGGTTGCCGATGACGCCCAGGGCGAAAAGCACGGATCTGGCAGGGCTCCGGTGGCTGCCGGCGATCGCCAGACCGAAGACGTAGTTCCCGACGATCGAACTGCCGATCAGCAGGATATAGGCGGGCGTGTTCCAGCCGTAAAAAACCAGCGACGCGATGACCAGAAGCGAAATGCTCGCCGTCAGCCCCGCGATTTTGCGGACGGCATAGGTCGCGACCAATACGGCAGGCAGGAATGCCAGGATGAAGACATAGGAGTTGAATAACACCGGTACGGGCTTCCTGGTCGTGATGATCTGGCGCCCGGACCGGGCCGCGCGAAGCGGCAATATGCCCGACGGGGTTGGAATGACAAGCAGGCAAAGGGCGGGAAGGGCTGCGCGTCGCCTGGGACGTCAGTACGATTTGGGCAGGTCCAGTACCCGCTCGGCGATGTAGGACAGCGCCAGCTGCGGGCTGACGGGCGCGATCCGCGGGACGAAGGATTCCCGCAGGTAACGCTCAACGTGATACTCCTTGGCATAGCCGAATCCGCCATGGGCCATGACCGCCGTCTGGCAGGCTTCGAAACACGCTTCGCCGGCCAGATATTTCGCGGCGTTCGCGGCTGCGCCGCAGGGCATGCCCTGATCGTATTGCCACGCCGCCGAGAGAACCATCAGCCAGGCCGCTTCCAGTTCCGCCCAGCATTTCGCAAGCGGATGCTGGATCGCCTGATTCTTGCCGATGGGCCGGTCGAAGACGATACGCTCCTTGGCGTAATCCGTTGCCTTTTGGATGGCGACCATGCCCAGGCCCACGGCCTCCGCCGCGATCAGGATGCGTTCCGGGTTCATGCCGTGCAGGATGTATTCGAAGCCGCGTCCTTCCTCGCCGATCAGATCCGCCGCCGGGATCTCGAAATCCTCAAAGAACAATTCGTTGGAATCAACCGCCTTGCGGCCCATCTTCTCGATTTCCTGCACCTTGATGCGGTCCCGGTCGAAGGGCGTGTAGAACAGGCTCAAACCGCGCGCCGGTTTGCTGACCTCCTCCAGCGGCGTCGTGCGGGCCAGCAGCAGAATGTTGTCGGCGACTTGTGCGGTGGAAATCCAGACCTTCTGGCCATTGACCACATATTTGTCGCCGGTCTTCTCGGCCCGCAGCTTCAGGCGTGTCGTGTTCAGCCCCGTATTCGGCTCGGTGACGGCGAAGCAGGCCTTTTCCCGGCCCTGCGCCATCGGCGTGATCATGCGGTGCTTCTGGTCCTCCGTCCCGAAAACGGCGACGGGGTTTAGGCCGAATATGTTGATGTGCAATGCCGACGCGCCGGACATGCCGGCGCCGGATTCGGCGATGGTCCGCATCATCAATGCGGCTTCGGTGATGCCCAGTCCGGCCCCGCCAAAGGCCTCGGCGGTGCAGATGCCGAGCCAGCCTTCCGCCGCCAACGCATCGTAGAAGTCGTTCGGAAACCCGCCATCGCGGTCCTTCTTCAGCCAATAGGCATCGTCGAAATCCGCGCAGATCCGCCCCACGGAGTCCTGGATGGCGCGTTGCTCTTCGTTAAGACCGAAATCCATCTCCGTTTCCTCGATGCTTTTTTTGTACGGGCAGGATCAATTCTGGGACTGCAGCATTCCGCGGGCGACCACATGGGCCTGAATTTCTCCCGCCCCCTCGAAAATGTTCAGGATGCGGGCGTCACACAGGACGCGGCTGATCGGTGTTTCCAACGCGTAGCCGATCCCGCCATGGACCTGGACCGCATTGTCTGCATTCGCCCAGGCGACTCGGGCCGCCAGCAGCTTCGCCATGCCGGCGTCGATGTCGCAGCGCCGGCCGAGGTCCTTCTCGCGCGCCGCTGCATAGGTCAGTTCCCGCGCCATGGTCGTTTCGGCCAGCATCATGGTCAGTTTGTCGGCAACGCGCGGAAACTCACCGATCGCCCGGCCGAATTGCTTGCGGTCCTGTGCATAGGTTCGGGCGAGTTCGAAGGCGTTGCGGGCGACGCCGATGGCGCGCGCCGCGGTCTGGATACGGGCGCCCTCGAAGGTCTGCATCAATTGCTTGAACCCCTGCCCCTCCTGCGCGCCCAACAGGGCGTCGGCGTCTACGGCGAAATCCTCGAAGCCGATGTCGTATTCATGCATGCCGCGGTAACCCAGCACCTTGATCTCGCTGCCGCTCATGCCCTCGGCCGGGAAGGGGGTCGCCTCGGTCCCGCGCGGTTTCGGCGCCAGGAACATGGACAGCCCGGAATAGCCGGGCTTGGCCGGGTCGGTCCGAACCAGCAGCGTCATCAGGTCCGAGCGCGCCGCATGGGTGATCCAGGTCTTCGCACCGTTCACCCGCCAGGATCCGTCCGGCTGTTTCACGGCCCGTGTCTTCAGCGATCCTAGGTCCGACCCTGTATCGGGTTCGGTGAAGACGGCGGTGGGCAGGATTTCGCCGGTCGCGATCTTGGGCAGCCAGGCCTGTTTCTGCTGGTCGGTGCCGGCCATTGAAATCAATTCTCCGGCGATTTCCGACCGTGTGCCGAGCGACCCGGCGGCGATCCAGCCGCGGCTCAATTCCTCCGTCACGATGCACATGGCCAGCTTGCCCATGCCCAACCCGTCATATTCCGGCGCTATGCAGATGCCGAAAACGCCGAGTTCTGCCAGTTCGGTAACGACGGAATCCGGGATCAGTTTGTTTTCCAGATGCCAGCGATGCGCATGCGGAGCGATGCGGTCGTCGGTGAAGCGCCGCATTTGGTCGCGGATCATCTCCAATTCGTCTTCGCCGGTGGCGCAGTCGGGTTCCGTGCCTTGATAGAGGGTCGACGCCATGTCCCGGCGTAGGGCGACCCCGCCGTCATCGCCCAGCAGTTGGTCCGCCAGGGGTAGGAATTCGGCCGACCCGCCCGCCACCCCGATATCCGACGGCCGGGCGATTTCGTTCTGGCTCATCGGGATGCCGCCGCTCAATTGCTGCAGGTATTCCGCGAAGCCCAGGCGCACGATCATCTCTTCAATGTCGCTGAACTTGCCGGCCGCCTTCAACCTGTCCGCCCAGCCCAGCGTTGCGGCCAGTGCGCTCACCGTGGTCGCGGTCCAGGAATAGGCGTGCAGCGCGCGCTGATGCCGGTCGGCCAGCGCCGAATCCAGTTTGCCGTCCGGCGCTGAAACCTTGGCTACTGCTGCCTTGGAGCGGGTCAGATAGGCCTGTGCTTTTTCGACGCTTTCGCGCGCCAGTCCTAATGTGTCGGTCATTCAGTGTCACTCATGTCCGCTATCCCCGGCGACGACGCCCGTATCGTGGAGTTTCGCAATTTCATTGTCCGGAAGGCCGAGCAGATCGGCCAGGACTTCTTCGGTATTCTCGCCCAGCCGCGGCGCGCGAAGCGGCGATTGCCGCAGGCTGCTGACGAAATCGGCTGCGGCCCCCGGTGTCGGATAGGTATAGCCCGAATTGTGGGTGACGGGCGCGAATAGCGGGCTGTCGCCGAACATGCCCTTTTCGTTCATCGCCTCGCTCACCGTCAGATAGGGGCTCCAGCAGACGCGGGTGCCGTCGAATATGCCGCGCCAGTCCGCCAGGCTGCGGCGCGCGACGGCGGGCGCGACGATGGCGTTGATCGCGTTGCGATGGGTGAAGCGCAAGCCGTCGTCCTTTTCCAGGGACAGGCCGAGCGAGGATTCCAATTTTTCGATAGCATCCGTGATGCCGAGCGCGGTCAGAAGGTCCGTCCATTGCGGGCGGGTGATCGCGACCAGCATGATCTGCTTACCGTCACCGGTGGCGAAATTGCGGCCCCAGGATCCGAACAGGTCGTTGCCGTGGCGCTGGCGGTCCGCGCCATTGCCCACAACCTCGCCGACCATGCCCAGATGCCCGGCCCAGGCCATGGCGACATCGGCCAGCGGCACGCGGATTTCACCGCCCTTGCCCGTGCGCAGGCGCTTGCGTTCGGCTGCGATCAGCGCGAAGGCGGCGTAAAGCCCGGCGGCGATGTCCCAGGCGGGAAGGACATGGTTCACCGGCTCGCTCCCCAGGGATGGCGGACCGGTTACAAGCGGGATGCCGACGGCGGCGTTAACGGTATAGTCCAGCGCCGTCTGGCCGTCCGCCCATCCCATGATGCGCGCGGTGATCAGGTCGGGCCGCCGTTCCGCCAGGCGGTCATGGGCAAGAAAGCCGGTCGCCGGAAAGTTCGTCACGAAAAGGCCCGCGTCTTCTCCGGGGGCGGTGATGAGGGCGGCCGCCAATTCCCGGCCTTCCGGGCTGGAGAGGTCGATGGCGATGGATTTTTTGCCTTTGTTGAGGCCTTCCCAATAGAAGCTCTTGCCGTCGGGCGACAGCGGCCAGCGTTTGAAGTCCGGCCCACCGCCGATCTGATCGATGCGGATGACGTCGGCCCCCAGTTGGGCCGCGTGCAGCGCGCAACTCGGCGCCGCGATGAAGGAAGCCGCTTCGACGATCCTGAGGCCGGCGAGTATGTCGAACATTGCCGATCCGACTCCATGATTGTTTCCCCAACATGCATCTTGGTTGAATTGAACCGCGGGCGCACTGTCAACGTCTGCGCCCATCGTTCCGGGGATATTCTGTTTTGACGAAGGCAAGACGGCGTGACGATGCTTGACACGTGCGTTGACGTGGTGGAACTCGTCCGGGAGGATTGCATGACCGTTCCGGGCCAACCGGACGGAAGGAACAGGGGGAATTGAGTATGGACAAGTCTCTCGCGACCCTCGCCCAGGCGGTGTCGGGGAT
Organism: uncultured Flavobacteriaceae bacterium; assembly: GCA_964350445.1. GTDB lineage: Bacteria > Pseudomonadota > Alphaproteobacteria > UBA8366 > Aestuariispiraceae > Hwanghaeella. The sequence goes on from CAYGKA010000017.1 coordinate 50,103, forward strand.
CGAGGACGGGATGACCGTGATGATCGGCGGTTTCGGGGGCTCCGGATCGCCGATCGAGTTGATCCACGCCCTGATCGACAGGTTTCATGAAACCGGGCACCCGAAAGAACTGACCGTGGTCAACAACAATGCCGGCAACGGGCATATCGGTCTGGCGGCGCTGATCGAAGCGGGCATGGTGCGGAAAATCATCTGTTCCTTCCCACGGTCGTCGAATGCGGAAGTCTTCACGGATGCCTACCGCCGCGGCGAAATCGAGCTGGAAATTGTGCCGCAGGGAACGCTCGCGGAGCGGATCCGGGCCGGCGGTGCGGGCATACCCGCCTTCTACACGCCCGCGGGGGTCGGCACGGTCATCGCGGAAGGCAAGCCGACCGGTGAATTCGACGGCAAACACTATGTCCAGGAACGCTGGCTGAAGGCGGACGTCGCCTTGGTGAAGGCGGAACTGGGCGACGCCCACGGCAACTTGACCTACCGAATGGCGGCGCGGAATTTCAGCCCCATCATGTGCATGGCGGCGTCGCACACGGTGGCGCAGGTGCGCAGCCTCGTCCCGCTGGGCGGTATCGATCCGGAAGCGGTCGTGACGCCGGGCATTTTCGTCAAAGCGGTGGTCGAGGTCGCAGACCCGCAACAGGAAGAAGTCCTTTGCCGGACAAATGCCGCCTACCAGTGGGGAGGGTGAGATGGAACGGCTTTCGAACAATCAGATAGCCTGGCGCGCCGCGCAGGACATCACCGACGGTTCCTATGTCAATTTGGGGATAGGGCTTCCGGAAAAAGTCGCCGAGTTTCAGCCGCCTGGACGGGAGGCGATCTTTCATACCGAGAACGGCGTTTTGAATTTCGGTCCCGCCCCGGCCGAGGGCGAAGAGGATTGGGATTTGATCAATGCCGGGAAGAAAGCGGTCACGCTGCGGCCCGGCGCGTCCTTCTTCCACCATGCGGACAGCTTCTCGATGGTGCGCGGCGGGCATCTCGATGTCGCCATTCTGGGCGCCTATGAAGTTGCGGAAAACGGCGACATCGCCAATTGGTCGACGGGCCCGAAGGGCGTTCCCGCGGTGGGCGGTGCGATGGACCTGGTGCATGGCGCCAAACGCATCGCGGTGATCACCGATCATGTGACAAAAGATGGACGGCCGAAGCTGGTGAAACAGTGCACGTTGCCGCTGACCGGCCTGAAATGCGTCACGCGCATCTACACGTCCTTGGCCGTGGTCGATGTCGTGGACGAGCATTTCGTGCTGCGGGAGAAATTGCCCTCGATGTCGTTCGATGATCTTCAGGGCGTGACCGGCGCGGAACTGCACACGGAAGGCGCCGTCGGCGATCTGATTTGCCCGGCGCTCTGACGGGGCAAACCCATAGGCGGAAAAAGCAAAGCGGAACCGGATAGGTCCGGTTCCGCCTCATCGCTGCGTCAAACACCGGGACATGCCGTCAGTCGCGCGCCAGCACGAAATCGACGGATGCTGTGTTGAACGGACCGTCGAATGCGGAAAAGGCCGCCTGTTCTTCCTCTGTCGGTTCGTGATCATAGGGAACGGCAAGCCCCTCACGGACGCCGAACACGGCATCCTGATCGATATACTCGTCGTTCAGATCGAAGATCTGACTGATATGGCGTTTGTGACCGTCCGCCGTAATCATGACGTGGATATGGGCCGGCCGCCAGCAATGACGGCCGCCGGCATGAATCAATTCGCCGCCCGCGCTGTCGTCGGGGACCTCGTAGGAGATCGGCTTGGCGGTGAGGAAGGCGTAGTTGCCTTTTTCGTCCGCGTGCAGCGTGCCGCGAAGATTGTGTTCCGGTTGGTTCGGGTCCTGAACCGTGTACAGGCCATTCGGGCCGTTTTGCCATACTTCGATCTTTGCGCCGCTCAGCGGCGCGCCGTCGACGCTTCGGATTTGGCCATGAACGAGAATGCGCTCACCCGGATTGTCGCCCGTCAAATCCGCGCCATTCGGCAGTTCCGGCGTTCCCGGTACATAAAACGGTCCCATCAGGGTCGTGACGGACGCCCCTGCGTCGCCATGGCCGTCCACAAGGTCGACCAAGGCCGACACGCCGAGCAGATCCGACAGCAGGATGAACTCGTTGCGCTCGTTATCCGTGGTCGCCGCCGCGCGCGCCAGCAAACCCATGGCGGCTTCCCATTCCTGCGGCGTCAGCTTCACCTCGCGAACGAAATCGTGCAGCCGCTGAACAAGGGTCGTCAGGATTTCCCGGGTACGTGGGTCCTCCGTACCGGAATAGGCGTTGATGACCGTCTCTGTGATGTTGTCATAGGAAATATTGCGCATTTCTAATCCTCCCCACGTATGCTCTTGAAATTCATTCAGCGGGTCTAGTCCGTTCGATCCCGGTTCGCTGCCCGTTTGTTGCGTTCAGAGTATCTGACAAATTTCCTCGAAGTCGAAACGGGGCCCGCGATCGAACAATTTGCTCGTATCGCCATAGCCCAAGTTGCATATGAAATTCGATTTGATGTGCGTGCCGGCAAAGAATTCCTTGTCCACGGCGGCGTTGTCGAATCCCGATAGCGGACCGCAATGAAGGCCGGCGGCACGCGCCGCGAGTATGAAATACCCGCCCTGCAGACTGCCGTTTCGAAATGCCGCGACCTGGGCCGCGACTTCGTTCTTTTCGAATAAGGCCTTCATGTCCTTGTGGGGGAACAGACGCGGCAGATGTTCCCAGAATTCAAGATCGTAGCCGACGATGGCGGTGACCGGCGCCGAGCGCACCTTTTCGATGTTTCCTTCGAAAACACAGGGTTCCAGGCGGGACTTCGCTTCGGGTGTGGTGACGAATACAAGGCGAACCGGATTGCAGTTCGCCGAGGTCGGCGCCCATTTCATCAGGTCGTACAGTTTGCGAAGTTGTTCCGTGGGAACCGGTTCGTCGAGAAAACCGTTCTGCGTGCGTGCTTCATAGAACAGAAGGTCCTCGGCGGCCTTGTCGATGGTGGGCTGTGTTCTGGAGTCCATGGTTCAGTCTGCTATCTCGTTTTGTCGGCAGCTAAAGTAGGCCGACGGTAATTTGCGGAAAGGCGATCAGGATGATCGTCACGAGAATCATGATGATCACGAAGGGGAAGGCGCCCCTGAAAATATCGCCCAGGGTCACCTGGCTGTTCCCTAAACTGGCTTTGACCACATAGACGGTTAGCCCCAAGGGTGGGGTCAACAATCCAATTTCCACGGCGATGACGGTCACGACGCCGAACCAGACAAGCAAGTCCGGCGTTACGCCGACCCCCAGCACGGCAACCACGGGCAGAATCAAGGGCAGCGTGATCAGCATGATCGAGATCGAATCCAGAATCATGCCGAGGAACAGGATCACGATGACATAGATCACCATAGTGCTGTAGAAGCCGAGTTCGGCGGTGGCGGCATAGCCCATCATATTGGCGGGCAAACCGGAAAGCGTCAGCATGCGGCCATACAAATTGGCAGCTATGATCAGGAACAGGATCGAAACCGAAATGTGGCCGGTTTCGACCAGCACACGCCAGAAGACCTTGAAGGACAGGCTGCGGCGCACCGCAGCGATAACCAGCGCGAAGAAGGCTCCGGCCGCACCGGATTCCGTTGGTGTGAACACCCCGCCATAGATGCCGCCAAGGACGACCGTAACAAGAAACACAATCGGCAACAGCTTGCGGGCAGCGCTGCCGATTGTCTCGTGCGGGGCGCCCTTGCGGGACCATGCGGCGGGATAGGCGGCGACAATTTCTGGGGCGGGGCCGACCGCCCCGCCGACATAGGACGGCCAGAAATAGGCCATGGCGACGATGGCGAGGGCGAAGGCGGAAGCCAGCAGCAAGCCCGGGATGATCGCCGCGGTGAACAACGCGCCGACGGACACTTCGGCGACCAGCCCGTAGACGATCAGCAGCAGACTGGGCGGTATGAGCATTCCCAGTACCGAACTGCCCGCGACGACGCCGACCGCGAAACGCGTTGTGTATCCGTGTTCCAGCATCGGCGGAACGGCGACACGGGCAAAAACGGAGGCCGAGGCGATGGAAATGCCGGTAATGGCGGCGAAGACTGCATTGGCGGCCACGGTCGCCACACCAAGTCCGCCCTTGACCCGGTAGAGCAGCCACTGGGCGACCTCGAAGGTTTCCTTGCCGATATTTGCGGCGCTCACTACCAGCCCCATCAAAACAAACAGCGGAACCACGCCGAAAAGCTGGCTTTGAATGGCGCTGCCGGCGGCGAGGGCGAGAAACTTGATGCCGATCGTGGTGCTGCCCTTCAGGACCCATAGGCCCAGAAAGGAAAGGATGGTCAGTGTGATGCCGACATGCATGCCCGCATAGATCAGAATGAGCATGGCGGCGATGGACAGTAGGCCGACCTGTGCATTGGAAAGGTCGAACATGACGACCCATAATCCCGTCAGGATCAGGCCCCCAAGGATCGCCAGGAACCCCCAGCCGAAAGGCGCATCCTTGTTCGCCTCCGCGTCTTCATACTCCCGGGTTCGAAGCGACCGAAGATCCATGAACGCCAGAAGAATAAATTCCAGCGCGGCAACGGCGGCCCCGAACATGATCAGAAACTTGACGGGCCAGACCTTGAAAGTGAACTGGTCGGGAATGCCGAAATAAGTTCCATGTTCCAGGGCGCGCAGGAAAACCGGCCAGATGCCCCACGCGATCAGAATGAAGACGGTTGCGCCGACAAGATGGAAAAGGAAGTCGAACACGGCCGCCGCCCTGGGGCGTTCCCGCTGCAGCCACCCGAAGAACGCGTCCGCCCGGGTGATCCGCCGAACGTGAATGGTATTGGCCAGTTGCAGAAAGACGGAGCAGACGATCGACGTGCCGACGATCTCCGTCACCCCGTAAATTGGGGCGTTGAATAATCCCCGCGCCGTGATGTCCGCACAAATGATCCCCATCAGGAACAGGATCCAAACGGTTCCGATGGAGTTCAGGACGGTCGTGAAAACGATGAAAAGGTGGGCGGGGTCTCTCCCCGCCCACCATACGTTACGAGACCAGGCGCCGGGTTTCGCCGTCGGTAAAGCGCTCGTCATAAGCTATGAATTCTGCAAAGCAGATCCGCCGCTATTTGTTCATCCAGTTGACAGGCGGCGCCGCGCCGGCGGCCGTCATCTCATCCAGATAAGCCTGCAGGAACTTCTTTGCCGGCAGACCGCTGGCGTCGAGGTTGCGCATCCAATCGCCGCCGATATCGGGTAGGGCGTCCGCCCATTTCTTGCGCTCTGCTGCCGGAAATTCGATGACCGTCGCGCCGGCGTCGACCATTTTCTTTTCGAACACATCGGCGAGTTGCATCAGTTTTTCGGAATGAACGACGGAATATTCGCGCCCGAGTTGCTTGAAAACGGCCTGCACATCCGGCGGCAGGCTTTTCCAAGTGTCCAGGTTCATGGCCATGCCGCCGGTATATTGGGCGCCCAGGCTGACCTTGGTGATATAGGGTGCGACTTCATGCAGCTTGAAGGGGAAGCCGCCCGACATCGAGATCAACGCACCGTCGGCAACGCCGGTTTTGATATTGTTGTAGTACACGGGAAGCCCGCCATCGACCGGCACGGCGCCGGTTCCGCGCAGCCAGGATCCGACGGCGCCCGCCGCCATGAATTTCTTGCCCGCCAGGTCCTCGAAAGTGCGAATGGGGGTCGTGGAGAATACGTGATAGGTCTCGATGCCGCTGGCGCCGAGGTAGATCTGATTGTGGTTTTCCCAAGCCTGGGTGAGTTCCGGCATCTTGTCATGCAGGTCGTTCATGACCTTCATCACGGTCGGCAGGTCGTCTGAGACGAAGGGCGTGTTGTAGGTGATGTTCTGCAACGGCATCTTCGAGTTTTCCCAAAGCGTACCGACCCAGCCAACATCCGTGATCCCTTCCTCGACGGCCTCCAGAGTGTTCTGGAACTTGTACAGCGCCCCGGCATAGGCTTCCGTCCATTCGATCGTGACCGGGCTTCCCGCCTCTTTCAGGCGAATGTTCGACTGCGGGACGACATGGTCCTTCAACGCCGCGACCCAGGCCACGACGGGCGGATGGCTGGAAGCCATCGTCATCTTGATTGTCTCCGCCTGCGCCAGCCCGCCGGCAAACAAAACGCCGGTCACCGCGCCTACGGCAATTGCATTCTTGATTCTCATGTGTCCCCTCCCAATTCGAGCAACAATATTGCTTCATTTTAGTATTTTATGTTGTTTTCGGAATAGATCATGGCAGATGTTCATAGACCCTTCCACAAAAAATTCCGGCCAGCTGATAGTCTATTTGTCGAACATGTGGCGAGGTTGCCGACTTCTAAGTTGTTGAGAAATAAAAAAAGGAATGGAATAAATAGAGCGACAAGCGCACGGGGCAGGGAATTGGGGCGGCATCGTTCGCCCTTGTTCCGGGGGATGGCGGTGACGGTGGGACGACCGGGACGTGCCGCGGCTTCGCCGAAGCCGTGAGACAATAATCAACAGGGTGGGGCAGCATGTTTGACACATTGATACCGACGACGCTTGTGGGCAGCTATCCACAACCGGATTGGCTGGTCGACAAGAACATCCTGCTGGGCAGCGGCCCCCCGCGGGTTCGCATGCGCGATGTCTGGCGACCGGAAGCGGACCTGCTGGAACAAGCACAGGACGATGCCGCCCTGGTCGTGCTGCATGACCAGGACCGCGCGGGCATCGACATCGTCGGCGATGGCGAAGTTCGCCGTGAAAGTTACTTCAACCATTTCGCGAATGCGCTCGGCGGCATCGATATCGACAACCCCGGCGTGGTGCCGGGACGAACGGGCAAGGAGACGAAGGTCCCGCGCGTTGTTGGACCGATCCGCCACGAAAGGCCGGTCCAGGCCCGCGACGTTGAATTTCTCAAGAAACATACGACCCGCCCGGTCAAGATCACCGTCCCGGGGGCGTTCACCATGGCGAAGATGGCGCTTGATGAATATTACCACGACCCGGAAGCGCTGATCGACGCCTATGCCGATGTACTGAACGCCGAGTTGCGCGCCCTGAAGGCGGCCGGCGCCGATGTGGTCCAGATTGACGAACCGCATATGCAGGCTCATCCGAAAGAGGCGGCCAAATACGCCGTCGGGGCCATCAACAGAGCGCTCGACGGGATTGCCGGCCCGACCATCGTTCATATGTGCTTTGGATACGCCTATGTCGTTTCGGACAAGCCGTCCGGCTATTCCTTCCTGTCCCAGTTGAGCGAATGCAACGCGACCGCGGTGTCGATCGAGGCGGCTCAGCCGAACCTCGATCCGTCCATTCTCGAACAGCTTACAGGCAAGGATGTCCTGTTCGGCGTCATCGACCTCGGCACGGAAAACGTGGAGACGCCGGAACTGGTGGCGGAGCGCCTGCGCGGCGCGCTCCGTCATATCAGTCCTGAACGGCTGGTTGCGGCGCCGGATTGCGGCATGAAGTATCTGCCGCGCGATGTGGCGTTCGGCAAACTTCGTGCCCTGGCCGAAGGCGCAGCGATCGTTCGGCGCGAACTGGGCCGAGGATAGCATCCACGGGGCACCGTCTGGCGCGGTGACCGGTCGGGCGGGTGTCAGGCCCGCTCGTCCTCCACCGGATTACGCAACACGCCGATGCCTTCGATTTCGACCTCGACGGTGTCGCCCGGCTGCATCCAGACCGGCGGGGTGCGCGCATATCCCACACCCGACGGTGTCCCGGTGGCAAGCAGGTCGCCGGGCTCCAGGCTCATGGCCTGCGTGATGTATTCGATCGCGATATCGACCGGAAACACCATGTCGTCGGTCGAGGTATCCTGCATCACGGTGCCGTTCAGCCGGGTTTGCAGGCGCAGCCCCCTACAGCCTTCCGGCAGTTCGTCCGCCGTGACGAATTCGGGCCCGAAAGCGCCGGTATTGTCGAAGTTCTTGCCGATCGTCCATTGTCCGGTGCGGCGTTGAAAATCCCGCAGGGTCGCATCGTTGAAGATCGCATATCCGGCCACGCAATCCAGTGCGTTGGCCCGCGTCGCTCGATGGACCGGCTTGCCGATGACCGCCAGCAATTCCCCCTCGAAATCGAGCTTGTCGGAAATCGGCGGGCGAAGAATGGGCTGGCCATGTCCTATCAGCGACAAGCGGGAGCGCATGAAGATATCGGGATAGGCCGGAACGTCCGCGCCGCCTTCCTTGGCGTGTTCCGCATAGTTCCTGCCGATACACATGATTTTCGGGGGATCGCCGATCGGCGGCAATAGGGAAAGATCGCCATAGGACAATCGGGCATCCGCACCGGCGGAACGCGCCAGCCGATCGGCTTCAGCCATGGCATCGGGGCCGGCCGCCAGCAATTCCCGCAAGCTTTGCGGCAAATGCAAGGCCGCGACGGAAAGATCGATGACCTCATCACCCAGACGAACGCCGATGGCCGATCCGCCCTGTTTCCGGAACGCTACTATTCTCATGTCTTCCCCCGCATCGTCGTGTCGGCGTTTCCCGGGATGTTCCGGCAATCCCCCGATCGCTTCATTTACATTCCGGCGTCGCCGCCTTTGTCTGGTCCGTCACCCGGACACGAACCGATCGATGTCCACACCCGGACGGATAGTGCCCCGCTCGAGCAAGACGCAATCCGGCGGGAATTCCTGTCGAACCTCGAATTCTCCCGCACGAAGCCATGACAGGAATTGGTCGAGCCGCTCGAGGCACGCTCCCTCGATATCGTGCAGTACCACAAGCGGCCAATTCTGCTCCATGATTTGCGCCTGCGCGCGTTCGACCCAGCCATGATGCGTGTTGTCCTGTACAGGCCAATCGCGCGGAATGGAATTCCAGATTATGCAGGAGTATTTCTCCTGCTGACGCAAAGCCAGGGCATGCCGGTTCAGAAGTGCTGGACCCAGTTTTCCGCCGCCCCCGAAGGGGCGAAACAGCCTGTCCGGGTGGGCGCGGGTCCCAATCGTCCTCTGGGCATCATGTATTTCGTCGCAGGCTTCCTCCGGCGGATCCATGGTCCCAAAGGGAATGTCGTGCGTATCGGAGTGATTGCCGATCCAGTGACCCGCCGCATGGGCGCGGTCGATAAGGCGGGAGGCTTCCTTGGACGCCCTGACCTTTTCCCCGACGACGAAGAATGTCGTGAGACACGCGTGGCCGGCGAGAATATCGAGAACCTTGTCCGTAATTCCCGGGGTCGGGCCGTTGTCGAAGGAAAGCGTGACGGGTTTCACAGCGCGGGGCACCAATCGGTCGGGTCCGGAAAAAGCTCAGCAGGCATGTCGTCCGCCAAAACTAGGGTTCCGGAGTATAAGCGGCAAGGGCCCGCCCGAATCGCTGATTGTTTCCCAGATCAACTTGCGGGGCGTCCCGCCATCAGGCGGAGCGGGGTATAGGTGATGGCGGTTTCGCCGCGCTGATTGACGATTTGATTCTTCGTGCGAACAAGGCCGCGTCCGCCTTTCTTGGCAGGCCGGACCTCGGTCACCTCGATCTCGACATGGATCGTATCGCCCTGAATTACCGGGCCATGCACGTCGAGTTCCATTTTGAGGAAGGCGAGTCCCGTGCCCTGGCCGGTGGCGTTCAGAACCAAACCCTCGGCGAGGGAGAACACAAGCGCGGCGGGTGCCGGCCTTCCGGATATGGCCGAATGCTCTTCGATGAACTCCAGGTCGACGAACAGCGATTCAAGCATTCCGGCACAGGAAACGAAATTGACGATATCCGTCTCGGTGATCGTCCTGCCGAATGTCTTGAACCGCTCACCTTCCTGTAGATCGTTCCAGTAGAATCCTTCTCCGACGAGTTTCATCTTGGTTCCTTCGCCTGTCATGCCGGCAATACGGCTTCTGTTCTTGGTCCCGGACCGTCTGATGGCGGAACGCAGCCATGATACGCTCATCCATCGAACAGTCGAATTTTGCGAATAGGTGAATATTGCGTTTCCGGGCCGTTCCCGTCTACGTTCGCACCTCGGTTCAATAAGGCAATGCGGGACGCGCGTTCAAACCGCTTGCCACCCAATTTCAAGACTATGGAGGGATGTCGATACCATGAGTGAGAGCAACATCGTTAGGATTGATCGACATCCTGGACGTTCGGCACAGACATTCGGAATCGCCCGCGAATTGGGTACGGATCCGGCATTGATTCACGAACCGCCGGTTGGCGTCGTCGGCACGAAGGGCGACAGCCAATGTTATATGGGCGTTGTCGACAAAGTCGATGCCATACACGAGGCATTGAAAAGCCGTATCGGCGGCGAAGAAGGCCTCCTCAAGATGCGGCTGATTCAGCCCGAATATACGATCGCCACGTCGGACGGCATTCGCAACGGCACGCCCGAAATGCGGTATTCGCTGATTGGCCGGGAAGTCACGAACGATGCGCTGTGCGAGCATTTCGCCGCAAGCGGGCTCGCGGGCATCATTGCCGTCGTCGCCTGCGACAAGCCGCCGGTGGGCACGCTCGCCGCCATTCTGGAGCACAATGAACCCGCCATCATCATGTCCGATGGCCCGATCCACCCCGGCAAGCACCCGAAGACGGGCGACGCGATAGACCTTGTCAGCGCCTATCAGGTCGCCGGCAACCCCGACGCCGAACTGCAATACGACATTGCGTTCCACGCTTGCCCGGGGATCGGCAGCTGCGGCGGCATGTTCACCTATAACACCATGCAAACCTTCATCGGTGTCGTCGGCATGCAACCGTTGCACATGGTGGCGCCGGCCTCCGACGATGTGCGACGGACCAAGGAGTTCCCGAAGGAACTGGTCGGGTACCTGGAAAACATGATGGCTAAGGGGTTGCGGCCGCGCGACATCGTGGTGCGCGATTCCATCCGAAACGCCGTCATCGTCGCAATGGCCATCGGCGGCTCGACCAACGTGGTCCTGCACGCACCGGAAATCGCCCGGGCCGCGGGCTATGCCGATTTCTGGACGGAAATCATGACACCGGAGGAGTTCAATCACCTCTCGCAGCATGTCGTCCCGGTCATCACCGATGCTCGGCCCTATGGCCTCTATTCGATGGTCGACATCGACAATGTTGGGGGTGTCCAGGTCATCGTCAGCGAGTTGCTGGACGCCGGCCTCCTGAACGGCGATATGCTCACATGCACGGGCGAGACATTGGCCGAACAGGTGACGCGTCTGGGCAAACCGCGTGCAGACGGCCAAGTGGTCTATTCGGTCGACAAACCCTACAAGCCGACCGGCGGCCTGCGCATTCTGGGCGGCAATCTGTCGCCCGATTTCTCCGCCGTGCTGAAACTCGCCGGCGTGGAAAAAGGCCTGGAGAACAACGTCTTCAATGGTAAGGCACGGGTCTTCGAGGGTGAAAAAGGACTGCTTCACGCCTTGGACAAGTCGCCCGACAGTTTCCAGGACAATGATATCGTGGTCGTCCGTTACGAAGGGCCCAGCGGCGCGCCCGGAATGCCGGAGATGCTCGATTCGACGTCACGCATCACCACGCTATGCCGTGAGCGGAACATTGTGGTGGCGCTAATGACGGATGGCCGTTTTTCCGGCGGCTCCGTCGGTCTGGTCATCGGCCATGTCGGGCCGGAAGCCGCGGTTGGCGGGCCCATTGCCTTGATTGAAGCCGGGGATGAAATCCTCATCGACCTCAACTCCAGCACGGTGAACTGCCTTGCCCTCGACGATCCGGCGACACTGGCCGCCCGCCGGGAGGCTTGGGAAAAGAAGGTTGCCGACAATGGGGGCATCCATCCGAATTGCGGGATCGCGGATACCCGCCTCCTTCAAAGAGCCAGGCACTCCGCCGTTCCCGCGACGAGGGGCGGCGGTCTGCACCCCAATCGCGAGGTCTGGGTCCGCGACCCCCGGAAGGCCGAACAATCGGGCTTCATCCCGAAGAACCGGTTCAAAGGATGACATAGCCTGTCCCGGACCAACACGTCCTGGCTCAAATCGACATTGCGCCTGCCGGGCAAATGCGCGCGTTTCCGCCTAGAAACGCGCGCATATCCATGGTTGCGGTGGAGCGCGGCTTGGTAGTGTATTTACTTTGGGAACAGGAAAAACCGTCGCTCTAGCGTGTTGTTCTAAATTGAAAATAACGCAATCTGGCCGATTGGTATGACGTAAAATCTGACATGACGTATCAGGTTGGGACGTGATGCCGGGTGTTTCCCGCCCAGAAATGGCCGGTGAGCTGAAGTCAGGATTTCCTCAAGCTAAGCGCCGGGTCCTTCGACATATTTTCGATTTCATTCGACCTCGTATCCTAACATGCATTTTGATGTCTATGCCGGCTGCGGCCTTCTTGGCATCAACAAGGAGTCATTGGACGCTCTTGAGAAATTCTCGGGAGGCCGGGGACCCGGCTAAGCTTAGTTGGATATGGGCGCGTCAGTGCGGGCCAGGGGACATCGCGTCTTCGTATGCAACGGCGAGGTCGGAAGGGCGGTTTTCTGCAAGAACCTCAATGAGAATCTCTACCTGGAGGAGATCCTTTCGGGATTTGAGGCTCTCGGGGCCGGCCTTTCGACGGTTTGTGACAGTCAACTTGTGGATTGCATAACGTTCGGGTCGAGGAATGCGGACCAGTATTCCCTTGCGATAGACGGCTGCCGCTTGAAGCGGTTCACCGATCAGATCGTTGAGGTGATGGAGCGATTGAGCGCTGACGCCGAGCGCCGGCAAGTCCTTGATATCTTCCTTCTCACCGAAAGAGGGCGTCAGGAACTCGACGAGCGTCTCGGAATTCGATTGGCGCCATCTCCAAATTCTGCCTTTGTCGATAGAAGGGACCGGTGCGAATTTGAAGGCCCTCAACACGCCGCGTCCGCACCGGCGGCCGCAGGCGACGGGCGGGGCTTGTCATGAATGTTGATTTCATTTCAACTCCGGTTAGACTTCCCTGCGGAAACTTGTCCATCCTGTTCCTGTGGTAAATATCCCGGCAGGTATCCCCCGCAACGAGGAACATCCCTCCATGGCCGCTTACGAATCTTCGACAACCAACAGATCTGTTGGCGACACACCGTTCGCCACCCGGCCTTTGTCTGAATATCTAGGTGTTGAAATCCTTGGGATCTCCATGCGGGAAGCCGTTGCTCCGGATGTCTTCCCGCAAGTCTACGACGCCTTCCTGCAACACCAACTGATCCTGTTCGACGACGTCGACCTGCCGCCGGAAACGCAGGTCGCCTTCGCCCGGAAATTCGGTGAGGTTCAAATTCATGTCATGGATCAATATCATGCTCATGGCGGCCGATATCCGGAAATTTATTTTCTGACCAACTTGGACAGTGACGGAAATCCGACCGGCGTCCACCCGGATAAGGGCACGATGCATTGGCATACCGACGGATCCTGGAAATCCAGGACGGGCCAAGCGACCATGATGTACTCGGAAATCGTGCCCGAGACCGGCGGTGAAACCCATTTCGCCAACATGTACAGCGCATGGGACGCCCTTGAGCAAAGCTGGAAGGAACGGATATCGGACCTGAAAGCCGTCCATAGTCTCGATTTTTCGCGGAGCCGCAGACATGGAGAGGATCCCCTCACGGACGCCCAAAGAAGCGAGATCCCCCCTGTCGCACATCCGGTCGTTCGAACCCATCCGGAAACCGGCCGCCGGGCGGTTTTTCTCGGCGATCATGCCGAATGTATAGAGGGAATGGCCTATGACGAAGGCCGCGCGCTTATCGAAACCCTGAATGTCCTGATCACCCCGGAAGACCACGTCTATCGGCACTGCTGGCAACCGCGCCAATGCATCGTTTGGGACAACCGCTGCCTGCTTCACAGAGCCACCGCCTATGACACCGCGAATACGAAACGGGTTATGCGACGCTGCACAATCGTGGGTGACGAGCCCTGCTGATCGCGCTATGCCGAGCCGACGGCCCAAGCAAATAACAGCATAATTCGGAAGGCCTCGACGCGTCATTTCTCTGTTCGGGAAAACGGCGGACAACACTGTGTATATCCGCGCAGCCAGCTTCCCCAAAATTCTCCGGAAGATCCGGCATGTGGCGATTCATTGACGGCTCGAATTGTCCGTTCAGCGCTCCACATGCATCAGGCGGCCCGTCCCGGAGAGCGTGATCCATTCCTCTTTCTCGGATGGAGACAAGCAGACATTCGTCGTCATCGCATCGCCGGTCTCTATCGTTTCCAGAATCTCGCCGTCTGGGCTGATTGTGTTGACGCAACCGGATATCAGCGTGGCGACGTGAATATTGCCCTGTTTGTCCACGGCGAGGCTGTCGAACCGCTGATATCCCGGCAGGGTGATCAGGATGCGGCCCTGATGCGGGCCGTGCGGGGTCGACCGCTCCGTGGAGGCGACACCGGGGGCATCCAGATCGAATGCCCATAGCCGTGCCGTCTCCGTTTCCGCGACATAAACTGTTTTCCCGTCAGGTGAAACACCGACACCGTTTGGTGTTACCAGCGGATAGGCGACCTCGACGACGCGGGACCCGTCGGCCAAGCCGTAATACAACCCGCCATGCGGACGATGCCGGGAATATGTCTTTCCGTAATCAGTGAAATAGAACCCGCCGAGTTGGTCGAAGGCGATGTCGTTCGGGCCGACCAATCGGTGCTGGCCGCAATGGGTGTAGAGAATTCTATGATCGCCGGTCGCGGGATCGTAACGCTCGATCCAACCGCCCGCATAGCCTTCGGGCACGCCGGGGCGGGTGCGGTTAATGTCGTTGATTATGCCGAACAGGAAGCCGCCGTTGTTACAGATGTAAAGCGCTTCATCCGGACCATAGGCCATTCCGTTCGGTCCGCCGCCGAGTTCGGCGACGATTGAGACGGCGCCGTCCGTTGAGATCCGGGTGATCGTCCCGCGCTCGATCTCGACCAGCAGAATCGATCCGTCCGGCGCCAGAACCGGTCCCTCGGGAAATTTCAGGCCGTCGGCTACTATGGTCTTCTTCATGGGCTTAATCCTTCATGTGCCGTGTCGATGTCCCAGCGGCATCACGGCTGCCGGTCCGGGGCGGTTGGGTCCATCGGCGCGTCACCACGACTGAAATGCCAAAGAGAACGGGCGCCAAAGGAATTGAGATGAAAATTCTAACCAGATGAAAGGCGATCACCAGGGCGACGTCATCATGCAACAGGCGGGCGGTGAGCGCATTTCGGTCACATTGCCCGACGCAGCGGATAAAATCATAGTGTGCCATGGAACACCGGTCGTTTCGCTTATCGCGATTGCCAGCAGGCAGGATGGTATAACGAGAATCGCCGTCGACGCACAGGCCGCGACGAGGAACTTGCGCATGTCGCGAAACCGTCGGTGCTCGACCATGTTTCCCAACGAAACGCCCAACAGAATCTGCGCGGCACAGATCAGCCAATAGGGGGCAATGATACGGGCAGGCCGAAAATCGTCTCCGTTGCACAGACCCCGAGGGCGCCGAGGAAATAGGGGCTGGTGAAGCGCATCGCCTTGAAGGCTATTATTCCGCCCGCCAATGCGCGTGTCAGCAGCACGACGGCGCCCGTGGCGTCATGCTGCTCATTGATCAAGGCGCCCGCCGGATCGGGCGTGGTGCCGCTGATCAAGACCACCGGGCAAGGGAAGGTCAGGGCCAGTAAAGTGATGCCAAGGCTTGAACGATGGCCACCGGCGCGGGCGGCACACCGTAGTTTATAGCGAAGGCGGACATTTCAACGGGGCGGCCTATGCCCTCTCAATGGTGCACTTCAGATGTGAATCCACCCACGTCCCAGCCCTCGCGCTTGAGCAGGATATATAGGCGCCGGTAGCCAAACCGCCGGCGCCCGCCTGATGCACCTTCAGGATCCCGATTATCTGCACTTTTCGCTAAAACGGCTTCTCTTCATCGTCTGTCTCCTCAGTCAGAGAACAGACTAACCTCAAATTGCGGACTCGTCAGGGGAGCAGGTCAGCTAGTATGACGTTAAAGTATGACAAAACCTGTCCCGGACCAACACGTCCTGACCCAAATCGACATTTCGCCTGCTTGCCAAGCCCAGCGTTTCTGCCTAGAAACCCGGGCATCTCCACGGTCGGGGCGTAGCGCAGCCTGGTAGCGCATCTGCTTTGGGAGCAGAGGGTCGTCTGTTCGAATCAGACCGCCCCGACCAACTCTTGCACAGCCAGCAGACCCGAGAGGGATGTTCGCTGTCACCTCGGCGGTCGTCCCGGTTTGTAATAACACCGATATTATCGATGCCCGCCGACGATGTGAACGGCTGTAGAACAAAGCCGGTGAGATAGTGGGGAAGCCGGTTGGAAGCCGCAGTTTCCCTGGTGTTTTTGAAGGTGTTTCACCCTGATGCAAATTTGCGACAAATTCGCACTAACTGCCGTGAAATCGGACGCCCCCTTTGCGGACGGGCGGCATATTCTGGTAATGTTTCTGATATCTAGCTTTGGCATTTTGAACGGTCGGTCGATGAACAGTGTTGTCAACGGCATAAAACGCCGTGCCCTGCAGAGGGTTTCACTTTCACTTTTCATATTCATGGCGTGCGGCGGAATCGCCGCGGCGCAGAGTACGTCGTATTCGGTGTCGGACGAAGCGACGCAGCAATTGGACCGCACGATCAAATCTGCTTCGGTCGATGACGGCCTTGCGCTTGCGGAATTGGCGATCGGCGAAGGGCGCTACGAGCAGGCGGTCGGTATTCTGTCCGGTCTGCTTCTGCGGGCGCCCGATAATGCGACCCTGAAGCTGCTTTTGGGCGACTTGTATTCCCGCATGGGCAGTTTCGCCCAAGCTAAGATTTATGTCGACGAGGCGATCGCCTCCGGCAAACTGACGCCCGATCAGGTCCAGGACGCGAATATCATCCTTGCCCTGATGTCCACCGGGCAGCCGCAGGCGAAGGATCCGTTCTCCTTCGGCGGCAGTATCTCGGCGGCGCTGCGCTATCGCGCCAATGCGACGGGGGGCACATCGAACGATACGATCCTGATCAACGATCAGGCCGTCGCGGCGCAGAACAACGCCGGCGAAGAAGAGGACATGGACTGGTCGACCACCGTTTCCCTTCGCGCCGGATACGAATTGACGCCTGAAATGGCGATGGACACGCGGGGATTCCTGTTCGTCCGCAAGCAGTGGGATGAACGGCAGAACGACCTCGCCGTTGCCGAGGTGACGCCGGGCCTTCGCTATGACTTGATCAAGCGCGAAGACCTGCGCGTTCGCGTGCGGCCCTATCTGATTGGCAGCGCTGCAATGCTCGACGGTCAGGCGGCGCTCATGGTCGGCGGGGCCGGGGTAGGGGCGCAGCAGGTTGTGGATCGCAGAATCATTTTCAGTGAGTCGTTCGAAGTCCGTTTCGTAAACTACCGCGGAATAGACGGGCGAGCCGGTTTGGAGACGTTGGACGGCGACGAAAAGCGCCTGACCGCCGGGGCCACATATTTGTTCACTGAGGATTTTTCCGGGCGGCTCGACTATCGCGGCGTGTGGCGGGATACCAGAAAAGAGTCGGATGACCGGGATCAGCACCGGTTGCGCGGCAGCGTCACCTACCGGTATCCCTGGTCGTTCACGGAAGACAAGTCGCGGATCAGGTTCGCCGCCGCGTTCACGGAGTCCGAATTTGGCGGCCCCGACAATGTGGTGTCGACCGTCACCACACGTGAAGACGAAGAATGGGCGTTCGACCTGTCTAACACGACGCCGATCGCGGAAGACTTGACCTTGGATTTGTCCGCCAGCTACTCGGACCGGGAAAGCAACCTGCCGAATTTCGTGGTTGAGGACACGACCGTGTCCGCCGGCATCACGTGGCGGTTTTAATCGGCGGTGCCAAGAGGCCTTGCCAAGGGGTGGTTTCAAAGGGTGGCGACAGTAAAGGAAGCGAGTGTATTTGAAATGGTTGCAGTGATTGTCATCGGCACGATGGAAATGGATCAAGGCGAGTAATATGAACCGGTTCCATCTACTAGCGTCCGCCAGTTTGCTGACCTTTATCGTCGGCCAGCCGGGTCTTGCCCAGGACACGCCGGAAGTCGCGGGATCGGCCATGGTGGCCATTCCGTCGATTCAGGCGGTTCTCGGTAATTCAGCGCCGCGCACGATCGCCATCGGGAACGAGATTTTCCGTAACGAAGACATCACGACCGGACCGGAAGGGCATTTGCACATTCTGTTCCGGGACGAATCGAACATGACGCTGGGCCCGAATGCTTCGATCACCATCGACGAATACGTTTATGACCCGGTAACCGGGACAGGCCGCATGGTCGTTCAGCAGGCGGCAGGCGTCATGCGGTTCATCGGCGGCGCGATCAGCAAGTCCGGTTCGGTCAGCATTTCCACGGTCGTGGGCACCATCGGGGTGCGCGGCGGCGTCGCCTTGGTCCGTGTTCTGGACGGCGGCGGTATCCAGGCGTTCTTCGTTTTCGGCGATCAGATGACGGTCGACAGCGTCAATGGTGACAGCATCGCCATCGACACGGCCGGCTTTTCCTTCAGCATCGGCGCGGATGGGGAAATCAGCGCACCTGTGGAAATCAATCCCGCGGATTTGAGTGCGACCATGAACGCCCTGGAAACCCCCGAAGGATCGGTCACCGCGGTGAATGTTCCGGACGCGGCCCTCAGCAATTTGCAGGACCGGCTGGAACAGCAGGCAGTCGATCCCGATACCGGCCTGGTCGAGGCGCTGGAAGGCGGCGAGCCGATCACGATCCGTGAGTTGGAAACCATCCTGGGTACCGATGTCCTGGAAGAAGAAGTGATCCAGGAAGTCTTCGAAGAACAGGCGGAGGAAACGGAGCAGACCGGGTCCGGGGTCTGACCGTCAAATCCGGTTTCTCGGTCTTCAACCGACGGGCTCGTATCCCCACCGTTTCATGAAGGCACCGCAAATCCGGTTGAACCGCTGGTGTTGCGCCGGTGTCCATGCCGCCCATCGTTGGGTCGGGTCGAATTCTTCCGGCTTTGGCTTGGGCGAAAAATCCACCTTCCCATCAGCAGTCCTTGCGCCGAAGCTGGAGCCGACCACCGGAAAATCCGCGATCCGTGCCACTTCATCCGGAAAGGGTCTGAGCCCAATGCGTTCCAGTGCGGCATTCGCCACGGTCACCGGGTCGGAAACTAGCTTTTCGTAGCGTATAATAACGATACGGCCTTCGCTGACTGCCGCTTGATTGTCGGCCAGGATACGCGAGAGCGCCCTCATATGCCCGGCCCAGTTCGAGGCAAGCTGCTCAAGCGTAATGGACAGGTTCCATTCGGATTGAACCTGAAGGAAGCTCTCCGCAATCGAACGCGGATCGCGGATCAGAAGCAGGTAGTTGGCCTTGGGGAAAACGCGCAGACCGACATCCAGGTCGCCGATCGCCGGCGTCTTCATCAACGGTCTGAGGTTCGGGTCCTTGTCTGCGCCGACGAATGTCAGCAACGCATTGCCGATTGCCGCCAGCATGTCATCCGGACCAACCGTTCCCGGGCCTGTGTAATTGTTGGAATCGATTCTCGCCCAAGACTTGAAGACGCCGTCCGCATAGTCCTGCAATTTGCCCGCGCCCGCGGTCAGATAGTCTTCCATGACCTCGGCCGGATACAAGTCCGGGTGCGTCACCAGTACCGATCTAAGGAAATTGGTGCCGCTGCGGCCCATCGGCGCGACGATGAGGACGGGGGCGGGCGTTTCGGCACCGTCAGTCATGGTCGGCCGCGTCCCGCAAAGCATCCAGGACGCCGTTGCAGGTCCGGCCCGGCTCGGTTCGCGCGAAGGATTCCAGGGCGTCGATCTTGCTTTGCCACACGGCGAAAGGCGCCACATGCCGGGTCAGGACAGGATGCTTGATGCGCACGCTGGGCCTGCCGGTTGCCGACAATTGGCACGCCAAGGCATACCAAAGGCCGTCATCGGCCACATCCGGGACGCCGCCGGATTTGATCAACGCCTTGCGCGACACCGCCATGGTCGAGAGCAGCCCGGGGGCGTCTTGCTGGAATGCATCGGTCGAGACTTTCGCGATGCCGGCGGGAAGGGGGGGCGGCAGCGGACGGTCCTGAGTCCCGCCATAGCTGAAGGCGATAGTCCTGAAACTGCTCGAAAAGGCACGCCGGTGATCGTCAAGCGCGGTCGGCGCCAAAACGTCGCCGGGCTCCAGAAACAGGATGATGGAGGATGACGACATCGCCAAGGCGTTGCGGAAAACCTTCGCCTTCGAGTCGTTCCGCCCTTGCGGAAACATCTGAACCAGAAACGGCCATTCCGGCGACAGCAGTTCCGGGGCGGTCAGCGGCTTTTTGTGAAGGACGATGACCTCACGCGCGGGAAGCCGTTGTCCGGCGATGGAAAAGAGCGTTTCCAGCAGGGCGTTTTCGTCCTCCACGCCGGCGATGACGATGCAGCAGCTTCGTGTCGGTGGATTACTGAGCCATTTGTCCACTTCGCGGTTGGCGGCGATCCCGAAGGAGCGGTGGCTCAGCATGACGGACCTCTTCTCCACGAGATGTTCGAATATCGGCTCCTTCAAGAATTTGTCGACATGAAAAAAGACGTGCTGCAGGAAGGCGTCCGTGTCCTTGGTTATGCCGCCGCTCCAGTTGTCGTAGACGGCAAGCGGCTTGCGGACATGTACGAAACTGTCCGGCGCGTTCATCCACATGCGGATATAGAAGTCGTAGTCCTCCCCGATCCGCTGGGTCTCGGTGAAACCGCCGACGGCGCGGGCGGTTCGGGTCCGGACCACAACGACACTCATCGTGATTGCCGGGCCCGCGAGGTTTTCCAGAATGTTTTCTGGCGACTGGCATTCACCGTAACGGTCGATGTCGAAAGCGGAGAAACTGCGCCTGATATCGCTATAGGCCATGGTCACGCCTGGAATATCCTCGAATGCCGCGACCATCGTTTCAAGGTAGTCCGGATACCATTCGTCGTCGCTGTCCAAAAAAGCGGTGAGGGGGGTCGAGACGGCATTGATTCCGGTATTGGCGGCGCCGCCCGGCCCCATATTCTCGGCATGGTTGATGACCGTCACGCGGTCCCCGAATTCCCGGCGTACCGCGTCTGCCGTGCCGTCGGTCGATGCGTCGTCGACGACGATGACCGGTTGGCCGGCCAATGTCTGGCTCAGGGCGGACCGGATGGTCTTGGCAATTCGATTGCGCCGGTTATAGGCCCGGATGACCGTGGTGACGATTGGTTTTCCGGAGGGCATCGATGGGTTTGTCCATGGTTGGGGAGGGCTGACTCTGAACATGCAATACGAAGCGCGTAGCATAGCACCCCATGGTCCGGAAATGCGAGGGCCGCGGCGCGGAAAAGCGCATCCCTGTAGGGTCGGGAAATACTCTCAACTTGATGAAAACAATGATGATTCGGCGCGGAGCGAACGGCTTGGCGGCGCGCGTCCTTCGCTGTATGCTGCGCCCGCACGGAATTGCTGGAGCTTGTGGACCATGGAAGTACGGATTTTCAAACCGGCCAAAACCGCAATGCAGTCGGGCCGCGGCAAGATCAAGGATTGGGTCATGGAGTTCGAGCCGACGGACCGTGCCATGCCGGACGACCTGATCGGCTGGGTTGGATCATCCGACACCCGCAAGCAGGTATCGCTTCGCTTCCATACGAAGGAGGAGGCCGTCGAATACGCCAAAAGGCACGGCCACACCTATACCGTACAGGAAGAGAAGACCCGCAAGATCAAGCCCAAAGCCTATGCGGACAATTTTTCCTACACCCGCCAGGAGCCTTGGACTCACTAAGGCACACAGCTGATTTTCCGTCTTTCCGGCCGGCTGCAGCCGATATCCGTTGCATTGGCATTTCGTGGAATTTTCCGCTATAGGCAGCCATCCGCCCACATCCGGCCCCGTAGCTCAACTGGATAGAGCACCGGACTTCTAATCCGACGGTTGCAGGTTCGAGTCCTGCCGGGGTCGCCAAAACGATCTGTAAGCCATTGATTTAAAATATAAATAATAAGGTTTGGGGAAATCGACAGTACTTGGACTCGCACCCTTTCGAACCCACGGCCCCAAACTTAGGAATTGTGGGCCTTTTGAATGATTTCAATGGCGATTTACAAGGTTCTGTCTTTGCTTCCAGTATTCTAACGCATTGAAACTCAATAATGCCCCAAACAGATTGTAAAACTTCATGGGATAGACATCTCACAAAATAACGTACGCGACCACGAAGTTAATTGCACTATAGGACTTCCCCAGAAGGGCATAACGCCGGAGAGCCGAGCAGTCGCGTGACCCGGACAGGTGATCTTGGAGCAGTTCACATAGGACGCGCCTGTATGTGCTGGCGTCAGGCCAATCTTTGAGATGGACCGGGTAATTGAATACAGCGACCAATTGAAATTTGCAGGTGTTGAAGCCGCAAGCGTTTCGGACAACTGTCATCAATCCAACATATGGCCTTGCAATTATTTTACTCCAAAACCACTGCCTGCAGTCTTGTATGATCCCCGCGGTGGAGCAAATACGTCGATTACGACCATACCGTTTTTGCCGGCTTCCATGCCATGCGAAACTCCACCCGGCGTCAGCCAGAAGTCACCTGCTTCCACGGGGACCCGGATGCCGTCTTGGATACGGATTCCACTTCCAGACATGCATATACCCCACTGCTCTTCGGGATGATCGTGTATTGCACCAATAGAATCCGGTTCGAAGCGAACGATGGAAAGCATTGCCTGGTCGCCGGAGAAAATGGACGTTTTGATACCCTCGGCGAGATCGCGGTCAATCCCGTCTTCCAAAGCCTTCGTGTTGAAGAAATGATCTTTGACCATAAGCTTAGCCTTTCCTCTTAGCGGTTATATTCCGACTGCGTGATGAATTCACTAACCCGAGCCCAAAGAGCAGCTGGGTTCGAGTACATTGGAAAGTGTCCGCAGTTCTCGATCTCTGCCAGTTGGACGCCGCTGTTCTGCAGTTTTCCTAGATAGCTCAAAGTCCGGTTCTGGTCCCCGTGCACAAACATTTTTGGGCAAGGAAGAGAGAGAAACCGATCCATGAGGTCACCAGAATCCGATAGACTGACCATAGAGCGGAAAATGGGGCCGACGCACTCAGCCCGGACTTTGTGGGCTAATGATGCCGCATAGAGTGCGTTTGAGAATGCGGGAGCATGCCAAGCCCTTTCAACGAAGGCGTTTAAGAATTCTTGGGGGGCATCCGACGGAAAGGTCAGTATCTGGCGGCTCAAGAAGCAATCCTCTGGTGCCACATTTCCTTCGATGTTTGTAAAGCTGGCGACTTGATTACCCCATTCGGTCGCTAGCAAAAGACCCGTTAGTCCCCCCATCGAATGTCCGCTGAGATGGAACCGGTCAATCTGACAATGTTTGAGCAGGGATTTCGCCGTGTTTACAAAGAATGGGATGCCCAAGATAGAATGGTCGTCGATTTCACTCTCGCCGCATCCAGGCGCATCATATGCCAAGATTGCGCGGCCTTCGAAGCGCGGGTGAAATGCCAGGTCGGCATAGTCTTCCTTTGTCGAACCAAACCCGTGAAGCAAAACGATGGGGATGCCATCGCCGGATTTATGCATCACGGACAAATGGATCGCTGCACCATCAACCTGGAGACTGATGGTCTCTTTTGTGATATTGGGGCGCGTGCTCATATTCTCTTCAGTTTTCTTGCTGAAGTACGAGCATGCGTGGAGCCTGGAATTAGTGAAATTACCGTCTGAGCAATACAGCCTTACTTTTCAAGCAGAGCGTCTGCTGCGAACCGCTATGGTGCGGAATCAGCCAAACTGGTAGTGTTTGCGAACTGATATCTTAGGAATCGTGAAGCGTTGCATGTCATCTAAGGAATGTGTCGATGGAGCTCTGGCAGCTCAAATACTTCGTCTCCGTTTCCGAATACGGCAGTTTGGCTAAGGCGTCCTCTCACCTTAACATTGCAGCGCCTGCCGTCAGCCGAGCAATAAAGTCACTGGAAGAGGAACTCCAGGCGCGGCTATTCGATCGCGATGGCCGTGGAATGCATCTCACAGAAACGGGACGGACATTTTTTGTTCGAGCGACGTCTATTCTTCGTGATGCGGAGCTTGCAAAACAGGAAGTCCGTGCAAACGCATCCCGTCACTTCGGAAATGTTGCGATCGGCATGACGCCTTCAGTTGCGTCAATGATTGGAAAACTGCTGATCGATATAGTCCGACGAAAATACCCCGATGTACAAATTCGACTGCTGGAGAGTTATAGCGGATATCTGATTGACTGGGTGCGCACTGGGTCATTGGGGCTAGCGATTGTGAACGGAACGCCGCCGGAGGGGGCGCGTATCGCCTCGAAATATCTCGCGACCGAACGTCTCTTCGCCGTTGGCCCTCCTGGCCGCTTCTCCGGCGACTGTGAGGCGGTAGACCTAAAGGAACTCCTGGGTGCGTATGTTCTGCTTCCCTCTGGACAAAATTCTACCAGAGAACTGATCGACGCGGCCGCGGCCGGGTTGGGGTTGTCTGTCATGACGGAAGTCGAGGTCGACTCCGTGAATGTTTTTAAGGACCTTGTTAGGGAAGGCATGGGTGACGGGATATTGCCATTCGGCGCAGTCAGTAAGGATGTTGCCGCCGGCCAATTGTCCTCGGCCCCGATTGCATCTCCTGAAATTCGCAGTGAAACGCGAGCTGTCCACGCTGTTGACTCGCCTTTATCGCCGCTCGCACTCGCAATGCTTGAGGAAATCGAAAAGATTTTCTTAGACCTTAAGAAGGCAGACACCAGAGGCGTCTTTGTCAAAGACTGAATTGCCGGAACGGTAATTCCATCCACGTTCACACGATTGCACACTCCGGACACTTGTTTTCAAAGTGGAGCGGAAGAATGCGGTTGGGCGCTGATATTGGGGGAACGTTCACGGACGTAATTCTCGTGGACGAACAATCAGGCTTGTTTCAAATCGGCAAGGTGCTCACGACTCCATCGCAGCCGGATGATGCAGTAATGCAAGGTGTCGATCAGGTCCTTAAGGGCGCTGAAGCCTCTGCGCTGGATGTCGAACATTTGCTTCACGGGACAACTCTCTTCACCAACGCGCTTATCGAGCGCAAAGGTGCCCGAACAGCGCTCATCACTACCAGAGGTTTCCGTGATGCCATCGAGATAGGCCGCGAACATCGCTATGACATGTATGATTTGCGCCTGAAGCGACCGTCTCCCATAGCACCGCGCCGGCACCGGTATGAAGTGAGCGAGCGAATCCTGGCGGATGGAACAGTCCGCATTCCGCTTGATGAAGGTGAGGTCAGGGAAATTGCGCGGCAGTTGCAGGACCAGGGAATCGAAGCAGTCGGTGTTTGCTTGATCAACGGCTACGTGAATCCGTCCCATGAGCAAACAATTGGCGCAATTCTAGCTGATGTTATTCCCAACATAGACGTCACTTTGGCGACTGATATTTCTCCAGAGGTTCGGGAATATGAGAGGACTTCCACAACACTCTGTAACGTATATGTAAAGGATATCGCCAAACGTTATCTGGGTCGGTTGCAAGACCGCACCAAACAGGCTCTCCACGAAGACGCAAACCTTTATGTCATGCAGTCGAATGGGGGATTGATCTCCGCAGACCAGGCATCGGAGCTTCCCATTCGATTGGTTGAATCAGGGCCGGCGGCAGGCGCTTTGGCTGCCGCTTCGTATGGAGAGCATCTGGGGATCAACAACCTGCTTTCATTTGACATGGGCGGAACGACCGCGAAGGCGTGCCTTATCGTAGATGGCGTCCCGCTTATCACCCCGGAGTTCGAAGTTGATCGGCAATACCAATTCAAGAAGGGCAGTGGATTGCCGGTCAAGATACCAGTCATTGAGATGATTGAAATTGGCACCGGTGGAGGATCCATCGCTTCAGTCGATGCCATGAACCGGTTGCGAGTTGGCCCGCACAGTGCCGGATCCGTGCCGGGACCTGCCTGTTATGGTCGGGGTGGAAAAGAACCGACAGTTACTGATGCCGACCTACTTCTTGGTTACCTCGACGCGGACTTTTTTTTGGGCGGAGAGATGAGACTGAAGAGAGCCAACGCTGTAGCGGCCATTGACGAGAATGTTGGTCAGCCGCTCTCTCTGGGCAGTATTGAAGCTGCCTGGGGCATTCATCAAATGGCGAATGAAGCGATGGCTTCCGCGGCCCGAATGCATGCGATCGAGCGCGGACAGGAAATTTCGCAGTTTCCCATGTTCGCTTTCGGGGGCGCGGGTCCGGTACACGCTTATGGTGTCGCACATATCCTGAAGGTTCCCAGGATCATATACCCGTTCGGTGCGGGCGTGATGTCCGCAGTGGGATTCCTGACCGCGCCATTGAGCTTCGATTTCGTTCGTTCGGATCCGGGCGGGTTGGAGAACATGAACTGGGATAGCGTGAATGACCATTTGGCTGAAATGGAGCGGCAGGGCATCTTAGCTCTGGGCGACACGGTCGATCCACCGGATGTAAGGTTCGAACGTTGGGCGGACATGCGCTACCGGAAGCAGGGGTCAGATATTCGGGTTCAAATACCTGCCGGTATTCTTGGTCCAGATAGCGTACATGGGATCGCGGAGGCCTTCGCGAAGACTTACGAAGGGCTCTTTGGCCACGTTGTTCCAGACACACCGGTCGATGTCATGTCTTGGCGTGTCGCAGCCATTGGCCCCAAACCATCTGTCACGTTGCCTAGGGCTGAAATGACCGCAGCTGATCCGGTAAAAGGATACCGGGATATCTATCTGCCTCATATGGGCGGGTTTGCCCAAGTGCCTGTTCTAGACCGGTACAAAATTGGATCCGGTCAGACCTTCGAGGGACCGGCGATTGTCGAGGAACGTGAGTCTACCGTTGTCATCAGTGGACACGCCCAGATCTCTCAGGACGAACATCGAAACCTAATCGTAGACTTGGAGGCGGCGCAATGAGCAACGCGACCATCGACCAGATTACCTTGGACATTATGTGGGGACGCCTGATCGCCACGGTCAATGAACAAGCGGCGGCCCTCGTCCGGTCGTCGTTCACGTCGATCGTGCGTGATGCGGGGGATCTGTCCGCCTGCGTCTTCGACCGCCGGGGACGTATGGTCGCTCAAGCGGTTACCGGGTCGCCCGGACATATCAATTCCATGGCGACGGGCATGGAACATATCGTGAAGCGCTTTCCGATAGACAGCCTGCGGCCCGGCGATGTGATTATTACCAATGATCCGTGGATCACGGTATCGCAGTTGAATGACATAACGATCGCCACGCCAGTCTTTTACGAAGGTAGTTTGGTCGCGATTTTTGGGAATTGCTGCCACGCGCTGGACATCGGCGGTCGAGGCCTGTCGGCAGATGCTCGGTCAATCTACGAAGAAGGTTTGTTCTTACCAATAATGAAGCTGCACGAGCAAGGTCGCGCAATAGAGCCGATATACGAGATCATAAAATCCAATGTGCGTACACCTGACGAAGTCATCGGTGACATTCACGCGCAGATCTCTGCCAATGAAGTCGGTGCGCGCCAACTCGTCAGCTTCCTCCGAGAATTCAATCTGCCAGACATCGAAGCGGTATCGGACGCCATAATCATGCGTTCGGAGCAAGCCATGCGCTTGGCTATTGAAGCCTTACCGAATGGCACGCATTCCTTCACGACGACAATCGATGGTTATGAAGAACCTGTAGAACTGAAGGCTGCGGTCACGATCAAAGATCAATCCATTTTGGTCGACTACGAGGGGTCGTCGCCAGGAGTGGATATAGGGATCAACGTCGGTTTCAACTACACAGTCGCCTATACGACCTATGGCGTGAAGTGCGCTATTGCCCCGGGTATCCCGAATAACCATGGCGCCTTTCAAGCTGTCGAAACGCGGGCCCCACTAGGGTCAATTCTGAACGCCAAATCACCTTCCGCTGTGGCTGGGCGGCATACGGTCGGACATTTTCTTCCCTCAACAATTATGGGAGCGTTGTCGGAACTGCTGCCGGACCGTGTCATGGCACCTGGTGCGGACAGTCTCTGGAATACCCATCTAAGCGGCTTCGATGCACGTGACGGAGAACCGTTCTCCTTCACATGGTTTTCGACTGGTGGGACAGGTGCCTTGCAAGGGCAGGATGGTCTTTCGGCCACGTCCTACCCCAGCGGAGTGGCTGGTGTGCCGGCAGAAATCATTGAGGCGCTGACGCCGCTGGTCGTTCGGCAGCGGGCGCTTCGTACCGACTCTGGTGGAGCAGGTGAAAGTCGCGGTGGGTTGGGGCAAATAATGGAGGTAGAGGTGCTGACAGACCGGCCCTACCACTTCTCCGGCCTCTACGAGCGGTGCAAGTTTCCAGCTCCTGGTCTATTCGGCGGCAAACCGGGTGCAACGGGCTCTGTAACGTCGTCTGGCGGAGAACCCGTACAAGCTAAGATCATCAGTTCGGTGCAACCAAAATCAATCCTCACGCTTGCTATTCCGGGGGGCGGCGGCTTCGGCGATCCAGCAAACCGGACGCGAGAAGCTGTCGAGAATGATCTCCTGGATGGATACATCTCCGAGGATGCCGCAAAGCGCGACTATCAGTACAAGTGCGTCGCTGACAAATAATATTTACGAAGCGAATTCGATCGAGAACCGATATGCCGATTGCTACTCCCTACGTCCTAATCGCATCCATGGATGTGGCAGCCGACAAGGAAGACCTGTTCAACGAAGTCTACGACGAACACGCAGCATTTCTGCTCGAAGTGCCGGGCGTCCGTTCCATCACGCGTATGAAAGGACAACCGTTCGACATTGCAATAGCTGGCGAGATCAAGTCCATGCCAGCTCCCAATCCGGTCTACACTGCGATCTATGAATTGGATAACCCCAGCGTCATGCAGACCGCGGAATGGGCGGCCGCTGTCGAAAAAGGCCGCTGGCCTGAGGAAATCAGACCATTCACGCGTGGACGCGCGCATTCGATGTTCAAAAAACTCTGAATGGAATTCGTACAACTGATTCGAATATTCGAACTCACGGCCCTGGGATTAGGAAACCTGTGCTAAGATGCGGTGCGCAATTTCTCAATTTTGCCGAAATCGGTTTGGGAAAACGGTTTGCAACGCTATGCAGGCCCATGCAGCCGAAAATTCCCAAATTTTCCGGCAACCAATTGATTTTTCTGAATTGTTATAGTCCTGCCGGGGTCGCCAAACCGATCTATAAGTCATTGAATTAAAAAAATAAATTATAGAGTTTGGGAAATTTTGAAATCTTTGGACTCGCACACTGCCGAAACAAGGGGTAACGGCACACCTGCGGCGCTTGTTGTACGCCGCCAACTTTTGGACTTCCGCCGATGCTTGGGGCCGAGGATGGGTCGCCCTGAATAGGCCTTAGGAGATGCTTCTTCTTGGCTTCGGGAACTTTTGGATCGCCGTGCCTGTTCGCAGGCGTCGTTTTCTGTCATCTCGGAATCTAGCGAAATGCTCTTCTGCAAACCTGGCCGGCCACCAGCGCGAAAAGATCAAAGACCGAAACTGCTGGCCGGTCTTATGCGGCTTTCACAAGATCGGCGCGGATCGATCCGGATATGGATTGCTTCTTTCCTCGGGCGCCTTACTCAAAGGGGACGAGAAAGCAGTTAGGGCTTATTCTATGGCACCATCCTTCAGCATTTCCTGTATTCGGGACGGCAATAGTTCCGCGAAGCCGGCAGCCGCTGGCGAGAGTGTCCGATGGCTGGGGCTGTAAAGGCAAACCTGCCGGATTGATTCCGGTTCCCTGACGCGGCGCATTTTCAATCCGAACCGTTTGGCGAGGATGCCGACATAGGCTGGAGAAAGGGTTACGGCCTGCCCTGCTGCCGCAATGCCGAGGGCGGTGGAAATCTGGTCCACCACTTGTGACGGTGTAATCCGCTCTTCATCGGGCAGGCTGGCCCGCATCCGCTGGACGCTGCGTTCATGATCGCGCCCAGCGGCGACGATCGGAATGCCGTGCAGGTCCTCCCAACGGACCACCGATTTCTCGGCAAGAGCGTGGTTCGGGGAACACCACAGAACCCACGGGCTTTCGAACAGCGGCTGGCGCGTCACATGCGCGCCGTGTGGCCGGTCCGGTCCGATGGAGAGGTCCACTTCTCCGACCGAAACAACGTCGACCAGCCGTTCCACGGCGGTGTCCCGTATGAGCGTTTTTACACGGGGATGTTGCTGGGAATAAGAAGCGATGATTTCAGGAAGAATAAATCCAGCGATTACCTGTGGCGCACCGATGCGGACGATGCCCGCCGTATAGTCGCGCAGATCTTCCGCGGCGGTTTCCGTAAGCCGGGCGTAGCGAAGGACCGCCTCCGCCGAACTCAGGAGTTCGCGGCCGGTAGCGGAAATTTCCACTTTCCGGGTACTTCGGTCGAACAATCGTAGTCCGACCAATGCTTCGAGTTCCAAAACCAATTGGCTAACAGCCGAGGGGGTCAGTCCTAACCGGTCTCCCGCATCGGTAAAGCTCAGGGTCTCTGCAACTGTAGCGAATGCCTCGAGTTGACGGAGAGTGAAGCGTGTCAGCGCCATCATGCGACCCTAATTAATAAGATAACCTAATTAATAATATAGAATTCATCGTTTGTCTAATTTGTGACGTCGGGGTTAGTGGTTTCCAGAACAAAGGTCGGCGCCTGTTGTGGGCTGGCGAAAACAGGAGGAGACGGGAAATGTCCGGAAAGTTGGACATGGAAACCATTCGCGCCTTGGCGTCGGAGCTTCATCAGGCTGAGCGGTCTGCAGAGCAAGTCGAGCATTTCTCCAAACGACATCCTGAGATGACGATTGAAGATAGCTACGCGGTCCAAAGGGCGTGGGTGGACTTGAAGCTGTCGGAGGGCCGAAAGGTCAAAGGACACAAGATCGGCCTGACGTCGCGCGCCATGCAGGTTGCATCCCAGATAGATGAACCCGACTTCGGCTGCCTCCTTGACGATATGTTTTTCCGTGATGGAGGCGTAATTCCCACGGCACGGTTCATAAAGCCGCGCGTCGAGGTCGAACTTGCTTTTGTCCTCTCCCGGCCATTGGAAGGCAGAGACGTAACCATCTTCGATGTGCTGAACGCCACCGATTACGTCGTACCCGCACTGGAAATCATCGACGCGCGCATCGAGCAGCTGGATCGTGTGACCGGCGCACCGCGCAAGGTCATCGATACGATTGCGGATAACGCCGCGAACGCAGCTGTCGTTATGGGGGGGCGGCCGGTGAAGCCCGACGCGATTGATCTGCGGTGGTGCGGGGCATTGCTTTATCGCAACGGCGTCATTGAGGAATCTGGACTCGCGGCCGCCGTCCAAAATCATCCCGCGAACGGTATCGTATGGCTCGCCGGTAAGTTGGCGGGCCATGGGGAAGGGTTGGGTGCCGGCGAGATTGTCTTGGCAGGATCCTTTACGCGCCCTGTGGCTATGGCGAATGGCGACGTATTCCACGCTGACTACGGCCAGCTTGGGTCGATCACCTTGCAGATGGGGTAGATCGTGCAGACCCCGAACAACTCCTTCAAAACGGCACTCCTGGACGGCCGGGCACAGATCGGACTGTGGTTGGCGCTCGCGGATTCATATTCCGCAGAATTGCTGGCCAGCAGCGGATTCGATTGGCTGTTGATCGATGGCGAACATGCGCCAAACGATTTACGAACAATACTCTCTGCCTTGCAGGCTTTGGCACCCTATCCGGTGCACCCGGTCGTGCGACTGCCGAAGGGCGATCCTGATCTCATCAAGCAGGCTTTGGATATCGGCGCGTCGACTTTGTTGATCCCGATGGTAGAGGATGCGGAGCAGGCAGAGATGCTCGCGAAGGCGATGCGATATCCGCCCGCAGGGACTCGCGGGGTCGGAAGCGGCATCGCACGGGCGTCGCGATGGACGCGCTATTCCAACTATTTGCACGAAGCAGATGATCGGGCCTGTCTTCTTGTCCAGATTGAATCGAAGACAGGACTGGAAAATCTGGGCGAAATCGCAACGGTCGACGGCGTCGACGGGATTTTCGTCGGTCCAGCCGATCTCGCCGCTTCGCTGGGATATCTTGGAAACCCGAATGCACAGGAAGTGCAAAACGCCATCGAAAGCGCAATCAAGACCATACTCAATGCCGGGAAGTCGCCAGGCATTTTGGCGGTCGAGCAAGCGAAAGCGCGCCACTATCTGAACTTGGGCGCCCGTTTCGTGGCGGTCGGAGTGGATACGACGCTGTTGGTACGGGCAAGTTCCACCCTGGCATCGTCATTCGCAGCTGCGTCGCCGATCCCATTGGATCTAGCCGATTTGCGAAACAGTTTTTCCGGCCGGCTGATAACGGATGAGACGGAGATGGCGCCATTCCTTACCGATTGGCGCAAGCGGTGGATAGGGCGGGCGGCTGCCGTTGCTCAACCCGATACGGCCAAGGATGTTGCGGCTGTTGTCTCTTGGTGTTCTCAACGGGGTGTTCCTATCGTTCCCCAAGGGGGAAATACCGGCCTTTCGGGGGGATCCGTTCCCGATGGCACCGGACGCGCCATCGTGCTGTCCCTCACGCGGCTGTCCCGCATCCGCGCGATGGATCCCGCCAACAACACGATTACGGTGGAAGCCGGATGTACGTTGCAGGACGTTCAGGAGGCAGCCCGAGCCGCAGGCCGGCTATTCCCATTAAGCCTTGCCGCGGAGGGAACCTGCACCATCGGAGGAAATCTCGCGACCAATGCGGGTGGAGTCCAGGTGCTGCGTTACGGGAATGCCCGGGAGTTGTGCCTTGGTTTGGAGGCGGTCACGCCGAGCGGTGATCTGTGGGACGGACTGCGCGGCCTTAGGAAGGACAATACAGGCTACGATCTTCGGCAGTTGTTCGTGGGGTCGGAGGGAACTCTCGGCGTTATAACCGCTGCGGTTTTGAAGCTTTACCCACTCCCTGCCGCGGAAACGGTGGCATTCGCCGCGTTGCAGACGCCAGGCGATGCGTTGCGGTTCCTTAACTTGGCACAAGAGCGCCTTGATGGGGAATTGACGGCCTTCGAGCTGTTGAGCGGGGAATGTCTGGACTTGGTTCTCAAACATATGCCGTCATTGCGCCGGCCTGTGGCCGACGCTGCGCCTTGGTACGTTCTCATGCAGGCTTCCAGTCACACGGACGAAGCTACCTTGTCACAGTCGCTGATGCAGTTGTTCGAAGCGGCATTCGAAAACGAATGCGTTTCCGACGGCACGATCGCCAGTTCGCTCACACAGGCGAAAGAATTATGGGCGCTGCGGGAGAATGTATCCGAAGCGCAGGCTGCGGAAGGGCCCACTGTAAAGCATGACATTTCAATCCTGATCTCCCAAATCCCGGATTTCCTTGAGAAATCGGGAACGGCTATCGCGGCTGACTTCCCAGAAGTCCGGTTAGGTGTCTTCGGTCACCTCGGAGACGGAAACCTGCACTACAACATTCTTCCGCCCGCTGACATCGGGAATGGCGGCAAGTCCGACGCTTTTATCTCGCTTGAAAGCGAACTTAACCGATTGGTCCATGGCTTGGTCTCGGATTTCGGCGGATCAATCTCCGCCGAGCATGGTCTTGGTGTTCTCAGGAATGCCGAAGCGGCGAGATACAAGACATCGATAGAAGTGGGCCTGATGAAATCCATCAAGGAATGCTTGGATCCGAAGGGGTTGATGAACCCTGGCAAGCTATTGGTATGAGGAAACGATGAGGATGACGATGACCCTTGAAATTGCCGGTATTCCGGTTTCTCCGGACCACTATGTCGATGGGCGTCGAATTGGGTCGCCGACTTCGTTCGAACTCCATTCGCCAATTGACGGGTCGTTGCTGGGCGAGATTGCGGAAGGCACGCAGGAGACCGTCGATGAAGCGATCATGGCGGCGAAACGGGCATTTCCCGTCTGGTCTGCGATGAGCGCGGAAGAGCGGCGGGAATGCATCTACCGTTTCGCGGATGAAATCAAAAAGCTCGGTGAGGCGTTCTGCCTTCTGGAGTCGACTGATGCCGGCGTATTGCTCTCCCGCATGCGCCACGGCGTTGTTCCGCGGGCGATGTTGAACCTGACCTACTTCGCCGATTATGCGTTGACGCTGCAGGACCGCACCATCGAAACGGAACAGGCGCTCCATCGCGTCAGACATGACCCGTCCGGCGTTGCCGTGATTATCACGCCCTGGAACGCGCCTCTCATGCTGACTACGTGGAAGCTCGGTCCTGCGCTGGCTTCGGGCAATACGGTGATCGTCAAACCGCCGGAATGGGCGCCGCTGACCTGTTCTCTTCTGGCAGATGCGGCGCATGCTGCCGGGCTGCCTCCCGGTGTCTTGAATGTGGTGCAGGGTTCCGGGTCGGGCACCGGCGCCAAGCTTGTTTCCGACCCCCGTCTGGCGCGCATCTCGTTCACGGGCTCCGTGCCAACAGCGAAATGGATTGCCAAGACGGCCGGTCAAAACCTCGTCCCCTGCAGTTTTGAACTTGGCGGGAAATCGCCGTTCATCGTGTTGGAGGACGCGGACCTGGACAATGCCGCTGCGACGGGCGCGTTGATGTACCGCAATGCCACGCAGGTCTGTTTGGCCGGAACCCGGTTTCTGGTTCACGAGGCGGTCAAGGAAGACTTTGTTGCGCGCATGAAGGGGTATGTCGAAAACCTCCGGATCGGCGATCCGCGCGAAGAAAGCACGGAAGTAGGACCCATTATTCACCCGCGGCAATACGAACGGGTTCAAGGGTTCGTCAAGCGTGCGGTCGATGAAGGCGCAGAGGTGGTGTGGGGTGGGACGCCGCATTCGGCGGGTGATCTGTTTTTCTCTCCCACAATGTTGGGCAATGTCCGCCAGGATTCCGAAATCGTCCAGAACGAGGTCTTCGGACCGGTCCTGACGCTCCAGACATTCGGGTCGGACGAGGAAGCAATCGCGCTTGCCAACGATGTGGATTACGGCCTGGGCGGTGTCTGTTATGGCGCGACCGAGCACGCAGCATCTGTCGCGGACCGTGTCCATACGGGGTTCATTTGGATCAACTCATTCGGAATTCGCGACCTTGCAGCGCCTTTCGGCGGGTGCAAGCGGTCCGGTATCGGACGGGAAGGCGGCGATTGGAGTTTCGAGTTTTTCTGCGACGTGAAGGACGTCGTTCTTCCGAAAAAGCCCTTCCGAGCGAGTTTCAGTCAGCGGTAAAGGAGAGGAAACATGGGACATATAGCAGGGGCCGCCCTTGTATCGCATCACCCAGGGTTGATGCAGTGCGAAGACTTCCGGCGCATGATGGGAGCCGGCGAAGACT
>CAYGKA010000018.1:0-81955 GCA_964350445.1 uncultured Flavobacteriaceae bacterium
ACTCGCGGTTCTCAATCGATAATCATGAAATGCGTTGCCGTCTCTTTCCGCTAAGGCCTTCGCAACATCCACGAGCGCGAAAAGTTTCGGATGTTGCGGATCATAGGTGAAGCAGCCCCTTTTGACCCACCGTTCGAATAGATCCCCAATTGGCAGCCCGGTTGCCGTTCCTTGTGCCTCGAGGAATTTTTTTCCTGCCTCCCAATACCTGTGCCAGCCCAGTGTCTCGTATGTTTCGCGGCAAAAAAGGCTTTCGGTCTGTTTTGCATCCAAGCCGTTCAACCAACCATATAGGACAATCGACGAGTTCAAATTGCGCAAGGGAGACAACAAATTTTTCCCGTCGACTTCACCCGCAAGCACATCTGGCATATAGCCCCGGAAAAAAAATATTCGGGAAAGGCAGCAGTTTGGAGTCCGGGTGCCGGTTCCGCTGAATGGATGCCCGGACCTCCTCCCCGATATGATCTTGGATATAAATGGTGCCGACATCCTCCAATATCTCAGGGAGGACTGTGTCATACGGCACATAGTCCGCGAGTTGCAGACCCGACGCTTGGCCAACCTTCCATAGATGCCCGGCCAATCTCGCAAGGGCGATGCCCTGGCAGTTGCCAATGAAAACAATGTTCCGATGAATATCGGCCGTCGCCTTGTTCTCACCAAACTGAAGGAACATGGACCCGGCCGCCAAGTCCTGTACGGCCTTTTGCCTCGACCGGTCCAATTCATACTGTTTGCGAAGCGCCTTTATCTCTTCTACGGCCTCATCTGAGAAAACCGATGGCGCGTTGATATCAAGGTCAAAAATCTGCGCATTACCCCGAACGTATTCAATTTCGAACAAGGCCAGATCGAACTTCTTCGCTTCGACGTTCAGTTTGACGCCGATCTCCCAAATAATCCGAGAAAGCGGCTCTTTCTTCTTCGCATGATGAACAAGGGTCAAAGCCGCCTCGGCTTTGCCTTCGTTGACCAGCTGCAGTGATGATTCGAGCACGAAATTTGCGATCGACACCTGTACCCCTCTTCGCGTCGGTCGATCCTAAATATGCGCCGACGCTTGAAGTGAGAGATTCTTGATCCAAGGAATTTTCCGACCTAGTCATTATCGACCATGATTCGATAGTGTTTAAGATCAACATTAGAATCAGGAATGCTGGCGTCAGCGCACACTGCTGACTAGGCGCATCGGCGCCTTTCGATGGATGTATCGAGTAAAAAGCCTTTAAGGGGGCGACGAGACCGGCGTGTCATCGGCAAAGACCGGCTCGTCCGCCGCTACATACCGGGTTATGGGATGGGCCAGTAGTCCCGGGGAAGCCGACAGTCTGCCCTTCCAGTACGCCACGGCGCGGCGATCGAGATCTGTAGCCTCGCACTCCAACTAAACCCGCTTCAAAAGCAGCCATTCGACGAGAGGTCGAAAGACGACCAAAACCCCTTATGAAGGGCTGTTCTACCCTACCAACTTCGCCAGAGTTACCATGATATTGCTGACGCCTCTCAAGCGGCGGTCGGGGGTTTCCCAAGCCTTGGTGACGACCAGCTTGTGGTCGGGGCGCAGCTTGGCGGCGCCCGCCTGTTCCTGCAGGAAGCCGATCAACCCTTCCGGATTGGCGAACTTGTCCTTGCGGAAAGACAACACCGTGCCCTTCGGGCCGGCATCCACTTTCTCAACCCCTGCGCGGCGGCAAAGCTGTTTGATGCGCACAACCTTGATCAGATTTTCCACCGGTTCCGGCAATGCGCCGAAACGGTCGACCAGTTCGACCGCGAAACCGTCCAGTTCCGCCTTGGTCTGCAGGTTCGACAAGCGCCGATAGAGGCCGAGGCGTACCGGCAGGTCGGCGACGTAATTGTCCGGGATTAACACTGCCGCCCCCACCGTGATGGTCGGCGACCAGGTGTCGTCGGCTTCTTCGTCGATATGCGCCTTCGCGGCGGCCACGGCCTCCTCCAGCATGCGCTGGTAAAGCTCAACGCCGACTTCCTTCACATGCCCCGACTGTTCGTCGCCCAATAGGTTGCCAGCCCCGCGGATATCCAAGTCGTGGCTGGCCAGCGTGAAGCCCGCGCCAAGACTGTCGAGCGTTTGCAGCACGTCCAACCGCTTCTTGGCGGATTCCGTCGGCTTCTGGCCCGGCGGCAGGGTGAGGTAGCAATAGGCGCGGATTTTCCCGCGCCCAATCCGGCCGCGCAGTTGATAAAGCTGGGCCAGGCCGAACATGTCGGAACGGTGAATGATCATCGTATTCGCGGTCGGGATATCCAATCCGGATTCGACGATGTTGGTGGAGAGAAGTAGTTCCGTCTTGCCGTCGATGAAGTCGCTCATCACCTCTTCCAACTGCGACGGCGGCATCTGGCCATGGGCGACGGCGATCTTCAGGTCCGGCAGCAGGTTCTTCAGGCGTTCCTGGACGCGCGGCAGGTCTGCGAGGCGCGGACAGACATAGAAGACCTGCCCGCCGCGGAACCGTTCGCGTTGGATCGCTTCCCGCACCACGACGGGATCGTAAGGCGTGACGAAGGTACGTATAGCCAATCGATCGACCGGCGGGGTCGCGATGATGCTCATCTCCCGCACCCCGGTCAGCGCCAATTGCAGCGTGCGCGGGATCGGCGTCGCGGTCAGCGTCAGGACGTGGACATTGCTCTTCAATTG
The DNA here is from genome assembly GCA_964350445.1 of uncultured Flavobacteriaceae bacterium. Lineage (GTDB taxonomy): Bacteria > Pseudomonadota > Alphaproteobacteria > UBA8366 > Aestuariispiraceae > Hwanghaeella. Next base: position 2,669 of record CAYGKA010000018.1, read on the forward strand.
CTTCAGGCGTTCCTTCTGACCGACGCCGAAATGCTGTTCCTCGTCAACGATCAGCAGCCCCAGATCCTTGAAGGTGATGGATTTCGCGAGCAGCGCATGGGTGCCGATCACAATATCCACATTGCCCGACGCGATCCCCTCCTTCACCTCCGCCGCCTTCTTACCCGTGACCAGGCGGGAAAGCTGTTCGATGCGAATGGGAAGGCCCTGGAACCGTTCCAGGAAGTTCTTGCTGTGTTGGCGCGCGAGCAAGGTGGTCGGCACCACGACGGCGACCTGCAGCCCGTGCATCGCGGCGACAAAGGCCGCGCGCAACGCCACCTCGGTCTTGCCGAAGCCGACATCGCCGCAGATCAGCCGGTCCATGGCCCGGCCCGAGGCCATGTCTTCCATCACGTCGCCGATGGCGCGCAGTTGGTCATCTGTCTCCGAAAAGGCGAAACGGGCGCAGAACTCGTCGAAGGCCCCCTCGCCCGGCGTCACCGCCTCTGCCCGTTTCAATTCGCGTTCGGCCGCGACCTTCAGAAGCGCGTCGGCCATCTCCTTCATGCGCTTCTTCATCTTGGCCTTGCGGGCCTGCCAGGCGACGCCGCCCAGCTTGTCCAACTGCACCGCCGCGTCTTCCGACCCGTACCGGCTGAGCGTGTCGATGTTCTCGACCGGGACGTAGAGCTTGTCGTCCCCTGAATACAACACGCGCAGGCAATCATGCGGCGCATTGTTGATGGTCAGCGTCTCCAACCCGTCATAGCGCCCGATGCCATGATCGATATGCACGACGAGGTCGCGGACCTCGAGGCTGGATACCTCGCTGATGAACTCGTCAGCCCGGCGGCGGCGGCGCGGCGGCCGCGACAGGCGCTCGCCCAGAATGTCCTGCTCGGTCCAGACGGTGAGCGTATCCGAGGTAAAGCCGTGATCCATCTCCAGCACCGTGAAGGCGGCGGTGCCGTCCTTCAGGGCCAGCGCTTCCTCCAGCGTCTCCACGCGTTCCAACGACGGCAAACCGTGCTCGTCGAACAGGGTCTTCAGACGCGCACAAGCGCCGTCGCTATAGGCGGCGATCAACAGCCGCCCGGCCGTCTGCGCCTCAAGCCGTGTGCCGACTTCCTTGAACAGGTCCTTCTTGGGGTCAGACCGCGCGGCGGCGAAGTCGATGATCGACCGAGCACCTGCATCGCGGGACTTTCCGTCCGCCGTATCATCCGGCAGGGCGAAGGGCGAAGTCACGACAGTCGCCCGTCGGTCCAGATAGCCGTTCCATTCCTCCTCGGTCAGGAACAGGCGTTCCATCGGCACCGGCTTGTAGGGCGGCGCCCCGTCGGTCGAGATCTGACCGACCGTCTTCGGCATCAGGTCGACCCGCGCCTGATAGTAGTCGGCGACGGATTCCAGTCTGCCGGTCAGGGCGGCGGGCACGTCGGCCTCCAACACCAGCACCGGATCGTCCAGATAGTCGAACAGCGTTTCCAACCCGTCATGGAAGAAGGGCAGCCAATGTTCCATGCCGGCGTGATGGCGGCCTTCGGAGATCGACTCGTATAACAGGTCGTCCTGGCTCGCCGGTCCGAAAGTTTCGCGATAGTTTTGGCGAAAACGGGCGATCGTCTCATCGGTCAGCGGCGCTTCGCCGACAGGGCGCAGCATGGCGCTTTCCACCTCGCCGACCGTGCGCTGTGTGCCGGCATCGAATTGACGCAGGGTTTCCAATTCATCGCCGAAGAAATCCAGCCGCAAAGGATATTCCGCGCCGGCCGGGTAAAGGTCCACGATCCCGCCACGGACGGCGAATTCGCCATGTTCGCGAACGGTGCCGGTTCGGTTATAGCCGTTATCCGCCAAAAACTTGAAAAGGGCGTCCTGCTTGTAGGCCCCGCCCTTCGTCAACAGCAGGCTGGCGCTTTCCAGGGCGGCGCGTGGCGGCACCCGCTGGGCAACCGCGTTCAAGGTGGCGACGACGATCTTCGGGGCCGCCGGCGCGACCGCGATCCGGGCCAGGGTATCGACCCGCTCGGCCATGACGTCGGCACGCGGGGAGACCCGGTCATAAGGAAGGCAATCCCAGGCAGGAAACGTCAGGATCGGCCGTTCGGGCGCGGCAAAGGCCAGCAATTGCCGGGCGCGCGCCAAATGCACGTCGTCGCGGACGATGAACAGGACCGGCCGGTCCAGCCGGGCCGCCGCCTGCCCGGTCAGCAAGGCATCGAATCCGTCCGGCACGCCGCCCAGATCCTTGCGCCCGATCGCCGTGAGAATGGAGCTTAAATCGAACACGTCACCTACCACCGCACCGATCGGGCAGCGGACCCTAGAAATTGATCAGCAAAAACCGGGTCTCAGGATTCCCGCCGGCTAAAGGCCGTCAGGCGCGCCATGATCCCTTCATCCAGATTGGGCCAATGCGGCGCATCGCGCACCAGCATGGCATAGAGTTCCTGGTCCGGCACGGTGAGGACCATTTCGAACGCGTCGAGTTCCTCATCGGTCAGATCGGCCAAATACTTGTCCGCGAAACCGCCGACCAGAAGGTCCATTTCCTTGATCCCGCGATGCCAGGACCGGAAGCGAATACGCTTCAGACGGTGGTCGCGCTCGGTATCTTCAACGGCATTTGCGTCCGCCCGATTGTCGTTGCTGGCGGATGAGCCTGCGCTGTCCTGTCCGTTCGACACGGGTGTCTCCTTCATTTCGGTGCGATGGGATGCTCCCCCGTCGCCCGTCCGGTTGGGTACATCGGTGACAGCGGCAGGGCAAGCCGCTATCCGCCCCACGGTTCGCCACGGTTGTTGCTGTGGATATTCATCGCCTGACAATCGGGGCATGGTCGCCGATAATCGCCCGTGAGGAAGCTGGTTCTTCGAAATTGGTTTGAAACGACTGCGGTCAATCGTGCGCCCCGAACTATTATTCCCTCTTTTCGCGCCTTTGAGCAGCCTTTCCGGCGTCGGCCCGCGTATCGCGAAGCTGCTGGAAAAGGCGGCCGGTCCGCATGTGGTCGACGTACTGTGGCATTTGCCGCGCGAAGTGGTGGACAGAAGCTTCTCTCCCCCGATTGCCGAAGCGCCCTCGGGACGGATCGTGACCTTGACCGTCACCGTGGACAAGCACTTCCCGCCGCCCGACAAACGCCGCCCCTACCGTGTTCAATGCCATGACGACACGGGAATCCTGACGCTGACCTTCTTCCATGCCGACCAACGCTATCTGGAACGTGAATTGCCGGTAGGAGAACAGCGGCTGGTCAGCGGCCGGATCGAGTATTTCCGGTCCGAGGCGCAAATCGCCCATCCCGACTTTATCGCCCGCCTGGACCAGGCCGATTCCATCCCCAAGATAGAACCGGTCTATCCGCTTACCACCGGCCTGACGCCCAAGGTCTTGCGCAAGGCGGTTCTTTCGGCCCTCGGCAAGGCCGCGGCGCTGCCCGAGTGGCTCGACCCCGCCTATTTGAAGCGGCAGGGCTGGCCGTCATGGCTCGACGCCATTCAGGCCGCCCATAATCCGGCAGCGGGATCGGATGTGAGTGCGCTTGCGCTGACGCGCCAGCGCCTCGCCTTCGACGAATTGCTCGCCAGTCAGTTGGCACTGGCCATCATGCGGGCGAAGGCGAAGAAGCTGCCGGGCCGCAAAATCGAAGGGGACAAGCGTTTGCGCGCCCTGGCCTTGAAGGCATTGCCGTTCAAATTGACCGGATCGCAGGTCGACGCCCTGAAGGAAATTGGCATGGACATGGCCTCGACCAGCCGAATGCTGCGCCTGCTGCAAGGCGATGTCGGCAGCGGCAAGACGGTAGTCGCGCTTTTCGCGATGATGAACGCCATCGAATGCGGCGGCCAGGCCGCCCTGCTCGCCCCCACGGAAATCCTCGCCCGGCAGCACTACGAGACGATCGAGCCCCTGGCGAAAGCCGCCGGGATACGCATCGCAGTGCTCACCGGCCGGGACAAGGGCAAGGCGCGCAAGGCCTTGCTCGAGGAACTGGCGGCGGGCGAGATCCAGATCATGATCGGCACCCATGCGATCTTCCAGGATGACGTCGCCTTCAAGGATTTGATGCTGGCCGTCATCGACGAACAGCATCGCTTTGGCGTGCACCAGCGCCTTGCTCTCGCGGGCAAGGGTAAAGGCGTGGACATGCTGGTGATGACCGCAACGCCGATCCCGCGCACGCTGATGCTCAGCGCCTATGGCGATTTGGACGTCAGCCGGCTGCCCGACAAACCACCGGGGCGAAAACCGGTGGATACGCGCCTGCTGCCCAATACACGGCTGGACGAGGTGGCGAACGGTATCGGCCGGGCCGTCAAATCGGGCGCCAAGGTCTATTGGGTCTGTCCGCTTGTCGAGGATAGTGAGGTGTTGGACCTGGCCGCCGCGACGGAGCGTTTCGAGGACCTGAAACACCGGTTCGGCGAGGGTGTCGTCGCACTTGTGCACGGCAAGATGAAGGCGGCGGAGAAGGACGCCGCCATGGCCAGCTTCATCGACGGACCGGCTCAGATCCTGGTGGCGACGACCGTCATTGAAGTCGGCGTAAACGTCCCCGAGGCAACCGTGATGGTGATCGAACACGCGGAACGGTTCGGATTGGCACAGCTTCATCAGCTGCGCGGGCGGATCGGGCGCGGCGAAGCCGCCTCCACCTGTCTATTGGTTTACGGCAGGAACCTGACGGAAACGGCGGAACGGAGGTTGAAGACGATGCGGGAAACCGAGGACGGTTTCGTCATCGCGGAAGAGGACCTGCGCCTCCGCGGCGCAGGAGAATTGCTGGGCACGCGGCAGAGCGGCATGCCGGTCTTCAGATTGGCGGATTTGGCGGTCCACGGCGAATTGCTGGCCGCGGCGCGGGACGACGCCCGGTTGATCATCGAACGCGACCCGGACCTGTCGAGCGATCGCGGGAAGGCGCTGCGCGTGCTGCTCTATCTGTTCGAACGAGATTCCGCCGTGGCGACCCTGCGATCCGGCTGAAGCGGTCAACTGTCGCCTTTTTCCGGATCTACCGGCGGCGCCGCCGCATCCCGCCTCGCCAAATCCTCGAACTGTTCCTTGCTCAAGGTGGCGACCTGGCCCTTGTCGCGCGCGGCCGGATTGTAGGTCGGCGTGACAATTCCGGCGGAGATCACCATCTTCACGGCATCCTCAACCGGCATATTCAACACGATAACCTCGCGACGGGGTACGAACAGTAGAAAGCCGGAGGTCGGGTTCGGGGTCGTGGGCAGGAAGACGTTGATGTGGTCGCCTTCCAGCAATTCGGCGGCCTCGCCCTTGGTAGGCGCGGTCACGAAGGCGATCGCCCAAATGCCGCGGCGGGGATATTCAACCAGAACCGCCTGCCGAAAGGCGTCGCTCTGCGATTTCAGAACCGTCTCTATGATCTGCTTGCTGCCGTTGTAAAGCGTTCGGATGACCGGCATCCGGTTCAGCAGCATTTCCCAAAGCCGGATAACCCACCGGCCCAACAACCCGGCCGTCAAGGCGCCGACCAGTGTGATAAAGACAACAAGGATCAGAATGCCGAGCCCGGGAATGCCGATTTCGACGCCCAGCACATCCTTCATATAAGTGTCGGGATTGTACTTTGCCGGAACCAGCGGAACGATCTGATTATCGACGAATTCGATCAGCCACCACGCAACCGTGGCGGTAATGAAAATCGGGGCGGTTACCAGAAGTCCGGCGATGAAATAAGCGCGCAATTTGGCTAGCAAGGAAATATCTCCGGCAAAGGCGGCAAAGTGTCTGGTTGTAAGGCTTTCCGCACGGCCCCAGGAACCGTTGAACGGCGCCTCTCTTCATATAATGGTCTTAATGCTGCTTTGCACAATAAAATCTATCCGAATGGACGGTAGTCTAATCTATCGCCAAGCCGGGGAAGCTAGTCTAAGTTACGCTCCATTAGCTTGGAGGGGAGAAAATTGGTGGGCGCGACGGGGGAAATCCGCACGCTGAGCGGCATTAAATTGTTCGCTGGGCTTGAACCGGGACGAATGCAGGACGTCGAGTCACGCTGCCGCTGGCACACCTTCGCGAAAGACGAGCAGATCATCGACCGTGAGGACGATACGAAGGACGTATACTTTATAGTTTCAGGCAATGTGCGCGTTGTGAACTATTCCCTTTCCGGCCGCGAAGTCGCTTTCGAAGATATCCGTTCAGGCAGTATTTTCGGCGAATTGGCCGCCTTGGACGGCGAACGCCGTTCCGCCAATGTCGTCGCCCTGACCATGACCGATGTCGCCACCCTCACCCGCAGCAAGTTCGAGGAAGTCCTGGCCGAAAACCCGGATGTCGCCATGCGTTTGATGCAACGTTTGGCGCAGGTCATCCGTGCCTCGACCGACCGGATCATGGACCTGAGCACGCTCGGCGCGAACAACCGCGTCTACGCTGAATTGCTGCGCCTGGCCCATGAGGGTGAGCTCGACGACAATACCGCTGTCATCAAACCCGTGCCGATCCATGGCGATATCGCCAGCCGGGTCAGCACCACGCGGGAAACGGTCGCCCGCGTGCTCAGCGATCTGTCCAAAAAAGGGCTGGTCACCCGCGAGGGAAGCCAGCTTCACCTGCACGACGTCATGCGCCTGCAGGAGATGGTGGAAGAGTTCCGTGGCGATTGACTTCAAAGGTTTGTTCAAGACCGCCTCGGCGGTTTTGCCGCTCACCCTGTTACTGGCCCTGGCGATCCTCACCGCCGCCCCCACGATCGCCGCCGCGGAAGACGCCGTGGCCCGTATCGTGACGCGCGTGGCCGGCCAATTGCCGGAGGATGCCGTCATATGGGCGCGGCCGGCTGAAAAATCCGATTTGAACGACCGTCTGGCGGAAGAATTCCGCACCGTGATCGACCAAATCGGGCGTGCGCCATCGGGCGACGGCAAGGCGCCGGTGTATTCCCTGATTTTCGACGGCGGCGTCATGGGCGCCGTGGATCAGAGCGACACCACCATCGGCCGCCTTGAAGGCGACGCGGAAGGCAACCTGGATTTCCAGCTGAAACTTTGGTCTTCCGGCGGCGGCAGTTCCCTGTTTCAAGGAAAAGGAACGTCCGGCAACGTAACGCTGCGCGGGTTCCGGATGAACGCGTCGCTTCACTTGGACGACAAGGTGCTCTGGCAGGGATATGCGGCGACGAATACCGGAAGCGGCGATCCTTTCGACGTGCTCGCGCCCCTGGTTCAGGTGCTTGTCGACAGGCTTGATATCGACAGCGACGACCTCATTCCGCTGCACTGAACCGGACTTTCCGAGCCGCACACAAAAAACCCCGGTCTTGGCGTTGACCACACCCCGTCGCGCGACTATGTTCCGCCCCGCTTCGGAAGCAGCGCCCCCTCGGCGCGTTACGGAGAGCCCTTAGCTCAGCTGGTAGAGCAACTGACTTTTAATCAGTAGGCCGTTGGTTCGAACCCAACAGGGCTCACCATTTTCCCCGCTTTTCCCGCCGCGAGGACCCCTCAACAGAAACTGTCTGCCAAACCCAGGCGTTCGGCACAGCATGCCCAGTCTCATGCCCCTCTTCCGGCGCTGTCTTGGCCGAATCATGCTCTTGCAAATACACGATCAAATCGCGGTGGAACCCGACCGGCGATATCTGTTTAGATTGCCTTCCATCGCCGTTGAACGGTAGATAGATGTGTCGCCTATCGGACGGTAGGCGGTCTTGGGGTACGGAGATAGCGGCATGTCGGACTTCGACTTTCGCAAAATGGCGGCCGACGCGAAGGCGGCCATGGCAGAGCGCAACAGCGAGATGGACTCCGCGCCCAAAAAGGCAAAGGCCGAGCGCGAGCACTATGTGAACCTGGCGGCAAAGCCCCTTATCGAAGGCGTTATGCCGTTGCTTGAGAAGGCGTCCCAAGATTTCGCGGAAGAAGGGATTCTCTCCAGTATCACGACCGATTTTGAATCCGACCGCCACGCGGAACGGGACCCCTCGGTCAAGTTTCAATGCAAGGGCCCGCCGAACGCCGACGAAGGCTCGCTGTTTGAAGCCCGCCCGGTTTTCTTTACGTCGAACGGCAGCCGGATACGACTGGGGGTGGGAGATCATCGTTTCAGTCGACACGCCGACCGGAAGATCGCCGAAGACAAAGTGGGGAACCATGCGGCGCTGGTCAGGATCGGCCTGGAAAGGGCTATCGAGTTCTACATGGAAGAATACGAGAAACATCGTCCAAAGATCTGTCGCTAACGCAACAAGCCGCACCACCTTGCAACAGGGACGAAAACCGTCGCCGCGCGCGCCCGCCCCTGATTTTCGCGGATCAGCCGCGCTTTGGCTTTTCGTTTCCATCCCGGAAACCGAACTGATGAGGAACAAGAGCGGGCAAAACCTTACCCTGTTTTCGCCGGCATCCTTCTGAAGCGATGCAAGGATTTCGCTGAAGTGCCCCCGCCGTAGGATTGGACCTGCGTGGCTGTTTTCAAGACCAAGTAATCCGGCTGCTCTATCCTTTTCCGTGCCCCCGTCATGGCCCACAATCCTTGCATTCAGAGTGATCCGCCGTCGGGGGAAATATCATGATCGCACAGGGCCATATCGTCTTTACCCAGCAAGAAGAAGTCATCTACGGAAAACCTGCTGCCGAAGCGGTGGCCGATTGCGCGACACGATACGGCGCCGAACGGGTTTTCGTGATGGCCGGCGGGACCCTTGCCCGCGAAACGGACGAAGTCCGTCGCCTTTTGGACGCTCTGGGGCCCCGCTGCGCGGGTGTCTTTTCCGAGATGCCTGCTCATACGCCACGCAAAGCGGTGATCGCTGCGACCGCCCAAGCCAGGGAAGCCAAGGCCGACTTGATCGTCACCCTTGGCGGCGGATCCGTGACCGACGGCGCCAAAGGCGTCCAGCTTTGCCTTGCCAACGATATCGATACGCCGAAGGGGATCGACGCCTTGAAAACCGTCCCCGGTCGCGCGGCTAACCCGAAAGCGCCGACGGTGCGGCAGATTTCCGTGCCGACCACACTTTCGGGCGGCGAATTCAGCGCCATTGCCGGCGTCACCGATGAGGCGACGAATACCAAGGAACTCCTGCGCCATCCGGGGATCATTCCCCGCGCCGTGATCCTGGATCCCGCGGTCACCGTCCACACCCCAACCTGGCTGTGGATGTCGACCGGCATTCGCGCGGTCGATCATTGCGTGGAAGGCATCTGCTCGGCCGAGTCCAATCCCTATGGGGACGCGCAGGCCATGAAGGCCCTCGCCCTGTTCACGAGCGGATTGCCGAAGGTTCATTCTGATCCCGCCGACCTGAACGCACGGTTGGAATGTCAGTTGGGCACCTGGCTTTCCATGGGCCCGCTTTCGAGCGGCGTGCCGATGGGCGCGAGCCATGGCATCGGTTATGTCCTGGGCGCCGCTTTCGGGGTTCCGCACGGACATACGTCCTGCGTGATGCTGCCTGCCGTGATGCACTGGAATGCCCCGGTCAATGCCGACAAACAGGCCCTTGTCTCCGACGCCATGGGCAGGCCCGGCGACAACGCGGCGGCGGTCCTAGACGCGTTCATCGCCGGTCTTGGCCAACCGCGGCGATTGACCGATGTCGGTGTGCCTGAGGACGCATTCGGCACAATCGCGGAACAATCGATGGCCACCCCATGGGTGCCGCGCAATCCGCGGTCGATAGACGGACCGCAAGATATTGTGGAGATTTTGGAACTCGCCCGCTGACGCGCGGGCTGGGGGCCTGTCAGCTGCCGTTGAACAACGGGCTGCGTGTCGGGTCCAAACGGCGTCCGTCGCAGATGACGGAGGGCGCGTCGTTCAGCACTTGAGACGGCGGTGTTTTCGCGTCAATGAATTTCACGACGGCCGGCCCGGTTGGGCGAAGCACGTCGAACAGGACTTTCTTCAATCGCCTTTGTTCAAAAGAGGCGACCAATTCCTTGTCCTGGTTGTTATGCTCAATCTGATTGGCCATGACGTTGATGCGGTCCCGCACCAGGGGCATATACTTGCACACCCGCACGGCATCTTCCGAATTGTCCATCTTGAGGGCCGCCACCAGGGTGAGTTTCTCGCCGCGGCCGCCTTTCAGCGTGAAGGCAGGCGTGGACAACCACACCTGTTTCTGTCCACGGCCCGCCGCGGACATTCCTTGCAACTCTCCCCCACCGCCCCTTGGTGTCGCGAAATAGACCAACACCATCGGGATCGCGATCGAAAAGAACAACAACCCGAGTGCTAGGATCGTGTTGCGATTCATGTTGTATCATCCCCGCCATTCTGACGCCCATGCAGACTTTACAGCCGATAACTTAATATTGTGTGAATTATTGCGGCTATTCGCACCGGTGGCGGACAGAGATCCAAATGTACAACGGTACATGCCAAAATATTGCGATTTTGTGACGTCGTAACATATTTGACATTTACTCCGAAAAGCGCACAATGTGCGCCTAACGGAGACTAGTCATGCCGCTGCCAACCCCCTGCTCCCTTCACGCGCCCCGGACCATGCGTCGAAATGGTCGCACGGGGTTAAGAAGCGCCAAAACTGTTCTGTTCCAATCATTAGTTCGCTTCTTTTTGGCCTTGACTATGATTGCGTCCATCGCCTCCATCGACGTTTCAAAGGCCATGGCCGGTATCGAAGCGCATGATCGCGGCGTGACAATCGGCGGCGACATTCTGGCCCCTGATCTACCGCCCTTCCTGTCCGCTTTCGGCGCGGCAATTCAGACCACTGCCGGGACCGGAACACCGTTGCATGTCGAATTGAATTCCGACGGCGGGGATATAGAAACGGCGTTTTCCATCGCCCATGCCATTTCCGCGGCCCGCAAAAGCGGTCGTATCGTTCAGGTGGAAGTTCCGGAAGGCGGGCGCTGCAATTCAGCCTGCGTTGTGATTTTCGCCGCCGGTGGTCAGCGGAAAGCCGCGCCGGATTCGGAGTTTCTCTTGCATGGCGTGTCCTATGCCGGCCTGTCTGACAATCCCGCAATTGCCGCGGCCCGCCGCCGATATGTCGACAATTTCCACAAGGCGATCGAGGACGCCGATTGGCAATTCGGGCAATTCGTGCGGCGCCACCGTATCATCGAGAACGACTTGAACATGACGTTCTCGGGCCGCCAGCTCTACGAGGCCTTCGGAAACTTCATCACCTCGCTGAACACATCGCGCGGGAGTTGATCGAGCCGCGCAGGATCACCCCTCGCTTGCGGTTTCCTCAGTTTCCTCGGCTTCCACGGCGTCTTCGCCGTGGAGCGCATAGCCGAACAGCATGTCCACATGCACGCCGTTTCGCGCCAGCGGCGTAACAACGACATCGTAGAATTTCTCCACCCCGCCGCGGGTCACATAGGGAAACCGTTCAAGAACCGGTGCTTTTTCGCTGACAGTCCGTTCGTACATGCCGATCAATTTCGACTGGCTACCGATGTCGCGTATTGCCGACAGCATGTGGCCGGTAAAATCCCGCTTTGTGTTGCGAACGACATCGGTCCCGACCAACCGGTAGCGGAAGTCCGTCCCCTGTCCGAGCACATCGACCAGGAAAACAAAAGGCAACATATCCGGAATATCGACCGGATCCAGGTCCGGCCTTCCAGGCAAATCCCGTCCGTTTCTGATTGAGTTCCAATAACTTAGAAACTCATCAAGAGGGGGAGGTTTTAAGGATCTGCGGCGCGTAGGGCGCGCGAAAACTGCGTTCATCCGCAACAGATAGGCCAAATGTGGATAAAGGACCACAAACGAATCCACTATTTTCCGGGCCGGCGTATGACGGCCGGCCAAGTTGTCTCCATAAGCGTTTGTTTGTGTTCGTTTATTTTCCCGCTCGAATGATGTTCTTCTCCGGCCCGAAGGGAAATCCGGTGATGTTCTCCGCGCCGTCCTCCGTTACGATCAAAATGTCATGCTCCCGGTAGCCGCCCGCGCCCGGCTTTCCTTCCGGCAGCATGATCATCGGCTCCATCGAAACCACCATGCCGGGCTTCAACTCGGTGTCGATATCCTCGCGCAACTCGACACCCGCTTCCCGGCCGTAATAGTGGCAGAGCACGCCGAAGGAATGGCCGTAGCCGAAGGACCGGTACTGCAGCAGGTCCCATTCCCGGTACATTTCGTTCAACTCGGCGGCGATATCCATACAGCGCGCGCCGGGCCGGATCAGATCCAAGCCACGGCGATGCACGGCGCAGTTCTTTTCCCACAGGTCCAAATGCGCATCGCTGGCGAAATCGCAGAACAAGGTGCGCTCCAGGGCCGTGTAATAGCCGAAGATCATCGGAAAGCAGTTCAGACTGAGGATATCGCCACTAACGATCTTCTTGTTTGTCACCGGGTTGTGCGCACCGTCGGTGTTGATACCCGACTGGAACCAGGTCCAGGTATCCATCAGCTCGACGAAGGGGAAGGAACCGGCGATTTCGCGTATCATCGCATTGGTCGAGGCCATCGCGACTTCATGCTCCGGCACACCGGCCGCCACGGCCTCGGCGCAGGCCGCGCCGCCGATATCGCAAATCCGCGCGCCCTGCCGGATCAGCGCGTGTTCCTCGGCCGACTTGATGGTCCGCAGCCACATCGTCTTCTGGCTGATATCAACCAGTTCAACGTCCGGCAGCGCGTCGGACAACTGACGCTTCAAATCGAGCGTCACATGGTCGAATTCGACTCCCAGCCGCTTGATGCCGGGCGTCAGTTGGCGCACCGCCTCGAAATAGTTGTCCTTGCGCCAGTCCGTATAGGTGATGTTGTCGCCATAGGTGCGCCGCCAAGGCTGTCCGCCGTCGATACCGGCAGAAATCGATGTCGCCTTGTCCGGCGTCACGACGAACCCGTATTTCCGGCCGAAATAGCAATAGAGCCAGCCCGAGTAGTAGGCGATGTTGTGGTAGGAGGTGAACAGGCAGGCATCGACATCTTCTTCCGCCATCGCCGCGCGCAACCGGTCCTGACGGCCCTGCATTTCCGCGTCCGAGAACGGCGACCATTCCTTGTCGCCATTGTGCCACGCCACCGTCCGCGCCATGCTTTCCGCGGCCCCTGCCCCATTCGCCATCGCATTGCTCCTGCCAGCCTGAATTCGGGATGAAAGTCTGCGCGATCATTCTGCCGGCCGCCGGAAAATCTGCGACAATCCGCGACACGTTCATGAAAAGACGCGACACTGTCCGGTGCGGTCAATGAGCCACCTCAACCGCTGGTCGGATACCGGTCTTTCACAGCGGAACGGTCAGCCCCGTCTTTACCGTATCCATCACCACCGTGGTCTCGAACCGCTGGATGCTTTTCGACGCATAGAGAACCCGATGTATGAAACCTTCATAGGCCTTCATGTCCTCCGTCACCACGATCAGCACGAAATCGCTCGCCCCCGTGACATAGTAACAGTGCTGCACCTCCGGCAGCGCCTTCATCCGGCGCTTGAAATCGTCGACGATGTCCGGTCGACCGTGCTGTAGGATCACCTCGACGATCACGGTCAGTTTACGGCCGACCTTCTCCGGGTCCACGACGGCGACCTCCCGCGCGATCACGCCTTCTTCCCGCAGGCGCTTCAAGCGCCGTTGGCAGGCCGTCGCGGACAGGCCGACGAGATCGGCCAACACTTCGGAGGTGCGACGATTATCTTCCTGCACCAGATTGAGAAGTTTGACGTCAAATCCATCCAATTCGGCCATTATTGCCTCCATTCTGCATTTAGCACGAATGTTCGCAGAAAAAGTGCACCTTATAGATTACATTCGCAGTTTTCCAAACCAGCATCCGGCCTATCCATGTCCCAGCCCAAACACGCGGACAAGGAACGCACCATGACATCCCCTTCGCCCTCATTTCTCACCGGTCTTCTGGCCGGCATCGTCGCCGCGCTGATCTGGGGCGCCTGGCCCGTGCTCTCACGCGACGCGGTCAACGCCGGCTTCGTCCCCTTGGATATCACTGTCCTGCGTTTCGGCGTGGCCGGCCTTGTGCTCGCTCCGATCGTGCTCAGAAACGGGCTCGGCGGCCTGGGTTTGGTCCGCGCCCTGGTTCTGGCGACAGGCGCCGGCGCGCCTTACGTGCTCGTGACTGTCACCGGACTGTCCCTGGCCCCTGCGGGACATGGCGGGGTGATCATTCCCTGCACCATGCTCTCCGCCTCGACACTCGGCGCGTGGTTATTCCTGAAAGACGCCCCGACCCCGACCCGATTGCTGGGCTTGTCGGTCATTTTCACAGGCATCTGTCTGACCGCCTGGTCCGGCATGGATGTTCGGACCGCGTCCTGGTCGGCGCAGGCGCTTGCCGGCGATGGGTTGTTCATGATCGGCGGGGTGCTTTGGGCGACCTATACGGTCGGGTCCCGTGCCTGGTCGGCCGAACCGTTTCAGGCAACCGCCGCGGTTTCCGTGTTGTCGATGGTTCTTGTCTTGCCGGTCTGGATTGTGGCGGGTGGAGACGCGGTTTCGCAGGCATCCCTCCCCACGCTCGCCTGGCAGGCCGGGTTCCAGGGCATCGTCGTCGCCATCGGCGCGTTGTTTTTCTATACCAAAGCCGTCGCCGTTTTCGGTGCGGCACGCGGCGCCCTTTTCGCCATCCTGGGCCCGGTCTTCACCGTGGTCCTGGCGATACCGGTCCTGGACGAGTATCCAAGCGGAGCGGCCGTCGCCGGCCTCGTCCTCTGCACGCTGGGCATGGCGATCGCCTTCGGGGCTTATGGGCTGGTTGCCAGCGCCTTGCGGAAATACACCCTGTCGAAACCCTCTTCCGTCCGGCAGGCGGCCTCCCCGAAGCCAAGCTTGGGATAAACGGTGAGGTTCTCGGTCAACCGAGCCGCTTAGCGTCCAACTTGAGGATTGTACGGGGCATGGGCAGCGGCCGCACAGTCCCCTGCGAAGGCCAAGTCGGCCACCGGCCCATCGCGGATCACCATCGTCCTGTTTGCTATCCCGTCTCCGTCACAAACACTGTTTTGCGCGATTAGCCCTGGTCAATCGACGCCGTCGGGCAAATTCTATTCCGACAATAAAGAACAATCGTTTGGGGAAATTTCATGCGCGTTACCGGCCTGTCCACCGTCATCGTCGATGTCCCATTGCCGAAACCGATCCGGTCGGCGATCCACACCATCAATTCGGCGACCTGCGTGCTGGTCACGATCGATACCGATGAAGGCGTTTCGGGCGAAGGGATGGCCTTCACCATCAACGGCGCGCGAATCCATTCGGTCGACGCCTTGATCCGCGACCTGGAGCCGATGATCGTCGGCCGGGACCCCCATGACACCGCCGCGATCTGGGAAGACATGTGGAACGCGCTGAACTTCGTCGGCCAGAAAGGCATCCCTCTCTTCGGCATGTCGGCCATCGACACCGCCCTGTGGGACATTGTCGGCAAGGCAGCGGGCAAACCACTGCACAAGCTGTTCGGCGCCGCGCGCGACAGCGTGCCCGCCTATGCCAGCGGCGGACTCTGGGTGTCGCTTTCGATCGACGAGTTGCAGCAACAGGCGCACGACTTCCTCGCCCAGGGCCACCGCGCCATGAAGGTTCGCGTCGGCAAAGGCCCGGTCGCCGGCCATATAGAGCGCGTCTCGGCGGTCCGCGACGTGATCGGGCCGGATATCCAACTGATGGCGGACGGCAATCAAAGCCTGACCGTGAAGGAGGCGATCCGCCTGGGCCGGGAATTGGAACCCTTCGACCTGACCTGGTTCGAGGAGCCGGTTCCCTGTTGGGATTTCGAGGGCCATGCGGAGGTTCGCGCCGCGCTGGACATGCCGCTTGCTTCCGGTGAGACCGAATACACCCGATACGGCATGCGCCAAATGATCGAGACCAAGGCCTGCGACATCCTGATGCCCGACCTGGAGCGCATCGGCGGTTACACGGAATTCCGCCGCTCGGCCGCGCTGGCCGCCGCCTATGACATTCCGGTCACGCCGCATCTGTTCACCGAATACTCGCTCTGCATGGCCGGCAGTCTTCCCAACTGCTTCATCGTCGAACACATGCCCTGGTTCGGACCGCTCTTCAACGAGAGTGTGGAAATCGTCGACGGCGAGATCGCCATCCCGAACCGTCCCGGGCACGGGTTCACATTCGACCGGGACGCGGTAGCGCGCTTCCGCGTTTAGTCGGGCACCGTTCGGCGCGGGATCGCGTCATCCAAAATAGTTTCATTTGAATGTCATGACACCGTCATATGAAACCTGTATAAGTTTCATATGAAATCACAGCTGATCGATACCACCAATGGCGGCGCTGACGCGCTCTCGGAACGGCAGTCCGAGATCGCGGAACTTGTGCGCGCCACCGGGTTTGCCGGAATCGACGAACTGGCCGACCGCTTTTCCGTCAGCACCCAGACCATCCGCAAGGACGTGAACGGGTTGTGCGACAAGGGCCTGCTGCGCCGGGTTCATGGCGGCGTCCAACTCGCCAGCGTCGGAAACCTCGAATACAAGATGCGCAAGGTGCTGCGCTATTCCGCCAAGCAGCAGATCGCCGCCGCGGTGGCGGACGTGATCCCGAACGGCTCCTCCGTGTCGGTTTCCATCGGAACCACGCCGGAAGCCGTCGTTTCCGCCCTGCTTGGCCATGCGAACCTGAAGATTCAGACCAACAACTTGAACATCGCGATGATCGCGAACGCCGCGGGCACCTTCGATGTCAGCATTCCCGGCGGACTGATCCGGCGCGGTGACGGGGACATTGTCGGCCCTTCAGCGGTCGCCTTCTTCGAAAGCTACAAAGCGGATTTCGGCATCTTCGGCGTCGCCGCGGTAGATGCCGATGGCGGCCTGCTCGACTTCTACGAAGAAGAAGTCGCGGCGCGCCAAGCCATCCTGCGCAACTGCCGAACCTCTTTTCTGGTGCTTGATCACATGAAATTCGAACGCAACGCCCATATTCGCGGCGGCCATATAGCAGAGGTGGACCACGTCTTCTGCGACAAGCCGCCGCCGGCCGGGATTGCGGCAAAGCTGGCCGATGCCGGCGCTGCAATCACCGTGTGCGGAAAGGGGGCGAAATGATGTCAGCACCCGAGGGCAAGTCGATTTCACTGAGCGGCATCACCAAATCCTGGGGTGATCCGCCGGCGGTCGACCATGTCGACCTGGAAATCGCCGCCGGGCAATTCACCGCGCTGCTGGGCCCTTCGGGCTGTGGA
Source organism: uncultured Flavobacteriaceae bacterium (assembly GCA_964350445.1). Taxonomy (GTDB): domain Bacteria; phylum Pseudomonadota; class Alphaproteobacteria; order UBA8366; family Aestuariispiraceae; genus Hwanghaeella. The sequence goes on from CAYGKA010000018.1 coordinate 19,793, forward strand.
AAGTCGACCACCCTGCGCATCATCGCCGGGTTGGAATTTCCCGATGCCGGATCGGTCACCATCGGCGGCGAAAACGTCACCGACCTTCCCCCCGCCAAGCGCAACATCGCCATGGTGTTCCAGTCCTATGCCCTGTTCCCGCATCTGACGGTCGCGGAAAACATCATCTTCGGCCTGCGCACGCGCCGCGTGCCTGTCGGCGAACGGACCGAACGATTGGCGCGGGTGGCCGAGCTATTGGAACTGACGCCCTATCTGGACCGCCGCCCGGCCCAGCTTTCCGGCGGCCAGCAGCAACGCGTCGCGCTTGGCCGCGCGATCATCGCGGAGCGACCCGTCTGCCTGATGGACGAACCGCTGTCGAACCTGGATGCGCGCCTGCGGCATGAAATGCGGAGCGAGATCCGCGCCCTGCAGCAGAAGCTGGGATTCACCATGGTCTATGTCACCCACGATCAGGTAGAGGCCATCACCATGGCCGACCAGGTCGCGCTGATGAACAGGGGGCGTGTCGAGCAAGCGGCCTCCCCGCGCGAGATATACGAGCGCCCCGCGACCGTGTTCGCGGCGCGTTTCATCGGAACCCCGCCGATGAACCTGATCGCGCCGGCGGCCTTCGCCGAGAAGGCCGGGACGCTGGCGTCAAAAAACATATTGATCGGCATCCGGCCGGAACGCATGCGCCTCATGCAGGACGGTCCGTTGAAAGCCACCGTGATCGAGGCTGAATTCCTCGGCTCGGAAACGCTCGTCACCTGCGAAGCCGGCGGCAGCCGGTTCGTCGTCGCGGCCCCCGGGGGGACGCAGATCGGCCCGGGTGAGACCGTCACGATCGGATTCGAGCCCGAGGACATTCATCTGTTCGACGGCGACAAAGGGGCACGCAGCGACGGGGAACTCGCCTCCGTCGCCGCCGCACTGTGCGGATAAAACAAGGTTGGAACGGCTGAGGGGTCGGACCGCACCCGACACAAATAACAGCCGAGTTGGTCGATAGAATTTTTGGCCTGAATAACGGCGGGATTTCCCGGCGAACAATAGGAGAGAGAAATGTTTATCACCCCTCTGAAGAGGACGTTAGGCGCGGCGGCGATCGCTCTCTGCGCGTCCACGGCCGCCTCGGCGGCAGATGTCGAACTGCAATTCTACTTCCCGGTCGCCGTCGGCGGCGCGGCCGCCGATACGATCCAGGCGCTGACCGACGAATATGTCGCGAACAATCCGGGCGTTAAGATCGATGCTGTCTATGCCGGGTCCTATCAGGACACGGTAGCGAAGGTCCTCACCGCATCGCGCGGCGGAGACGCCCCGCAGCTGTCGGTGATCCTGTCGGTCGATATGTTCACCTTGCTGGACGAAGACCTGATCCTGCCCTTCGACGACTACGCGACGACGGCGGACGACAAAGCCTGGCTGAACAGCTTCTATCCGTCCTTCATGGAAAACAGCCAGACCGGCGGCAAGACCTACGGCATTCCCTTCCAGCGCTCCACGCCGGTTCTTTACTGGAACAAGGAAGCCTTCAAGGAAGCGGGCCTAGACCCGAACACGCCCCCGGCGACCTGGGAAGAAATGGTCGAGATGGGCAAGAAGCTCGTCAAGAAGAACGCCAACGGCGAAGTTGAGCGTTGGGGCGTGCGTATTCCCAGCTCCGGCTTCCCCTATTGGCTGTTCCAGGGCCTGTCGACCCAGAACGACGTCATTCTGGCGAACAGCGACGGCAACAAGACCAATTTCGACGATCCGAAAGTGGTCGAAGCGCTGCAATACATGGTCGACCTCAGCGGCAAGCACGGCGTGATGGCCCCCGGCATCATCGAATGGGGTTCGACCCCGAAAGCCTTCTTCGAAGGTCAGACGGCGATGATGTGGACGACGACGGGCAACCTAACCAACGTTCGCGCCAACGCACCCTTCGACTTCGGCGTCGGCATGCTGCCGGCCAACAAGCGCCGTGGCGCGCCGACCGGCGGCGGTAACTTCTACATGTTCAAGGGCTCCACCGACGCCGAACTGAAGGCCGCCTTCGACTTCATCAAATGGATCACGGGTCCGGAACCGTCGGCGAAATGGACGATCGCGACCGGCTATGTCGCGCCCCGTCCCGCCACCTGGGAAACCGACGCGATGAAGGCCTATACGGCGGATTTCCCGCCGGCGCTCGTCGCGCGCGACCAGTTGGAATTCGCGGTCGCCGAACTGTCGACCTACGAAAACCAGCGCATCACCCGCATCTTCAACGACGCCTTGGAAGCCGCGATCACCGGCAAGAAGACGCCGGCGGACGCGCTGAAGGAAGCCCAGGAAAAGGCTGACGCGATCCTGAAGGCATATCGCTAAGCTGGGCTGGCGCCGGTTCGGGGACCCCAGAGCCCCGGACCGGCGCCGTTCCGCCAGGACGATCGGGATGAGGGATTATCGGAGATGACGCGCCGTATCGAGTGGGTCCATGCTTGGCTGCTTTTGCTGCCGGCGCTGGTGTTCCTGTTCACCTTCACGCATCTGCCCGCGGTACGGACCATCGTGGACAGCTTCTTCTCCACCGCCCGCGGCCGGCGCAAATCCGTCTTCGTCGGGCTGGAGAATTACCAGCAGCTGCTGGACGATCCGACTTTCTGGAAGGTGCTTTCGAACAATTTGTGGTTCGCGCTGGGCACCATTCCCACCTCCATCGCCATCGCGCTCGTCATGGCGCTCTGGGTCAACGAGAAACTCGCCGGGCGCAGCTTCATCCGCATGGCCTATTTCACGCCGACGGTCCTGCCGCTGATCGCGGTCGCCAACATCTGGCTGTTCTTCTACACGCCGGGCTTCGGCCTGTTCGATCAAATCGCGACCGGTCTGTTCGGCACCGGGCAGCATAACTTCCTGGGCGATCCGGACACGGCGCTTGGCGCCGTCATGGTGGTTACGGTCTGGAAGGAAGCCGGGTTCTTCATGATCTTCTATCTCGCCGCCTTGCAGACGATCCCGCCTTCTCTTCTGGAAGCGGCAAGGGTCGAAGGGGCGGGACGTTGGACGATCTTCCGGCGCGTCGTCTTCCCGCTGCTGATGCCCACCACGCTCTTCGTGTCGGTGAACGCGGTGATCAATTCCTTCCGCCTGGTCGATCACCTGTTCATCCTGACCGGCGGCGGGCCGGACAACGCGTCCTCCCTGCTGCTGTTCTACATCTATGAGACGGCGTTCCGGTTCTGGGACACCGCCTATGCGGCGACGCTGACGGTGATCCTGCTGGCGATGCTGTCGCTGCTGGCGATCGGCCAGTTCTTCCTGTTCGACAAAAAGGTGCATTACAAATGATGCACGCCACCGCGATAGACCGTTTCCTGAACATCTTCGGGTCCTGGGCACTGGCCCTGCTCTGGGGCTTGCCGCTCGCCTTCGCCATCTGGACCGCGATCCACCCGTCGGAGTTCGAGGCCAATTTCGAATTGTTCGCCCCGCTGACCACGGTGAATTTCGTCAAGGCCTGGGAAGCCGCGCCCTTCGCGCGCTATTTCCTGAATACCTTCATCCTGGTCACGCTGATCCTGGCCTGTCAGTTCTTCCTAGGGACCTTGGCTGCCTTCGCCTTCGCGCGGTTCACCTTCCCCGGCCGGGGAATCCTGTTCGGCCTGGTCCTGCTGCAATTGCTGGTGATGCCGGACATCCTGATCGTCGAAAACTATCAAACCATGCGGTTCTTCGACCTGGTCGACACGATCCCGGCGATCGCGCTGCCCTATATCGCGTCCGGTTTCGGGATTTTCCTGCTGCGGCAGACCTTCATGACCGTGCCGAAGGAATTGGATGAGGCCGCGCGGCTGGAAGGCGCCTCTACCCTCGGCCTGCTCTGGCGGGTTTATGTGCCCCTCGCCAAGCCGACCTACCTTGCCTATGGCTTGGTCTCGGTCAGCCATCATTGGAACAATTTCCTCTGGCCGCTGATCATCACGAACTCGGTCGAAACCCGTCCTGTCACCGTGGGCCTCAGCGTTTTCGCCTCAACAGATAGCGGCACCGAATGGTCCGTCATCAACGCCGCGACGCTCATGACCTCCGCCCCGCTGCTGATCGGATTTCTGCTCTTTCAACGCCAGTTCGTGCAAAGCTTCATGCGGGCGGGGATTAAGTAGTTACCCGCCCAACGGCGCCATCCGCTTCGTCCGCGAGACGACGAAAGGGTGGTCGATAAGTTCCGAGACACATTCACGGAAGACGACCGTGTGCTTAAGTTCCGTGTGGAGGACGAAAGCGGCCTCGTCTGCCCAGCAGGCTTGAATGTGGAACAAGCCCGGAACCTGATAGTCCCGAAAGCCCTCGATCATTAGACACCCCTCTTCCGCACGGGATGGCGGCAAGACCTGATCGATCAAGGCGGCGACGGCCTCTTCCTCGCTTGGGCGGGCCTGAAGCCGGATGAAGGTATAGATTTCCATCAATTTAGGTTCCATGGCTCGACCGGACCGGCGGACTACCGTCCTTCGCGCCATGTCCATCCGACTGGGGCATTGGGTGATACATGGTCGTTGTCCGACTAGTACCGACCCAGGGTGATTTCTCCTTCCGCCACGTCGTCGTATTCGTCGCCATTTTTGACGACAGCATAAACTTCAGCCGCATATTTGTTGTTCTTGCCTCCGGAGCAGGGCGGCAGGTAGCCGGGGCTGGACCAAGCGCCTGAGGCACGGTTCTTTTTCACCAGCCAGACACCGTCCGGCATGTCGCTGGTGCCGCCCGGGACGGCGGGCAGCGTCGCCGTTCCCGCGCCCGGCGTGATGTGGAAACCGATCTTGCCGTGGCCGCCGTCATAGGAAAGCTGCTGGTAGCTTTTGTCGTTGAACTCCACGACGATGGCGGTCGCTTCGGGCGGAATGTTCGAGATTTTCAGGGGCGGCGTTGCGCCGTTGCCGCCGAACTTTTTGCAATGCTGGCCAGCCGGGATCTTGCCGCCGGTCCAGGCCGGGTCGGCGAACGCCACGGTCAAATCGGCGGCCTGCGCCGGAACAAACCCCAGCAGCAGTCCTGCCCCGAATGCTAAAGCCAGTGCATGTCGTTTCATGGTGAGCCTCTTCCCTAAATTCGGTTATTCGTTGGCGTCAGCCTAACCCGATCCACACCAATGTTGAAGAAATTCCGCCCGTCTATCCCTTGCAGCCCACCCTGCTGATATTTCCTTTACATATAAAATATCTGCTCATAAACTTTTTATGTCCGCGAGATAATCTTTCCTGGAGCACCCTGATGAAAATCGCCTGTATCGGTGGCGGGCCCGCCGGCCTGTATTTCGGCATTTCAATGAAACTTCGGGACCCGAGCCATGAGATCGTCGTGGTCGAGCGCAACCGGCCCTACGACACCTTCGGCTGGGGCGTGGTCTTTTCGGACCAGACCATGGAAAACCTGCGCCTGAACGATGCCAAGACGGCGGACGCGATCCTGGCGGAATTCGCGCATTGGGACGATATCGACATCCATTTCAAGGGCGAGTGCATCACCTCCACCGGCCACGGTTTCGCCGGGATCGGGCGCAAGCGGATGCTGAACATTCTGCAGAACCGGGCTGAGGAATTGGGCATAGAGCTCGTCTTCGAAGCGGAAGTGGACGGCCTGGACGCCTATAAGGACTACGACCTGATCGTGGCGTCCGACGGGCTCAACTCGAAGATCCGCGGCGCCAATCCGGAAGCCTACCAACCGGACATTGATGTCCGTCCCAACAAGTTCATTTGGCTGGGCACTAAAAAGAAATACGACGCCTTCACCTTCATTTTCGAAAAGACCGAGCACGGCTGGATCTGGGTTCACGCCTATAAATTCGATGCCGATACCTCCACCTTCATCGTCGAATGTACGGAAGAGACCTGGCGCGGGTTGGGCCTGGACAAGGCGGATACGGACGGGTCCATCGCGATCTGCGAAGAGATCTTTAAGGACTACCTGGACGGCAACGCGCTTTTGAGCAACGCGCGGCACCTGCGCGGGTCCGCCTGGCTGAACTTCCCGCGCATCAATTGCGGCACCTACCACCACGGCAATGTCGTGCTGATGGGGGATGCCGCCCATACCGCCCATTTCTCCATCGGGTCCGGCACCAAACTGGCCTTGGAAGACGCGATCGTCCTGGCCGAGCTGTTGCACAGCGAGAGCAGCCTGGAAGCCGCCTTCAAACAGTATCAGGAAGCCCGCCGTTTGGAGGTTCTGAAACTACAGAGCGCGGCGAGAAACTCCATGGAATGGTTTGAGGAGTTGGACCGCTACACCCATTTCGACCCGCCGCAATTCGCCTATTCCCTGCTGACGCGCAGTCAGCGGGTCAGCCACGAGAACCTGCGTCTGCGGGACAAGAAATGGCTGACCTCCGTCGAACGCTGGTTCGCCGAACAAAGCACGAAGGATGCGCCGAAAGGTGCCGCGGCGAGTGACGTGCCGCCCCCGATGTTCACGCCCTTCCGCCTGCGGCAGATGGAGGTGAAGAACCGCATCGTCGTCTCCCCCATGGCGACCTACAGCGCGGCGGACGGCGTGCCGAACGACTTTCACCTGGTTCATCTGGGGTCGCGGGCCCAGGGCGGCGCGGGTCTCGTCTTCACGGAGATGACCTGCGTCACGCCGGCGGGGCGCATCACGCCCGGCTGCCCCGGCCTGTATTCCGACGAGCAAGAAGCCGCCTGGAAGCGCATCGTGGACTACGCCCATCAATGGACAGGCGCGAAGATCGCCATGCAGTTGGGCCATAGCGGCCCCAAGGGATCGACCAAGATCGGCTGGGAAGGCATGGACCAGCCGCTTGATGACGGGAACTGGGAGTTGCTTGCCCCCTCACCCGTACCCTGGTCGCCGACCAATCAGACGCCGCACGAAATGACCGAGGCGGATATGGACGCCGTCGAGGCCGCCTTCATCGAAGCGACGGAACGCGCCCATCGCTGCGGCTTCGACATGGTCGAGATGCATGCCGCCCACGGTTATCTGCTGTCGGCCTTCCTGACGCCGCTGACCAACAAGCGGACGGACGCCTTTGGCGGGTCGTTGGAAAACCGCCTGCGCTTCCCGCTGCGGGTCTTCGCCGCTATGCGCGGGGCTTGGCCGTCGGACAAGCCGATGTCGGTGCGAATTTCGGCCAATGATTGGGTCGGCGAGCAAGGCATCACGCCGGACGACGCGGTGGAAATCGCCCGCGCCTTCAAACGGGCGGGTGCCGATATCATCGACGTCTCCGCCGGCCAGACCAGCACCCAGGGCAAGCCGGTCTATGGGCGGATGTTCCAGACCCCGTTCTCCGACCGTATCCGCAACGAAGCCGGGATCGCCACCATGGCGGTCGGAAACATCTTCGAAGTCGATCACGTGAACAGTATCCTGGCCGCCGGCCGCGCGGATCTGTGCTGCCTGGCCCGGCCGCATCTGGCCGATCCCTATTGGACGCTGCATGCCGCCGCCGAGCAGGGCTACCAGGGCGCCGAGTGGCCGAACCAGTATCTGCCGGGCAAGGATCAGTACGAACGCAACCTTGCCCGTGCGGCGGATATGGCGATTCAGGTTTAAGGGGATAAGACGGATATGGCTTCCCTCGCAGGACAGATCGCCATCGTCACCGGGGCCGGTACCGGCATCGGCGCCGCCATCGCGGAACGCCTGTCGGCGGACGGCGCCACCCTGGCGCTGGTCGGCCGGCGCGACGGGCCGTTGAAGGACCTCGCGGCACGGCTGGCGAATGCCCATGCCTTCGCCGCCGACGTCACCGACGAGCTTTCCGTCACCGCCATGGTCGCCGCCGTCACCCAGGAACTCGGCGCGGCGAGCATCCTGGTGAACAATGCCGGCGCGGCGGAATCCGCCCCCTTCGAACGCACCAGCCTGGCCCTGTGGAACCAGATGCTCGCCGTGAACCTGACCGGCGCCTTTTTGTGCGCGCGCGCCGTTCTGCCGGCGATGAAAAAAGCGGGTTCGGGCCGGATCGTCACCGTCGCCTCCACGGCGGGCTTGAAGGGCTACGATTATGTCGCGGCCTATTGCGCGGCCAAGCATGGCGTCATCGGCATGACTCGCGCGCTGGCCGGGGAAGTCGCGCGCAAGGGCGTCACCGTGAACGCCGTCTGCCCGGGCTTTACGGAAACGCCGATGCTGGAGGAAAGCATCGCCAATATCGTCGCGAAAACGGGCATGGACGCTGACGCCGCGCGCAAGACACTGACCGCGACCAATCCGCAAGGCCGGCTTGTCGATCCGGCGGAAGTTGCCGATGCGGTCGCGTGGCTGTGCCGCACGGAAAGCGGTTCCATGACCGGTCAGGCCATCGCAGTCGCCGGCGGGGAGGTAATGACAGGATGAGCACGAACAAGTCACCCCAGATGCGCTTGGGCCTGGACAAGGCCCCGTCCCGAAACCGCGCCCAGAAGGCAACGCGACTCTGGCTGCGCATGCTGACTGCGTCGCGCACCATCGAAGAAGAAATCGGCCGCCGCCTGCGCGAAGAATACGGCATATCGCTGGCCCGGTTCGACCTGATGTCCGTCCTGCACCGGCATGACGAAGGCCTGACCATGAGTGAGGTCGGCCGCCACCTGCGGGTCAGCGGCGGCAATGTGACGGGTCTTGTCGACCGCCTGGAAAAGGAAGGCCTGGTAGCGCGCCAGCAGCATCCGTCCGACCGACGGTCCATCGTCGTCTGCCTGACGCCGCGCGGCCACGACATCTTCGTCGATATGGCGAAGCATCATAAGGAATGGGTGGCGGAAATCTTCGCCTGGCTGGGCGATCACGAAATCGACGAACTCTACGACCTGCTGACGACGGCGCGGGATTCCGCCCTGGACGCGGCGGAACACCATAGTGACATGAAGGAGGCCGGTTAATGCCCAACAACAAGGGTGTCCCCACACCTGAACATTTTTTGCTTGAGATGAAGGGCGACGTCGCCGTCATCACGTTGAACCGGCCGGAAAAGAAGAACCCCCTCACATTCGAGTCCTATGCCGAGTTGCGCGATTTCTTCCGCGATCTGGATCGGCAGGAGGTCATCAAGGCCGTCGTCGTCACCGGCGCGGGCGGCAACTTCTGTTCCGGCGGCGATGTCTTCGAAATCATCAAGCCGCTGCTGGAACGCGACATGAAGGGGCTGATGGAATTCACCCGCATGACCGGCGATCTGGTCAAGTTCATGAACGGCTGCCCGGTTCCCGTCATCTCGGCGGTGGACGGCATCTGCGCCGGCGCAGGGGCGATGATCGCGCTTTATTCCGATATCCGATTCGGCACACCGAACGCCAAGACCGCCTTCCTGTTCACCCGCGTCGGGTTGGCCGGCTGCGACATGGGGGCCTGCGCCATGCTGCCCCGCGTGATCGGCCAGGGCCGCGCCGCCGACCTGCTGTTTACGGGAAAGAGCATGAGTGCGGAGGAAGGCCTGGCCTGGGGGTTCTACAACCGGGTCGTTGAACCGGACGCGTTGCTGGACGAAGCGGTCGCCTATGCCCAGCGCCTCGCCGACGGGCCGAACTTCGCGCATATGATGACCAAGACCATGCTGAACCAGGAATGGAGCATGACGCTGGCCCAGGCGATCGAGGCGGAAGCGCAGGCGCAGGCGATCTGTATGCAGACGCAGGACTATCACCGCGCCTTCCATGCTTTCGCCAACAAGGAACGCCCCGCTTTCGAGGGAAACTAGAATGCCGGACAAATCCTTTCTGGACTGGCCCTTCTTCGAGGATCATCACCGCCGCCTCGCCGCGGATGTCGATGCCTGGGCCGCGGCCGAACTGTCCGCGCTGTTGGCAGACGAACACGACGACCTGGACGGCACCTGCCGGAAGCTGGTCGAGGGGCTGTCGGCCGGCGGTTGGCTCGACTATGTCGTGCCCGCCAGCCATGGCGGCCGGTTCGACCGGTTGGACGTGCGTTCCCTTTGCCTGATCCGCGAAACGCTGGCGCGCCATGCGGGCCTTGCCGATTTCGCCTTCGTCATGCAGGGCTTGGGCAGCGGTCCGATCACCCTTGCCGGGACGGATGAACAGAAGAATGCCTGGCTGCCGAAAGTGCGCGCCGGTCAGGCCGTGTCCGCCTTCGCCTTGTCGGAGCCGGAAGCCGGATCCGACGTCGCGGCGCTCGCCACCACGGCGGAAGAGGACGGCGACCACTATATCCTGAACGGCACCAAGACCTGGATCTCCAACGGCGGGATCGCGGATGTCTACACCGTCGTCGCCCGGACCGGCGAAGCGCCCGGCGCAAAGGGCCTCAGTGCCTTTGTCGTGCCGGCGGATACGCCGGGCTTCTCGGTGACGGAGCGGATCGACGTGATCGCGCCGCATCCGCTGGGCACGCTTTCCTTCCAGGATTGCCGCCTCCCAAAATCCGCCATGATCGGCGGCCCCGGCCAGGGCTTCAAACTGTCGATGATGAACCTGGACGTCTTCCGCTCCACAGTCGGTGCGGCGGCGCTCGGTTTCGCGCGTAAGGCGCTGGATCTGTCCCTGGACCGTGCGGGGAACCGTCAACTATTCGGGGCGCCTATGGGCGACCTGCAGCTTGTGCAGGGCATGTTGGCCGATATGGCGCTGCGCGTCGATGCGTCCGCCCTTCTTGTCTACCGAGCCGCCTGGACCAAGGATAACGGCGCGCCGCGGGTCACCCGCGAAGCCAGCATGGCGAAACTTTATGCGACGGACGAAGCGCAAAAGGTGATCGACGACGCGGTGCAGATTTTCGGCGGGCACGGCGTCGTCTCAGGGAATCCAGTGGAAACGCTTTACCGAGAAATCCGTGCGCTCAGAATCTATGAAGGCGCGTCGGAAGTTCAGAAAGTGGTGATCGCGCGACAGGCCTTGACCGACCACGCCGCCGCGCGGGCCTGAACTGGGGATCGACCGATGGGAAAAATGCTGGGTAGCTATAGCGCACATACCGACACCTTCGCGCGGGACAATCTTCCCCCGCAGGATCAATGGCCGACCTTCCTTCTGGATCGGCCCGAGTTCCAGTATCCGGAGCGATTGAACTGTGCCGCCGAACTGTTGGACACGGCGGTCGACAAGGGATGGGGCAACCGGCCCTGCCTGCGCACACGGCGGGAGACCTGGAGCTACGCACGCCTGAAGGCGCAAACAGACCGGATCGCCCATGTGTTGGTCGACGACCTGGGCCTGGAGCCCGGCAACCGCGTGCTGCTGCGGTCGGCCAACAACCCGATGATGGTCGCCTGCTGGTTCGCCGTCGCCAAGGCAGGCGGCGTCGTTGTTGCCACCATGCCGCTGCTGCGCGCCAAGGAACTCGGCGTCATCATCGAGAAGGCGGAAATCTCTCTCGCGCTTTGCGATGAACGGCTGATCGAGGAAATGGAAGGCGCGCAGGCCATCGCCCCTCATCTGACACGCATTTGCGCCTTCAACGGGTCCGGCGACCCCGGCGCCGAGGCGGAGTTGGAAAGCCTGATGCGGAGCAAGCCATCCGCCTTCGACCCGGTCGACACGGCCGCCGACGATGTGGTGTTGATCGCCTTCACGTCGGGCACCACGGGCAAACCCAAGGGCACGATGCATTTCCACCGCGACGTCATGGCGATCTGCGATGCCGCCCCGCCGCACTGCCTGCGGGTTCAGGCGAAGGACGTCTTCATCGGTTCCCCCCCGCTGGCCTTCACCTTTGGGCTGGGCGGACTGGTCCTGTTCCCGATGCGTTTTGGGGCCAGCACGGTGCTGCTGGAGAAAGCGTCGCCGCCCGCCCTGCTGGACGCCATACCGGAATTCGGAGCGACCACCCTGTTCACGGCGCCGACCGCCTATCGCGCCTTGATGACGGCCGTCGAGGAGGCCGCCCCCCACAGGGGCGACGCCCTGAAGACCCTGCGCAACTGCGTCTCGGCCGGGGAAACACTGCCGAAGGCGACTTTCGAGGCCTGGAAACAGATGACGGGTATCGCCTGCATTGACGGGTTGGGGTCGACCGAGATGCTGCATATCTTCATCGCCGCCCCGCCGGAGAAGATGCGCGGCGGCGCGACCGGCTATCCGATGCCGGGCTATGAAGCGAAGATCGTCGACGACGACATGAAGGAATTGCCCGTTGGCGAAGTCGGCCGCCTTGCGGTGCGCGGGCCGACAGGCTGCCGCTATCTGTCCGACGACCGACAGACCGTCTATGTCCGTGACGGCTGGAACCTGACCGGCGATGCCTATTCGATGGATGCGGAAGGCTATTTCCACTTCGCCGCCCGCGCAGACGACATGATCATTTCCGCCGGCTACAACATCGCCGGGCCGGAAGTCGAGGATTGTCTGCTGGAACATGCGGGCGTGGCGGAATGCGCCGTCGTCGGCGTACCGTCGGAAGATCGCGGCACGGTGGTCAAAGCCTATATCGTGCCCCGCCCCGGATACGAGCGCGGCCCGGCCCTGATGGAAGAAATGCAAAACTTCGTGAAAAGCAGGATCGCCCCCTATAAGTATCCGCGCGAAGTCGAATTCGTCGATGTCCTGCCGAAAACGGAGACGGGCAAAATCCAACGCTTCAAACTGCGGGAAGGCCCCTGACCCATGCCGGCATACAAAACACCCATCACCGTCCTTTTTCGTCATTGCGACGTCGCGGGCATCGTTTTCTATCCGCGTTTCATCGAGATGGTGAACGACGTCATCGAACGTTGGTTCGACGAGGGCCTGGGCTGCTCTTTCCATCAGATGCATCTGGAGCGCCACGGCGGCATTCCGACCGTGCGGCTGGAAGTCGAATACCTGTCCCCCGCAACCTTGGGCGATGTCCTGGAATTCAATCTGACACTCCGGGAAATCCGAAACAGCGCCTTTTCTACACGCATTATTGCCATGCATGGGGAAACGAAGGTCATGGAGGTCAAGTCCACCCTGGTTTGGGTCCAGTCCGGCAACACCTTCATGGGCGAGGCACAAATGAAATCCGCGCCGCTCCCGGATGATATCCGCGCCAAGATGGAAAACTTCCTGGAAGTCGACCCGAAGGACTTCATACAGATCGCCGAGGGAGAAGAATGATGGAGGTTCTGCTGCCGGAAGGCTGGAAGAAAGGCAAAGGCTATGCCCATGGGATGGCCGAGGTCATAGAACCGGGCGACAAGCTGGTCATGCTCGGCGGGTTGATCGGCTGGAACGGTCAGGAAGAATTCGAAAGCGACGATTTCATCGACCAATGCCGGCAGACGCTTGAGAACATCGTCGCCGTCCTGAACAAGGCCGGCGCCAAGCCCAGCGACGTGATGTCGATGACCTGGTACATCACCGACCGGCAGGAATGCCTGGATCGCCAGAAAGAACTGGGCGCGGCCTATCGCGCCACCATGGGCGATCACTACCCGGCGATGGCGATGGTCGAGGTGAAGGCTTTGATGGAAAGCAGGGCCAAGGTGGAAATCGAAACCCGCGCCTTGGTGAAAGGCGCCTGATACAGGCTCACTCCCTGCCCTGACGCGACGTCCGGGCCGCGATCCGCGCGCGCGCCACCTGCCATGCCACCACGCCGAAGCAGCAGACAATCATCATGTAAGGTGCCGCGTAATAGCGCGTGTCGAACCAGGGGATGAAAAGGAAGTGCAGGCAGACCATGAGCAGCGACAGCAAGGCCGTCTCCCCAAAACCCCGAAGGGCTTTATCCCCGAAGGCCAGACCATAAGCGATGAGCGCCAGCGCGATCAGCATGGGATACTTGCCGCTTTTCGCCGCGACCATGTGGACCTGCCGCACCAGGATCTCGCTATAATCCGCAAGTGAAATCTTCGCATCCAGGTCCAGCAGGTAAGGCTGCTGACTGATGAAACTATGCCAGAACACCGCTTGATAACTCGGCGTATTGAGCGGTAGAGCGATCGCCGCATAGAGCGCCAAGCCCCCAAGGCCCCAGGCGAAGGCCTCCAGGAACCGCATTCGGCGCGCCCCAGTCGCCAGGAAAGTCGCGACCCCGAGGAAGGCGCCGAAATACAGTATTGCGTCCATCCGGACCACCATCGCCGCCAGGAAACAGGCGCAGGCCAAGCGGAGTCGCCCTTCAGCAAAACAGACCAGGGCGCCGGCGATGGCAAGGGCGGTCATTCCGTCCGGGTATTCATACCGCGCCGTCTGGAACAGACCGGCGAAAAGCCCGGCGACGGCAAGGGGGATCGCCAGCGGCGGCGCCATTTTCGTGGTCAGCCAGAGCGCGACCAGGGCAAAGGCGATCGCTGCTGGAACCGCCGCCAGGACCCGCGCGGCCAGATAGGGATCCAGCCCGGCACGGGTCAATGCGATCATCGGCTGTACGAAGCCGAGCTTGTAGCAGGCGACGCTCAATTGCTGCCGGAACGCTTCCGGATCGGTCGCCACCGTCGACCGGTAGGGGTTGATACCGGGCGGGCTTTCGGTCACTTCCCGGTACACTCTTTCAGGAAAGCTTTTCTTCAGGTGGTCGTATGTCATGCGATGGACGTCCGGCCAGTCGCCGCCGGGCACCGCCTTGAACGCGCATCCCAGGTAGAAGATGGCATCGAAGGCGTATTTGGGCGTCGCCAGCGATAGCCCCGCGAAAACAACGGAGAGCAGCAAAATGACCGCCGCCGCCCAGTGCGGCACGCGTCCCGTCCCCGTTATCCAATCTACCGCCGACACGCCCGGTGAGCCCTTCGCCTTGAATCCCAAGACAGCCTTATGCGAGTCCCGCAAAGGAGCCAACCGAGCGGTCATGCCCGCCACACCGAGTTCAGGGATGCAGCTTCATTCCTTTCATGACCTTGTCCACCGTCTTCCGGTCAGCGTGGAGGGCGATGGCGACGAGATCCAGTCCGTCCAGGGGGACGGCGGCGACGGCGGCGCGGTTGTCCCGGTCGTTACCCGTCTCGAACAGATCGGCCGTGAAGATGATCGGCACTTCACCGCGCGACAATGCCCGGCTGTTTGCCTTGGTCAGGTCGGCTTTCTCCACCTCGTAAACCAGGATGGGCTGCCGTATCATCGCACCGTACTGGGTGCCCGACGCATCCGCATAGGCCTCGCCGATCAATTCGGGACTCTGCCCCACAAGGCCGCCTGCCAGGAAGCTCACCGCGTTCAGCTTGCGCCAGGTTTCCAGCCCGTTCCAAACCGCGATGGCAATCTTCGTATCGTATTGCATGGGCCCGTCTTGCATGGGTTTCCCTCCGGCATCACATTGTTGCAATGGCGCATTCTTTAGCAGGCACATTCGATGTCGGTCTTGAACGTTCGTGCGCGGACGGCAATGCCGCCCAGCGGGACTGGGTCCGTCATGGTTCATGTCCGCCCGGCATGGAGCGGCACGAGGCCTTTTTCGCCGGTTTCGCCTATGAACCGCACCGCCACGACACCTATGCGATCGGCTATACCGTCGAAGGTGTGCAAAGCTTCGGTTACCGGGGAGCGGAGGAGCACAGCCTGCCGGGCCATGTGATGATCCTGCATCCCGACGAATTGCATGACGGCCATGCCGGGACGGCCGACGGCTTCCGGTTCCGCATGCTGTATCTGCGCCCGGACCTGATCCGTGACGCCTTGGCGCAGGCCGGTCCCGGCGGACGCCCAGCCCCGCTTCCCTTCGTAAAAGGGGCGGTCAGCCGCGATGAGCGCTTGATCCGCGCCCTGATGCCGGCCCTGACCGACCTGGAGGCTGAAATCGATCCGCTGGAGGCCGACCGGATCATTCAGGAACTGGCCGACGCGCTGAACGTCGTATCCGGTAATCGGCAGCGGCCCCCATCTCAGCCGCACCAGAAAGCCGTCGACCGGGCGCGCGACTTCCTGCGCGGCAATCGCGACCGCACCGTGACCTCCGCTGAATTGGAGGGCGAAACGGGGCTCGACCGGTACGAGCTGGCACGACAATTCCGCCGGCTTGTAGGAACCAGCCCATACCGCTATTTGGTCATGCGCCGCCTGGACGCGGTTCGCGACGCTATCCTCCGTGGCGACAGCTTGGCCGACGCCGCCATGGATGCGGGCTTCGCCGACCAAGCCCATATGACTCGCCATTTCAAGAAAGCCTTCGGGGTAACGCCCGGCAAGTGGCTGGCCCTGTCCAAGACGGGCTGACCCAACCTTTTCCTGACCCAAGTACGGAGCACAAAGCGTGGCGAGACAAATGCTGCCTGAGCGGCCAAAAGGCCGCGACCTGCGCACCCTGCGCCGCGCGGCCGGCTTCCTGCGTCCCTATTGGCGGCGGGTCGCCGGCGCGATGGTCGCGCTCATGGTGACCGCCTCCGCCGTCCTGGGCCTCGGTCAGGGACTTCGCGCCTTGATCGACGGAGGTTTCTCAGGCGGCGATCCGAACGCGCTGGAAAACGCACTCGTCCTGTTGGTGGGCCTCAGCATCGTCATGGCCGTCGGGACCTATTGCCGGTTCTATCTCGTCACCTGGTTGGGTGAACGTGTCGTTGCCGACCTGCGTGACGCGGTTTTCGACCGCGTGATCCGCATGGATCCGGCCTTCTTCGAAGTCACCAAAACGGGTGAGATCCTGTCGCGGCTGACGACCGACACGACCCTGCTGCAATCGGTGATCGGGTCCAGCGTCTCCATGGCCCTGCGCAACACGCTGATGATGATCGGCGGCCTGGCGATGATGTTTGTCACCAATGCCAAGCTGACGCTGCTGGTCCTGCTTGTGGTTCCCATCGTCGTCGTGCCGATCCTGTTCATCGGGCGGAAGGTCCGGGTCCTGTCCCGCGCCAGCCAGGACCGTGTCGCCGATGTCGGCGCCTTCGCGGAGGAAAGCTTCAACGCGATCCACACCGTTCAATCCTATACCCATGAAGAAGCCGACCGCCGCGCCTTCGCTTCGGAGGTGAAGAACGCATTTTCCGTCGCGATCGAGCGAACCCGGCTGCGCGGCATTCTTTCGGCCACGGTCATCCTGCTGGTTTTCGCCGCAATCTCGGTCATCCTCTGGGTCGGCGGCAATGACGTTATGGAAGGTGTCATCAGCGGCGGCGATCTGGCCGCCTTTGTCTTCTATGCCACGGTCGTCGCCTTCTCCGTCGCGATCATCTCGGAAGTTTATGGCGAGTTGCAGCGCGCCGCCGGGGCGACCGAGAGGCTCGTGGAACTGCTGGAAGCCGAACCGGACATCCTGCCGCCCACTCAACCCGTACCGATGCCGGATCCACCACAAGGCCGCATCGCCCTCGACAACGTCACCTTCCACTATCCGTCCCGTCCAGACATGGCGGCGCTCAATGGGTTCAGCCTGACAGTCGAACCGGGCGAGACGGTAGCGTTGGTCGGTCCGTCAGGGGCCGGCAAGACGACGGTGTTCCAGCTTCTGCTGCGCTTCTACGACCCGGAATCGGGAACGGTGAAGATCGACGGTGTCGATGTCAGCAAGGCCGACCCGACGATCGTTCGCCGACGTTTGGCATTGGTCCCACAGGATCCGATCATTTTCGGGGCGACCGGGCGGGAAAACATCGCCTATGGCGACCCGGACGCCACATTCGACCGAATCCAGCAGGCGGCGAAGGATGCCCGCGCCGACGAGTTCCTGGCCCGACTGCCGGACGGCTACGATACGTTCCTGGGCGAAAAAGGCGCGCGCCTTTCCGGCGGGCAGCGCCAACGCATTTCCATCGCCCGGGCCATCCTGCGCAATCCTGCGATCCTGCTGCTCGACGAAGCGACCAGCGCGTTGGACGCGGAAAACGAGCGCCTGGTGCAAGACGCCCTGAACAGGTTGATGGCCGGTCGCACGACCATCATCATCGCGCATCGGTTGGCGACGGTCGTAAACGCGGACCGGATCGTCGTCATGGAAGAAGGGCGGATATCGGCCATAGGCACGCACCGGGAATTGACGGAGAACAATCCGCTTTACGCACGACTCGCAAAATTGCAATTTAGGGTACACTGATATTTTTGCTGTGCCATGATACCGATCTTTGGGTTAATCAGTTTCACCCGGCGCCCATACTTTGATCGCTGTTAGATAGCGAGCCTGGATACAGATCGTGACAAATCAATCGGACTGCAATTTCCTGGCCACGACGTCGCCGATGATTCAGGCCATTTTCACATATTGGGACAAGTTGCGCGGTGAACGCGCCATGCCTGAGCGTGCGGAATTCGATCCCTTGGCGGTTCCCCGCCATCTCCCCGGTGTCTTGCTGGTGGAGGTTGAAGGGTTGGACACGGAAGGCGTGGGCATTTACCGCTATCGTGTCGTCGGGACCATGGAGGCCGAGAACCGCGGTCACAACCCGACTGGCAAATTGGTCAACGAAGGCTATTTCGGTGCGTCGCTGGAAGACTCTATCGCGGCATATGAATGGGTCCGCCTGAACAGGTCTTTCATTTACTTACCCTTGGAGTTTGTGACGGACGACCATCTGCCCATCAACGAATTGTCGATTCTTTTTCCGTTCGGCAAGAGCACGGGAGAGGTAACCCATATTCTCGTCTATTCAGAACCGAACGACGCCGGTTTCGAATAGTCGCTCCGACACCGTTTGCACTAGGCGGCAGCTGCTTTCTTCTTGAACGGACAGAATTCGCGTTCAGCCAAACGGTCCAAATAGGCGTGCAAGTTCGGGAAGGTTTCGTCCAGGAACTCAGCCATCCGGCCCATGACGATGGCGGAGCTTACGATGATGTCCGTAACCGAAAATCTGTCACCCAGCATATAGGCTGTGTTCCCCAGCCTTTCTTCCAGAACAGCGGCCCCCCTTTTGAAGAACTGCGCGGATTGCGCAACGACTTCCTGGCGGCGTTGATCTGCGGGGATCAAAAAGGGGCTTCTGTTCAGGAATCCGCTCCAGGCCCAGGCCTCAACCTCGCTGGTTGAGAAGAGCGTCCACTGATCGTGTAATGTCCTCTCCCACGTTCCCGGTTTCGGTATCAGGTGCTTCTCCGGAACGAGGTCAGCGATAGCGTTCACAATCGCAGATGATTCAAACAACGGTTTCCCGTCGATCAATGCCGCCGGTAACTTCCCCAGCGGGTGTATACGGCGCAGTTCCTCGCTTCCGATCGTCTTGAAGCTGTTTCCCTGCGACCGGTATTCAAGCCCGGCCTCCTGTAGCACCCAACGGCATTTGGTCGAACGGGTCCGCTTTAGTTCAAACAGCACGATGTCCGGCATATCCCTGTTCCTTTCCTTGCAACGGTCCCGCCATGAGGGCGTGCAATCAGTACTTTCCTGACCGTGCGTCAGCTTCTAAATATGTTCAAGAACATATTAAAATGCCCTGAAAGGACCTTTCCCAGATGCCCTTGAGCCGCGAACACAAGATGAAAACCCGCAGGCGCATCGTCGAGGCGGCCCGCCGTTTGTTCAACAAACGCGGCTTCGGCACCGTACCGATCGACGACATAATGGCGGAAGCGGGCCTCACCCGTGGCGGTTTCTATAACCATTTCAAAGCAAAGGACGACTTATATGCCGAAACCCTGACGGCCTTCGCGGATGCCGCCAAAACGGCGGTGGAGACGAGCCCGGTGAGAGGTCCCTCTCTGGCAAGGAAATTCATCCGCGGTTACATCTCCCGCCGGCATCTGAAGACCATTGAAAACCAATGTCCCTTGATCGCCTTGTCATCGGATGTCGCCCGAGCCGGCCCGACAGTGCGAACAGCCTATGAAACGATCTTGAAAAACCTGGTCGGCATGTTCGAGGAAGCCGCGCAGAAGAAAGACCCTACCGTCAATGATGCCCTTACCGCCCGGGAAAGAAGCCTCGCGACCGCGGCAATCTGCGTCGGCGCAATGGTCCTAGCCAGGACAGTGGAGGACAAGACATTGGCGGGCGAGATCTGCGACGCGTCCCGCAAGCTCGCGGAAGAGACCGTGGCAACGAATGGATCGACGGGCGTTGCGACGCCTAGTGGTCTGACTTCGACACTTCGAACTCCCACCCGAGCATTGGTTGGATGACCGCAATACGGACAAACCAGCCATGCGCACTTATGGTATGCTATCGCCTCTATAAAAATCAGGAGCTTCTATGGGTTCACCGCACCTACCCAAGCTGACAACCTCGCTCTTGCATTCGTACAGCGAAGCCGCGCTACGCAATGCGGATGAACTGCTCACTGAGTCCCTGCTTTTACGCGACCATGACCACATGGCACGAGCCTATTTCTTGGCCGTTTCTTGTATAGAAGAAACGGGTAAGGCACTCCTCGCTTTCGATTCCCAGAACCGCAACCTTACCGATCCGGCAATCTGCAAGACGCTGAAAACGTCGATGGAAAGCCACGGGCAAAAAATAAACTATGCATTGATTATTTGGGCCGTTAGCAGCCCTGATCCACGGGAAGCGGTGAAGGTTGCGCTTGAACTGATCCTTGACGTTAAACACGGACGCGAACCGTCAATGTATAGCGATTTGAGGACAGACCCAGATCGCGTGCAAACGCCGCGTGAAATTGTCCGGGCTAGCGCGGCGCGGGATTGTGTCAGACTTGCGCAGAACTGTCTTGTATACGCACAAAGCCACGTCAGGGAGAAAATACCACCCAAGTACACGACCGCTCACGATTGGCTGTTCACACTGAAGCCCGCCAAGCTTAAGGAGCTTCTGAACGTGGAAGACTTCTGGTGGTACTACATCTCGCGCATTGAAGCAGGCCAACAAGACATCGCGGAGGCGGTGCGCGGATACGCGCAGGATCACAGAAAGACAGGCAAGCCGTTTCGTGCTGAACTCTAGACGAACGCTACAGTGCGTGGCGAATGTTCAAACGACAATAAACGGCTCGGTGGCGACCTAAGCCACATCGCGTCCGGAAGACAAAATTGGACTCCTCCTTTTTGGTCAATCCACTAGTGGGTTTTCTTGAACTTCTCGGAAAGGAAAATACCGAACAACACGAACAGCAAGGCCGTGCCGTGGAAGAGCTGAAATTCCTCCCCGATGAACGTTACGGCCATCCCGGCGGCGAATATCGGCACCAGGTTCACGAAAACGCCGGCACGGCTGGGGCCGATCTTGTCCACACCCAGAATGAAGGTGATCTGGGACACGAAGGAGGGGAAAATCGTTACCAAGGCCACGACAATCCATCCGGTCGGTGTCGGCGCGAGGAAGTCGCCCATGATGATCTCACCGGCCAGGAACGGAAGCGACGTCAAAAAAGCGACGATGGCCATGCCCGAGAAAAGACCCAACGTCGAGACCGGCGGCCGGCGTCTGAGGCCTAGTGCGTAGCTGGCATAGAGAAACGCGGCAATGAGCATCAAAAAATCACCGTCGTTGATCGTCAACGTGATGAGCCGTTCGAGACTGCCGCGCGTCACGACAATGACGACACCAACCAACGTTACCGCGACTCCCAGTGCCTGGATGACGGTGATCTTCTCCCGATACAGGATATAGCTTCCGACCATCACAAAGACCGGGATCGCCCCTTGGATGATGCCGAGGTTGATCGCCGTCGTACTATGCGCGGCGATATAGAAGACGGCGTTGAAAAGCGTGAACCCCGCGCCCCCCATCGCAACCACAAAGCGCCAATGCCGTTTCAGGACAGGCCAGTCGCGGCGGATAGGACCGCGCATGAACAAGGCGATCAACAGTAAGACCCCGGCCCAGCGCGCCGTCACCAGGGCCAATGGGGAGATCTCCCCCACCGCCAGTCGGCTCAACACAGCATTCCCGCCCCAGCACATGGTTGCGAAAATCAGAAACAGATAGGCATCGAAAGCCCATTTCGGTCCCGTTCCCGGTCCGTTCTCTGCCTTGGCTGTATCGCTCATTGCTGTGATCCTGAAAGGGTCTGGGAAATCGAGGCCAAGATCGGCACTTGATTTTCAATGCGGCGGTGTAATTGTCGTGGGAGGTAAACACCATCTTCCCACCGCCGTCGAGCAAACTAGACGTCCCGAAGGCGCAAAGGAGTTTTTCTTGCCAGTATCGCCCGCCTACCGTCCCGATATCCGCCATCCGTCGCTTGGCACTGAATTCTATGATCCGGTCCAATCGGCGGACTTTCCCAAGAACATTATACGGTTCCGAAACGACCGTTGGGCTGAGCGAGTCGGGTTGGAGACTTTGACGGATGATGAATGGACCCGCCATTTCGGGCGCTTCGAGCCCTTGCCCGACAATTTGGGCGGTCCCCTGGCGCTTCGCTATCACGGCCATCAGTTCCGGGTCTACAACCCGGAACTGGGAGATGGTCGCGGCTTCTTGTTCGCCCAGCTTCGTGACGCTGTCGACGGGCGCCTTCTCGATTTAGGCACCAAGGGGTCAGGTCAGACCCCGTGGTCGCGGCAAGGCGATGGTCGTTTGACCCTGAAAGGCGGCGTGCGAGAGATCTTGGCGACCGAGATGCTGGAAGCCTTGGGCGTCAACACGTCGAAAACGTTCAGCCTGATCGAAACCGGCGAAGCGCTATACCGCGGCGACGAGCCGTCCCCCACACGATCCGCGGTCCTGGTCCGGCTCAGCCACGGCCATATTCGGTTCGGCACCTTCCAACGCCTCTTGGTAATGGGCCAGACAGCGGAGAAACGGTCGCTCGTTGACTATGTGATCGAATCCTATTGGCCGGAAGCCGCAGACAGTCCCGAGCCCGTCATCGCACTGTACAGCCATGTCATGCAGGCCTTGGCGCGCAAAGGCGCACAGTGGTTCGCCGCCGGCTTCGTGCACGGTGTCTTGAACACAGACAACATGGCCATCACCGGTGAGAGTTTCGACTACGGCCCTTGGCGCTTCCTACCGGTTCTAGACCCTGAATTCACGGCGGCCTATTTCGACAATTCAGGCCTCTACAGTTTCGGCCGCCAGCCGGAGGCACTGCACTGGAACCTTGCGCGGCTGGCAGAATGCTTGCTGGACCTGGCCCCACAGGAAAAATTCGAGGACGTCGTCGGCCGGTTCGGGCAACTTTTCGAGGACGAACTCGTCCGACAGACCCATTGGCGGCTGGGCTTGGAAATCGGCGACGCAGACAAGGCGCAGGACCTGACGAGGGCGTTCTATGCCGCCTTGCGGGAGAGCGCCGCCCCCTATGAGCAGACTTTCTTCGATCTCGCCCACGGGGCCGACGCGGCGCGCCTCGCGGAATCGCCGAGTGCCGAACACTACAGACTGGACTGTTTTGGTGACGTTCTGGCCGCAATCCGGCAGGCCCGGCGCATCGCGGGCGCCGCCGATCATCCCTATTTCAAAGGCGACCGCCCAGTCACCATGCTGGTCGATGATGTAGAGAGTATTTGGGCGGCGATAGACGAGCGGGACGACTGGAGCCCGCTGGAACGGACGATTGACCGCATCCGGTCCATGGGCAACGCCTATGCCGGAATTTCCCGGCCGGCAGCAGCCCGAACCGCGCCGCTATGAGGTGACGGGAAAAAAGACCGTTACCGTCGTTCCTTTGCCGAGTTGGCTTTCGATCTGCATTTCGCCGCCATGGTCCGCCATTAGCGACTTCACGATCGACAGCCCAAGCCCCGCCCCTTCCTGCGCTACATAAGCATCGGTCAATCCGCGCGAAAACGGTTCCGCGATGAAGGGCAGCCGGTTTGCCGGAATACCGACGCCTGTGTCGCTCACCTGGATGGATACGAACCCGTCCTGCTGCGACGCCGACAGAGTTATCCTACCACCGGGTTCCGTGAACTTGACCGCATTGGAAAGCATATTGTTCACGACCTGCCGCGCGGATCGGGCATCGGCGTGCACCTGCTGAATATCCGGTGCGACATTCAACACCAGTTCCAGGTTCTTGTCCCCCAGGGCTTTCCGGAAATCGTTTTCTGCGAAATCCAACACTTCGCGGACATTCAGGGCCTTGAATTCGTACGTCCGCTTCCCGGCTTCAATCGCGGAAATATCCAAAACCTGATCGACAAGGCCCAACATGTGGCCGCCACTGCTGCGGATGGCATCCGCGTATTCCACATACTTCTCGCCGCCCAGAGGTCCGAAATACTGACCCTTCATCATCTCGCTGAAGCCTAGGATGGCGTTCAAGGGGGTCCTGAACTCGTGGCTCATGGTCGCCAGGAATTCCGACTTCGCCTGATTGGCTTCCTCGGCGCGCCGCAGGGCTGCATCAAGGGCCCGCGCCGCTTCCTTTTCGTATGTCACGTCTTGTCCCGTGCCGCGGTATCCGAGAAATGTGCCGTTGTCATCGAATACCGGGTCACCATTGATGCTGATTGTCCTGGGGCCGAAGTCCGGCCGATGGATGTCGTATGTGAAATTCCGAAAAGATCGATGGTTCTCCAAATCCGTCAGGTGCTGCTCCCATTTCGGTTTGTCGGTAACTTCGGCTGATAATTCCCTGCGCGACTTGCCGATGGCATGGCTGACATCGAAGCCGAGAACTTCGCCGGCACGGGGAGAGAAATAGGTGAAGCACAGATTGGAATCCATTTCCCACAGCCAGTCCGACGCGATCTCAGCGAATGATCGGAAGCGCTGCTCGCTCTCCCGTAAGGCATCCGCCGCCTTCGCGCGTTCCTGTATATGGCCGATGATCGAGCCCAACAGCTTGTTGACGCTTTCGACAACGGCGCGAAATTCGTTCGCGGGATAAGTGACGGCGTCTGGAAGAAGACCCTTTTTCGGGTCGTCTGGATCGATTTTAGAAAACTCGTCGGCCATTTTCAGCAACGGGCGGGTAAACAGCCGGTTGAAGATGAAAAGCAGGATGATCGCCAGGATCAAGGCCCGCCCAAGGGCGAAGAGCATCTCGTATCCGGCCTGCCGAAGGACGTACATCGCCGCCTGCTCGGACGAAACCTCGACGACCAGCGTTCCGATAACCTTGTCGAGTTCGAGCGCGTGGTGCAGTGGGGCCGAGATCGACGTCACTTCGATCGGCAGAAAATCAGCGATCCAAAGGTTCTCGAACGTCGACTCTTTGGTGCTGCTGCTGACCAGGGAATTACCGAACTCGTCGAATATCTCGACCGTAACGATGGGCTCGAACCGCAACAGCCCGTCGGCTACGCCCGCGGCGAGATAACGATCATAGGTAAAGGCGGCCTGACTTGCCGCGCCTTCCACCGAGCCGATCACCGCATTCGCCGTTTCGCGAATATCGGCCAATTGCTGGTCGTATTCCCTGGCTAGCTGCGCGAAGCCGAAGACAAGCCCCACCCCAACGGCAATCACGAAGATCAGCCAAGTTTGAAGCAACGTTACGCTGCGGGAGTGTTTGAACATGGGCGAATGCCGACCGTGAAATTTCCGTCAAACAGGACTTACACTTAAAGCTTAGTTTACCGACCCCCGAACGATGCATATTAGACTTGGCTGGCGTAAAGTGTCACCCACGCAAAATCACTACAGACGGATCAACCGCGCATCCGGGCACCGTCCGCATCGAAAAGCGGCTCGGAAACAAGCTTCGCCCGGCGCAAATCCCCTAAAATCTCAATTTCCACATCGAGCCCGTCGGAAATCATACCCACGGGCAGGAATCCGATGGCGATCGACTTTTTCGCATAGTGGGAATATCCGCCTGAGGTAACGAAACCTTTGATCTCCCCGCCGACATAGATGGGCTCATAGGCAACGACGTCCGCATCCGCCGCTTCGACGATGAAAGAGCAGAGTTTTCGTTCCGGCCCCTTGGCCTTTTCTGCCGCGGCCGCCGCCTTGCCGATGAAATCGACCGGTTTGTTGTATGCGACGAAACGATCCATGCCCGTTTCGGCCGGTGTGTAGTCAGGCCCGAATTCCCTGAGCCATGAGCCGAAAAACTTGTCCAGCCGCAGGCTCATCATCGCACGCATGCCGAACGGCTTCAGGCCCAGCCCTTCCCCGGCCTCGGTCAAGGCGGCGTAAAGCGCGCGCTGCTCATCGGCCCCGACATAGATCTCGTATCCCAAGTCGCCTGTATAGGAGACCCGCTGAACGACCGCGCGGGTCAAGCCGACATCCATTTCGCGGACATCCATGAACCGGAAAGCCTCAGCCGAGACATCCGACCGCGTCGTCCGGCTCAAAAGGTCACGGGCATGGGGACCGGCGATCTGGAACCCGATCCGGCGCGTGGAGACGTTCTCTATTTCGACACCGCTTTCCGGCAGATGCGCTTGGAACCAACGCATGTGATAGGCCTGCGCCCCATAGGAGGCCGTGAGTTGGAATTCTTCCTCTCCACGCCCGTTCTGCAGACAGGATATGGTGAAATCCCCGATCAGACGTCCTTTCGGGCTCAACATCGGCGTCAGGCTCAATCGACCTGGCTTCGGAACCCGTCCCGCCATGACCGTATCGATCCAATCCCGAGCGCCCGGGCCGGTGACCCGGTACTTTCCAAAATTATGGATTTCGTTGATACCCACCGCCTCGCGCACCGAACGGACTTCGGCGGCGACGGCGTCGAAGGCATTCGACCGGCGGAAACTCGGCGTTTCAAATAGCGGTTCCCCTTCCGGCGCAAAATAGTTCACGGCCTCCATGCCATAGCCCGCGCCGAAGACGGCGCGCTGCCGTTTCCAGATGTCATAGGCCGGAGTGGTCTGGAAGGGACGCGCCGCCGCCAGTTCCTCGTTGGGATAGGAAATGGAAAACCGGCGCTGGTAATTTTCCCGCACCTTGGCGCGCGTATAACCCGGCGTGATCCAACCGCCGAACCGAGCAACATCCATCGCGAAGACGTCGCGGCTGGGCTCGCCCTCCACCATCCATTCCGCCAGCGACAGGCCGACGCCACCCCCCTGGGAAAAGCCGGCCATGACGCCGCAGGCCGACCAATAGTTCCGCAGGCCCGGCACCGGGCCGACCAGCGGGTTCCCGTCCGGCGCGAAGGTGAACGGTCCGTTGATGACGGTCTTGATGCCGGCCCGTTCCAGAACCGGAAACCGCTTGCAAGCGAAGGCCACGGAGTCCTCGATGCGGTCCATCTTGTTTTCCAGCAATTCATGGCCAAAGGTCCAAGGCGTGCCATCGACGGCCCAAGGGTCGCATTTCTGCTCGTAGAACCCGATGCAGATGCCCCGCCCCTCCTGGCGCAGATAGCTTTCCCCTTCCGGGTCCATGACATGCGGCAGTTCACTGTCGCGTTCATAGACCTCCGGCGTTTCCTCCGTCACCAGATACTGATGCTCCATTGGGTGGAGCGGCAGATAAACGCCGGCCATGGCGCCGACTTCGCGAGCCCATAACCCGCCGGCATTGACCACATGCTGTGCATGGATGGTTCCCTGCTCGGTCACGACATCCCAGGTCCCGTCGGTTCGTTGGTTCGTCTCCAGCACCGGATTGCGAAGAACGATTTCCGCCCCCGCCATGCGCGCCGCCTTGGCATAGGCATACGTGGTGCCGGACGGGTCCAAATGACCGTCCAGCGGATCGTAAAGCCCCCCTAGGACACCTTCCACGTTCGTGATCGGCGAAAGCTCTGCGATTTCCTCCGGGCCGATAAACTCGGTCTCCAATCCCATGTAACGATGTTTCGCCCGTTCGGCCTTAAGGTGATCGACGCGTTCCGGTGAGGTCGCCAGGGTCACGCCGCCGACATGATGCAGGCCGCAGCTCATCCCCGTAATCTCTTCAAGCTCTTTGTAAAGGCGGATGGTGTAGCCCTGAAGCGCAGCCATGTTCGTGTCGCCGTTCAAGGTGTGGAACCCGCCCGCCGCGTGCCACGTAGAGCCCGAGGTGAGTTCCGACCGTTCAACCAGCATGACGTCGCTCCAGCCGAGCTTCGTGAGGTGATACAGTACCGAGCAGCCGACGACCCCGCCCCCGATGACCACTACCTGTGCCGATGTCTTCATTGTTCCCCCACGCGCTCTAAAACTGCTTTCCGAAAAAGACCGGACGGTCGACATCTACTTTGAGACGGCAAATACCGGACCTTCAAGTCCCTATCCTCTTGCCGTACCCGTCACCCTTCCCGACGCGCCCCATTCTGTGACGGCCGCGTCCTGCAATACCGGAAGCTGACCGTAAGGCCGGCCCATTCGCATCCGGGCAAAATCAGGCAATAACGCCCATGGCGCCTGCACCTGCGCGGATCGATCCTGCGAAGGTTCGGCTCTCCCCCACCCTATTCCGCCGCTAGGCTTCCCGGCACAATCAACAAACCGCAAGGAGCTGTTTTATGTATGCCGTATTCTTTGAAGATGAAGGGGCCGCCGCCGATCAACGGCAAGCGCATATGAAGGCGCATCTGGCTTTCTTGGATCGTCACGCGGCCAGTATAAAATCGGCCGGTCCCTTGCTCAGCACACCCTCCGGCCTATCGGCTGGTGGACTGTGGATGGTCGACTGCCCTACCGAAACGGACGTCTGGGATTTAATCCGAGAGGACCCATTTTGGCCAACCGGCCTAAGAAAATCGGTAACGGTCTATCGCTGGAACAGGGTTTTCGCGAATGGCGAAAAAGTGACGCCATCCTGATCCGTCGGCACGTCCGGGTCCCGGGCGCTATTCCAGCCGCAGTGTGAACATCATCACAGCTTACATGTGAACACTATGATGTTATGCTGGGCCAGGAGTGTGGGTGGTACGACGAAGCCCCGTTTATCAACGCCGGGAGGAGACATCGTGTCCATCGCGAACAAAACCTACGCCATTGTAGCGGCCCTTTTGATTTCGCTGAATCCGTTTACCGCTCGGGCCGCCGGCTTTGATATCAGTGTCGTATTCGGTGGCGGGTTGTCGACCACTCAACAAGCCATCTTTTCTCAGGCGGAGACGTTTTGGGAAACGCTTATCACCGGCTACCAGCCCGGCATAACGCTCTCTGGAATCACCATTCAAGCTTCAGGCGTCAACATCGACGGTGCCGGCAACATTCTGGGACAGGCCGGTCCTTCGGCTGGTGAATTCCAGCAGGGTTTCGGCATCGCGACGGAAGGTGCCATGCAGTTCGATTCCGCCGATTTGGCCGTGATGGAATCGGCGGGTGTCTTGGATGAAGTGATCATTCATGAAATGGCGCATGTCATGGGATTTGGCACACTCTGGCAGTTAAACGGCCTTTATACACCCGGCACCGGTCAATATACCGGCGCCAATGCCCTGGAAATTTATAAGCTCGAGTTTGATCCGCTTGCCACGTTCATACCCGTTGAACTCGACGGAGGTCCCGGCACTGCCGATGGGCATTGGGACGAATTCTGGGAAGGTACAGCAAACGAGCTGATGACCGGCTTCCTGGACGTCCCGGCATTCGTCAGCGCAACGACTGTCGCGTCCTTCCAAGACCTTGGCTACACGACAATCCAACTTGTGGCTTCCGTTCCCCTACCAGCCCCAGTCCTGATGCTTATGGTCGGATTGGCATGTTTGGGAGGCCTGCGAATGGCATCCAATCGCCACAAACGGCAAACCAGCGTCTAGCGAGCCGACATTACGGACAGCCGATCTGCCCGAAAGGTCGTGTCAACGGATCGGTTTTACACCGCCTCGAACTATACTACGACTGTTGTTATAGAATGAACCAGGGCGCACGTCCCCAAACGCACGGTCATGTCCCGCAATGGAATGGGTCCGTCAACACCCCCGAAGTATCGTCCCCATCGCCGAGGCCCCAGCGCTTTTCGCGACCAGGGCACCACGCATTCTGTCCGCAGCCTATGCCGGGCTGCTTCAAGAAAACGGTGGAGACATTCCCCGCAAGACGGGTTTGGATATTTTCAAATTCGCTGCAGCCCTGCCGAACGTCGCCCTGTTTGCCTTCACGATGCCCGACCAATGCATTTACCGCATTGTCGGTGAAGCATGGAAACAGCGGATCGGCCTCAATCCGATCGGAAAGAACTATCTGGACTTCGTTGCGCAGAAGCGCCGTGATACGGCCGTTGCCTCGCTGCAAAACGTCGTCGGAATACCCAGCGCATTCCGCGTGATCATCGAACAAACCTACAGTGCCGGACGAACCGCGCATCTGGAGGTTTTCGCGGCGCCTTTAAGGTCCGATGAAAAAGGTGTCGACGGGTTTGCCATTTTCGCCGCGCAGCCGATTGCCCCCATCCATTTCGGCCGGGAAGACGACCGTATCGTACTGGGTGCCAACATCGTTGAGCGCAATTTGATCGATATTGGTTTCGGCGTTGACGAAACATTCAGCGACGTTGTCCGCCCACAGGCAAGCGGGCCACCCGAAACTGGGCCAACATAGACCGGGCCAAATTGAACCGAAGCCTCGCTGCACACTCTTCGAATTCCATGAGGGGCGCTCGACAAGTCAGGACGGCGAAGAGTTTAGGCGCGTGTTTCCTCGACTGAGTCCAATATCCCCCGAACCTGAAGAGCGAGAGATTTGTTGTCATAAGGCTTTTGCAGGAAAGGATAGCTTTCGTTCGGCCGGATCGCGCCATTCGCCAGATCGCCCGTAAAGCCGGAAACCAAACAAACGCGCATTGACGGCCGCAAATGTTCCGCCGCATCCGCCAACTCATAGCCGGACATGCCGCCCGGCATCACAACGTCGCTCAACATCAGGTCTATAGGCTCGTCGCCCACCAAAATCTCCATCGCCTTCACGCCGCTATTGACGACGATCACCTTGTAGCCAAGGTCCTGCAGCACTGTAGCCGCGATTTCCGCCAAGTCTTCTTCATCATCGACAACCAAAACCGTCTCGGTTCCGCTGGGCAAATCCATGCCGTCAGTGTTCAATTCCGCCTGATCGTCCTCCATGTCGGGACGCAAAGCGACGGGCAGGAAAATCTTGAAGGACGTACCAACCCCTTCCTCGGAATAGACAGTCACGGACCCGCCGGAGCGTCGGGCGAAGCCATAGACCATGGGCAGGCCAAGACCGGTTCCTTTCCCCGTTTCCTTCGTCGTATAGAACGGATCGAAAATCCGTGCCTTGACCGCCTCAGGCATGCCGGTGCCTGTATCCGCGACATCAATTTCCACATAGTGCCCAGCCCGCAAATCCCTTAGTTCCTTGGTAGTGTTGGAGCCAATGGAAACCGCGCGGGTGCCTATCCTAAGAACGCCTCCCCCCGGCATCGCATCCCGCGCATTGACAGCCAGATTGACAAGCGCGTCTTGCAAGTCGCCCGGGTCAGCCAATGCCATCGGCAGATCGTCTTTGAGAAAGAGTTTGATCTCAACACTCTTTGTAATGGACCGTTGAAGCAGTTCATGAATATTCGTGATACAATCATTGACGTTGATCGGCTCGTTTTGCGTCGGCGTCTGACGGGAGAAGTTCAACAACCGCCGTGTCAGGGACGCCCCTCTATTCGCTGCGCCCACCGCCTTGTCGACCTGGCGGTACAATTTCTCATCCTGATCCAACTTCCGCTTAACAAGATCAAGATTCCCGACAATAATTCCCAGGATATTGTTAAAATCATGAGCAATGCCGCCGACGAGATGGCCGACCGTTTCCATTTTTTGCACTTGGCGCAACTGCCCTTCCAGGGCCTTCTCCTTGCTAATGTCTACTATGGAACCTAGGAACTGACGCTCCCCTTCGACATCCATCGTTGCAATGCCAAGATTCATAGGAAAAGTTTCGCCGTTTTTTCTAAGACCGACGACCTCTCGCCCTGTGCCGATAATCTTGCCGACACCGGTCGTAAGATAAGACTTGATATACTGATCGTGTCGGCTGGAATCGGAATGCGGCATCAAGATTTTCACATTGCTGCCGACGAGTTCGTCTTCTTCGTATCCAAATATACGGGATATTTCTGGATTGGTTTGAATGATCACGCCTGTGTTGTCCGTCAAGACAATCCCGATCGTGATGCTTTCGAACGCGCGGCGTAAACGAAGCTCCGCCATCTGGAGGTTTTCCTGATGCGATCGCAGGACGGTCGCGTCACGCCCGGTTCCTCGGTAACCGGAAAAGTTTCCGGCAGCGTCGTAAGACGGCTTGCCGGACGAGGTTACGAATTTTTTCTTTCCGTCCGGCCCGATGATGGCATATTCGAAGTTGTTGAAGGGCCGTTGATTGTGCAGGTCGCTGAGGTGCTTGCGCCATTTATCGGTGGCCGTATCCTCCGCTGCGCATTCCATACGCGTCCTGCCCAGCGCGTCGCCCTCACTAAACAATTTTTCCTCTTCCAAACCCGCGGAAAGGTAAACGAACCGGTGTTCGGAGTCGGTCTCCCAAGCCCAATCCGACGCCGTATCGGAAAAGTCCTTGAACCGCTGTCTACTGTCCAGAAGCGCGAACTCATTCTCCTTTAGATCTGTAATGTCCGTAAGGAATCCGACCGTTCCCCCGTCTTGGGTTTTCTTCTCGACAACCCGCATCCAGCAACCGCCCGTCAATTGTTGCTGAACGGCCCCTTTTGGATTTTTATGCCGGGCCGACGATTTGCAGAGCCACTCTTCCTCTCGGCCCACGGCGTCGGGAAAGGCTCCATTCTTCAGGCCATTGCGAATCTGCTCTTCGAACGTGACGCCTGGTCTTGGAATCCCGATACCGTGACGGCGGCATAATTCCGAGTATTTTGAATTGCAGAAAACCAATTTGTCGTCGACATCGAAGAAAACCAGACTGTCGGGCATTGCGTCGACAATCTGATCATAACGACTCTTGATCGTCTGCATTTCCAAAACGTTTGTGTCTTTCTCCGTCTGTGCCTCGGCAATTTCCTCAGCCGCGCGCCGCGACTGGGAATACACATAGAACGTACCGAAAGAGATCACGAGAAAGGCAACAGAAAGGCCTTTTGCGGCGGCCGATACAAAGGGGGCACGTATCTGCTTCTTTGACGTCTCGACGACAACGGCGCCGCCCAATTCACGGACAGGAACGACGGCGAGAATGATGTCTTCGCCGTGATAAGCGTCATCTACATGGGTGATCGAAAGTCCCTGTGACGACCCGATCATGATTGCCCTTGCGTATTGCGACCGGCTGTCGACCCTGTCGGGATGTTGCAGGCCTTCGGTTAGACCTTGGTGGACAACCACCTCGACGCCTCGACCGTCATGACGGACGAACACCACCTCCCCGATTGCGGCCCGATGAGGCAAGCTGAGGATGACGGACCTGATCTGTTCCACTGTCGCTGCCGTCAAAGCCTTTGAATTTTTTGCTTGAGCGTCACTCTTGTCGACCGTTACAGCCGACATGATCAAGCTCGCCGTCGCCAGCGCGACATCGCCCACATGGTCTTCGGCTCTGGAGAGCGACTCGTCATATAGCGGCTTCACGACGCTAAACGCGATCGCAACGGAAACAAGCAGCAGGCTTCCCACGATCTTATATATGAGCCGATATTGCTTCATCCTATCGATTCCATCCCCACGACCCCGCCGCTCAGCCTAAAGCGGCCCCGTGTTTCTGCTTTTCGCCCTATACTCAAGCGCGGCTGCAAGAAGGGGTTCCAGGTGATCGACGGAGAACGGCTTCATGAGAGAGCCCAAGACTTCAATGCCGTGCGCTTCGGCGATCAAAGAAACGCTCTCGAGGTATTTTCCATCATACCCACTCATCACAATTATGGGTGACGTCGACCGCATCTCGGACAGTTGGTTCAGCAATTCGACACCATCCATATCAGGCATCACGATATCCATGATGATACAGGCCGGCGGCGCCTTTCTGATCAAGTCCAAACACTGTCGGCCGTCGCTCACTGTAATGGGGACATAACCCAGCATTTCCGTTGCGTCCGAAACGAACTCCGCCATCCCGATATCATCGTCAACAATTACAACATTTCTGTTTTCGGATCGTATCATCACGGACAGGCCCCTCTCTCAACGTAAAAATCAAACACCGGCTCGTTGTCGGACGGCTATACAGATGGCTCCAAGGTTTCACTGACAGCGTCTCCTTGGATAAAGTCGCACTTCATTTCGGCTAGGGTTTGCAGCGTGCCTTCGTCATGAACGCCAACGGCCGTCACGCGGATGTCCAGTTCATGGGCGACCAGAACCGCCACCCTCGCGAATGTCCGCGTTTCAGGATATTTCTTCATTCTTTCAATAATCGACGTGTCGAGCTGCAATTCGTTGAAGGGCACTCTGACCAATTCGTTCATGGACGTGCGGCCAACCCCAAACGCATCGATCGAGAGATTGAACCGCTTGATCCGCAACCGCGTGAGCACGTCGTAACAATCGCCGAGGCTGTCCGACAGCGATGTCTCCGGTATGCCGATGACGACTTGATCGGCATCAACGTCATGCAAGCGGATCAGGTGTTCGAGCCTTTCGGCCAATCCTTTTTCGGCAAGAGCCGATGGCGTCACCCTCAACGACAGCCGCATATGTCGCCCGGCGCGGTTCCAAGCGCCGAGCTGCCCGATCATCCGGGCGAGGGTAAAATCCATCAATTCGTTCTGGATGCCGCAGTCTTCGGCAGCCCCCATGAAATCATCCGACTCGATATCACCGCGGGTGGGGTGCTTCCAAATGAGGTCGGCTTCGCCGCCGAATACGGTTTTGGTCTCCACATTCATTTGTGGCCGAAACTGAAGAGAAAACTGATCATCGGCCAAGGCACGCGATATGAGTTTTGCACTGGGCTTGAACAGCGTCGGCTTTCCGGTTCGGCGCACCATATCCGCATGCCGTCCGATCAGTTCATCCAAATCATCGACGGTAAACGGCTTCTGCAGTGTTCCAAGGACCACAACGCCCTGGTCCTGTGCCAATCGCTGCGCCGCATTCAGGATCGATTTATCCTTACCGCTCATAAAAATGACAAAGGCGCCGCACTTGGCGTCGCTCAACAAGCGGAGAAGTTCGATCCCATCCGCGTCGGGCATAAAAAGATCAAGCATGACAATGTCATAGCCGTCTTTGTATACCGTGATGAATTGGTCCTTGTCGCAGACATTCCGGGCTTCATGTCCAAGGGACTCCAAGGCGTCCGACACGAACTCACCCATGTCGGGCTCGTCATCCACGACCAAAACCTGAAGACTTTCCATGACCCCTCGTGCAAAGCGCGCAGCATATATGTAATTACGTTCTAATTTTCTAATGTGAAAAGTTTAACATAACGTCAAAGCACGCAAAGAACGCAAATGACCGCGATACGGCCTTGAGGTCCCTCAGGCCGTCCAAATCCGTTGAGAATATGAAATCGGGATGCGTTAGACCGTTGCGATCGGTGTGGCCGGCGACCCGACCGCGCCGGGAAGCCGCAAAGGTGGAGCGGTCAACAGGAAGCGGTAGCGCTTCCGATCGCGCAGCCATTGCGCTAATGGGGTCAAATGCCACAATTCGCCTAGTGGAATTCCGTTCTTGAACAAGCAGTGTTCATGCAACGGCATGGCCGCACAGCAATCGGACGCGCCGGGTTTCGACGGCAATCCTTCCACCGCGTAGTTGTCCGCGATCAATGCAGACAAACCGCTGTCGGTAATCCAATTCAGAAGCTTCCCGTCACGCCCGTCCAGCACCGCGCAGGCGGAATGCAGGGTCTTCTCATCCGGATTGCGTTTCATGCCGAGGACGACCTCGGCAAACCCGGTATGCAGACAGACCATGTCGCCGGTTTCGATCTCCACGCCGTCTTCGTCCAAAATCCGCATCAACAGATCGTATCCGACATAAGTTCGGTCATTGCCCAGATGGGCATGCAGATCGACCAACGCGGCACGGCCCTGTACGCCATGAACAGCATAGTTCTCGATGCCCAGGGCATCCGCATGGGACGTCCCTTCCCGCCAGGCGCCTTCCGGCGGCCCTGCATCGGCCATCGTATCGGGGCCGACGATATCGATTCCCCCGCGGTACCCGTTGTAGAACACTTTCTCCGGCACCCCGTCGCCATCGGCGTCGAAGAGAGAGCCGACATGGGCCAGGGAATCCCACTGGGTGGAATATTGAAGGTGCAACATCACCAGGTCGTCGCAGACAACGTCCGTCACCCCGTCCTCTTCGGTATTCAGGGCAACATTGAAATTCACTGCGTTCGGGCGAAGCGTGGGGCGCAGAACCGGGGGTTTCCGGCGAGGGTTGAGTCCATTGCCGCCGGGATAATCAAGCGGCAGGGAGAGACAGAAGGGAATGCCCTCCGTCGCCTCCGCCAAGCCTTGCAGCACTTTTTCCCGGGTGATCAGGTTAAGCCTGCCCAACTGGTCGTCCGGCCCGAAGTCGCCCCAATTGGACCCGTCCGGCCGCTGCTTCCACCTGTTCTGCATGGCTGACATCCTTCCCTACCGATTTGCGCGCCGGTAAGAGCCAGTCTGCAAACCGCCCTGGACGCATTTTCTTGTTCTGAACCCTACGTTCCAGGGCCTAGAAACCATAACTGTAGGAAGTCCTCGCCCTCTCACTCAAGTCGCATTTCGGGCAAGGGTCTATGTATCGGCACGGACCTAACGGAAACGGGCCAGCCTTGAGTCACCCTTCTTGGGAGGGGCTTGCATGGGAGATCTGTATCCCATAACGACAAAAGCCGCCCAAGGGCGGCTTTATGGTCTTTGAAGTCGTTGGCGACCCCTACGGGATTCGAACCCGTGTTGCCGCCGTGAAAGGGCGGTGTCCTAGGCCTCTAGACGAAGGGGTCGGCGAGGCGGAGATATATTGAGACCGACCAGCCCCGTCAAGCCGCATGAGGGGCAAAAATTCAGATAAGTTTCGCTATTCTTTTTATCGGCGCCAAGGTCCGCTGGCACCATATTTGCTTATGGTGATGCACCCAGTTCTGTCATTCAATTCGGAGCCTAACAACCGTGGTCGCAAACTACCTCTTCGGGTCCAGCATCAGCGCCATTCAGGCGCAGACGCGGTCTTTTGAGGTCATCGCGCACAACATCGCGAATTCGACCACCCCCGGCCACAAGGCCGAAGCGAGCCGCTTCGAAGAGATGATCGTCGATACGGGACGCTCCCGCGGCAACGTTTTCCCCTCGCTTCAAGGCACCAACAACGTCGTCCGCCGCAATATCCGTGCGGAAGGCGGCATCCTGGCAACGAACGGCGCCCTGGACCTGGCCTTGTCAGGCCGTGGCTTCTTCATGGTCAATTCGCAACTCGATGGGTCCGGTCAAACCTTGTTGACGGATTCCGGCCAATTCCAGCGCCGCATTGAGCTGAATGGCGGTGTGGAAGAGGTATATCTTGCCGACAATGTAGGCAATTTTGTCCTAGGCTTCCCCTTCGACCCGGCAACGGAGACCTTCACGGCGGTTTCCGACGAGGGCGGCTTGGTCCCCATACGCCTGGACGCCGGCGGCGAAATCTTTCAAGCGACCCCCACGACGGAATCCTTCATCGACGCAAATCTGCCGCCCGACGCCGCCACCGGCGAATTCTTCGATGTGGGTCTGACGATCTTCGACGGCACGGGCTCGGCCGATAACGCACTCGACCGCCGCACCGTAAACGCGCGTTTCACGAAAACCGCGACCAACAACGAATGGACCCTGGAATTCATCGGCGACAACGCGACGGTCACGGCACCGGCCGCCCCGGTCACCGTCACGTTCAACGCCGACGGCACGCTCATCGGGCCGCAAGACACAGCCCTGAGCATTACATTCGCGAACCCGGCCGCGACGACGACCTCGACCGTCGATCTCTCCAAAATGCGAAGTTTCGCACCCGATTTCATTCTGGCTAAGACCGGATCGAACGGGTTCGAGGAAGGTCAGTTGGTCAGCACGCGTTTCAATCAGAAAGGCGTATTGGAAGGCGTTTTCAGCAACGGCCAGACCCGAAACCTCGCCAAGATCGCCGTTGGCGACGTGGTGAACCCGGAACTGCTGCTTCCCGTTACCGACACGCATTTCATCCTGAGTGGCCTGAACGGCGATTTGCAGATTTTCGAAGCCGATGTAAACGGCCGCGCGGAAATCTTCTCCGGCTCGCTGGAAGGGTCCACGGTCGACCTGGGCGAAGAGCTGGTGAAGATGATCGAGACCCAGCGGGCCTATTCCTCCGCCGCGACAACCTTGCGCACGGTAGAGGAACTTCTGAAAACGGCGACCAACCTGAAACGCTGACCGTGTTTCTGCCCCCTCTTCATTCTGAAACGGTTCAGATGGCGGGCGCGGCGTCGTCGATCATCATTTGCGGTTGCTCCCTGCCCTGCCAACGGTCGACCCGCAGGCGCCCCGCCAGATGGATGGGCGCGCCGCCGCGAGCGCTCAGCAACAGACTTCCCATTTCCTGATCGGCGCAGCGGAAGGCGATGGCCTTCAGCGACGCGCCGCCCTCCCCCGCGACCCGGCAGCGCACATGATCCGTACCGACCACATCCGCATGCGCGATCCTGGCATGGGGCAAGGCGAAACGGGGTTCCGCATTCCCCATCCCGAACGGGGCCAGGCTCTCGAGCGCATCGATCAGCGGCAAACTGGCGCCAGACACGGAAAGACCGCCGTCGAGGCTAAGGCGTGGCCGGATCGGCTCCCCCGCCAATTCGGATGCGATCCTTTCCTCCAAGAAGGCCCTGAAGGCCTCGCTCTGCGGTTCGCCCAAGGTGAACCCGGCCGCCATCTTGTGCCCGCCGCCGTTCACCAACAATTCGGACTGCCGCGCCGCGATCACATGCGCGCCGAGGTCGACGCCTTCCAGCGACCGGCCGCTGCCCTTGCCGATGCCGTTTTCGAAGGCGACAACGCAGGCAGGACGGTTGTAGCGCTCTTTAAGGCGGCCGGCGACAATGCCGATGACGCCCGGATGCCAACCTTCCGATCCGACATAGACGAGGTGCTCGCCAATGCCGCGCTGCTCGGCAATATCGATGGCTTGTTCGAGACAGAGCGCCTCAATCTCGCGCCGTTCCGCGTTGTAGCCATCCAGGCGCCGTG
The DNA here is from genome assembly GCA_964350445.1 of uncultured Flavobacteriaceae bacterium. Lineage (GTDB taxonomy): Bacteria > Pseudomonadota > Alphaproteobacteria > UBA8366 > Aestuariispiraceae > Hwanghaeella. Next base: position 58,382 of record CAYGKA010000018.1, read on the forward strand.
CGATTTCCCGCGCCGCGGCGTCGTCTTCCGTGGAAAGCAAGTCCGCGCCCAGCGACGGTTCGCCCACCCTGCCGCCGGCATTGATCCGCGGCCCCAATAAGAAACCCAGATGATAGGTGCCGGGCATTTCGTCCATCCCGGCTATGTCGGCCAGCGCCCGCAGGCCGGCATTGCGGCGCTGCGCCAATACCTTCAGGCCTTGTGCGGTCAACACCCTGTTCAACCCCCGCAAGGCGACGACATCGGCCACCGTTCCCAGCGCGACGAGGTCCAGCAATTGCCGCAGGTCCGGCTCCCGCCGCTCCTTGAACCAGCCAACACCCCGCAAGGCCCTGTTCAAGGCGACGAGAACCAGGAAGGTGACCCCGACGGCGGCCAGGTAGCCATGCGGGCTGTCATCGTCCAGCCGGTTCGGGTTGATCACCGCCGAGGCCGGCGGCAAGCGCGGTTCAGCCGCGTGATGATCGACCACGATCACGTCCAGGCCGGCGTCCCGGGCCGCGATCAATGGGTCGAAGGCGGTGATGCCGCAATCGACCGTGATGACGAGCTTCACGCCCTCCCGGTGGAGTTTCAGCAGGGCCGGTGCGTTTGGGCCATAGCCCTCCGCGATGCGGTCGGGGATATACACCTGGATCGGTGCGCCGATGGCCGCGAAATAGCGCTTGATCACAGCCGACGACGTCGCGCCGTCGACATCGTAATCGCCGAAAACGGCGACCCGTTCTTGGTTGCGGATGGCGTGGACGAGGCGCGCGATGCCCTCCTCCATCCCGCGCAGATGCATCGGATCCGGCATCTGGTCGCGCAGGGATGGGTTCAGGAAGGCGTCGATATCCTCCAGCCCGATGCCGCGCCCGGCAATCGCGCGGCCAACGATATCGGGCAGTCCCCGGCTTTGGGAGATCGCTGCGGCCAAGCGCTCGTCGACGGGGCGCAATTCCCATCGCTTTCCGCTGGCCGAGCGTTCCACACCAAGGAATGCCTGATCCGTCATAGTGTCGCCGAAGGTCCTCCTGAGGTTTCTACCCGTTCCGGTCCCGTCAACGCGGGTCGACCCAGAATTTGCGGCCGAAATCGTGGAGGGTTTCGATCTTCCGGACGGTCCCGGTCTTGGAGCGCATGACGATGGAATGCGTCGTCGCGCCCTTGGCGAAAATGCGCACGCCGCGCAGCAGCGTGCCGTCGGTGACCCCGGTCGCCGCGAACATGACGTTGCCCTTGGCCAGATCCATCATGTCGTATTTGCGGTCCAGATCGGTGATGCCGACCTTATGCGCGCGTTCCTTTTCGTCCTCGTTCCGGAACAGCAGACGGCCCTGGAACTGACCGCCGATGCAGCGCAGGGCCGCGCAAGCCAGCACGCCTTCCGGCGCGCCGCCGCTGCCCATATAGATGTCGATGCCGCTTTCGGGGTCGGAGGTGGACATCGCGCCGGCCACATCGCCATCGCCGATCAACTGAATACGGGCACCGATGTCGCGTGCCGCCTTGATCAGTTCGGCATGGCGCGGACGGTCCAGGATGCAGACTAGCACGTCTTCAATCTTCTTACCCTTCGCTTCCGCGATCGCCTTCAGGTTTTCCGCCGGGCTTCTGTCCAGATCGACGATCCCTTTCGGCAACCCGCCGCCGACGGCGATCTTGTCCATGTAGACGTCCGGCGCGTGCAGGAAGTTTCCGCCTTCCGCCATCGCCAGGACGGCCATCGCATTGGTGCCACCCTTGGCGGTAATGGTGGTGCCTTCCAGCGGGTCGAGGGCAATATCGATCTTCGGCCCTTTTCCGCTGCCGACCTTCTCACCGATATACAGCATCGGGGCTTCGTCACGCTCGCCTTCGCCGATCACGACGGTACCGTCGATATCCAGCGCGTTCAGCGCCGTGCGCATTGCGTCGACCGCGGCCTGATCGGCCGCCTTTTCGTCCCCGCGTCCCATCCAGCGGGACGCCGCCAGCGCGGCCGCCTCGGCGACGCGCGCCGCTTCGAGGGCGAGGTTCTTGTCGGCAGTGACTTCTGGTGCTTGCTCGGCCATTTCATTCTTCCCTTAGTTCTTTCGACGGACCGGACGGCCCGTTGACGTAAATTCAATCTGCGTATTCGCTTTGCCTCGATTTCTTGTCGAAAACCGGTTCCCCGGCCACAAGAAAGCGGGCGTTTCGGAAATTCATCCCTCGAACCGCTCGATCCGGATCAGATGCGGCGTTTCCACCACCGCGTCCAGCGCTGCGATCTTGGCGCGGGCGGACTGCATGTTGGCTTCCCCCGACTCGTGGGTGGTCAAAACGACCGTCACCGGGGCGCCCGGGTCGCGGCCGCGTTGGATCACGTTTTCGAGTGAGATGGACTCGTCCCTGAGTATCGCGGTGATATCCGCCATGACGCCCGGTTGGTCAATCACGACGCACCGAACGTAATACGGTCCGACATGCCGGTCCAATGGCAGGGTCGGCACCTTCCGCAGGGCCGATACCGGAACACCAAAGGCAGGTCCGCCACGACCGGCGGCGATATCGATGAGGTCCGCCGCAACCGCAGACGCCGTCGGTCCGTCGCCCGCGCCCCGCCCTTCCAAGACGGTGGTGTCGACGAAGTCGCCCTGCGTCACCACGGCGTTGAAGACGCCTTCGACCGACGCGATCGGCGCGCTCATCGGCACCATGACCGGATGGACCCGTTGGAAAACGCCGTCCGTCCCCTGCTCCGCGATGCCGAGCAGCTTGATCTTGTAGCCAATCTCCTTCGCGTATTGCAGGTCTTCCGGCGTGATGTTGCGAATTCCTTCGACGGCGACGCTATCGAAATCGATCTCCACCCCGAAGGCCAGGCTGGTCAGGATCGCGAGCTTGTGGGCGGCATCGACGCCGTCGACATCGAAGCTGGGATCCGCCTCGGCATAGCCCAGGTTCTGCGCTTCGGTCAGGACATCGTCGAAATCGCGGCCGGTTTCCCGCATGGCGGTGAGGATATAGTTGCAGGTGCCGTTCAGAATGCCGTGCAGGGAGGTTATGCGGTTCCCGGCCAGACCTTCACGGATCGCCTTGATGACGGGTATGCCGCCCGCGACCGCCGCTTCATAGGCCAGCGTGACGCCGGCCTGTTCCGCCGCCCCGGCCATCTGCAGCCCGTGATGGGCGATCAGCGCCTTATTCGCGGTGACGACATGACGTCCGGCGGCGAAGGCCGCTTCACAGGTTTCCTTGGCGATCCCCTCGCTGCCGCCGATCAGTTCCACGATCACATCGGCATCGGCGTCGCGCGCCATCTCGGCCGCGTTGTCGAACCAGGTATAGCCGGTCAGGTCGCAGCCCCTGTCGCGGCCACGGTCCCGGGCGACGACCGCGGTAATCTCAACCGGACGGCCCGCGCGCGCGGCGATCATATCGTGCTGCGCCTGCAGCAACCGAACCAAACCCGCCCCAACAGTGCCCAAACCGGCAACCGCGACTTTCAGCGCTTCAGCCATTTATCGAACTCCACCCCACCAAGTGCCTCAAAACATTTATTTCTTTATACATGCCCAGGATCCGCTCAGGCCGCCCGACCGGTATCGCTCGGTTCACTTTCGGCCAGGAAGGTTCGAATGTTCCGCGCCGCTTGGCGGATACGCTGAACGTTCTCAACCAATCCGATGCGGACAAACCCTTCACCGTATTCCCCGAACCCGACACCCGGCGCGACCGCCACTTTCGCTTCGGTCAGTAACTGTTTCGCGAAAGCCAAGCTGCCGACATTGCTGAATTTCTTCGGCAACGGCGCCCAAACGAACATCGTCGCTTCCGGGCTGGGCACGTCCCAGCCGCCGCGGGACAGGCTTTCGACCAATACGTCGCGGCGCTCCTTGTAAAGCGCGCGCATGTCATCGACGCAGTCCTGCGGGCCGTTCAAGGCCGCGGTCGCGGCAACCTGGACCGGCGTGAAGGCGCCGTAGTCGACATAGGATTTGATCCGCGCCAGGGCGGCGATCAGCGTCTCGTTCCCGGCGGCGAAACCGACGCGCCAACCCGGCATCGAATACGTCTTGGAAAGCGAGGTGAATTCCACCGCGATATCCCGCGCACCCGGAACCTCGAGAACGGAGGGCGGCGGCGTATCGCCGAAATAGACTTCCGAATAGGCGAGATCGGAAAGGATATAAATTTCGTGATGGCGGCAGAAATCGACGACCTCCGCGTAAAAGTCCAGATCCACCACCTGCGCGGTCGGGTTCTGCGGAAAGTTCAGGATGACGGCCAGCGGCTTGGGAATCGAATGCGCGACGCCCCGGCGCAGGGCCTGCATGAATTCCTCCCGGAAATCGCCGTCGCCGCCGGCCGCCGGCAGATGGCGGATCGCGCCACCCGCGATGATGAAGCCGAAGGAATGGATCGGATAGCAGGGGTTGGGCGCCAGAATGATGTCGCCCGGGCTGGTGATCGCCTGCGCCAGGTTGGCGAGGCCTTCCTTGGAGCCCAGGGTAACGATCGCTTCCTTATCCGGGTCGATGGAAACGTTGAATCGGCGCTCGTAATAGGCGGAAAGCGCCCGGCGCAGCCCCGGAATGCCCCGGCTGGTCGAATAACGGTGGGTCTTCGGATTGCGCACCGTCTCGACAAGTTTCTCGACGATATGCTCCGGCGTCGGCGAATCCGGGTTGCCCATGCCGAAATCGATGATGTCCTCCCCACGGGCGCGCGCCTCCGCTTTGAGGGCATTGACCTCGGCGAAAATATAGGGCGGCAGGCGCTTAATGCGGTGGAAGGAGTCGATCATTCTCGTCTAGCGTTTTCGATGGGTTATGGACGGATGTGGGTTTTAGCCGACGCAATCCCTAACGTCTAACGCAGATTCTGATGAATGGCTCCATTCTGACTGGTTTTGTGCAGCCCCCCTGCACCTACGGCGCACCTATCGTTTGAAACAAATAAAGCGTGAGCGTTGCAGGGATTATACTCGTAAATATAATCCAAACAGATACGCTACCGAACGATTGTGAGAACGCGTTCAACGAAACGATCCTTTAGCCGCAGGCTCGACTCCATTTTGCCTCTACTGGCCCTCTCCGCAATGGCACTGCTGATCGGCTGCCAAACGACCGAAAACCTGACCTACCGCCAGTACCAGGCAATGGCGCCCGACTCACAGGAACAGATCATTCGCGAAGTGTTGGCGCGTTACCTGGAGGCTCCGGAACTGGAAAACTACGATTCCTGCGTTTACGCCTATTTCGACAAGGACCTTTCGTCCGCCGCACGGGAACACTATCCCTATATCGGCATAGACCTCGTAAACGGTTATATGGAGAAGGAAAGCCCGCACTTCGGCGGAGATGCTAGGCGCCAGATCGACCGCAGCCTTGAGGTTATTGCACAGACCTTCTGCCGCAAACCCGGCGATCCATTCCGGTCATGAGGGCTGGGAAACAACACACCGATTGTCGTAGCGGGAAGACTATGGCGGCGGTCAAAACGGTGCTGACATTCGCCGTGCCGGTCGCCCTCGTCTTCTGGGCGATCTGCGCTTCAGCGGCATCGTCGCATTCGGATGACAGGGCGTTACACAACACGCTCCCGCAATCGGAGAAAATTCGCTACCACAGGATCATACTCTCAAAGTTGCTGGGCGCATCGGTGATCGATGAACATGCGGCCTGCCTCCGCGAAGCCTTCGACCCCCAAAAGTCGCCTGCACCGGGTTCCGGAAAACTCTTTTCCGTTGGGGATGGCTTTCTGCTCGGTTTCATGGACGGTCCAGACAGCATCCCGAACACCTCCTCAATGGATGAGGAGGTGTTGGCTGGCCTCTTCGTACTGCTGAACGTCGAGTGCGGAAGGCCGTTGCCATGGTAATACAAGCCTTCGCAATCGGCGCCTAGCGCAACGTATCTAGTACTGTATGAACACTTCGACCCGTTGATTTCCGGCGATGCCTGCGGACGAGTCCTCGGTATACCGCGGTTCGCGGGCGCCGACGGCGGCGATATCGATCCTGTCCTGCGGAATGCCGATCCTAAGCAACGCCGCGGCGGCCGAGGTCGCCCTGTCCAATGAGGCCTTGTAATTCACCAGATCCTGCCGGACCTGATCGTTGACCCCGGTCGACTGGCTGGCATGCCCGACCACGTTGATCGACTTGCCGCCGTTGCGGTAGATGCCGGCGACTTGCGACAGGACGTTAAGGTCGTTCTGCGTCAGCTGCGACCCGCCCTGCGGAAAATAAAGCGTCGCGATATGGACCGCCTGACCGATCGGGTTGCCGTATCCCGCCGCCGGCGGGGGCGGCGCTGCCGCGGCAAGCTGGTTGGCGGCAGCCGTCTGCTGGGTCGGGACCGGCGTCGGCTGCGGCGCCGGAACGGGTTGCGGCACGGCCGCAGGTTGGGGCGCCGGTTGCGGAGCAGCGGCCGGTTGCGGCACCGGAACAGGCTGCGGGGTCACGCGCGGCCCGGTTTGACTGGTACCTGTTTGGCTGGAGCCGGCCGTATCCTGCCGCACGACCTGATCGGAATAGCGAGCCTTGCTCTTGTCCGCGACCAACTGGTTCTGCAGCGTTCCAGCTTCTTGGACGATGGAGGGCGGCGGCGGTTTCTGCGGCACGGCGCCGACCGCCGGATAGGCGTCGGACGAACCGGGAACCGGCTTGGGTTCGGTCGATGCGGCTTCGTCCTCATCGTCACCGAACCAGTTCAGCGGGTTCGCGGCGGAGGCGACGTCGCCCGCTGTTTCACCGATATCCGACATCGTCTCACAGGCCGACAGGGAAAGCGCGACCGCCGCTGCCGCCACGAAGCGAACCAGAATCCTGTAGGCGGCACCGCTGCCAAGCGGTTCGGAAGACTCAATTGTCATGACATCCAACCCGTACGTTTTTGCCAATTTCGGACCGATGGCCACCACACTGGGAAGCGACCCCGTCCGTTCAATCAACGGGAATACTATAGGATTCCCCCCATGTCCAAAAACCCTTTGGCCAGGGTGGGCAACCGGGGGATATCGGCCAAGACACCGGGGAATGCCGCCAAGGGCGGAATCAGGACATATGGCCGGACCGTGGTTGGAGGATGCCTCAGTTCCAGCCTTCGACGCCCGCCATGTTGGGCAATTCATGCGCGATGCCCTTATGACAATCGATGCAGGTCTTCTCGCCGGTGGCCAAGTAGGTGGAATGGGCCTCCGCGGCGCGGGCTTCCTGCAGCGAGAAGTCCATATACCGTTCGCTGTGGCAGTTCCGGCATTCCAGGGAATCGTTGGATTTCAACCGTGCCCATTCATGTTTGGCCAGTTCCAGCCGGTGATCCAGGAACTTCTCCCGCGTGTTGATTGTTCCGAACAACGCGCCCCAGACTTCCTTCGATGCCTGCATCTTGCGGGCGATCTTGTCCGTCCATTCGTGCGGCACGTGACAATCCGGACAGGTCGCCCGAACGCCGGACTGGTTCGTGAAGTGAACCGTCGACCGCAATTCCTGGTAAACGTTGTCACGCATTTCGTGGCAACTGATGCAGAATGTCTCGGTATTCGTGAGTTCCAGAGCCGTATTAAACCCGCCCCAAAAGATCACCCCGGCGATAAAACCGCCGATGCACAGGAACCCCAGGCTCAACGTCGCGGCAGGACGCCTGAGGACGTTCCAGAAGGACTTCACGCTCTTGACGATCATGACGTGTCCTTCCCGTCAGTTCGCGGCTTCGACCGCAAGCAGCGCGTCGATATCCACGAATGTATTGTTCAATGCTTCCGGCACGCGGTTCTGGATGACATGGCACTGGTTGCAGAAATACCGCCGGGGCGAAACGGTCGCCAGGGTCTGTCCGTCCCGATCCATGAAATGCGTCACGCTGATCATCGGCGCGCCGCTTTCGGCCACCCGCGCCCGGGCATGGCAGGACAGGCACTGATTGCCGTTCTTGTCCAATTGATAGCCCTCGATGCTATGGGGGATCGTCGGCGGTTGTTCCGGATAGTTGCGCGGCCGGCGCCGGTCGGTTTCCTCGACTTGCGAAAGGCGCGGCGGTTCCTCGTTGCGGGACATGTCCTCGGACCCACTCAACCCTTTCAGGGACGGAATGACGTTCACCGTTTGCGCGGAAGCCGGCTGAATCGACTGTGTCAAAGCCAACAGGCAGATCAGAAAGCCGGCGGCCGCAAATTTGCCGTACAATGTCATGATTGCTCTCCCCAGCCCGGTCAGACTTTGAGAATGCGCACAGCGCATTTCTTGAAGTCCGTCTGTTTGGAAATCGGATCGGTGGCGTCCAGCGTGACCTTGTTGATCAACTGGCTTGCATCGAACCACGGCACGAAAACGAGACCGCGCGGGGGTTTGTTCCGTCCCCTCGTCTCGACCCGTGTCTTGATATTGCCACGGCGGGATTCGACGATGATCTCATCCCCCCGCCGGACCTGAAGTTCGGACGCATCGTCCGGATGCATGAAACAGACTGCATCGGGCATGGATCGATACAGTTCCGGCACCCTTTGGGTCATCGACCCAGAATGCCAATGCTCCAGCACACGGCCGGTGGACAGCCAGAAGGGGAACTCTTCGTCCGGACTTTCGGGGGCGGGTTCATACGGCAGGGCGAAAATCCATGCCCGTCCGTCCGGCTTGCCATAGAACTGAACGTCCTTGCCGGCCTCGACATAGGGGTCGTATCCCTCCCGGAAGCGCCACCGCGTTTCCTTCCCATCGACAACCGGCCAGCGCAGCCCGCGCACCTTGTGATAGGTGTCGAAATCGGCCAGATCATGGGCATGCCCACGCCCGAAGGTGGCGTATTCCTCGAACAGGCCTTTTTGCACATAGAAACCGAAGGCTTCGGATTCGTGATTGCCGTGTTCCGCGGACATTTCCGATACCGGGAACTGATCGACCTGTCCGTTCTTGTAGAGGATGTCGAACAGGGTTTTGCCCCGGTATTCAGGCATTTGCGCGATTAGTTCCTCGGGCCAGACTTCCTCGACCTTGAAGCGTTTGGAAAATTCCATCAGCTGCCACAGATCCGATTTGGCCTCGCCCGGCGCGGGTACAAGTTCGTGCCAAAACTGCGTCCGGCGCTCCGCGTTGCCATAGGCGCCTTCCTTTTCCACCCACATGGCGGTCGGCAGGATCAGGTCCGCCGCCTGAGCGGTCACGGTCGGATAGGCATCGGAAACGACGATGAAGTTGTCCGGATTCCGATAGCCGGGCAGCCCCTCCTCCATCATGTTCGGGGCGGCCTGCATGTTGTTGTTAACTTGAACCCAATACGCGTTGAGTTTTCCGTCCTTCAACATGCGGTTTTGCAGAACCGCGTGATAGCCGGGCTTGCTGGGAATCGTTCCTTTGGGGAGTTTCCAGATCTTCTCGGCAATATCGCGATGCGCTTCCTTCATCACGACCAGGTCCGCCGGCAGCCGATGCGCGAAGGTCCCGACCTCACGGGCGGTGCCGCAGGCCGATGGCTGTCCGGTCAGCGAGAACGGGCTGTTGCCCGGTTCCGAAATTTTTCCCGTCAGCAGATGGATATTGTAGATCAGGTTGTTCACCCAAACGCCGCGGGTGTGCTGATTGACCCCCATGGTCCAAAGCGACATGACCTTGATGTCGGGATCGGCGTAAATCTCCGCCATCCGAATTAACTTGTCCTTCGGCACACCGGAAATCTCATGCGCCTTCTCGAGCGTGTATTCGGAAACGAATTCCGCGAAATCCTCGAAGCTCATCGGTTCCGAGCCACCCGCCTTGTCGTTGTTCGCGGCCGCCTGCTCCAAGGGGTGTTCGGGGCGCAATCCATACCCGATATCCGCATTACCGCGGCGGAAGTTGACGTGCTTCGCGACGAAATCCTTATGAACCTTGTCGTTCTCGATGATGTAGTTCGCGATGAAGTTCAGGATCGCCAGGTCCGACTGAGGTTCGAAGACAACCGGGATATCCGCCAATTCGAAGCATCGGTTCTCAAAGGTGGAGAGCACGCAAACCTGGACGTGGGGATGGCTCAGGCGGCGGTCCGTCAGGCGCGTCCAAAGAATGGGATGCATCTCCGCCATGTTCGACCCCCAAAGGATGAACGCGTCGGCATGCTCGAAATCGTCGTAACATCCCATGGGCTCGTCAATGCCGAAGGTCCGCATGAACCCGCCGACGGCGGACGCCATGCAGTGGCGCGCGTTCGGGTCGATATTGTTCGACCTGAAGCCGGCCTTGTAGAGTTTGGAGGCAGCGTAGCCCTCCCAAACCGTCCATTGACCCGACCCGAACATGCCGACAGCCGTCGGTCCCTTTTCCCGCAAGGTGGCCTTGAACTTTTCCGCCATCACGTCGAAAGCCTGATCCCAGGACACTGGCGTAAAATCGCCATCCTTGGCGTATTTGCCGTCCCGCATGCGCAGCATTGGCGTGGTGAGGCGATCCTCGCCATACATGATCTTGGAGAGGAAATAGCCCTTCACACAGTTGAGGCCCCTGTTTACCTCCGCTTTCACATCGCCATGGGTCGCGACCACGCGCTTGTCCTTGGTCCCCACCATGACGGAGCAGCCCGTGCCGCAGAACCGGCACGCGGCTTTCGACCATTTCAAGTCCGTCAAACTGCGTTCGGTTACCAGGTTCTGTGCGTGTGCGGGCATCGCGATACCGGCAGCCGCGGCAGCCGCCGCCGTTGCCTGCGCTTTCAAAACCTGACGGCGCGACATTGTGTCGTTGGTCATCACACTGCTCCTACTTCCGTCGGACGACCGCCGGTTTCCGGCGCCTCGTCGACAAGGTGATAGACAAGGTTCGCGGATAGGACGCCGTCCAAAACCGCGATCGAATTTGCGAATGAGGAAATCTCCGCCTCGTTCTCCGTTTCCAGGAGGCAGACGATCTTGCCGTTCGGATCCTCGACCGGAATTTCGGCACCGTGGTCGAGGATGAACCGGCGCAGTCTGGGCAGATTTTCCGGCCGCGTCTGGACGATCAGGCTTGAGATATGAACTGGGCGCGTCATGCCGCCTCCTTCGTTCGACCTGTGAAAACCAGATCTATGGCGTTGTTCGGACAGACGCTGAGGCAGGCTCCACAGCCAGTGCATCTCTCGGCATCCAGAACCGGGCTCGGCGGCCCCCCTAGTTTGGGACGAAACCGCAAGGCGTTTTGGTCGCAGGCGTCCCGGCAACATTCACAGTGAATGCCGATTTCCGGTAGACAGGAGCCGGTGGAGATCGCCGCCAAAGCTTCCAATGGTGGTGCGCATTGCCGGTCGAACAGCCCTTCGGAACACGCCTCGGCGCAGGCGCCGCAAAAGGTACAGGCCGTCGCATCGGCTTTCGGGTCGAATTCGGGAAAGCCGCCATCGCCGCGCAACAAAACCCCTTCCGGGCAGGCCCCGATGCAGGCATCACATCGGGTACAGAGATCGGTGAAAGTGGCGCTATCCGTCCACGGCGGGCGGATGGTCAAATCATCCCCCTTGGCGCGAAAGCCGAAAAGACGGCGTTTGTTGCCGTCAACGCCATGGGAAGCGCGATTGGTACCCGGTGCGTTCCGCATTCCCGCCAGCCTCAACCCGGCGGCCCTGGCGGCCCGAAAATCATTTGTGTCACCCAGATCGCCAACCCGAAGGCGCCGACAAACGCGACCGACGCCCCGGGAATGAGAACGAAGGTCGTTACCAGGAATGTCAGCAATTCGTCGCGTCTATTGGGAACGATGCCGCTGCTGTCGCCAACATCGCCCTGTCCGGAATTTGCTGCTGCCACTTTGCCCCACCACATGTTCGTGCGGCTTATTCAAGCGCCGCATCTTGGACGAGCATAAGACCGCTTTGGGTGGCGCGCCTTGACAACAATCAAGCAAGCGCAATTATTTGCGCGCTCCCGCGGAACAGGACGCATAGTGGGAAATCCGGCTTCAGGAGGATCAGCAATGCTGAACGGGAAAGAGTTGGAATCCGTAAGAAATATGCGCCTTTTTCAAAACCTTACGCCGGAAGAGCTTTCCATTATCGGAAGGTCGAGCGTAACGAGAACCTATGAAAAGGGGGCGGAAATCTTCCGACAGGACGACGATATCCCCCACTTCTATGGTGTCCTAGACGGCTGGGTGAAGGTGCACCGGACGACGAGCACCGGGGAACAGGCCTTGCTCGGGCTTTTCGGAAAGGGAGAGACCTTTGCCGAGGCAGCGATGTTCCTGGGACACAGATACCCTGCCAGCGCCGAAGCCGTCGAACGGTGCAAGCTCTGCCTCTTCAGCGCCGAGGTGTTCGAAAAGTCGGCGGCCACGCATCCCTCAATTCTCTTCGGCATGCTGGGATCGATTTCCCATCACCTGCACGGAATGATGCTTCAGGTCGAGCAGTTGAAAACCCGAAACGCCAAACAACGGATCGGACTGTTCCTGCTCCGCTTCTGCGGACGTGGCGACGGCACCGCGCAGATCCATCTGCCTTACGACAAATCCTTGCTCGCCGGCCGCTTGGGAATGACCCCGGAGAGTTTGTCGCGGAACCTGTCGGCGTTGAAACCTGTCGGTGTGGAGGTATTCGGGGAGGTTGTCGCTGTCCAGGATTGCAACAGGCTGGCCGAGTTCTGCACAACGTCCCCCTTGCGCCAGCGCAGCGGCAACTGAACAGCGCGCGCCACCTGGCGCAAGTGTTTCCCTTCGCCGCGCGCCACGCGCCTATTTCCCACCCCTTGGTCTGTGCCCTGGCCTGTTCTATAACGCAGGTGTAATTCAAATCTGGGACATTGCTTGCGGGGCGAAATTTCCGCCCAAGCGGCGGCTTCGATTAAGGGTTCGGAATGAACGATAAGACGAGCGAAACAACGGAAACCCATAAGGAATGGCCGGACCCGGTCGAGTTTTCCCGCCAGATGGGCAAGATCGCGGAGCGGAGCCAGAAACTCGTCACCGATTTTCTGAACAAGCACCCTGCGGGCGCCGAGGGCGCGCTGGGCCACGGCGATCCGTTGAACGTGGGCGCCGCCTTCCTGGAAATGACCCAGCGGATGATGACGAACCCGGCCGCCATGATGCAGGCGCAGGTAAGTTTGTGGCAGAACTATATGAACCTGTGGACCGCCACCACGCACCGCATGCTGGGCGGCGACGCGGAAGCGGTCATTCATCCGGAAAAGACGGATAACAGGTTCCGGGACGAAGCCTGGAACGAAAACGCGCTGTTCGACTATATCAAGCAGTCCTATCTGCTGACCGCGCGCTGGATGCAGGAAACAGTCGGCGAGGTCGAGGGACTGGACCCGAAGACGGCCAAGAAGGTGGATTTCTATACCAAGCAATTCGCCGACGCCCTGGCGCCGAGCAATTTCCTGATGACCAACCCGACGGTCTTGCGCGAAACGCTGGACAGCAAGGGCGAAAACCTTGTGCGTGGGTTGGAAAACCTGCTGAGCGATCTTGAAAAAGGCGAAGGCAATCTAAAGATCTCGATGACCGACGCGGAAGCGTTCGAGGTCGGCGGGAATATCGCCACCACGCCGGGCAAGATCGTGTTCCAGACGGAACTGATGCAGTTGATTCAATATGAGCCGACGACGGACGCGGTCCACAAAACCCCGTTGCTGATCGTGCCGCCATGGATCAACAAATATTACATTCTGGATCTCCGCCCGAAGAACTCCTTCATCAAATGGGCCGTGGATCAGGGACTGACGGTCTTCGTCGTTTCCTGGGTCAATCCGGACGAGAAACTGGCACAGAAAACCTTCGAGGACTACATGGTCCAGGGGACCTTGGCCGCGATTGAGGCAGTGGTGGAAATCACCGAAGAGCCGCAAACGAACATTATCGGCTATTGCCTCGGTGGAACGCTGACCGCATCGACGCTGGCCTATATGGCGTCGCACGGCGACGACCGCGTCAAATCCGCGACATTCTTCACGACCATGATCGATTTCGAGGAGGCGGGAGAGCTTTCCGTCTTTATCGACGAAGAACAGTTGAAGGCGCTGGAAGAGCGCATGCACGGCCGGGGCTATCTGGAAGGCTCCGAAATGGCGACGACGTTCAACATGTTGCGCGCCAACGACCTGATCTGGTCTTTCGTGGTCAACAACTATCTGATGGGCAAGGACCCCTTCCCCTTCGACCTGCTGTACTGGAATTCGGATTCGACCCGCATGCCGGCGGCGATGCACAGCTTCTATCTTCGTAAGATGTACCTGGAGAACAAGCTGATCGAAAAGAACGGCATCACGCTCTGCGGCAAGCCGATCGACCTCTCCACGATCAAAATTCCGGTCTGCGTGCTGTCGACCCGGGAAGACCATATTGCGCCCTGGCGCTCAACCTATGCCGCGACGCAGACCTATTCGGGACCGGTGAAGTTCATTCTGGCCGCCAGCGGCCATATCGCGGGCGTCGTGAATCCGCCCAATCCGGACAAGCCGAAATATTCGCACTGGACCAATACCAAGAACCCGGCCACGCCGGAGGAATGGTTCGACAGTGCCGAGGAACATCCCGGTTCCTGGTGGCCGGAATGGCTGAAATGGGTCAAGAAGCAATCCGGCCGAAAACAGACGAAGCCGCGCATTCCCGGCGCCACGGAAAACTACCCGGTCATCGAGGCCGCGCCCGGTTCCTACGTGAAGGCGCGCATCGAATAGGCGCGCCTTCCGGTCAGCTCTCCCGAATACTTCGCAGGAAGTCGTTCACGGCCGACTGCATCTTGTTGGCCTGAAGCGAAAGCTCCGCCGTCGCCCCGTTTACCTGCTCGGCCGCGGCGCCCGTTTCCGTCGCGTTGGTCAGCAGTTCCTCCATCGTGGAACTTACATCGGTGACGCTGCGCGCCGCATCCGACATGGAATGCGACATGGTGCTCGTCGTCGCCGATTGTTCCTCAACCGCGGCGGCGACGGAGTTGTTCATCTCACTCAAGCGCTGGATCGTGTTACCGACACTTCGCACCGCGGAAACCGAATCCTTGATCGCACTGCGCATGGCATTGATCTCAGCGCCGATCTCATCGGTTGCCTTGGCTGTTTGATTGGCCAGCGACTTGACCTCGTTCGCGACCACGGCAAATCCTTTACCGGCGTCACCGGCACGCGCCGCTTCGATAGTGGCATTCAAGGCCAAAAGGTTCGTCTGCTCCGCGATATCGAGGATAAGGTTCACGACCGCGCCGATCCGGTTGGACGCATTATCCAGCGCATCGATCCTGGCCTGGGCTTCCTCGGCCTCGTCAGACGCGTTCCGGGCGGCTGTCGCGGCGTCCCCGACGGTGCCGGACACCTCGGCGATGGCGCGGTTGAGTTCTTCCGCCGCCGCGGCGACGGAATCGATGTTGGAAGACGCGACCTCCGCCGCTTCCGATACTTGTCGGCTGCGGGCTTCAGTGCTGGAGGCCGTATTGGAAACCTGACTGGCGGTCGCCGTCAGTTCCGTCGCGGCAGACGACACCAATTGAATGGATCCGCCAACTTGGTGTTCGAAGGAATCAGCCAATTTCAGCATGGCTTCCTTCTGCAATCGTTCCTGGTTCGCTTGGACTTCGGCCTGTTCCTGCCGCATCTTCTCTGCGGCCTTGCCCTCTTCCTTGAACTTCCCAACCGCGACCGCCATTTCGCTCACTTCGTCTTGCCGAGTGAATTCGGGCACGTGGGCATTGAGGTTTCCGCCGGCAAGTTCGGACATGGACAACGCAATATCACGCAACGGTCCAAGTACCTGTCGAAAGGTCACGAACAGGGCCAGACTAACAATAACGATGGCCCCCGCCATAAGCGTCACGGCAATAATCAGCGAAACCAACGCGCCGTTTTGAATTTGCTCGATATCGGCAGAAATCTCCTCAGAGGATTTGTTCTGTGCCGCCAGGATCGTATCGATCCCCTTGGTCGACAATGCAAACCATTCCCGCGCCGTTATCGCATAGGGTTCCCGCGCAGCACTTGCCGTTACGATTTTGCTGATTTCCGCGGCAATCGGCCCATCCACGAGTTCCTTGCTGTTCTTCAGGAGAGTTCCGAACTCTTCCGTGAACAAGCCAAGTCGGGACTGCGCAAGTTTCAGCCCGGTATCCACATGACCGACATTGAACCCTACCGTTTGGACTTGCTGATACGACAAGGGGATCCCGGCCCCGATAAGCCCGGCCAACATGCCCCTCGTTCGACCAGCGTATTCGCTGGCAATCCAAAGGCTGCCCCGGGCGGTAAAAGTGTCGATCAGGCGCGGCGGCATATGCGCGCCGAGCATTTCTTCCTCATGCGAACGAAGGGCTTGGCTGTCTTCAATCAGCGCCGTCAATGCAGCAAACAGGTCCATGCGGAGCGCTTGTTGGTCTCCCTCTATCTTGCTCTTCAACGCAGCGTCACGTTTGGCGCGCAACTGTCGCACTGTCACGAGCTGCTTTTCGATTTTGGCGATATCGTCGCCAAGTATTCCGGAACCGTCGTGCTCGATGACTTCCAGTGCCTGAGCCAACGACTGATCCGCACTGGCGCCTTTATCCGTCAAAAAGATGATTCTTTCGTCGGTCACCTTGCTGGGATCGCTCAGCGCGCCTGCACTGGCCCCGCGTTCAACCGCATAGGACCCCGCCGCGACGTAAAGATCGATCGCGGAACGGTTGATTACGTCCGCTTTGTTGCTTTCCAGATAGAGTCTGGCGCTGTTGTAAGATGCATAAGTCGCATAGCCGACAAGCAGCAATCCGAGGGCGCATGTCGCCAACGTCAACTTGGTACTGATTTTCATGTACATTCCCGCCGAAATAAAAACGCAGCCCCCTACGGAATACCGCACTGCGGATCTTCCACGATATTCAAAGTGCAATACTTAATAAATACTTAAGTATTTAAAAACGCATATTTTTACCCAACTAGTAGTTTTAAAGTTCTATTTTCGTAGTGTGGTATTCCTTTGCCCCCATAAAAGAAAAACCCCCATCCTGGCGGTGGGGGTTTTTGTGTTTCGGCTTTCTGGAATAGGCCTTTGGGTTCTTTTCGACGCGATGGCCCAATCTCCAGGCCGCCCGCGCTTCCGCATTCCGCCGTTTGACCGGCGGTTCAGTCGACTGTTTCTTCATCTCATCATCTCCTCAACCACTGTCCTTCTCGCAAGCCGCGCGATGTTTGGCGGCCAGTTCCACATAATGCGGCGCTGTGTAATCGATCATCCGCGCGTCGCCGTCTCCGGTCTTGCGCATGAATTTCGCGGGCGACCCGGCCCAAAGCTCACCCGCGCCGACCGTCTTGCCCGGCGTCAGCAGGGCCCCGGCGGCGACCATGCCCCCTTTCTCCACACGGCAATCGTCCATGACGCAGGCCTTCATACCGATGAAAGCGCCGTCCTCCAGCGTGCAGGCGTGGATCAGCGCCATGTGCCCGATGGAGATGTCATCACCGATATAGGTGCCCTGCCCCTTGCTCGAAACATGCACGACGGTGCCGTCCTGCACATTCGTGCGGGCGCCGACACGGATTTCGTTCACGTCGCCGCGCAGGACGCAATTGTACCAGATCCCCGCGCCGGGCCCGATTTTCACATCGCCGATGATGACCGCGCCGGGCGCGATGAAAGCCGTCGGATGAATTTCCGGCCGCTTGCCTTCGTATTCGATGATCCGCGCGCCCGCGGCGATGGCATTCTCCATATCGACATTCCTTCAATCCGGCCCTCGTCGTGCAGGCCCTTCGTTCAGGCGTTTCCGCCGCTCATTCCTGTTCCAAGTCCAGCACCAACAAGGGCCAGCGAGACAGCCATTTCTTGCGGCGCAGCCGTTCGTCGAACGCCTTGCGGCAACGCAGGCTGTCGTCGGACGGGCGCAGGATGCCGCGCATCAAATCCGCCAGTCCGAACGGGGCAAGGATCCATAACCCGCCCGCACCGTCGATCCGAACGGCGACAGCAGTCGCTGTTTCGGGCCAGCGCCGCATCGCCTCCGCCAGGGTCCGATACGGTTCGTCGCCATGCTTAAGATGCATCCGCGCCTGATTGCGGACCGACCAGGGAATGTCCGGCGCCCGGGCCGTCAACCGCCCTTCGATCTCGGCGTCGCGGCCCGCGCCGGCACCGGGTTCGTGGATCAAGACATCCACATCCGCCGGCTGACCCGGTTCGCGCCCTTGCAAAGAGTCCCAGACCGCGTTCCGGACGAAACCGGCCCCGATCCATGCCCCTTCTCCACAAACCTCGCGCACCGCATCGATCGCCCCGGCATGCCAGGGGGACGCCAGCAGAACCCGCGTCAGTTTTTCCCGGTCGCCTTCCGGCCGGTCGTCCATCAGTACACAAGCGGCGTTTCCAGCCCCTTCGCTTCGTCCGCCCCCAGCATAATGTTCAGGTTTTGAACCGCCTGGCCGGATGCCCCCTTGCCCAGATTGTCGATCAGGACCATGACGACCGCCTGCTGACGGTTGTCATGCCCAAAGACATGGATGCGCATGCTGTTTGTGCCGTTCAGGTCCTCCGGGTCGAGGCGCGACATGGCGGCCGTTTCCGACAGATCGGCGACTTCCACATAGCGCTCGCCCGCATAATGGGCCTTGAAGGCCTGAACCAGATCCGCCGCCGACGGCGCGCCGGGCAGCGCCCAGAGCTGCAGCGGCAGTTGCACCAGCATCCCCTGTCGGTAGCGTCCGACGCTGGGCACGAACAGCGGCTCATGCCGCAACCCGCCCCATTGCTGGATCTCCGGCACATGCTTGTGCTCCAGGCCAAGGCCGTATGCCCAGAAGGTCGCGGTGCTGAAATTCGCCGCGCTCCTGTCCTCGAACTCCGCGATCAGCGCCTTGCCACCCCCGGTATAGCCGGAAATGGCGTTGATGGTGACCGGCCAGTCGGCGGGCAGAAGGCCGGCCTTTACCAGCGGATGCAGCATCGCGACGGAAGAGATCGCGTAACAGCCGGGATTGGTGACCCGGGCCGCCTTGGCGATTTCCGCGCGCTGGCCGGCGTCGAATTCCGGGAACCCATAGGTCCAACCGGCGGCCGTCCGGTGCGCGGAGGACGCATCGATGACCTTCGCCCCGTTGCTTTCGATCAGGGCGACCGCGTCCTTCGAGGCAGCATCCGGCAGGCAAAGGATGGAGACATCGGCGCTGTTCAGCGCATCGCGGCGCGCATTCTCATCCTTCCGATGCGCGTCGGAAAGCTGAATGAATTCCAGGTCGTCGCGGGCTTCCAACCGGGCCCGGATCTGCAATCCCGTGGTGCCTGCTTCGCCGTCTATGAAGATTTTCGCTGCCATTGCTCTATTCCCGATCACGTCACTTGCCGAAGGGAGGGAGGCGCACCGCAATCCCACCCGGCTAAAAATAAAGGCGGCCGAAACGGCCGCCCATAGAAACCATGCCGGCCCGGCTGGGCCCTGTAGGTTCTATCGTCGCGTACCGCGCGCCGAAACTTGTTCACCCCGTCGAAGCATGATTTCGTCCGTCTTCATTTCAGAAGCCTGCCGGGACCATTCCCGTCAGGCGCGCGCACTATGATCCGAAGCGGGTCATCAAGGCAAGTATTTTGCGGCCAATGCGCGAACCGGCGCGGGAAACGGGAGGAACTAGGATGACGGAATTGCAGGACCGGGTCAGAGCCGCGCTGGAGCAAAGCGGCGCGCGTTTCGAGATTATCGAATGCGACCCTTCCCTGGCCGACACCGCTGCTTTTTGCGCCCATTACGGCTATAGCCCGGATATCTCGGCCAACGCCATTCTGGTCAAAACGAAAACCGGGGACCCGAAATTCGCGCTTTGCGTGGTGCTCGCCAATTCACGCCTGAACGTGAACAGCACGGTGCGAAAGAAGTTCCCGGCCCGGAAAGTATCCTTCGCGTCGCGCGACGAAACCCGGAAACTGACGGGTATGGAAATCGGCGGCGTGACGCCCATCGCCCTGCCGGAAGACTTGCCGCTATGGGTGGATGCCGCGGTGATGGATTGCGAGAAGATCATCCTCGGCGGCGGCGGCCGGGACACCAAGGTCATCGTCGATCCGGCCTATTTCCGCACCACGCCAAGCACCGAGGTCGTGCCGGAACTGGCGGCGCCGATCGCATAAATATCATCCGTTCCCGGTTCACGCCCTGCGTCCAACGGTTTACCCTGCCCGTTGAGGTCAGTTCTCCCCTAGGCGAGGCTATGCATTCTGAACAGGTCCGGTTCGACACAGCGTTACGGCACTTGCCGGCCGCCTTTCTGTGCGCGGTTGCGACGGCGGTTTGGCTCCTGCTCACCCTCGGCACCGGTTGGGCCGCGGAAAGCCGACTGGCTCTGGTGATCGGCAATGGAGGGTACGAAGATGCCCAGCTGAACAACCCGGTCAACGATGCCAAGCTGATCGCGGACAGCCTGGAAAGCCTCGGATTCCGCGTCTTCCGCCATGCGGATCTCGACCAGCGCGGAATCCGCCGCGCCGTCTCCGATTTCGGCTTGGCGGTCGAGGAAGCCGGCGAACAGTCGGTCAGCCTCGTCTACTATGCCGGCCACGGCGTTCAGATCGAGGGTGAAAACTATCTGGTCCCGGTCGGCGCGCAAATTCGGCACGAGCGGGATGTACCGATCGAGGCCGTTTCCGCGAACGACATCCTGAACTCATTGGGGCATGCCAAGACGCGGCTGAACATCGTCGTTCTCGACGCCTGCCGGAACAATCCCTATGCGCGCAGCTTCCGGTCCGGTACGCGGGGGCTGGCGCGGATGGATGCGCCCCAGGGCACGCTGCTCGCCTATTCCACTTCCCCAGGCGCCACCGCTTCGGACGGCGACGGCCGGAACAGCCCCTATGCCCTGTCGCTGGCCAGAGCGATGAACCAGCCGGGCCTTTCCATCGAAGAGGTCTTCAAACGGACCCGGATCGGCGTGATGGAGCGCACGAACGACGAACAAGTGCCTTGGGAAAGTTCGAGCCTGACCGGCTATTTCACCTTCATGGAAGGCGACAGCACCCAGGCGCAAGCCGGAACCCCGACGCAGACTGCGGCACCGGCGGATGACGAGATCGTCTTCTGGACGTCGATCGCCGCGACCGACAACCCCACCCTGTTTGAGAGCTATTTGAGCCAATATCCCGACGGACGGTTCCGAACCATCGCCGAAGCCCGTATCGCCGCGTTGGAAACAGGGCCGTCGGCGCCGCCCCCCACACCGTCTCCCGTGGCCCCGGTCGGGCCCCTTGCTTTCGCGCGGGGAGAGTTCAAGCCTGCGGATGTTTCCGGCCAGACCGAGTGCCGGCGGATTGCGTTCCGGCCGGTGCGGTTTGATGGCGCGGCGGCGGGCAAGGGGCGCTGGTCCCATCCGGAGGCCAGCGGCAATATTGAGTTTCGGATCGAAGATGGCGGCGTGAGTGCCCGGTTGAGCGGACCGTTGATCGTCAGCGCCCCGGACAAGGTCGATATCGACGGCAACGACCTGGTGGTGTCATTCGCCGTGACTTATACGGGCGGGCGCTGCGACCTCGCCTTCCGAATGGTCGATGTCATCGCCCGTTAGTAGCCGTGCCTGGACCAGACCCGCTCATGGATCGTGTAGGCCACGGTCTGCACCAGCGGCTCCACGATGCCGATGCCAAGCGCGATCCGCCAATCGCCGGAAAGCAAGTAAGCAACCGTCACCGCTACGACCAAATGCATTGTGCTGTAACTGGTGGTTTTCGCGATTTGGCGCGTCATTTCCGGGCCAACCGAGCGGTTCAAATATGTTATCGCGACCGACATTGTGCTTATTCCTTGCAAAAGCTGTAATTGCGACTTATTCGCATTAAATATAATATCTCACCAGATTATGTCAAGAATGGACCTGCTGTTATGCCCGCAAGTGCCCCTTCCTTTTTCGGTCTCGCACGTTAATCTTTATCGTGGTTTCATTTGACCAAACCCTCACCTCACATCAGATCCTAAGGGAGTTGGCTATGCCGGCATTGGACGATCCAGCCATGTCATCCGGGAAATTCGGAATTGGGCAAAACGTGCCCCGAAAAGAAGATCCCACCCTGCTGACAGGGCACGGAAAATATACGGACGACTTGAATCTCGATGGGCAGCTCTATGCCTATGTCTTCCGTTCGCCCTACGCCCACGCCATCATCAACAATGTCGATGTCTCCGCCGCTCTGGACAGCCCCGGCGTCCACATGGTCATTACCGGCAAGGATCTGATCGAAGCCGGGTACGGAACCCCGCCCTGCATCGTGCCGCTGAAGAACCCCGACGGCAGCGACATGATCAAGACGCCCTGGATGGCGCTTCCCGCCGACCGGATTCGCTATGCCGGCGAAGCGGTCGCCATGGTGATCGCCGATACGTATGTTCAGGCCAAGGACGCGGCCGAATTGATCGACCTGGATGTGGAAGTGTTGCAAGCGGTCGTCGATTTGGAAAAGGCCGCCGCACCGGGGACGGAGCAGATCTGGCCGGACCTGACGCCGAACAACACCGCCGTCCATTGGGAAGGCGGCAAGAAGGAAGAGACCGAGGAAGCCTTCGCCAAGGCGGCCCACGTCTCCAAAATGCGCCTGAACAACAATCGCCTGATCGTCGCCCCGATCGAGCCGCGCTGCAGCATCGCGGACTACGATTCGGAAGAAGACCGGTATGTCTTCCACTCCTGTTCCCAAGGCGTGTTCGGCCTGCGCAACAACCTGGCCCAGCATGTCCTGAAGGTGGATCCCGAAAAACTGCGCGTCCTGACCTACAATGTCGGCGGCTCTTTCGGTATGAAAATCTACGTCTACCCCGAATATCTGCCGCTGCTGCACGCCGCCAAGGCCCTGCGCCGGCCGGTGAAATGGACGGATGAACGCAGCGGTTCCTTCATGAGCGACCTGCACG
Source organism: uncultured Flavobacteriaceae bacterium (assembly GCA_964350445.1). GTDB lineage: Bacteria > Pseudomonadota > Alphaproteobacteria > UBA8366 > Aestuariispiraceae > Hwanghaeella. The sequence continues at coordinate 81,115 of CAYGKA010000018.1, forward strand.
GCCGGGCGATGAAGTTCGACGCTGAAATCGCGCTGGACGAGGACCACAACTTCACCGGCGTCCGCGTTAAGGTCATCGGCGATCTGGGGGCCTATATCTCGTTCGTCGGTCCGATGATGGCCAGCCTCAACATCCTTCGGAACGGGATCGGCGCCTACAAGACGCCGACCATGTTCGTCGAATCCGACCTTGTCATGACGAACAAGACGCCTGTCGCCGCCTATCGCGGCGCCGGACGGCCCGACGGCAACTACATCATGGAAAACCTGATCGATCAGGCGGCCCGCGATTTAGGCGTCGACAAGGTAGAACTGCGCCGAAAGAACCTGGTGCCGGGCAGCATGATGCCCTTTATCGCGGGGAACGGCGAAAAGATCGACAGCGGCGACTTCCTGGACACGTTGGAAAAGGCTGTCGATGCAGGCGATGTTGCCGGTTTCGCGGCGCGCCGCAAGGAAAGCGAATCGCGCGGCAAGCTGCGCGGCCTGGGCGTCAGTTCCTTCTGCGAAGTCACAGCCACGCCGGGCAAGGAAATGGGCGGCGTGCGGTTCGATGACGATGGCGGCGTCACGGTCGTCACGGGCACGCTGGATTACGGTCAGGGCCATGCGGGCACCTTCGCCCAAATCCTGGTCGACCTGCTGGGCATTCCCTTCGACAAGGTCCGCCTGCTGCAGGGCGACAGCGACCAGCTTCTGGCCGGTGGCGGCAGCGGCGGGTCCCGGTCCGTGATGTCGACCGGCAGCGCGCTTGTCGTCTGCTCCGAGCAGATCATCGAAAAGGGCAAGAAGCTTGCCGGTCACCTGTTCGAAACCGCGGCCGCGGATATCGAATTCAACGC
>CAYGKA010000018.1:82055-83604 GCA_964350445.1 uncultured Flavobacteriaceae bacterium
TCCTTCATGGATTACGCGATGCCGCGCGCGAACGACCTGCCCGATATCGGCTTCATTTCCAACCCCTCGCCCGCGCGGACCAATTCGCTCGGCGTGAAGGGTTGCGGCGAAGGCGGCACGGGCGGTTCGTTGCCCGCGACCTCCTGCGCGGTTCAGGACGCCCTGGCGTCTGCCGGGGTCGGCCCGATTGAAATCCCGGCCACGCCGGAAAAGGTCTGGCGGGCGTTGAACGCTTAGTTTTTACGATGCAGGCGCTCCACCGGAAAATTGGCCCGGTGGAGCCCTGCAATTTTCTCAAAGCGGCCCTGCTCCGGGGCCGTTTTTTTGTGCGACAATACAGCCAATTCAGTTCTATCCTTCCTGCTTCGCGCCTGGGCCGTCGGAATCCTGGGGGCCGTTTTCTATGGGAGTCCTCCGATGAATGTCATGACCATGCCGACAGACGGCGGCACGAACTCGCTCGAACAGTATTGGATGCCGTTCACGGCGAACCGCGATTTCAAGGCCTCTCCGCGCCTGATCACGAAGAGCGAGGGGATGTATCTGTGGAATCACCAGGGCGGTAAGCTGATCGACGGGTCGTCAGGGCTGTTCAACGTTGCCGCCGGTCACGGGCGCAAGGAAATCGCCGACGCGGTCTATGCCCAGATGATGCAGAACGACTACACCGCGCCGTTCCAGTTGAACCATCCGTCCGCCTTCGCGCTGGCCTCGAAGTTGAGTGCGATCCTGCCGGAACCGTTCAACCACGTCTTCTTCACGAATTCCGGCTCCGAATCCATCGACACCGCGCTGAAGATCGCCATGGCGTATCACCGCGCGAAGGGCGAAGGCCACCGCATCCGCTTCGTGTCGCGCGAACGCGCCTATCATGGCGTCAATATGGGCGGCGTCTCGCTGTCCGGCATGGTCCGCAACCGCGAGACCTTCCCGTCCGTGATGCCGAACATCGTCACCATCCGTCACACCTGGGACGCGGCGGCAGCCTTTACCAAAGGCCAGGCCGAGCGCGGCGCGGAACTGGCGGACGACCTTCAGCGCCATTGCGAAACCTATGGCGGCGGTACCATCGCCGCGGTCTTCGTGGAGCCGGTGGCCGGTTCCACGGGAACGCTGGTCCCGCCGAAAGGCTACCTGCAGCGCCTGCGCGAAATCTGCGACAAACACGGCATCCTACTGGTCTTTGATGAAGTCATCACCGGGTTCGGCCGCCTGGGCCATCCCTTCGCCGCCGACGCCTTCGACGTCATGCCCGATATCATCACCATGGCGAAGGCGCTGACCAACGGCGCGATCCCAATGGGTGCGGTCGCGGTGCGCGACGAGATCTACGAGACCGTCACGGACGCGGCCCCGGAAGACGCAATCGAGTTCTTCCACGGCTACACCTATTCCGGTCACCCGGCGGCCTGCGCGGCCGGTTTGGCGACGCTGAAGATATACGAGGACGAAGGCCTGTTCGAACGTGCCGCGGGACTCAGCGACTACTTCCTGGACGCGATCTGGTCGCTGAAGGACCTTTCCATCGTCAAGGATCTGCGCGGCATCG
>CAYGKA010000019.1:0-76849 GCA_964350445.1 uncultured Flavobacteriaceae bacterium
CCCGCTGATTAAGAGTCAGCTGCTCTACCATCTGAGCTATGCACCCATTGCCGTGGCGGCAAAGGCCCTGGCCCCAAGGAGGGAGCCGTTTCGGGCAGGCGCGGGTAATAGCAAATGCGGTTTGGGTTGCCAAGCCTGTAATCTGTGCGGCCGCGCGGCCGTTCGAACTATTCCGGATAGGCGGGCGGCCGGTGGGCTTATTGCGCGGATTCGTCCCAGCGCCGTCCGATGCGTGTGTCGCGGTGGATATGCACGTTCATCAGCCAGCCGAAGCCGATCATCACCGTCAGCATCGCCGTTCCGCCGAAGGAGATCAGCGGCAACGGTGCGCCGACCACGGGGATCAGGCCCAGCACCATGGCCACGTTGACGAAGACGTAGAGGGCCAGCGTGGACACCACCCCCATCGCCAGCAGCCGGCTGAACTGGGTCCGCGCGCGCATGGCGATGACAAGGCCGTAGAGCATGATCGTGCCGTAGAGCGCCAAGACCAATGCGCCGCCCATCAGGCCGAATTCCTCGGTCAGCATGGTGAAGATGAAGTCGGTCTGCTTCTCGGGCAGGAAGTTCAGGTGGCTTTGCGTGCCCTGCAGGAATCCCTTGCCGGAAAACCCGCCCGATCCGATGGCGATCTTGGACTGCATGATGTTGTAGCCGGCGCCGAGCGGGTCCCGCTCCGGATCCAGGAAAGTGAAAACGCGTTGTTTCTGATAGTCGTGCAGAGAGCTCCAGAGAAACGGAACGGCCGCGAGAACCGCCGCGATGACGGCGAGGAACTTCCAAATCCGCACGCCGGCCAAGTAGAACATGATGCCCCCGCCGGCGATCAGCATCACCGTGGTGCCGAGATCGGGTTGGCGCAGGATCAGCGCGGCCGGCGCCGCGATCAGCATCAACGGGATGATCAGCAGCGTTGGACGGCCGATATCTTCGATGGAAATGCCGTGGAAATACCGCGCCAGGGTCAGCACCAGCACGATTTTCATCGGCTCGGAGGGCTGGAGATCAAGCACCCAGAGGCTGATCCAGCGTTGTGCGCCCTTTCTCTCCTCCCCGATGAACTCCACCGCCACCAGGGCGAGGAGGGCGATGACGTAGAGGATATAGGCGTAACGCAGCCATAGGCGGATATCGACAAGGGCGATGAACAGCATCAGAAAGACGCCCGCGCCGTAAATGGTCGCTTGCCGGACCGCCCAGGGGGACCAACTGCCGTTGGCGGCGGAATACAGCATGGCGAAGCCGATACAGGCGATGCAGGTGATGAGCAGCACCAGCAGCCAGTTGATCTGGAAAATCTTCTGCTGCAGCGTCAGTTCCGGCACGCCGAATTCGCTCAAGCCCGACCGCATCAGCCCGTCCTCCGGTCCAAGCCGTCCGTCCCGGTTTCTGCCGGGGTCGTGGCTTTCGTGCCGTCCTCAAGGAACAGGCGCTGTGTCTCTTCCAGCACGTCACGCGCGATCGGCGCCGCGACGCTCGACCCGCCGCCGCCGTGTTCGACGATGACGGAAACGACGAACCGGGGGTCGTGAACCGGTGCGTAGCCGACGAAAAGGGCGTGGTCCCGCAGACGCCACTCCACGTCCTCGGATTTACGCACACCGGTATCGCGCTCGGCCTTGCTGATCCGGCGCACCTGAGCGGTGCCGGTCTTGCCGCCCATCGCCCGCTCCGGATCCTCGATCGCCGACCGGCGGGCCGTTCCGCGGGGGCTGTTCACCACCTCGTCCATGCCTTGCATGATGATGCGCAGATGCTCGGGATCGAGGTTCAGAGAGGGAATCTCAGCCTCGGCCCGGTCGACCAGGTCCCGGCCTTCTATCTGATCCATGGATAAATAGGGGGTGACGGCCTTGCCGCCGTTGACGATCCGCGCCGTCATCACGGCCAATTGCAGCGGGGTGGTCAGGACATAGCCCTGTCCGATCCCGACGATCAGTGTCTCCCCGGCATGCCAGGGCTGTCCTCGTTTGTCCCGCTTCCACTGTTTTGTCGGTATCAGCCCGCTGCGCTCGCCCAGAAGGTCGATACCGGTGGGCGTGCCCATGCCCAATTTGGTCGCTGCCTTGGCGATTTCATCGACGCCGATCCGCCGGGACACGTCATAGAACCAGACATCGCAGGATTCACGCAGCGCATCGACCAATTCCATATGGCCGTGGCCGTAGCGCTTCCAGCAGTGGAACCGGCGGTCGCCCAAGCGCATATGACCGGGACAGAAGACGCTGTGTTCCGGTGAGATGCCGTTTTCCAGCGCGGCCAGCGCGACGGCGGCCTTGAATGTCGATCCGGGTGCGTATTGCCCCGCGATGGCCTTGTTGGTCAGCGGCGAATAGGAATTGTTGACCAAATCCTGCCATTCCTTGGTACTCAGCCCCTCACTGAACGTATTGGGGTCATAGGCGGGGATGGAGGTCAGCGCCCGAACGGCCCCTGTCTTCGCATCCATGACCACCACGGCGGCGGATTTCTCGTCCTTGATTCTCTCCGCGATCATCTGCTGCAGGCGCATGTCCAGCGTCAGCCGCAGTTCGCGGCCCGGCTGGCCCTCCTGCCGGTCGATTTCCTTGATCACGCGGCCCAGCGCGTTGACTTCGACCTGGCTGGTGCCGCCCTGTCCGCGCAGCGCCAGGTCGTAGCGCTTTTCGATACCGTTCTTGCCGATGCGGAAACCCGGCAGTTCAAGCAGGGGGTCATCGGTCAATTCCTCCTGCGAGACGGAGGAAACATATCCGACGACATGGGCCATGTCGGGACCATAGGGATAATGGCGGGATTGACCGACATCGATGCTGATGCCCGGCAGGTCCGGCGCGTTGACGCCGATGCGGCTCACTTCTTCCCAGGTCAGATTGTCGCGGACGGCGATCGGCACGAAGCTGCGGCGGCGCTGCGTCTCACGCAGGACCTTGGCGATTTCATGTTCCTGAAGATCGATGACCTGCGCCAGACGCGCCAGAACTTCCTCGACATCCTTGGCCTGTTCCCGGACCAGGGTGACCTGATAATTCTGGATGTTGATGGCCAGATAGTCGCCATTGCGATCGACGATGAAACCGCGCGGCGGCGCCAACAGCCGGAAATTGATCCGGTTGTCTTCCGCCAGCATCTTGTAGCGTTCCGACTCCACGACCTGAAGGTAGTACATTCGGGCCGTCAGGCCGCCGAGAACGGCCATTTTTGCACCGGTCAACAGGGCCGCGCGGCGGGTGAATGTCTTCGATCGCGTGCGTTCGGGTTTCATCGCTCAGTGCTCCGGTACCGGGATCAGCTTATGCAGCGATGCGAACAGAAGCGACAGCAGCGGATAGACGGCGACCGAGGAAACATAGGCGAAGAAGCCGGGCAGGGGGTCCAGGATCGTACCGCCCAAGGCGGAAATCAGCACCCAGCGCAAACCTTCGACGGCGCCGGCGACCAGCATGAATCCCCACCACACGACGCCGAAGGACTTGCCCAGGAACACACGGCGCTGCCCGGCCACAAGCCCATAGGCGGCGAGATAGGCCAAGGTGTTCACGCCCAGCGGCGCCCCGGTCAGGATGTCGTGGAACAGGCCCAGCAGAAACACCAGGATCAGGGGCATCATCTGCGGCCGATAGATTGCCCAATAGTAAAGAGAGGCCAGGACGAGCATCGGCGCGACCGGCGCGAATCCGGGGGCGTGAAGGGGAACGATCCCAATAATGGCGAGCAGAATCGTCAAGACCACCGGCAACGAGAACCGGAGATACAGATCCACTCTCTGCAGGAACGACATCTGCATTGTAAAACCTTGGGTCAAATCATGACCTCGCGCGGCCGCGGCCTAGAAACGCCCTTGCCGGTGCTATTCGGTCGCACCGGTGGTGGGTGGGGTCAGAATACCGTCACGCCCGAAATCGACCAGCCGGATAAACCGCAGGCGGTCTTCGCTGGCGAAGGGACGGACGCGTACGCCGCTTTCACCGACTTCGGCGATTTCCCCGACCGGCAGGCCCGGCGGAAACACGTCGCCATGGCCCGACGTCACGATGCGTTGTCCCTTTTTCAGGGTCGCGTTCGCGGACAGGAAGACCAGACGCGGTGTTTGCGAGTTGTCGCCGGCCAGGACGGCGCGAATGCGCGTTTCCTGAACCATCACCGGAATGCGGCTGTTCAGATCGGTGATCAGCAGAACGCGGGCGGAATTTTCGCCGACCGACGCGACCCGGCCGAGCAGGCCGTCGCCGACGACGGCGGCCTGACCCTTGCGCACGCCGACTTCCGCCCCTTCATTGATCAGGATGCTGCGCACGAAGGCGCCGCCCCTGTCTCCGACGACACGGGCCGTAATGTAGCGGACCACGTCTTTCGGTTGGTAGGACAGCAGGTCCCGAAGCTGATCGTTTTCGGTTTGAAGGTTCAGCGCGGCAGCCTGCCATTGTTTGAGGCGGGTGTTCTCTTCGCGCAGGCGGTTATTCTCTTCCCGCAGCGCGATGAGGCGCTCGGCTTCCTCAATCACTCTTGCGCCGGTCGCAACCGGTTGAGCGATTGCATCAAGCAGCGGAGCCACGAAATCGGTGACTTGCATGCGGGCCCGTTCGAAGGCGAGCGGATCGGCCTTGCCGACCAGCATGATGCCGACGGCGCTGGCGAGAAGAAGAACGAAGGCGAACCTCTGCGCGAAGGAGCGCAAGGGTACCGCAATCCTCATCATCGTTGTTCCCGACCGTGGCGCCATTTCTCGTTTGGCCCTTTACCGTGCGCGGCTACGCGACTACCGCGTTGCCATTCGCCGCACTTCTAACACCCAAAAGGTTAATACATACTTATCAAGACGTTCCGCAGGGTTCGCATTTCTTCCAGGCACCGCCCGGTGCCGAGCGCGACGCAGGAAAGCGCGTCGTCGGCGATCGAAACGGGCAGACCCGTCGCGTGCCGCAGGACGAAGTCCAGGTTCGACAGCATGCCGCCGCCGCCCGTCAGGACGATCCCTTTGTCCACGATATCCGCGGCCAGTTCCGGCGGGGTCTGTTCCAGGGCGACCTTTACCGCTTCGACGATCGCACCGACCGGTTCGGCCAGGCTTTCGGCGATCTGGCGTTCGGAAATCACCAACTCCTTCGGAACGCCGTTCATCAAATCCCGGCCCTTTATTTCCATCAACTTGCCGTCGCCGTCCGTCGGCTGACAGGCGGACCCGATTTCCTTCTTGATCCGCTCCGCGGAGCCTTCCCCGACCAGCAGGTTATGGTTCCGGCGGATATAAGCGATAATCGCCTCGTCCATCTTGTCGCCGCCGACTCGGACGGAACGGGAATAGACGATGCCGCCCAGCGAGAGAACGGCGACCTCCGTCGTGCCGCCGCCGATATCGACCACCATCGACCCGGTGGGCTCGGTGACCGGCAGGTTAGCGCCGATCGCGGCGGCCATCGGTTCTTCGATCAGGAAGACGCGCCGGGCCCCGGCGCTTTCGGCCGATTCCTGAATGGCGCGCCGTTCAACCGCCGTCGATCCCGATGGGACGCAGACGATGACCTGCGGGCTCGCAAAACTGCGCCGATTGTGCACTTTGCGAATAAAATGCTTGATCATTTCCTCGGCGACTTCGAAGTCGGCGATCACGCCGTCGCGCAGCGGGCGAATGGCCTGAATATTTCCGGGCGTGCGGCCCAGCATCATTTTCGCTTCGTCGCCGACGGCCAAGACCTGCTTCTTGCCTTTGACTTCGGCAATGGCGACGACCGATGGTTCGTTCAGGACGATCCCACGGCCTTTCACGTAAACCAGCGTGTTCGCGGTCCCAAGATCGATCGCCATGTCGGCGGACAGAAAACCGAGGAGTCGAGAGAACATCGTCGTCAGTTACCTTCTCTAGTAAAGGGGGCCGTTTCGAGGGTTTCGGCTGCTGTGCCAGGGGTGTCGGCGGCTTTCGTTTTTAAGGCGCCTGCCCACACCGGCCGATGAACGGCCGCCGCAAGATGCCGATAAAGTTCTACTTTCAGCCCCATCGCGGGCCATCCCCCGCTTGCCGCTTACCGCCCGTTCGGTCCGGCCGCGATTTTCGATCTTAGGAAAACGATCTCAAATGTGCGATCGGTCAAGAACCGATAATTCGACAATAATTGAAGTAGTGAACCAATAGTTCCATCGAACTTTGACGGAAGTTACTGGCATTTAATGCCGTAGGCAATGATGATTGTCCCTGAAATCTTAAAATTCAGTAAATGACCCTCTTAAAAAGTTGCTATAGCAACGATATCTCTTCGATGGCAGTTTTCCTATGTTTGGAGATAAAGACAGGGGTTCAGGGTGCGGTAAATCGATAAGTTTTATGTAATGTGTAAGTAAAACTCCATGTTTCCGCCGAATTTTGCTCTCTTCATATTCGGTTGTCTGCGCAACTAATAAAAATAATACATTTAAGACAACAGATTATTGACTTTTTGGTTGCCGCTGAGGATGACAAAAGAAAACGGGCGCCATCCGAAGATGACGCCCGTTTGGATACTCACCCCAGGCAACGCGCCTGGGCGGCACGGTGCAGGCCTTAGTTCTTGGTCTTGTCGACCAGGGCCTTCTCGGAAATCCACGGCATCATAGCGCGCAGCTTTTCACCCACTTCCTCGATCGGATGGGCGTCGTTCAAGCGGCGTGTCGCTTTGAAGCTGGTCTGGTTGACCTTGTTCTCAAGCATCCAATCGCGCGTGAACTTGCCGGACTGAATGTCGGTCAGGACACGTTTCATCTCCGCCTTGGTCTCCGCGGTAATGATCCGTGGGCCCGTCACATACTCGCCATACTCCGCGGTGTTGGAGATGGAGTAGTTCATGTTGGCAATGCCGCCTTCATAGATCAGGTCGACGATCAGCTTCACTTCGTGCAGGCATTCGAAATAGGCCATTTCCGGAGCATAACCGGCCTCGACCAGTGTTTCGAAGCCGCCGCGGATCAATTCGACCATACCGCCGCAAAGGACGACCTGCTCACCGAATAGATCGGTTTCGCATTCTTCCTTGAACGTGGTCTCGATGATCCCGGCCCGCCCGCCGCCATTGGCGCAGGCATAGGAGAGCGCGATTTCGAGCGCATTGCCCGACGCATCCTGGTCGACCGCGACCAGCGTGGGGACGCCGCCGCCGCGCAGGTATTCGGAACGCACCGTGTGGCCCGGGCCTTTCGGCGCGATCATGAAGACGTCCAGGTCCTTGCGGGCTTCGATCAGGTTGAAATGCACGTTCAGGCCGTGTGCGAAGCAAAGCGCCGCACCTTCCTTCATGTTGCCGTGCAGTTCATCGCGATAGATGTCAGCCTGCAATTCGTCCGGCGTCAGCATCATGACGACATCGGCCCAGGCGGCCGCATCGGTCGGCGTCATGCAGGTGAAACCGGCCGCTTCCACCTTGGCGCGGGTGGCGGAGCCTTCCCGCAGGGCGACGCGGATGTCGGTGACACCGCTGTCGCGCAGGTTCATGGCATGGGCGTGGCCCTGACTGCCATATCCGACGATCACCACCTTCTTGGTTTTGATCAAATTCACATCCGCATCGCGGTCGTAGTAGACGCGCATATCCTTCCCTCTCTTTGCTAATGGTTCGGTTTGTTTGATGTGTGGTTGAAACGCTAGACCGTGGTGATGTTGGCCCCACGCGAAACGGCAACGACGCCCGACCGCGCCACCTCGGTTTCCCCGAGGGCGCGCATCAGTTCGATGAAACTGTGCACCTTGTCTTGAGATCCGCTGATCTGAAACACGAAGGATTCAAGAGTTGTGTCCGCAACCGTTGCGCCGAAAATGTCCGCTATCCGTAGGCTTTCACGGCGCTGATGTTCCGTCGCACGTACTTTGACGAGCGCCAGTTCCTTTTCGACCGACGGTCCTTCGATCGTCAGATCGTGGACGTTGTGAACCGGGACGAGCCGGTTCAACTGCGCCTTGATCTGCTCGATGATCATCGCCGTTCCCGTCGTCACGATGTTGATCCGGCTGACGGACTCGTCCTCGTTGACGGTGGAAACGGTAAGGCTTTCGATATTGTAGCCGCGGCCGGCGAACAGGCCGATGACCCGGGCGAGAACGCCCGGTTCGTTGTCGACGATCACCGCGAAGGTGTGGCGGCGCAGGTCCTTGTCCTGGTCCTGGAATGTATACGCTGCCCCCGGTTGCTGCGGGCCGGCTGTCGCATTGGATGCCATGAGATTTTTCCTCGGATTTTTCAGGCAACCGCCGCGGGAAACCCACGGCGGCGCCATCATTGTGGACGGAAGCGGATGCGACAAGCCGTCAGACGAGAACTTTACCTTTGTCGTCGATGGCATTCGCATCGGTTGCCAAAAGCATGTCGTTATGGGCCGCCCCCGACGGAATCATCGGGAAGCAGTTTTCCGCAGCGTCGACCGCGATATCGGCGATGACCGGGCCGGGATAATCCAGCATCTCCTGAATGGTGGCGTCCAGCTCCGACGGTTTGCTCGCCCGGACGCCCTTGCCGCCATAGGCTTCCGCCAATTTGACGAAATCGGGCAGGGCTTCGGAATAGCTTTCGGAATACCGGCCGCCATGCAGCAATTCCTGCCATTGGCGGACCATGCCCATGTATTTGTTGTTCAGGATGAAGACCTTGACCGGCAGGCGGTACTGGATCGCCGTCGACATTTCCTGAATGTTCATCAGGATGGAGGCCTCTCCGGCGATGTCGATGACCAGATCGTCCGGGTGGGCGATCTGCGCGCCGATCGCCGCGGGCAGGCCGTAGCCCATTGTACCGAGGCCGCCGGACGTCATCCACTTGTTCGGGCCGTAGAAATTGAAGTGCTGAGCGGCCCACATCTGGTGCTGCCCGACTTCCGTCGTGATGTATGGATCGCGGTCGCGCGTCATATCGAACAGGCGGCGGATCGCCTGCTGCGGTTTGATCGTCTCGTCATTCGTCGAGAAATCGAGGCAGTTGATGCTGCGCCATTCGTCGATCTTGCGCCACCAGGCCGCGAGAGCGTCCTGATCGGGCTGGCGCTGACGGCTCTTGTAGACCTTGATCATGTCTTCCAGGAAATGGCCGACATCGCCGATGATGCCGAGGTCCACCTGAACATTCTTGTTGATTGAGGACGCGTCGATATCGACATGGATCTTCTTCGAATTCGGCGAGAAGGCATCCAGCCGCCCGGTGATGCGGTCGTCGAACCGTGCCCCCAGGCACAGCATGACGTCGCAGTCATGCATCGTCCAGTTGGCCTCGTAAGTGCCATGCATGCCCAACATGCCCAGGAATTGCGGCGCGCTCGCCGGCAATGCCCCAAGGCCCATCAGGGTCAGGGTGGTCGGGAAATTGGTCATCCGCACGAATTCGGACAACAGCGTGCTGGCATGCGGGCCGGCATTGATGACGCCGCCGCCCGCATAGATCACCGGGCGTTTCGCGGACAAAAGCATGTCCACGGTCCGCTCCACCTTGTCGCGGTCCGGCTTCACCTTCGGGCGATAGGTCTTGTGCTGAACGTTTTCCGGGCCGGAATAGGGGCCGGCGGCGAACTGAACGTCCTTCGGAATGTCGATCACGACGGGGCCCGGGCGGCCGCTGCGCGCCACGTAGAAGGCCTCGTGCATCGTCTTGGACAGGTTGTTGACGCTCTTCACCAGGTAATTGTGCTTGGTGCAGGGACGGGTAATCCCGGTCGTGTCGCATTCCTGGAAGGCGTCGTTGCCGATCAGATGCGTCGGCACCTGGCCGGTCAGGCAGACGATCGGAATGGAATCCATCAAGGCGTCGGTCAGGCCGGTCACCGCGTTGGTGGCGCCGGGACCGCTGGTCACCAGCACCACGCCCACCTTGCCGGTGGAGCGTGCATAGCCTTCGGCCGCATGGACCGCGCCTTGCTCATGGCGCACCAGAACGTGGCGAATCTTGTTCTGCTTGAAGATCTCATCATAGATCGGAAGGACCGCGCCGCCCGGATAGCCGAATACGACATCTACACCCTGATCCACCAAGGATTTGATGATGATCTGGGCACCGCTCATCGACATCGTACTCATAACTAGGTTCCTTGTGTCTTTTCAGTCTTCCCCGGCGGCGATGCCAAGCACGGCGCCGCTTCCGGCACCGACCGCTTCAAGCAAATTGCAGCCGAGATATGAAACACGGGCCCTCCAGCCCGCGCGGGCGCACCATATTGGCCGTGTTTTAGCTGGTCAACCCGTTTTCACGAATAAATGCAAAAAAAGACGACCATAAACTTTCCGAATATTTCTTATTTTCACTAAATTCGATAATAATCTGACTTTTGAGCCAGGTATGCTGCCTTTTTGCATAGCGGCGGCTCTTTGTCGCGGCCATTGTCACCGCGTCGGGCAAAGCCATATCACCGTGCAAATAGGCGCGCAGTTCAGGCACGCCCAAGGCTTTCATGGCCGGCAATTTGGGGTCCAACCGCCGTTCGTCCAGGCGACGAACCTCGTCCAACGCTCCCAGATCGACCATCCGTTCGAACCGCGTGTTGATGCCCGCATACAACGCGTCGCGGGGCGGTAAAAGCGCGACGGTGAGAAAACGAAGATCAGCCGGTGGACCATCCGGAGTTTGGTCCTGCCAAACGGCGAGGCTCTTTCCGGTGGCGGTGACGACTTCCAGGGCCCGGCAGATGCGCTGGCTGTCCGTTGCGTGCAGGCGGGACGCCATGACGGGGTCCCGGTCGGCCAGCAACGCATGCATCGCCGCCGGGCCTTCCCGATCGCAACGGGCCCGGATATCTGTTCGAACGTTTTCGGGAATATCCGGCATCGGCGAAAGCCCCTGCATCAGGGCTTTCAAATACAGACCGGTACCGCCGCACACGATCGGCAAGCGCCCGGCATCATGGGCGGCCTGGATTTCCACAATGGCCATGTCCCGCCAGCGGGCGGCCGAACAGACCTCCGCCGCGTCGAGAACGCCATAAAGTCGGTGCGGTGCGGCGGCCTCATCCGCCTCGGAGGGACGCGCGGTTATGATACGCAAATCCGCATAGACCTGCATCGAATCCGCGTTGATTACCGTGCCGGGGCATTCCTGTGCGGTGCGCAGCGCCAGGGCGGATTTTCCCGATGCCGTCGGGCCCGCAATGACGAGGACCGGCCGCGGGGCGTTTTCCGTCACGATGGGCCCCCCGCCGCCAAATTCAGCCGGCGGCCCGGTTCAGGACGCCGGTCGTCACATACTGAAGTGTCCGGACGACCTGTTCCGGCGTCCGGGCAACGGCTTGGGCGCCGCCGTCTACTTCCTTCAGGGCGTGATTGATCGCTTCGTCATGCAGCGTGATATACGGCGTGCCGAGCGCGGCGCAGATGCCGGCGTCATAGGCCGCATTCCATTGCTTGTACTTGTCGCCGAAACGGATCACGGCGCAGTCGGCCTGTTCGATCAGTGTCCGCGTGCGGATCGCGTTCATTCGGCTGCCCATCTGGTCTTTCCAGAAATCGTTCGGCGCATCCCCCATGATGGCGACGCCGCAATCGTCGCTGTCTTCATGGATCGTGACCGGAGAGACGAAATGGATCGGCAGGCCCAGGGCTTTTGTTCCTTTTTCGATTTGCTCGCGCCAATCGGTGTGGATCTCGCCGGAAAGGTAAACGGTCCATTCTACGTCGGACATGATCGGATCTCCCTCAATACTGTTTTGCGTCGGTTCCAGCATGGTCATAGCCGACCGAACCCCGCTTGGCCAACCGGTTGCGGGCGCAAGTTCCATTGACCTTCGCCGAAAGCGCACCCGGCAGCCCGCTCTTCGCTTGCAGGATCCGGACGGCCTGGGTACAGGACGGCCATGAACGCATTTATGACTCTGGTCGCCCCGTCGTCCCGCCCGTTGACCGAAGCCGACCTGTCCAAGGCGCAGGCCGCTTTGGCGGCTGCCGGCGCTGTCACGGATTTCCCCATTTGGCTGGAAGCCGGCAAGGCCGTCGACATTCCATTCGATGCCCCGGACCCGGCCGGTCTTCGCGCGAAGCTGTCCTTCGACGGTTTGGACTGGGCCGTAACCTATCAGGGCAGGCGCCGAAAGGCCGTGCTGGTGGCCGACATGGATTCCACCATGATCGAGATCGAGACCCTGGACACACTGGCGGCGGAGCTTGGCCTGGGCGACGCGGTGGCGGAGATCACCAACCGGTCGATGAATGGGGAACTGGATTTCGCCTCGGCCTTGCGGGAACGCGTGGCGATGCTGGCGGGGTATCCGTCGGCACATGCCATCCAAACGGTCATGGACCGGGTGACCTATACGCCGGGCGGCAAGGTCGCCGTGGCGACGATGCGCGGCAATGGCGCCTATTGCGCCTTGGTTTCCGGCGGTTTCACCTTCACGACCGAAACCGTCCATGCGGCGCTGGGCTTTCACGAACATCGCGCCAATGTGCTGGAAATCGCCGACGGCAAACTGACCGGGACGGTCGCGGAGCCGATTGTTGCCCGCGATACCAAGCTGATCACGGTGCGGGAAATGTGCGGGAAGCAGGGCGTCGGCCTGGAGGACGCCTGCACGGTCGGGGATGGCGCCAACGACCTGGACATGTTGCGGGCGACCGGCCTGGGCGTCGCCTATTACGGCAAGCCTGTCGTGCGCGCAGCGGCTTCGTTCCGGATCGACCATACGGATCTTTCCACACTGCTTTTCTATCAGGGATACAGTCGGGACGAGTTTCTGGGGGGGTGACCCCTTCCCCGTCCGCCGCCTTCTGTCTACTCTCCCACCCCTAAGAAACACTCAATGAGGGGAGACGCGGACATGGAAGGCGATGCCACAGTAAACGGCGTGCGGCTGCACTATCGGATCGATGGTCCGGATGACGGGGTACCGCTGGTATTCTGCAATTCGCTGGCGACGGATCTCCATATGTGGGACGAGCAGATCCCAGCACTGTCCGACAAATACCGCATCCTGCGTTACGACCGGCGCGGACATGGCCAGAGCGAAGCCAAGGACGAGCCGATCGAAATCAAGTCCCTGGCCGACGACGTGGTCGCGCTTGCCGGTGAACTGGGATTTCAGGGCGGTCACTTCTGCGGGTTGTCCATCGGCGGCATGACCGGACAAGCCATCGGCATCTATCATCCCAATGCCTTCAAGTCGTTGGCGGTCTGTGCGACCAGCAGCGCGATCCCGAAAGAGATGCATCAGACCTGGATCGACCGCATCGCGACCGTGAAGGAACACGGGATGGGGGTGATGGGCGACGTCACCGTGCAGCGTTGGTTCACAGCGGATTGGATTGCCGCCAACCCGGCCCGGGTGGCGGAAGTTCGCGCCATGATCGTGAACACCTCCGTCGTCGGGTATTCGCGGTGCTGCGAGGCGATCTCACAGCTCGACTACACAAGCCAACTGGGCGGCATCAAAACGCCGACCATCATTATTCCGGGCGAGGTCGACCCCGCCTTGCCGCCGGCCATGTCCGATACCATCCACAAGAACCTGCCGGGCTCGCGTTTGGAGACCGTGATGGGCGCCGCCCATCTGTGCAATGTTCAGGACCCGGATCAGTTCAACGGCATTCTGCGGCGTTGGCTGGATGAACAATCAGCCTGACCCGGTGAAACGGATCGTTAGATAAACAAAAAAGCCCCGGCCTAGGCCGGGGCTTTTCGGTTCATGTCACGACGCCGCGCCGCTGGGCGGTCGGCCGTTCGATCAGCCTTGGTTGAACTTGACCACCACGAAGCGGAGAGAACCGTCCTGGTTGACGAACATCAGGACGGATTTCTTGCCTTGCTTCTTGGCCGCTTCGACCTGTTTGGCGATATCGTCCGGGGAGGAAACCTTCTCCTGATTGACCTCGACAACCACGTTGCCGGGGCGGATCTGCTTCTCCGCGGCATCGCTGCTGGGATCGACCTGGGTGACGACGACGCCCTCCACGTCTTCGGCCAACCCGAATTCCTTGCGGACCGCGTCACCGATCGGCGCCAAGGCGATACCGAGCGATTCCAACGTCCGTGGGGTTTCCTGGTCCTGCGGCTGCGGTGCGCCGCGAAGCGAGGCGAGGTCAACCTTTTCCAACTGGCCGAGTTCGACGTTCAGCGCAACTTTCTCGCCGCCGCGCCAAACTTCGACCGGGACGACGTCGCCAACCGATGCGTCGGCAACCATCCGCGGCAAGCGCCTGGAATTCGGCACTTTCTCACCGTTGAAGGTGGCGATGACGTCGCCTGTCTTGATCCCGGCCGATGCGGCGGGGCTGTCTTCATGCACGGTCGAGACCAGGGCTCCCGATGCTTCCGGAAGGCCGAGGCTGCTGGCGATTTCGTCGGTAACCTGTTGAATCGTGACGCCAAGCCAGCCGCGGCGGGTCGTGCCGTATTCACGCAACTGCGTGATGACCTTGCCCGCCAGATTGGACGGAATGGCGAAACCGATCCCGATTGAACCGCCATTGGGCGAGTAGATGGCGGTGTTGATGCCGATCACTTCGCCTTCCATGTTGAACAAGGGGCCACCGGAGTTGCCCTTGTTGATCGGCGCATCGGTCTGGATGTAGTTGTCGTACGGACCGGAATTGATGTCCCGACCGCGGGCCGACACGATCCCGGCGGTAACCGTTCCGCCGAAGCCGAGCGGGTTGCCGATCGCGATGACCCAGTCACCGACACGTTCCGCATCGGAGTCCCCGAATGAAACCGCCGGCAGCGGGTTCTTCGGACTGACCTTCAGCAGGGCGATATCGGTCTTGTCGTCGATGCCAACGATCTCCGCTTCCAGTTCCGTGTCGTCGTGAAGGACCACGAAGATTTCTTCGGCATCCTTGACCACGTGGTTGTTCGTCACGATGAAGCCGGTGGAGTCGATGATGAACCCGGAACCCAGGGACGTCGCCCGGCGGCGTTGTTCGGGCTGTCCTTCCCGGAAGCGCTCGAAAAATTCTTCAAGGCCGGGGGGAAGATTGAATTCCGGCCCGGCATGGACGCCTGCCTGTACGGAGGCCGTGGTGCGGATGTTGACCACTGCCGGCAGTAATTTCTCCGCGAGGTCGGCGAAGCTGTCGGGCGCACCTCTCGCTGCGGCGGAGCCTGCGCCGGCAATCGCCAATCCTGCCGCCACGAAGGTGACGGCGAACATGCCGACCGCCATAGAGACGGCCTTTGCCCGCGCTGGGGCGAGGATATGCTTCACTTTGGCCGAATACACGGTTGTCCTCCTTTGAAGAGATCAAGCGGACACCCTAACGGATTTCCGCGATCTGTTGAAATCACGACCCGGTGGACAGACGCACCCCAGAAACGGATGTCATACGACGGCCCACTAAAATTTCCTCGGTAATAAGGTTCACCAACCGATGTGGGGCGATACGCGTGGAACGCAATGCCGGATTGAGAGATTCCATAATGTTGCCCTAACTGTGGCAAAAATATGGCGCAAAGGAAACGCCGGCGGTGTGCTTTCGTCGCCAAGCGGATGTGGTCGCGCCGACTGACCGCAAAAGAGAAAATTTGGAGATATCGGGGGCGGGGCGGGTCACCGCCGCGCAAGCCAAACCAGGAATACGCCGACCGCGACCGCGATGGCGCCGGCCCGGCGCAAAAGCGCCGGGTCCGATTCCAGTATCTTCTTCATGGCCTGCCGCATCGAGTCCGGTGCGGCGGCGTAGAGCAATCCTTCGAGCACCAGCACGAGCCCGATGGCTGTCAGGAAAGCGGTTGGGAAATCTTCCATGCCGCCGTGACGCCGGGTCTAGTCGTTGCTCAGTTCCCGCGTACCGCTCTCGTTCTTGAAATAGCGGAAGAAATCGCCGGTAGGCGGGCCGACATAGGTCGTCGAGTCAGAGCCCAGACCGCGTTCCATGGCTTGCATGGAGCGCCAGAAATCAAAGAACTCACGGTCCTTGGTATAGGCTTCGTTGTAGATTGCCTGGGCTTGGGCGTCGCCTTCACCGCGCAGGATTTCAGCAGTCTTGCGGGCTTCAGCCAGAATGATGCGCTGCTGCCGGTCGGCGTTCGCCCGGATCGTGCGGGATTCCTTGTCGCCCTCGGCCCGGAACTTACGGGCTTCCTGCTCACGCTGGGTTTGCATCCGGCGGAAGACGGCCTGGCTGTTCTCGGACGGCAGATCGACTCGCTTCATGCGGACATCGACGATCTCAATCCCGAATTCACGCGCGTTGTCCGTGGCGATCGAGGTGCTTTTCCGCATAAGCGACGCGCGTTCCTTGGTCAGAATTTCCGACAGGGGAACGTCACCCAACACTTGGCGGAGCGATGAGTTGATGACGTTTGGAAGACGCGCTTCCATGCCAACGACAGTGCCCACCGTCTGGAAGAACCGCAGCGGATCGACGATCCGGTAGCGGGCGAAAGCATCGACGATCAACTGTTTCTGGTCGACGGTCGGGATTTCCTGTGCCGCACCGTCGAAGCTGAGCAGCCGTTTGTCGAAATAGGTCGCCGTGTCGATGAATGGAATTTTCACATTCAAGCCGGGGTCGGTGATCACCCGTGTCGGTTCCCCGAAACGCCGAACGAGAACCTGTTCGGTCTCGCTGACCGTGAAGAAGGCGGATGACCCGATCACGAAGGCAACGGCCAGGATAACGAGGGAGACTACAAATCCAGTGTTTTTCATTGGTCCATTCCTCCCTTATTGGCCAGTCAGGCCGTCATCGGTGTTCGGATTGCGCGGAGTTGTCCGCCGTTCCCGGTCACCGGTCATCTTGTCGAGAGGCAGATACGGAAGCACGCCGGCGCCACCGTCTTCGGTTTCGATCAGCACCTTGTCCATATTGCGGAGGATTTCTTCCATGGTCTGGAGGTAGATCCGGCGCTTTGTGACGTCCTTCGCGTTAACATACTCGTTGTAGATCGACAGGAAGCGCTGCGCGTCACCGGTGGCGGCCGCGGTGCGTTCCTGCTTGTAGGCTTCCGACGCCTGCGTGATCTGCTGAGCCTGACCTTCGGCGCGTTGCGTCACTTCGTTCAGATACGCGGTCGCTTCGTTGATGGCGCGCTCGGCATCGGCACGGGCCGCCTGCACGTCACGGAACGCGTCGATCACCGCTGCCGGCGGATCAACTTTCTGAAGTTGGACGTTCGTCACGGAAATGCCGGACTGGTAATCGTCCATGATCGCCTGGATCAATTCCTGGACCTGCCCTGCGACTTGTCCGCGTCCGACCGTCCGCGCGAATTCGAACGGCGTTTTGCCGATCACTTCGCGGATCGCCGCCTCGGCGGCGTTGCGGACCGTTTCCGGCGGATTGTCGATGTTGAACAGGAAAGCGCCTGCATCGGCGATTTGCCAGAAGACCACGGCCTGAATGTCGATGATGTTCTCGTCACCCGTGAGCATCAGGCTTTCTTCGTCCACGTCGCGGACGCTACTGGCGCGCGTCCCCGATCCCGTGGCGCGGAAGCCGATTTGCTCCTGATTGACGTCCGTCACGCGCGGCTTCAGGACCGACCCTAGAGGAGACGGGAAATTATAGTTCAGGCCGGGGCCGGTCGTTTCGTAAAGCTCGCCGAATAGCAGCTCGACGCCCTGTTCGTTCGGCTCGACCTGATAGAAACCGGTGGCAAGCCAACCCGCAATCACAAGCGCGCCGACGAAGAACAGGCCTTTTCCGCCCACCCCGCCGGGCAGCATCCCTTTCAGGCGCTCCTGGCCCTTGCGGACCATTTCCTCGACATCGGGTGGGGGACGATTGCCGCCTCCACCGCTTCCCGAGGGGCGGCCCCATGGGCTTTGACCGCCACCGCCACCGTTTCCGGAGCCGCGTCCACCGCCGCCCCAAGGTCCACCACCACCACCACCGGAATTGTTCTGCCAAGGCATGCCGTCTTGCTTCCCTTACCGTTCTTCTCGATTGTCTGGACCGGCCGATACGGTCGCCTGAACCGGGGAATTCCACCGCTTTCAGGTAAAAGCATCATGACGGCCCGCAAATTCTTTGCGTGCTGTGCGGGCAACATATATGTGCAGTCATCCCGAATAGCAAAGGGCGCGGACCGGGAAAATCGGCAAAATATCTCGGTTTGGGCTCGCTTTTGGCTAGATCGGGAACAAGTTGAGTAGCGTTGAGCACGAGGGAGAGGATCATAGGCATGTCGGATGTGACGGAACAGCAAGTGCGGGAAGCTTTGGCGACGGTAATCGTTCCCGGCAGCGGGGAAAGCTTGGTCGCCCTCGAAATGATCTCCGGAATGGTGATCAAGGACCGGAATGTCCAATTCACGATAGAGATCGATCCCGCCCGGGCGGACGAAATGGAATTCGTCCGAAAGGCTGCGGAAACCGCTGTGAACGCGGTGCCGAACGTTCTGTCCGTGACCGCGATCCTGACGGCGGAAAGCAAGGCCGGCCAGTCCGCGGGCCACGCGCACAACCATGGCCACGGCCACGATCATTCTCATTCCCATGCACAAACCCCCGACGCCGGGGCGCCGCCGCGGCCCGGCCGGAAATCCGGGCCCGCCGGTATCACGCATATAATCGCGGTGGCCAGCGGCAAGGGCGGGGTCGGAAAATCGACCACCGCCGTCAACCTCGCGTTGGCGCTGAAGCAGCTCGGCCTGAAGATCGGGATGTTGGATGCCGATGTTTTCGGACCCAGTCAGCCGCGGATGCTGGGAATCTCCGGCCGGCCGGAAAGTGCGGACGGAAAAATTCTGGAGCCGATGGAGAATTTCGGCATCAAGGCGATGTCGATCGGTTTTCTCGTGGCGGAGGATCAGCCGGTCGTCTGGCGCGGCCCGATGGTGATGGGCGCGTTGCAGCAAATGCTGTCCGACGTGAATTGGGGCGAGCTTGACGTCCTTGTCGTCGACATGCCGCCGGGCACCGGCGACGCGCAGTTGACGATGGCGCAGAACGTGCCGTTGGCGGGCGCCGTCATCGTGTCCACACCGCAGGACATCGCCTTGATCGATGCGCGGAAGGGCCTGAACATGTTCAGGAAGGTCGATGTGCCGGTCCTCGGCATCATCGAGAATATGAGCCTGTATATTTGCCCGAACTGCGGCCATGAGGCGCATATCTTCGGTCATGGCGGCGCGCGGATTGAAGCGGACAAGCTGGGGGTCGATTTCCTGGGCGAAGTGCCGCTGGACATCGAAATCCGGACCCATGCCGATAGTGGAAATCCGATCGTGGAAGCGAACCCTGACGGGGCGCATGCGAAAGTTTATGTTAAGATAGCAACGGCTATCTGGGAAAAACTCTCCGGCCAAACGCTGGACAGCCCAAGGGCCGCGCCGAAGATTGTTATTCAATAGGGTGTGAAACATGGCGGGTGGCGGATCGAACACCGTTTCGCGCGCCTCACTTTGGGGTGGGGCGGTTGCGTTGTTCCTCGCCGCCGCCATGTTGCTCTCGCCGGTCCGCGCATCGGCGGCGGAAGACCGGAAGGGCGACTTGCTGCAGGCGGTCAACGCCGCGCGTGAAAGCCGGGTTCTATCGCCCCTGCTGTTCGACAGACGGCTGGCCAAGGCGGCGGAACTGATCGCGCGCTATGCCGCCAAGGCGGGCCAGAACGTCAATTATTGCCGTTTCATCGAGGATGCCGGGCTGCCGTGTCGGGATATCGGCATCGTGGCATCGGCCGGGCGAGACATCCCCATTGGTGATATCGCGGCTGGTTGGTTCAACAGTGAGAATAACCGGAAGACCATCGCCAACAACCGTTTCGGCAGCGCCGGGGTCGGCGTCGAGAGGATCGAGGATCCGCCTCTGGGGGGCGTCGAATATTGGGTTCTGGTTCTCGGCAATCCGCCGCAACCCGCCGCCAGGAATTGGCGGCAGGAAGTGCTGCGGGAAGTGAACAAGTTCCGCGCGCGGCACGGGTTGTCGCCGCTTCGCCTTGTCCCTGTCCTGAACGAAGCGGCACAGCGCCATGCCGACGACATGGCCTACCGGGACTATTTCGCGCATCAAACGCCGAATGGAACCGGTCCGGGAGATCGCGCCGCCGCGGTCGGTTATAGCGGGCTCGTTCTTGAAAATCTTGCCGCCGGCATGGGCACTCCCGACGCAGCGGTGAAGGGGTGGATCGAATCCAAGACCGGGCACCGCGAAGCCATGCTGAACCGGGACATCCGCGACGTCGGCATCGGCTATCGGTTCCTGTCATTGGACCGGGGCGAGGCGAAATACACACACTATTGGGCCATGAGCATGGGCCGGCGCGGCAATAGCTGACCGGTGGCCGACCTGCCCGTTCCGCCCGATCATTCAAGATTCGGAACAGCACCGTTGAACCCCGCTATCCCGGGCATGGGGGGCGTGCATAGTTCTTGAAGCGGCAACGCTTCCGGGCGATGCTGCCGCGCCGGGGGAAGACCCCGTCCGAAAACGAACACCAAGATAAAACACCAATATAAAAGGGGATGGCTGTGCGGCCGAATAAGGTGAGGGAAATCTGGGCTTCCGGTGGCGTGGTCAAGAACGGTTGGCTGGCGCTGGATTCGACCATGGCGGCCGAAGGCATGGCCAGTGTCGGTTGGGACTCCTGCACGGTCGATCTTCAGCATGGTTTCGCGGACGAACTGACCGCGCGGCAACTGTTTCAAGTGATCGGCCGCTATGATTGCACGCCGTTGGCGCGTGTCGCCTGGAACGACCCGGCCAAGATCATGCGCGTTCTGGACGACGGGTGCTACGGCATCATCTGCCCGATGGTGAACACGCCGGAAGATGCGGCCATGCTGGTCAAGAACAGCAAGTTCCCGCCTCAGGGCGAGCGCAGTTTCGGCCCGCAGCGCGGCTTGCTCTATGGCGGCTTGGACTATGCTGCCAAGGCGAACGAAACCATCATCAACATGGCGATGATCGAAACCAGGGAAGCGATGAGCAATCTGGAAACGATCTGCAGGACGGACGGGATCGACGGCATATATGTCGGGCCGAGCGATTTGGCGCTGAGCCTGGGGCACCAGCCCGCCGGCGTCCCGACGAACCCGGAAGTGGTCGGCGCGATCGAAGAGATCGTTCGGCGCGCGCGCGATTGCGGCGTCGTCGCCGGCATACATTGCGGCTCGGTTGATATGGCGAAGGACTGGATCGCGAAAGGATTCCAGTTCGTCACCGTCTATACAGACTTCGTGGCCATGGTTACGAAGTCACGAGAAAATCTGACCGCGCTGTCGGAATGATGCATGGTAATTGAAAACCTAAGAACAGGTTCAAGAACCGCCTCAGGGGGGATTGTCGTATAGACATTCGAAATTAGGAGGCTGATCCATGGTGCAGCGGACCGTCGACGATTTCGTCGGCAAGCGCGGGTTGATCGACCCGCAACGTTTGAAGGCGCTTAGCGCGAAATCCGACCTTCGGGGCGGAGTGCAGATGGCGAGCCATCTGGGCGCCATTTGCGCCACTGGCTTCCTGCTGTGGCAGGTTTGGGGCACCTATTGGGCGGTCCCGGTCTTCATCCTGCACGGGGTGTTGCTGAATTTCCTTTATGCCGCGCAGCATGAACTGAGCCACAACACGGTTTTTCAAACGCGTTGGCTCAACGAGTGGTTCGGGCGCTTGGTCGGTTTCATTGAGCTCTATCCGCGGGATTTCGACCAGATTCAGCATTTCGCCCATCACCGCCACACCCAGGATTGGGAGAAGGACGGGGAGTTGGCGCGCGAGCCCTTTACGCTGGGAAGCTATCTTCTTTGGATGTCCGGCATCGTCTATTGGCAGACGCGGATTGCGCGGATCCTGCGGTTCACGCGCGGCGTCGTGGTCGAGCCCTATATCCGCGAGAAGGAGCACGCGACGGTCGTCTTCGAAGGCAGGATCCATTTCCTGCTGTATTGCGCGATAGCCGTGGCGTCACTGGCCTTCGAAAGCTGGGCGGCGGTGATCTATTGGTTGGCGCCCATAATGCTTACCAAAATTGTCCACCAACTCCAGAATTCCAGCGAGCATCTGGGGCTGAGCCACAATCCGAATACGCTCGAGAATACCCGCACCCTGCGCACCAATGGTGTCATGCGGTGGATGGCGTGGAACATGCAGTACCACACCGCGCATCACACGTTTCCGTCGGTACCCTTCCACCTGCTTCCCGACCTGCACCGGGATATCGTCGAGAAGTGGGGGCGGGAGCCCTACTCGATGACATATTTCGGCTTCCAGGCGCAGGCCATCCGCCGCTTCATGAACGGTCGGACGGAAGCGGACTATCCGATGGATCAGGTTTGGATCGCCGACGGCCTGCCCGATGAACATCCCGCCGATGCGAAGCACGCCTGATGCAGAGATTGGAGATTTTCCAGTCGCTTTGGGCGATGGAGTTGCGGCGGCCCGACGGATTTGAGCGGCCTGTCGAGGAGAACTTCCAAATGGTTGCCGATGCCGGTTACGCCGGCATGGCGATCGATTTGGGGGTGATGAACAACGACGAAGCGCTGGCGACCCGTCCCCATTTCGAGCGCCATGGGCTCGGCTGCCTCATCAACGCCTTTCCCCAGACGATCGAGGATCTGCGGCCTGTGCTGCGGATGTCCAAGGAATTCGACACCCGGTACGTAAACATCATCGGACAGGTAATGCCGATTGCGGTGGCGGACATGATCCCCGTCATCCGGGCCTGGATCGACATGGCGGGCGAGGAAGAGGTTCCGATCCTGTTCGAAACGCACCGGAACTGCATAACCAACGATTTGTTCGCGACTTTGCAACTGATCGATGCGATCCCGGAAATGCCGCTTTGTGCCGATCTTTCCCATTATCTTGTGGATCGGGAGTTCTGGTATCCCATCTCCGCAGAAGACGATGCTTTGATCCAGCGCATCCTTGACCGGTCCGAAGCATTTCAGGGCCGTGTGGCCAGCCGGGAACAGGTTCAGGTGCAAATCTCCTTTCCCCAGCATGGTAAATGGTTCGAACAGTTCACCCATTGGTGGACCTATGGCCTGCGGTCCTGGCGCAATCGCGCGCCCGCGGACGGCGTGGTCAATTTCCTGTGCGAACTGGGGCCGCCGGAATACGCGATCACCGGACCGGACGGTTACGAATTGTCCGACCGTTGGGAAGAAGCGCTGATGATCAAACAGCGCGTCGAGGAAATTTGGGCGGGTTTGGAAAACGGGTAAACAGCCTCAGCACCCCGGGACCGGTGTCCGGTAATCGTAGTCCTCGCCGTTGTAGGAAACGATCAAGCCTCCCTCGCTGCAGGCCTTCGCCTTCGACCCGTCATAAACCCTCCATACGACCTGCTCGCCAAGGGCGCCGATATTCTTGACGAAAGAAGTCCGGAAAACCGTCAGCACAGCCATTGGAACCGGGGGAATGTCGTTTTCCGAAAGGATGTTCAGAACGTCTCCCGATGCCGTTTTCACGATCGGACTATCCGTCGCGGCCCCTTGGATAAGACCGTTATTGCCCACCACGACATGGGCCAAGCCGATCATCAGGTAATTGTCCAGGATTTCGCGGGCTTGGGCGGCCCCATCAAGGTCCAGTGAAATCAAAGGCGGCGCCGCCCAGAAAACCATGATGATCTGGCGCCCGCCGTCCTTGATATGCTGGATGTTGAGGTAGTCGTTCGCCTCCGCCATTGGCGTGGGGTCCCAACTGCGGGCATTCAGTTGCGCGCTCGCTGGGATCAAAAGGAAAACGGCGAATGACAAAGCGGCGAGAAGGCGATTCATGTCTGACTCCGAAACCATGATGAAGAAAATTGCACCTTTAGGTAACTGTTCGCATGAAACTATACTTAATTTCAATGGCAGTGATGGTGCCTCCGCGCCCAAGGCAAGCCCGGTTGCCGCTTCCGCGGATGACTATTCGAAAAGCGCCGGGATGATGAGGGCAGAGTGATGACGGAAGTTGAACTCCACGGCATGGATTTCAGTGTCTATGTTCGTATCGCGCGACTTGCCCTGGCCGAAAAAGGGGTCGCGTATCGGCTTGTCCCGCTTAATCCCTTCGCCGACGACCCGCCGGACCCGAACAGGGAATTGCACCCGTTCGGAAAGATGCCGGTATTCGTGTGGAACGGAACCCGGGTAATCGAAACGCAGGCGATCATCCGCTTTGTGGACGAAGCTTTTCCGGGCCCGTCGCTTCAACCCCGCGCGGCCATGGAACGCGCGCGGCAGAACCAGGTTATCGGAATTTGCGACAACTATCTCTATGCGGCGCTTGTTTGGGGTGTGTTCGTGGAAGTTCTGCGCAAGCCCGTCGAGGGCGGCGAGACGGACCAGGGCATTGTCGATGCCTCACTCAAGGTGACCGACACAGCGTTTTCCGCCATCGAGTCGCTTCTGCCTGAGGGCGAGGCCGACACGGTGACCCTGGCGGAACTCTACCTCGCGCCCGTGCTGGACTATGGGTTGCGTGTGGAGGCGGCTGCGGCGCTGGCCGGGAAGTATCCCCGTCTTTGCCGGCTTTGGGCGAAGATGCGCGAGAGGTCCTCATTCACGGAGACCGAACCGGTCGGGTTCGTCGCCACGCTTCCCCCGCACGCCCTTAAATAGCCCGGAAGGAATGTCCGGCATTTTATCCAAATTCTAGTGAATCGTGCCGCCGGTCACAGCGAACAGGGGCAGGGTGGCTTACGAACGCCAGTAGTGATCAACAGTAATCGTGCCTTTTCGGATATGATGAATCATGACCAGAATGATAGATTCTGCACAAAGACTCCAGAAAACGGATTGTGGAACCTTTGCAGTGACTGACCCAGAGCAGCAAAATTTGGAAACACGCGTCCAGTCCTTGGAACGTGCCCTGCAGATCGCATCCGACGGCGTTCGGATCGAATCGGCGGACGGAACCATCGTCTTCGACTCCTTGCGTTTCGAGGCGCGGAACCTTCTCGCGCATGAGCATGTGACCAGCAACGGCCTGGAAAAGGCCCTGCCCAGCGGGCAGGTCATCATCGTCGCCCAGTACGAGATGGACGGTGGCGGTCGGTTGACCGTGGTGCGGGATGTGACCGAAACGCGGAAGGTCGAGGACGATCTGACGCGCCTCAGCCACATGGATCCGCTGACCAGCAGCAGCAACTGGTCGCATGCCGAATTGCGCGGGACCGAAGCGGTGGAGATGGCCCGCCGGTACAAGCGGCCGTTTTCCATTCTGCGCTTCGACATTCTGGACCTGTTGGCGCAGGAACGGCGCGAAAACCGCGACGCGGTGATCAAGTTTGTCAGTGAGATCGCCCGGCATTCCCTGCGCGTGGTCGATACCTTGGCCCGTATCCAGGACGGCCGTTTTATTGCGGTTCTTCCGGAAACGGTCCTGGACCAAGCCATGCCGGCGGCGCGTCGCATTTGCGACCGTCTCGGCCGAAGCGGGCTTCAGCACGCCGGGCAGATGATCGACGTGCAAATTTGTGTGAGCGCCGTCGAATACGATAACCATAAACAGGATTTCGCAGCCCTCGTGGCCGATGCCGAGTGGTTTCTGGAGATCGCCCGCAAGAAGGGCGCCGGCGCTGTCGAGGCGCGTCCGCCCAACGAGAAACCGTCCGCATAATCCATTTCAGGGGCCATGGTTGGGCACGGGCGGCCTTCTCGCCGCGTATGAATACGTGCGTGGAATGTGCTGGTGTGCAAGACGGGAAAATGCACTAGTTTCCTGGTTCTCTACACCAGGAGCAGCAAAAACCCATGAAGACCGATCTTCCCAAAACCATTCGACTTTCCGACTACGAACCGCCGGCATATGCCGTCGAGGCGGTCGATTTCACGTTCGAATTGGCGCCGGAAAGAACGATCGTTTCGGCGGTTCTTCAGTTGTACCGCACTGGCGGTGCACCGGGGGAGCCCTTGGTTCTGGATGGCGAGGATCTGGAACTGTTGAAGATATCCGTGGATGGGAAGGACTTACCGCCCGCGGCCTATGAAGTGTCCGATGAGGCGCTGACGATTTTCGACCCGCCCGCGTCACTGACGCTCGAAACCTCGGTCGCCATCAACCCGAAGGCGAACACGCGGCTGGAAGGGCTTTTTGTCTCGAAAACCATGTTCTGCACGCAATGCGAAGCGGAAGGGTTTCGCCGGATCACCTATTTCCCGGATCGGCCTGACGTCATGGCCCGGTACCGGGTCACGCTTCGCGGCGACAAGGCCTCGTGCCCGGTACTGCTGTCGAACGGAAACAACATCTCGAATCGCGATCTGGGCGATGGACGGCACGCGGCGGTCTGGGAAGATCCGTTTCCGAAGCCGTCATACTTGTTCGCGCTGGTTGCGGGCGATCTCGTCATGGTCGAGGACCGATTCACCACGCAGTCGGGCCGCGACGTGACGCTGCGTATTTTCGTCGAACACGGAAATCAGGATCGCTGCGACTATGCCATGGATTCGCTCATCCGCTCCATGCGGTGGGACGAGGAACGCTTCGGCCTGGAATACGACCTGGACATTTTCAACATCGTGGCTGTCAGCGATTTCAACATGGGCGCGATGGAGAACAAGAGTCTCAACGTCTTCAATGCAAAATACATCCTTGCCGATGCCAGCACCGCGACGGATGCGGACTTCGCGAATATCGAATCCATTGTCGCGCACGAATACTTCCACAATTGGACCGGCAACCGGGTGACCTGCCGTGATTGGTTCCAATTGAGCTTGAAGGAAGGCCTGACTGTTTTCCGGGATCAGGAATTCTCCTCCGACCAACGGTCGCGGCCGGTGAAACGCATTCAGGACGTTCGCGCGTTACGGGCCCGTCAGTTCCCGGAAGATTCCGGTCCGTTATCCCATCCCGTGCGGCCGGACAGCTATATCGAAATCAATAATTTCTATACGGCGACCGTGTATGAAAAGGGCTCTGAAGTCATCGGCATGATGCAGACCCTGTTGGGCAAGGAAGGGTTCAACAAGGGGCTGCGCCTGTATTTCGAACGACATGACGGACAGGCGGTGACCTGCGACGATTTCGTCGCCGCCATGGCGGACGCGAACGGTCGGGACCTGACCCATTTCAAGCGCTGGTATTCGCAGTCCGGCACGCCGGAAGTCGCCATGACCACCGCTTACGACGCGGCGGCACGAACCTTAACGCTGACCCTTGAACAGGTCACCCGGCCCACCCCTGGGCAAAGCGAGAAACTTCCGCTGCATATTCCGTTGCGAATCGGTCTGCTGGGCGCGAATGGCGGCGATTTGGATTTGGTCAGCGATTCCGACGCCCTCGATGAAGGTGGATTGATCCATCTGACGGAAGAACGGCAATCCATCACCTTCAAGGATATTCCCGACCGGCCCGTTTTGTCGGCCAACCGGGGGTTTGGGGCGCCGATCATCCAGCACACGGACCAGACCGACGACGACTTGGCCTTCCTGATGGCGCATGACAGCGATCCCTTCGCGCGCTGGGAAGCCGGGCAGCAATACGCGACGCGGCTGATGAAATCTGCGGTAACGGCCATCGCGGGCGGCGGCGCCGACATCGCGGGACAGAATGCCTTCGTCGCGGCGGTGCGGAACATCCTGCAGGATGGCAGCCTCGACCCCGCCTTCAAGGCCCTGGCGATCAGCTTGCCGACGGAAGAATTCGTCGGCGAACAACTCAGCACCGTGCTTGTTGACGAAATCCATGCCGTACGCACCGCGTTGCGGCAGAAGATCGGTGCCGATCTGCGGGCCGAACTGCGCGAGACCATGGCCGGGAATGAGGTCCGCGAAGCTTTCGCGCCGACGGCGGAACAGGCCGGGCGGCGGGCATTGCGGAATACGGCGCTTGCCTATCTGACCGTGGATCACGGACCCGAAGCGGCGGCGATGGCCAAGGAATGTTTCGACCGCGCGGACAATATGACCGATACGATCGCGGCGCTGGCGATCCTGACCGAGATCGAGGGGCCCGAGCGCGTTGCGGCATTGGAGGTATTTGAAACCCGTTGGCAGGACAACGAGCAGGTGATGGACAAGTGGTTCGCACTACAGGCCATGGCCTGCAGCCCCGATACGCTTTCCCGCGTGAAGGCACTGACCAAACATCCCCGGTTCGACATCCGGAACCCCAACAAGGTCCGCTCGCTGGTCGGCGCTTTCGCGATGGCGAACCCGGTGGGGTTCCATGCCAAGGACGGTAGCGGTTACGCCTTCCTGGCCGACAGTGTGATCGAACTGGATTCTCTAAACCCACAGGTCGCAGCCAGAATGCTTGGGGCGCTGGGCAGTTGGCGGCGCTACGACGCGGACCGCCAAGGCCTGATGCGGGCGCAGCTGGAACGTATCGTCGCGGTGCCGGTACTCAGCAAGGATAGTTACGAGATTGCCTCGAAATCCCTCTGACGGTTTTCGCTCTGACGGTTTTGTGAGGTGATTTGCTTGGAGCCTCGCCGACCGCCGTCCTAGGTACGAGGCGAAGCAGCACAGCCATAGAAAGAGCGAAACGTGCCGGAAACGATAGAGACGGATATCTGTGTGATTGGCGGCGGGTCGGGTGGTTTGACCGTCGCGGCCGGCGCATCGCAAATGGGCGCGCGGGTCGTCCTGATCGAACGCGCAGAAATGGGCGGCGACTGTCTCAATACGGGATGTGTTCCCTCCAAGGCGCTGATCGCCGCGGCGCATGCCGCCCATTCTATCCGCACCGCGGACCGGTTCGGCATCAAAGCGGCCTCGCCTGAAATCGATATGGGGCGAGTGCGCGACCATGTGAAAGGCGTGATCGCCTCGATTGCGCCGATGGATTCCGTGGATCGATTCCGCGGGCTGGGCGTCACCGTGCTGGAGGCTTCCGCCAGTTTCAGCGGACCGCGTGAGGTCGTCACGGATAAAGGGCATACCGTTCGCGCCAAGTATTTCGTCATTGCCACGGGATCGCGCGCCCTGGTGCCCCCGGTTCCCGGTTTGGCGGAGACGCCGTATTTCACGAACGAGACGATATTCGATAATGGCGAGAATGTCGGCCACCTCATCGTCGTCGGTGGCGGGCCGATCGGCGTGGAACTGGCGCAGGCGCACCGGCGGTTGGGCGCGGATGTGACGGTCGTGGAGATGTTCGACATTCTCGGCCGCGACGATCCCGAATGCGCGGGCGTCGTAAAACAACGGTTGCGGGCGGAAGGCCTGACCCTGATGGAAGGCACGAAAGTGCTGTCGGTGGCCCCGGGCCCGTCAGGCGTTACGGTGACGGTGGAGCGCGACGGCGTTCAATCGGCGGTCACTGGAACCCATTTGCTGATCGCGGCAGGCCGAAAACCGAACCTCGAAGACCTGAACCTTTCCGCTGCCGGGATCGATTTTATCTCCAAGGGGGTCACGGTGGATGACGGGCTGCGGACGGCGAACAAGCACGTATTCGCGATCGGCGACGTGGCGGGGGGGCTGCAATTCACCCATATGGCGAACTATCACGCGGGCCTGATCATCCGCCGGACGCTGTTCAAGATGTTCTGGGCGAAATCCGACACCGCCGCCTTTCCCTGGGTCACCTATACCGACCCCGAATTGGCCCATGTCGGCATGACCGAGGCGCAGGCTGCCGAAGCGCTGGGTGAAGGCGGTTTCCGCCTGCTGCGCTGGAGCTTTGCCGAGAACGACCGCGCCCAGGCGGAACACGCGACACATGGATTGATCAAAGTCGTCACCGACAAGAAAGGGCGTGTGAAAGGCGCAACGATCGCCGGGCCCCAGGCGGGCGAACTGATCATGCCCTGGGTTCAGGCAATTGCCGGAAAGCAGAAAATCGGCACGGTCGCGGCACTGACCTTCCCTTACCCGACATTGAGCGAAGTTTCCAAGCGCGCGGCGGGCAGTTTCTTCACACCCGCCTTGTTCTCGGAAAAAACACGGAAGTTGGTCAAGTTTCTGCTGAAATTTTAGTATCGCAGATGGTATCCCTGTCTGGTGGTCCTGCTCCTGGTTGGGTAGGCTTCGCGCCGGCCATTCGGCCAAACAGATCCGGAACAGGGAGAAAGAAATATGTCCGACAAACGGAAAGTGGGATTTATCGGCGTTGGTTTGATGGGCCACGGCATGGCGAAGAACCTGATGCTGAAAGGCCATCCACTGACGATCCTTGGCAACAGGAACCGCGAACCGGTCGACGATCTGGTCTCCAAGGGCGCAACCGAGGTGAAAACCGCGAAGGAAGTCGCGGCCGCTTCGGATATCGTTTTCCTGTGCCTTCCGAATTCCCCGACGATCGAGAAGCTCGTACTCGGCGCGGACGGTGTCGCTGACGGCGCACGCGACGGCATGATCCTGGTCGATACGAGCACCGCCGACCCGTCCTCCACGAAGAAGATCGCCGAAGCCCTGGCCGTGAAGGGTGTTCGTCTATTGGATGCGCCCTTGGCGCGCACGCCGGTCGAAGCGGAGGAAGGACGCCTCAACATCATGGTCGGCGGCGATGCCGACTTGTTCGAGGACGTGAAACCCGTCCTGGCGACGTTTTGCGAGAACATCTTCCATATCGGCGACCTCGGCGCGGGCCATACGATCAAGCTGTTGAACAATTTCCTGGGCATGACGATTGCGTCGTCGACCTGTGAGGCGATCACCACGGCACGCAAGGCAGGTGTCGATGTCTCCAAGCTCCATGAACTCGTTTCCGCCGGCATCCTGAACAGCGGCATGTTTCAGGCGGTCATGCGCTATCCACTGGAAGGGGACGGATCGGGCCTCAAATTCGCGCTCGCGAACGCGCGCAAGGATGTCGGCTACTACCAGTCCCTTTGCCAAAGCCTTGGGGTTACGTCACCGGTGGGCAGCGGCGTCTATCAGGCCTTTGCCCAGGCGGTTGCGCTCGGCCATGGCGATTCCTATGTGCCTCATCTGTTGGACGCGATGTCCAGTCTGAACGGTGTCGACAAGAAGTGACCCCTGGTCTGGCCGCGATATGATCGAAAACACTGTTCGCGACGTATCCAAGAAGGCTGCACTGAAGGAGTAGACGAATGAAGCGTGCCGTTAAGGCTTTGTTGGCGGTTGCCGCGGTTGCGGGCCTATCCACCACCGGGCAGGCGATTGCCGCCGACGCGGGGAATGGCGAGGCGCTTTACAGGAGCATTTGCGCCCAGTGCCATTCAATCGATCCGGGAAGTCATCGGACAGGGCCGTCGCTCCACAAGATATGGGGCGCCCCCATCGGCGCGAGGGAAGGGTTCGAGTATTCGGACGCATTCAGGCAGGCGGCATCGGACGGATTGGTTTGGACGCCGGAAAATCTCAATACCTTCGTCGAGCGGCCACGCCGCCTCATCAAAGGGAACAAGATGGCGTATCTGGGCCTGAGAGACGATGCGGACCGGGCCGATCTACTGGAATATTTGAAACAGATGTCGCAGTAGCGCCAGGGCGTTTGGTCAAATGAATCAGGGGAGGCGCGGGTGTATCGCGCCTCCCCTTTTCTATGCGGTCCGGTCGCGAGCGACTAGGCTTGTGTCATGCTCACGGCCCGGTTGACGGCGCTGCAGATCGCCTTCAGCGAGGCGCGGACGATGTTCTGGTCCTGGCCGACCCCGAACAGGCGCACCCCATCCCCGGTTTCCGCTTCCAGATAGGCGACGGCCTGGGCGTCGGACCCTTCGCCGATCGCGTGTTCGGAATAGTCGATCACCTTGATCTCTATACCGGCTTCGTCTTTCAGCGCGTGCACGAAGGCGTCGATCGGCCCGTTGCCCTTGCCATGGACGGCTATTTCCTCGCCGTTCCGCTTCACTTTCGCTTCGATGCGGCGCATTTCAGACGCATGCGTGTCGGGCACCGTCGTGTGGGTGACGAAGGAATAGGGCGTCTGGTTAGACAGATACTGTTCGTCGAACGTGTTGAAGATGAGGGTGGAGCTCAGCTCCTGTCCGGTTTCGTCCGCCAGCCGTTGAACCGACTTGGAGAATTCCATCTGCAGGCGCCGCGGCAGTTTGAAACCGTGATCCGCTTCCATGACATAGGCGACGCCGCCCTTGCCGGACTGGCTGTTGATCCGGATGACGGCTTCGTATGTGGCGCCCACATCGCTTGGGTCGATCGGCAGATAGGGGACTTCCCACAAGCCGCTGTTCGACTGTTCCATCGCCTTCAACCCCTTGTTGATCGCGTCCTGATGGCTGCCGGAAAAGGCGGTGAAGACAAGGTCGCCGGCATAGGGATGCCGTGGGTGGACCGGCAATTGGTTGCAGTACTCCGCAATGCTCACCAGGTCCCGCATATTGGAGAAGTTGAGCGTCGGATCCACGCCCTGGCTGAACATGTTCATGCCCAGGGTGACGATGTCCACATTCCCCGTCCGTTCACCATTGCCGAACAAGGTGCCTTCGATCCTGTCGGCCCCGGCCATCACCCCGAATTCGGCGGCTGCGACGCCGGTGCCCCGGTCGTTATGCGGGTGCAGGGACAGGATAACCCGGTCCCGATCCTTGAAGTTCCGCGCCATCCATTCGATCTGGTCGGCGTAGATGTTCGGCATCGCGACCTCGACGGTCGCCGGCAGGTTGATGATGACCTTGTTGTCCGGACGGGCTTCGAAGATATCCATCACGGATTCGCAAACTTCCAGCGCGTAGTCCAACTCGGTTTGCGTGAAGCTCTCCGGCGAATACTGAAAGACCCATTCCGTGTCGGTCTGCGCCTTGGCGTGCTGCATCACCAGCTTGGCGCCTTCCTCGGCGATCTTGCGCACGCCGTCGCGGTCTTCCTTGAAGACGACACGACGCTGCAGGGTGGAGGTCGAGTTGTACAGATGCATGATGACCCGCTTCGCGCCCTTCACGGATTCGAAGGTGCGCGCGATCAGGTGGTCGCGGGCCTGGGTCAGCACCTGGATTGTGACGTCGTCGGGGATCCGGTTTTCGTCGATCAGCCGCCGGACGAAGTCGAAATCCGTCTGGGAGGCGCTTGGGAATCCGACCTCGATTTCCTTGAAACCCATCTTCACCAGGGTTTCGAACATCCGCATTTTACGTTCCGGTCCCATCGGTTCGATCAGGGCTTGGTTACCGTCGCGCAGGTCCACGCTGCACCAGATCGGCGCCTTGGTGATCGTCTTGGTGGGCCATGTCCTTTCCGGCAGGTCGATCGGCTGGAACGGTCGGTATTTCTCAAACGGCATTGTGGTTGCCATGGTTTCTCTCCTGGTCGCCGGGGTGGTTCCGCGCCGGCGTCTGATATCTTTGTCTTTGTTCCGTTATTCCGTATGCGTTGGGGCGCTCGTTACGGTCGCCGACGGGCCGTCGTCGTCCGGCGACCGTTTATAAGTCGCGCGGTCAGCGCGGTGCAAAGCCGGAGTGCTGCGACGATATCCGCCGCGACGGTGTCGGGGAAATGAAGGCAGTTCGAGTACATTGATGGAACCTGACTTATCGGATGTTACGCGGAAGGATTACCCTTCGGGAGGTGGCTTTGCGGGGCAAAGCACGGCCTTGCGGCCCCCGGCGTTAGGACGCCGGGCCGATAAGTCGTAGGGCTAGAAGGAGCCCGACGCGCCTATGGGAAGGCTTCTGGTTCATGGCGGGAACGGTACTGTCGCCGCTTGACGGGGTCAAGGGGAAAGGAAAAGGACCGGTTGTGTCGGGCTCTAACGACCTAAGAGAGGGTGCGACGAACCGGCCTTGCGGTCAGACGATGACAGGCAGGATATCGACCGTGCTTTGCGGGTATTTGTGGGTCAGGTGGTAGACATCCACCGGGTCCGTCACCAGCTCCTCCGCATCGTCGTGGCGTACCCGGAAGACAAGCTTCGGCTTGATTTCCAAGGTATGGGCCTTCCGGGCCCCGGCGGAGTTGAGCAGATGACCCTTACGCGCCAACGCGATTTCGCCGTCATAGGCTTTTTCACGCCAGACATATAACGTGTGTGTCATGAACATTTCTCCTCTTGGTGGGACGGATGTCACGTGGCCCGCTATCGGGTTGTTCTGCAGTCCGTCTTGCGCACCTCGTGCGCTTTCGGGTAACACGTAGGCGCACCTCGTGCGCTTCGCAAGAAAAAATGTGCACCGTGTGCGCTTTTTCTTGATCGACAAATGGGGCCTTTGTACAGTCCGCCGGTTGTTTGTTCTGGCAACTCAACCACTTCTTGCGCTGCCGCATATTAGAAAATCGAGGAAAAAAAGTGACACCCGGTCAATTCAAGCGTTGGCGCAAGCAGATGGGGTTCTCGCAAAAGGACGCCGCAGACGCTCTGGGGCTCAAGCGGCGGGTGCTGCAGTATTACGAAAAAGGCGAGCGGGACGGGAAGAAGGTTCAGATTCCCCTATCCATAAGTCTGGCTTGTTTCGCGTTGAGCCAAGGCGTCGAGGATTTCGACGGGGTCACAGCCAAGAAAAGCGCGGCACTCGAGAAAGCGGCGGCGCGGGAGATGGCAATCAACATTGCGGAGGTCAATTGACCCCGGCACCCGAGTTTACCCGGCCTGCCTGACTGTCACTCCGCCGCGGTATCGACCGCCTTCGGCA
Source organism: uncultured Flavobacteriaceae bacterium (assembly GCA_964350445.1). GTDB lineage: Bacteria > Pseudomonadota > Alphaproteobacteria > UBA8366 > Aestuariispiraceae > Hwanghaeella. Next base: position 34,274 of record CAYGKA010000019.1, read on the forward strand.
TAGGGCAACTGATGCCCGTTCCGCCCAACCCGCAATAGCCGTTCGGATTCTTCGCCAGATATTGCTGGTGATAGTCTTCCGCATAATAAAACGGCGGCGCGTCGAGAATTTCGGTCGTGATCGCGCCCATGCGGTGCTTACCCAGGGCGGCTTCGTATTCGCGCTTTGAAGCTTGGGCCAGCAGCCGCTGCTCTTCCGTGAAAACATAGATGCCGGAGCGGTACTGCGTCCCGACATCGTTGCCCTGCCGCATGCCCTGGGTCGGATCGTGCGACTCCCAGAACGCCTTCAGGATTTCCGCCGTGTCCACCTTCGCCGGGTCATAGACCACCAGGACGACTTCGTTATGTCCCGTCCGGCCGCTGCACACTTCCTCATAGGTCGGGTTCGGCGTGTGGCCGGCGATATAGCCGACCGCAGTCGAATAGACGCCGGGCGTTTTCCAGAACACGCGCTCGGCGCCCCAGAAGCATCCCAGACCGAAGACGATGGTCTGCATGCCCGCGGGGAATGGCGGTTTGATCCGCGCGCCGGAAACGAAATGCGTATCCGGCGTATCCAGCGGCCGGTCCCGGCCCGGCAGGGCGTCCTGCGGGCTCGGCATTTCAAGCTTGTGTTTCGACGTCATGAAGAACATGTCGGCACCTATCCTTAAACGGTCGTTCCGACAGTAAGGTAGGCCCGGGGGCGACCCGTATCAACGGCCCATCGCGGCCTTGTGAGAGAACCGGATCAGGAAGAGGGCCAGTATCGCGGCCGCCGTGCTGCAGATGACGGTCAGAATGAAGGCACGGCTGATATCCTCTGTTCCCAGCCAACCGGCCGTGACTGCGCCGAAAGCGCCGACGCCGTCCAGAACCGCGAAGGCGATAGCCAGGGTCGTCGCCTCGCTCTTGCCCGACATGTCGACGGCACAGGCCAGCACGCAGGACCGCACCGCGTTCAGCGCGCCGATGCACCCCGCCAGCCCGATCAGGGCGGAGATCAGATCGTTGGACAGGATCAGTATCAAGGCGCCGCCCGCGCCGAGCAGGGCCCCGATGACAATGACCGGCCAGCGCCCGATATCGTCGGAAAGCCGTCCCACATAGGGTTGAACCAAGGCGCCGACCAGGATCGCACCGGAAAAGGCGAGTCCGACATAGAAGGTGTCCAAGCCGATCGCGTCGCGCAGATACAGCGGCGCCATCGCGGTCGCGCCGATCAGGCCCAGATTGTAGAGCATCATGGTGACCGCGATCGTGGCCCCGACCGGCGTGCCCCATTGCCGAAGCAGCAGCTTCAGGTTCGGGCGGTCCGCATGCGCAACCTCGACCCGGGGGATCTTCCGGGCAACATAGAACAGAAAGACGAAACCCATGATGGCGGTCGGGATCACCACAACCTGCATCGCGCCGCGCCAATCCATGAATTCCAGCAGGGCGCCTGCGATCAACGGCGAGAAGACGCCGGTCAAGGTTCCGCCGATCGCGTGGATGCCCAAGACCCGCCCGCGCTGGTGCGGGTTCATCTTGACCAGGATGCCGGTCGCCATCGGGTGCCACGCCGCGTCGCCCAGCGAAGCGAAGGCCATCAGCAGGGCCAGCGGCCAGAAACTGCCAGCATAGCTTGCCAGAACATAGCCCAAGGCGACCCAGAAGAAGGTTGCCGCCAGCCACCGGCCGCGTTCCGACAAGCGGTCCATCAGCAACCCGGCGGGCAGATAGGCGAAAGCCGCGCCCACGCTTTGCAGCGTCAGGACCAACCCGACCTGGGCCGGCGACCAGCCGAAGAAGATGCCGGCCGACGGCACCAGCAGATACATCGCGCCGAAGGGCCAGTCGATGCATAGATGGCCTGCGCTGAACCAGTAGGGCAGCCGGTTTGTGCCGGTGTCGTTATCCGTTGCTATCGCAGTCATTTTCTCAGCCGAACAAGGGGTAAAAGGGGTCTTTTATTGTTGCCTCACACTAACATGCGAAGAATTCGCAATTGAACCGACAAATGCGAATAGGCAGGTTTCAGAAACGTAGCCGGACAATATGCCGGTTTGGGCGCCTACCAGATGCTCTTGCCCGATCCGGGCAGGCCCAGCTCCGGCCAAAGCCGATCGATCTTGTCGATGACATCTTGCTCCATGCGGATCTGTTCGCCCCATTCGCGGTTGGTTTCCGGCGGCCACTTGTTGGTTGCGTCCAGACCGATTTTCGAACCCAACCCGCTGACGGGGGAGGCGAAGTCCAAATAGTCGATGGGCGTGTTTTCGATCATCGTGATGTCGCGCGCAGGGTCCATCCGCGTCGACAGGGCCCACATCACGTCCTTCCAATCCCGGGCGTTGATGTCGTCATCCACCACGATCACCCATTTCGTGTACATGAATTGGCGCAGATACGACCAGGCGCCCAGCATCACGCGCTTGGCGTGGCCGGGATAGGCTTTCTTCATTGAGATTACCGCAATCCGATAGCTGCATCCTTCCGGCGGCAGCCAGAAGTCCACGATCTCGGGAAACTGCTGTTGCAGCAGCGGTATGAAAACCTCGTTCAGGCCTTCGCCCAGGATCGACGGTTCGTCCGGCGGCCGCCCCGTGAAGGTAGACAGATAGATAGGGTTCCGTCGCATGGTGATCGCGGAAATCTTGAAAACGGGGAAGGGCTCGACCGAATTGTAATAGCCTGTGTGGTCGCCATAGGGTCCTTCGTCGCCGAACTCGTCCAGCATGACATGGCCTTCCAGGACAATTTCGGCCTCCGCCGGAACCTTCAGCGGGATCGTCTTGCAGTCGACCAGGTCCACCTTCTTGCCGCGTAGCAACCCGGCGAATTGATATTCGCTCAACGTATCGGGCACCGGCGTGACGGCGGCCAGTATCGTGCCGGGATCGGCGCCGAGAACCGCCGCGGCGGGCAGGGGATCGGGCCGCTCCTGCTTCCACTTCCGGTAATGCTGTGCGCCGCCGCGATGTTTCAGCCAGCGCATCAACGTCGTGTCGCGGCCGGTCACCTGCATGCGGTAGATGCCCAGGTTGAACACGTCGGTCTTGTCGCCCTTCGGGTTCGGTCCCTGTGTGACGACAAGCGGCCAGGTGATCAGCGGCGCGGGCTCACCGGGCCAGCATGTCTGGATCGGCAAGCGGTTTAGGTCGATATCGTCGCCTTCCAGCACCACTTCCTGGCAGGGCGCCTGGCCCACGGTGCGCGGCTTCATGGCCATCACGGTTTTGACCAGCGGCAGCAGATCGAGCGCTTCGCGGAACCCGCCGGGCGGTTCCGGCTGGCGCAGGAAGGCTAGGGTCTCGCCGACCTCACGCAACTGGTCGGGCGTCCGGTCCATGCCCCAGGCAACGCGTTCAACGGACCCGAACAAGTTCGTCAGAACCGGCATGTCATAGGGGGAGCCGTCAGGCCTGATCGGGTTCTCGAACAGCACCGCCGGCCCGCGCTCGGCCAACAGCCGGGTCTGGATTTCCGTCATCTCCAGGAACGGGGAGACCGGCTGTTTGGTGCGGACGAGCTTACCGTTCCGCTCCAGGCGGTCCATGAAGTCGCGAAGGGAGGCATAAGGCATTGCGGAATTCCATTGCAGCCGGGTCGCGCCGATCAAGCGGCTTCACTACCCTCATGCGGGGGTTGAGGCAAATCCCGCAAGCCGTTATACGCCGGATGCGTTATGATTATTGCCAGCAATTTAAAGCCTTTGGATTTTGTAGGAGCAAGCGATGTCGGAACAATATTGGGTCGTCGGCGGCATTTACACGAGCACCGAGTTCAATGACGTCGCTCCCGGACAAACACTTCTCCGCCTTGGCCCGTTCGACACTTATGACGAGGCCAAGGCCGTTTGGCGCGCCAAGAGCATGGAGAATGTCGACGAGGCCTATGCCCGTTTCCATATCGAAAAGGAAGAGCACGACGAATGGTGGGTCGTCGGCGGGACCTATACGGGCACCGACTTCAAGACGATCGCCAAGGGCGAAGAAGAACGGATCGGTCCGTTCCAGACCTATGAGGAAGCGCGTAAGGTTTGGTGGCAGAAGTCGTCCGCCAATATCGACGACGCCTATGCCCGCTTCCGGATCGATCACCTGTAAGGAATGTGATGGCGACAACGCCGCTCTTGGAAACGGACCGGGACGCGGTCCTGGCCCGGGCCAGGAACTACCCTTACGCCTTCCCGCGTGAAAGTTTCGTCTACCGGAACGGGGTGGCGGCGGCTTTCGATCCATCGCTTAAGATCGGGCGAACGCCGGTTCTCGCCTTCGGGTCGAACCAGTCGCCGGAACGGTTGTGGCAGAAGTTCGGCGACAAGGACGGCCATGTGATTCCGGTGGAGCGCGGATTCCTGCGGGATTTCGACGTCGTCTTTTCCGCCCATATCACGTCCTACGGTGCTGTTCCGGCGATGCTGCAGGTTTCCGACGGGGCGACGGTTGGGCTGGCCGTGACCTGGCTGGACGACCGTCAGTTGGAGATCATGCACCACAGTGAAATCAGGGCGGCCAATTATTATTTCGCCGCGCTGGAAGACGTGAACCTGCGCTTGTCGGGCGAGGAGGTCCACACGACCGTCTATGCTTATGTCGGGACGCGGGGGCATTTGGAACATGATGAAGGCGGCCCGATCGCGCTTTCCGCGGTGCCGTGCGAAGGCCGGCGTTACCGCGCGATGAGCACGGCCGAGGCCCTGGAACTGATCCGCGGGCGCCACGCAGCGGATCAAGGCCCGGATGATTTCATCCATGCGATGGTTGGTGACGCGGAGAGGCGGGCGGCCCTGCAGGCGATCCTGGCGCCGACCGCTGTCCCTTTTGGCTATTCAACCCGCCGGGTGACGTGAGGCCGAGGCCGGCGGCGCGTCACCGGTTATCGTCGAGCCGAACCTTCAACCGGTCCAATTGACCGAAAAGCGTCGTCATCTCGTCCTCGGTCCAGTCTTGGAACAGCCAACCGATCCCGGGCAGAATACATTTCACCGCTTCCTTGTGCCGGTGCTTTCCGAAATCGGTTATGAAATGCCGCTTTATCCGCCCGTCATCGGGATCGGGTTCATGGCGTAACAGGCCTGCATCGACCATCGCTTTCATGGTCTTGGTAACACCCGGTTGCTGCTGTTGCATCGCGCGGGCGACGCCGGTCACGGTCTTGCCGTCCGCCGGCCGGTGGCTGAAATGGTTCAGCAGAATGAATTGGTTCCACGGAAGCCCTGTTTCGGCCAATTCGCGGTTGGCTTTGTTGCGCGCCAGCTGTTCGATAATCCCGATCCAATTGACGACCCTGAATCCAAGGGCGGGGTCGATAGCGTCATCGGTTGTGGTGGCGCGGTTATCCGATTGATCCTTCATGCCGAGGATCAGATCAGGTTCGCAGCAAAGCGTCGAGTGGGCGCCGCGGTGTCGGGGCGGGCTGGTCCGCATAGCCCAGCCTGAACAGCATCTGAACAGTGCGTTGACGCGGCGTTTCGGTGGCTTCGTAGAACTGCCGCTGCAGGTCCGTCATTTCCGGGTATTCCTGTAGCAATTGACTGACCGGGTGCATCGCGACTCCGGATGCCGTCGCCTGCAAATTCAGGCGAACATAGGCCCGGCCCGCAGCCACCTGCGTTGCCCGATCGTTGCCGTTCGTCGAGATCCAACCGAAGGACGGCGTCGCGCCGGCCCAGCCGAGCGCATAGTCGATGCCACCCTGATAGGCGATGGTGCCCGGCGTCATGGCCTTTTCTTCCGTCATCAGACCAAGGTTTTTAAGCCACCAGAACATCGGGCCGTGCAAGTCGATGCCGTCAGGGTTTTCAGCGATCTCATCGGCGCCGATTCGCATGACCTTGATGCTCTCCCCCAATGTCCTCGGCGTTTCCATCTCCGTGACCATCGCGTCTGTGGTCAAGGTCCGAAGCGTGGCCGGAAGATCTCCGTCACGCGCGAGCGTCAAGGACACGGCCGGGTCTTTCTGGCTGGTGCGCAAGGCTTGGGCATGGGCCTCGGTCACAGCCCTTTCCATATCGAAGGGCTCCTTGCAGGAACGCCGGTTCAGGATGGCGTCGAACAAGGGGTCGGGCTCAAGGGTCTCGTCCTTGGCAAGGACGATATGAGCTACCGGATGCTGGGCGATGGCAACTGCCGGGCTCGCCTCACCGGCGCTGCCGGCGGGAAAGAGATTTATCTCCGCCCGGTACCCGGCTTTACGCGCCGCCAGATCGAAGAGTTCCAGGAAAGTGCCGTGACCGATCAGTATTTGCCGCCCAAAGGGGTCGGTTTCAGGAAGCAGGCGATCCGGATCGACATGCAAGGTCACCGCGTTTTCTTCCCTAAGGTCGGCGATCCAAGGCTGCATGTTGTGCGGATTCGGCGCCAAAAGAGCGTGAGCCAGCGCCCATTCGCGGATATCCGGCCGGCCGGCGCCGGGGGCGACCCAAGGTTCGACGGCGGAGGCCGGCATGCGGTCGCATTGCGTCAGGCCGATACCGGCCGCGGCAAACACGATCCCGGTTCCCCCGATTGTCCGTATGAATCCGCGGCGCGAGACTGACATCTTGATTCTCCCATTAATATTCCAAGGAATGTTAATGCCGAATATATACATTCCATGGAATATTACTAGGTGTGAGCCGAAACTTTTTTCGGGACAGGCGTATCCGCGGTCAATCGGTGGCGTCGCGCCCTAGGCGGCGAACCGCCACACGCGGGCGTTCCGAAGATCGCTGTCTTCCATGATGCCGGTCGTTTCGGCGTGATAGGAGGCAAGCGGTTCCAGCCCCATTCCCTGCAAATAAAAGCGGCCGGGATCGCCGAACAGAACCCGGCGTCCCATCGCGTGCTGGCTGCGCAGCCAGGGCAGCATTTTGTCGGCGATTTCCTTGTCGTAGCAGACGTCGCCGACAAGCAGCACTTCCCAATCGCCTTTCATGCCGATGACGTCTTCCATCTCGACCTCGAACCACACGTCGTTCAGCGTGCGGTTCAGTTCCATCGCCTGGGCGGCGACCGGGTCGATGTCGGCGGCGGTGACGTCGAAGGCGTTGGCCAATGCGGCCGCGATCGCGACCAGACCGGAACCCGCGCCGAAATCAAGCACCCGCCGCCCGGCGACCGTCTTCGGATTGTCCAGGATATACCGTGCCAGGGCCTGTCCGCCGGCCCAGGCAAAAGCCCAATAGGGCATGCCGACGCCAAGCGATTCCAACTCGTCCTCTCCTGCGCGGTACAGGGCGCGGTCCTCGTCGGCCAGATGGAGTTGGATCTCCGGCACCAGTCGCGGCGCCATCACCCGTGTGTTTTCAAGGATGATGTTCATGTCGGAAGCCATCATGGCACGCTACCCTGTGGTTATGCCGCCGGCGATGATCGCGGCGAGGACGATGAAACCGAAATGCCGGTTCGATTTGAAGTGGGCGAGGCAGTCGGCCGGGTCATGGATCTTGACGGTCAGGATCTGCCGAACCAGATGGGCGGTGGACAGGGCCAAAAGCGGCCAGAACGCCCACCCCGCCGATGCCAGCCAGCCGGCGGTGCCGATCAGCAGAACCGTGATGCCGTAGAAACCCCAAAGCCATTTCGTGGTGCCGTCGCCGAGGCGAAGAGCGGTCGACTTCACGCCGATCAAGGCGTCGTCTTCCTTGTCCTGATGCGCATAAATCGTGTCGTAGCCCAGCGTCCAGAAAAAGCCTGCGGCATAGAGAACCAGGGCAGGGGCGGCAATGCCGGGCTGCATGGATGACCACCCGACCAGGGCGCCCCAATTGAAGGTCAGGCCAAGCCATGCCTGCGGCCAGTAGGTAATCCGCTTCATGAAGGGATAGGCGGCGACCAGCAGCAGCGAGGCGATGCCGATGATGACCGTCTCCCGGTTGAACTGAAGCAGGATCAACAATCCGATCAACGCCTGCGCCGCCATGAACAGGACAGCCATCTTGACCGAAACCTCACCGGCTGCAATGGGCCGGGTGGCCGTGCGGGCGACCTTGGCGTCGAAGTCGCGATCCGTGATGTCGTTCCAAGTGCATCCCGCGCCGCGCATGACCACCGCGCCGATCCCGAACAGCAGGAAATACCAGGGCGACGGCAAGGGCAGGGCGGGATGGCCGATCCAGGCCAAGCTCATCCCCCACCAGCATGGCAACAGCAGCAGCCAGGTGCCGATCGCGCGGTCCAGCCGCGCCAGACGCGCATAGGGCCGAAACGACGCCGGCAGGGCGCGCAGGACGGGACTGTCCTGAACGATATCGGAAGCGTCTGCGCTGTTCTCTGTTTTGGCCATTTTGGGGCGATCCGTGATCAGATCGGGTGTGCGAACCCGCTTGAAATCAGTTTCGGCATCGGTCGGCGATGCGTAGCATCCCCGCTGATAACATTGTAGGACCTTCTCCGAAACCATCTGTATCGGAGTGCTCTTCATGGCAGACAAGCCGGCCACGCGTCTTTATGTCGAAAGCGACCTTGCCGAGGGGGCGGCGGTGGGCCTGTCGCCGGACCACGCGCATTTCCTACGGTCTGTCCTGCGGCTGGAACCCGGTCGTTGGATTACGCTGTTCAATGGCCGAGACGGGGAATGGACGGCCCGGATCGATGGGATCGGCAAGGGATGGGCATCCCTGGCTGTCGGCGCGCGATTGCGCGCGCAACAGGCGAGCCCGAATGTCTGGTTGTTTTTCGCGCCGATCAAGCGGGCGCGGTTGGATTTCCTCGTTCAGAAAGCCACCGAACTGGGCGTCGCCCGAATTCAGCCTGTCGTCACCCAACGGACCATCGTGGAGCGGGTGAAGGCCGAACGCTTGTCGGCGAATGTGACCGAAGCCGCGGAACAGTGCGAGCGGTTGGACCTGCCCGAGGTCGGCGACCCGATACGCCTCGACAAGGCCTTGGACGACCACCCCCTGGATAGGACATTAGTAGCATGTGTCGAATTCGGTGATGCACGGCCGATCGCGGGTGTCGTCTCCGCACTTCCGGCAGGTGCGCCGGCCACCCTGCTGATCGGCCCGGAAGGCGGTTTCACGCCCGAGGAACGCCGACTTTTGGAAAGCCGCGAGAACGTGCGGTTTGCGGGGTTGGGGCCCCGGATATTGCGGGCGGAGACGGCGGGACTCGCAGCTTTGACCGTATGGCAGGCGCTCGCCGGGGACTGGTCGGCGACGCCGCCGGAGCGCTACTGACCGGTAGCGAACTTTTGACCTCCGGCACCGGGGCTTTTTCCTGCCAGTTGCTTGCATTGGAAAACGAAAACACGTCTTGTATCGAAAATTTCAGCCGGCGCGGGTTACCGGGCCAGTAGAACGTGCCAGTGAGTGAGGATGCGCCCCAATGAGCAGCCCGTCGGCTCCATCGAGCGACTTGGTCGAATCGAAAGAACAGCTCGTTTCCTATATCGAAACGGCATGCAAGCCGGCCGCCGATTGGCGGATTGGAACGGAACACGAGAAGTTCGCCTATGATACGAAGACGCATAGGCGTCTTCCCTACGAAGGCACGCCCGGAATCAAGGCGGTGCTTGAGGGCCTTCTGCAGTTCGGCTGGGAAGGTGTTTACGAGAACGACAAGATCATCGCCTTGCTTGACGGCAAGGGCGGTTCGATAACACTCGAACCGGGCGGACAGTTCGAACTGTCCGGCGCCCCGCTTCGCACCATGCACGATACCTGCAGCGAGGTGCATACCCATTTGCACCAGGTGAAGCAGGTATGCGAGCCGATGGGCGCCGATATGTTCGGCCTTGGTTTCGATCCGGAATGGCGGCGCGAAGACGTCACCTGGATGCCGAAGGGCCGCTACAAGATCATGCGGGATTATATGCCGACGCGCGGGGCCCACGGCATCGACATGATGATCCGGACCTGCACCGTCCAGGTGAACCTGGATTTCGGGTCCGAACGGGACATGATCCGCAAGATGCAGGTCTCGGTCGCCCTGCAGCCGATCGCGACGGCGCTGTTCGCGAATTCGCCCTTCACGGAAGGCAAGCCCAACGGGTTCCTGAGCATGCGCAGCGCGTGCTGGGCCGACACGGACCCCGACCGGTGCGGCATGCTTCCCTTCGTATTCGAGGAGGGGTTCGGGTTTGAGCGTTGGGTGGACTACATCCTGGACGTGCCGATGTATTTCGTTCATCGCGGGGACATCTACCACAACGTGGCGGGCAAGAGCTTCCGGGACTTCATGGCCGGCAAGCTGGAAGGGTTCGAGGGGCAACTGCCCACCATGGAAGACTGGGCGGATCATATGACCACCGCCTTCCCGGAAGTACGATTGAAGAAATATATAGAAATGCGCGGCGCCGATGCGGGGCCGTGGGGCAATCTTTGTGCGTTGCCGGCATTCTGGGTCGGGCTGTTGTATGACAGCCATGCCTTGGACGAAGCCGAAGCGCTGATTTCCGATTGGACGGTGGAGGAGATGTCGGTCCTGCGCGATTCCGTTCCCAAGGCCGCTCTCGACGTTCCGTTCCGGGACGGCACGGTGATGGACGTCGCGCGCAGGGCGGTCGAAATCTGCCGGGGCGGCTTGAAGCGGCGCGGCGAGATCAGCGCCCGAAGCGGTCTGGACGAGCAACAGTATATCGAGCCGCTCGAATCGATCATCGCATCCGGAAAGACCTATGCTCAGGATCTGCTGGAAGACTACGAGTCGAAATGGGGCCGGAAGATCGATCCGATCTATGACGCCTGCCGTTACTGATCGGCCTTGCCAATCCACCCGCGACCGCGTTCGATTTGAGCCTGGGATAGACGCTGGCGTTGAAACCCGGAGAACCCCAAAGCGCAGGTCGATGTGAAACGCGAAGAATACGACAAGAAGTATGCCGAATTGCAGCATCAATTGATGCTTCTGCAAACCAGCTACAGTTCACAGGGCATACGCGGTGTCGTGGTGCTGGAAGGGTGGGACGCCGCTGGCAAGGGCGGGCTGATTCGGCGCCTGGCCTGGACGATGGATCCGCGAACACTGCGCGTCTATCCGATCGGTGCACCCGATCAGCACGAGAAACAGGAACACTGGCTGCAGCGGTTCTGGACCCGAATGCCGCGTGCCGGGGAAATCGCTGTGTTCGACCGTTCCTGGTATGGCCGTGTCCTGGTCGAGCGGGTGGAAGCCCTGGCCGACGAGAAAGCCTGGAAGCGGGCCTATCGCGAAATCAAGGAATTCGAGAAGCAGTTGTTGGCGGAAGATTTCCGTATCGTGAAGCTGTTCCTGGACATCACGCCGGAAACCCAGTTGCAGCGGTTCGAGTCGCGCCTGGAAAACCCGGAAAAGCGCTGGAAGCTGACGGACGACGATATCCGTAATCGGCATCGCTGGGGCGACTACGAGGCCGCCTATGACGACATGCTTGAAAAGACATCCATCCCGCATGCGAAATGGAACAAGATCGACGCCAATGACAAACGCAGGGCCAGAATAGACGCCCTTGGCAAACTGCATCGCGGTTTGGCCCGCGGCGTCAGTCTCGCTTTCCCGGAGCCCTCCGCCCGGGCCGTCAAATACCTGACGAAAAAAAGCGAAGACTAAGCGGTCAGCTCACGACCTTGCCGCCGTTGACGTGCAGGGTCTGCCCGGTGACGTAGCCCCCACCCGGTCCGACGAGATAACGGACCGCGGCGGCGATCTCATCCGGCGTGCCCAGCCGGTGCAACGGGATGCCGTCCAGGCTCAGCGCGGTCGGCATGGCGCCGGCGGAAGCGCCGCGGGCCGTATCGATGGCGCCGGGGGCGATGGCGTTGGCGGTGATTCCGTATTGTCCCAATTCACCGGCCATGCCGTGAATCAAGCCTTCGAGCCCGGCCTTCGACGCGTTCACATGGACGCGGTTGGGAACGCCCGCGTGGTGCGATACCCCGCTCAATCCCACGAAACGGCCGCCGCCCCGCTTGATCATTTCCGGCACCGTATGCCGGGCAAGCAAGAAAGCGCCATCCAGCGCGACGGACATGATCTCCCGCCATTCCGCGAAGTCCATTTCGATCAGCGGCGTTTGCCGGCGCAGACCCGCATTGCTGACGGCGATATCGATGCCGCCGAAATGCGCCACCGCCTTTGCCACCAACTCTTTGACTTGGCCTTCTTTGGAAACATCGGCGGGCACCGCCAGGGCGCGGCGGCCCAAGGCTTCGATTTCCGCTGAGACGGCGTTTAGCAATGCGACATCGGATCGGCCGTTCACCACGATATCCGCGCCGTCCTGCGCGAGGGTCAATGCGATCGTTCGGCCGATATTCTTCCCGGCCCCCGTAACGATGGCGACCTTCCCGGCCAAGGGGAATGCTTCGCTCATCCCGGCCTCCCTATTGATGAACTATGTGGATCTTCCGCTAGTCCCGACTTTCCTGCTTCGGGATTTCCAGCTGTATATCCGTCCTTACCGACACTGGGTTTCCGTTGTCGTCGACGCCCTGGTACTCGATGACGGCTTCGTCCGGCAGCGTTTCCGTGGCGACATAGTGCTTTTGAAGCGCCAGTGTCTTGCCCGCGTTCACGCGGTACGCAACTTCCGCCTCGACACATTCCTTGCCATAGCTGACGCATACCTTGCCGCTTGTCATCGTGACGCCGACACCGGCTGTTTCGGTGAACACCCGGGTTTGCGTAAAGCGATGCCGGCCTTCGATGAACAGATATCCCTGCGGCTCGATGCTCAAACTCAATTGCGCTTTCTTCTCGGCCTTGACCGATTGCGCGCTTGCGCCGGGCGCACGTTCCTCGGTTTGCTCGGTGGCGGCATCCTGCTCATTCGAGGAATCGTCACAGCCGACGAGCAGAGCGACGGAAAGAAGACCGGCGCCGAAAACGGCGGCCGGGCTTTTCAATATGCGGTAAGCGGTCAAGCAGCCGTTCCTCCAACCGTAAGCCCGTCCAGCCGCATCGTGGGCTGACCAACGCCGACAGGGACACCCTGGCCGTCCTTGCCGCATGTCCCGATACCCGGGTCCAACTGCATGTCATTGCCGATCATCGAAACCTTGGTCAGGGCGTCCGGCCCGTTCCCGATCAGCGTGGCGCCTTTGACCGGCGCGCCGAGCTTGCCGTTCTCGATGCGATAGGCCTCCGTGCAGGAGAATACGAACTTGCCGTTCGTAATGTCTACTTGGCCGCCTCCGAAATTCACTGCGTAAAGGCCATTCTGAACGGATTCGAGGATCTCCGCCGGGTCTTTGTCTCCGCCCAGCATATAGGTGTTCGTCATGCGTGGCATCGGATTATGAGCAAAGCTCTGGCGACGGCCGTTTCCGGTTGGTTCCATGCCCATCAGCCGCGCATTCATGCGATCCTGCATGTACCCGACCAGGATGCCGTCCTCGATCAGCGTGGTATAGGATGTCGGGGTTCCTTCATCGTCGATGGTCAACGAGCCGCGGCGCCCGCCGATGGTTCCGTCGTCGACGACGGTGACCCCCGGGGCGGCAACGCGCTGACCCATCAGCCCGGAGAAAGCGGAGGTTTTCTTGCGGTTGAAGTCGCCCTCAAGGCCATGCCCGATCGCTTCATGCAGCAGAATTCCGGGCCAGCCGGCCCCCAGCACCACACTCATCTCACCGGCCGGCGCTTCCACCGCATCCAGGTTCAGCAGCGCCTGACGAAGCGCTTCGTCGATTTGCGCCTTCCAGGAGGCGGGCTGGACGAATTCCGTGAAGTCGCCGCGCCCACCTGCGCCATGACTGCCGGATTCCATGCGACCGTCCTGTTCGACGACGACCGAGACATTGACCCGGACCAGCGGGCGGATATCCGCCGCCCGTTCCCCGCCTGGGCGGATAATCTGGATGGCTTGCCATTCCCCGACGATCGACGCGGTTACCTGCCGGACGCGGTTGTCCTTGGCGCGCGCATAAGCGTTCATCTCCTCCAGCAAGGCGACCTTGTCTTCGAAAGGAAGCGAGGCGAGTGGATTCTGGTCGCCGTAAAGATCGGTATTCGTACCGCGCGGCGGCGCGGCGAACGTGCCAGCATGCCCGGAATGGACGGCGCGAACCGTATCGGCGGCGCGTTTGATGGCCGCTTCCGACATATCGGTCGCATGCGCGTAACCGCTGACTTCCCCGGCAACCGACCGCAACCCGAAGCCTTGCGCCGTATCGTAGCTGGCGTTGCGGATACGGCCGTCGTCGAAGGTTACGGCTTCGGATTGCCGGTATTCGAGGAACAGTTCCCCGTCGTCGGCGCCCGTCAGGCCGTCATCCACGATGGCCTGCGTCTTGTCGAGGTTCAGTCCGGCGCGTTGGAAGAAAAGTTCATCGGTTTCGGCAATTTTCGACATGGTATTTTTTCGGTTTCCTCGTGTCGGATTAAGGTATCTGTGACAATCGGTCGCCCCAGCACCTGTCAATGTGCCCTTCGGGCGCGTACGACTAATATAGGGAGAAGCCTCGTCGTTTCCCGTATTTCCCTGGTTTTGTTTTTTTGGTCTGATGCCGTGAGAAATCTGGCAGGGAGTTGAGATGTTTGCAATCGGCGACAACGCCAAGCGCTACGAGCTGGTGAACGAACTTCATGCGCGACCCTTCCAGCCTTGCGAAGGGCCGTTGCAGGTGACGCATTACGCGTTTCAGCACGCGGACGGTGACGGCGATGGAATGCATGCGCGCGACCATGCCGCCGACCTGTGCCGCCGTTTCGGCGCGACACCGCCGCCCAGCGAGGCCAGCCACCACACCGCGGATCTCGGAAATCTACGAGTGAAGTGGGAATTGCACACTGAATTTTCCAGCTACACCTTCTTCAAGCGCGGGTCGTTCGATCAACCCTTCGCCGAGGCGGCCGGCACGAAACTGCCCCGCGATTGGCTGAATGGAATTTCCGGGACGCTTGTCGTCGCGCTGAATATCGCTTTCGAAGAGAGCGACTCGTCTGCCCGCAGCGAGCGGGAAATCGAGAAGCTCTTCTACCCTGAAGGCCTCGTGGTCAGCCATATTGCGCGCGGCGCGGGGCAGGTCTGGACCGATTTCCGCCTTCACGAGGACGGGCATGGCCGCATTCTTGTCCGCAACACGAGCATGAGCGCACATCAGGCCGGGCGCCTGATCCAGCGGTTGATCGAGATCGGAACCTATTACCTGTTTTCGCTCGTCGCGTTGCCTATCGCCCGGGAAGTCTCCGGGCGGCTGAAGACGATCGACGGCTCGTTAGCGCATTTGACCTTGGGTATGGGGCAGATCGTCGATCAACGCGATCAGAGCCAAGGCGCGGAAGATGAGGCGAACATGCTGCGGCGGTTGACCAGGTTGTCGACCGATATCGAAGCGCTCTCCACCATGACGGCCTTTCGGTTCGGGGCCGCTGACGCCTATTACGCGCTGGTCAAAGCGCGGGTGCGCGAGCTTCGGGAAGACAGGGTCGAAGGCTATCAGACGATCGACGAATTCTTGGAACGGCGCCTGGCCCCCGCCATGCGCACATGCGAATCGGTTTCAGCCCGAATTGCGGATCTTTCCCGACGCGCCACCCGGACCGCCAATTTGATGCGGACCCGGGTGGATGTGACCATCCAGGCGCAGAACCAGGACCTTCTGGCCAGTATGAACCGCCGTGCCCGGCTGCAATTGCGCCTCCAGCAGACGGTCGAAGGGCTGTCCGTTGCGGCGATCAGCTACTATGCCGTGGGGCTGATTTCCTATCTGGTGAAAGGCTTGCCGTCAGTGGGCGTGGAGATCAGCACTACCGTGGTAACGGCGGCGGCGACTCCGGTGGTGGTTGGTTTGGTTTGGTACGGCCTTCATCGATTCCGCATGAAGTTGGAAAAGGCAGAACAATCCGATTGAATTCTAAGACCTTAGTCTTCATCCGTTCTCCAAATTACTTGACTTGTGCGACAGTAAAGCGCATCCGAGCCGCTTGATCGGGTTGGTGGGCAAGGTAGAATGCAATCCAATCGGGGAGGGGCTGGCCGCCATTCATCTGGGGATGGTGACCGCGGCTTGTATCCTCCCAAACGAGATGTCGGTTCCGGTTGATCGGGTCCGATTGGGACGAAGCGGTTTTTGTGCCGATTGCAGGCGGGGCCGCGGGGAATTTGGGAACGGGAGAAAAGCGGTGTTCAACCGTATCTTGGCGCTGGCCGCGGGCTGGCTTGCCCTTGTTTCTACTCCGGCGCTCGCCGCCGAGCCGAAGCCTTGGCAGTTGAATTTGCCGCATCCGGCCTCGCCGGTTGCCGAAATGGCCTATGAATTTCACACAATTCTGCTGTGGCTTATCACGATCATCACGTTGTTCGTGTTGGCCTTGCTGATCTATGTCTGTGTCCGCTTCCGCGAGTCGGCCAACCCGACACCGTCGCGGACCACGCACCACCAGTTGCTGGAAATCCTGTGGACCGGTGTTCCGGTGCTGATCCTGGTCGCCATCGTCTTTCCGTCGATGAAGCTGCTCTACGCTTCGGACCGGGTCGAAGATGCGGACATGACGCTGAAGATCATCGGAAACCAGTGGTATTGGTCCTATGAATACCCCGATCACGGCAACTTCACTTTCGACGCCTATATCGCGGCGCGGACGGCCGATGAAGCCAAGGAATTGGGCGTTGCGCGGCTGATGGACACGGACAACCCGGTCGTTCTTCCGGTGGACACCAAAATCCGCCTGATCATGACGTCCAACGATGTCCTTCATAACTGGTCGATTTCCGATTTCGGCGTGCGCCTGGACACGGTTCCGGGTCGCCTGAACGAAACCTGGATGCAAGCGACCAGGGAAGGAACCTTCTACGGGTTCTGCTCCGAGCTGTGCGGCATCGACCATGCCTTCATGCCGATCGCGGTCAAGATCGTGTCGAAAGCCGAGTTTGAAAAATGGGTCAAGGAAGCGCAGGAGAAATTCGCTGCTGTGCCGACCTCTGCCCCGGTCCGGGTTGCTGCCAAGGGCGCTGACCAGGCCGTTAACGAAACCGTTCTGACCCGCTAACGGGCGCAGAAAGTAGGAGACGAACCATGGCAAGCGGAACGGCTGCTGGCGCGCATCACGACGATCACGGCGCCCCGACCAGTTTCTTCACCCGTTGGATCTGTTCGACCAACCACAAGGACATCGGAACGATGTACCTGATCTTCGCCGTCATCGCGGGGCTGATCGGGGGCGCGTTCTCCGTCTACATGCGGATGGAACTGCACGAACCGGGTGTGCAGTTCATGGAAGACGGCCACGAATGGAACGTCATCGTCACGGCCCACGGCCTGATCATGGTGTTCTTCGTTGTCATGCCCGCCCTGATCGGCGGCTTCGGCAACTGGTTCGCCCCTTTGATGATCGGCGCGCCCGACATGGCCTTCCCGCGCATGAACAACATTTCGTTCTGGTTGCTGGTGCCTGCCTTCCTGCTGCTGATCCTCTCCGCCTTGATCGGCGGCGGCGCCGGCACGGGCTGGACGATTTACCCGCCGCTGAGCTCGACGCTGGGTCATCCCGGCGCGGCTGTCGATATGGCGATCTTCTCGCTGCACCTTGCCGGTGCATCGTCGATCCTGGGTGCGATCAACTTCATCACCACAATCTTCAACATGCGCGCACCGGGCATGACGCTGCACAAGATGCCGCTGTTCGCCTGGGCCATGCTGATCACAGCCTTCCTGCTGGTCCTGTCGCTGCCGGTTTTGGGCGGCGCCATCACGATGCTGCTGACCGACCGTAACTTCGGCACGACCTTCTTCAAGCCGGAAGGCGGCGGCGATCCGATCCTGTTCCAGCATCTGTTCTGGTTCTTCGGGCATCCCGAAGTCTACATCATGATCCTGCCGGGCTTCGGCATCGTCAGCCATATCGTGTCCACCTTCTCCCGCAAGCCGATCTTCGGCTATCTCGGGATGGCTTACGCCATGGTCGCCATCGGTTTCGTTGGCTTCATCGTTTGGGCTCACCACATGTACACGGTCGGTCTGGACGTGGATACGCGGGCATACTTCACGGCCGCCACGATGGTCATCGCCGTTCCGACCGGGATCAAGATATTCAGTTGGATCGCCACCATGTGGGGCGGTTCGCTGCGGTTCGAGGTTCCGATGCTGTGGGCCATCGGGTTCATCTTCTTGTTCACGGTCGGCGGGGTGACGGGTGTCGTTCTTGCCAACGGTGGCATGGACCTTCTGCTTCACGACACCTACTACGTCGTAGCGCATTTCCATTACGTGCTGTCGCTGGGTGCCGTGTTCTCGATCTTCGCTGGGATTTACTACTGGATGGGCAAAATGTCCGGCCGGCAGATCCCGAACTGGGCCGGGAAACTGCACTTCTGGACCACGTTCGTGGGGGTCAACCTGACGTTCTTCCCGCAGCATTTCCTGGGCTTGGCCGGCATGCCGCGCCGCTATATCGACTATGCGGACGGTTTCGCCATCTTCAACGCCATCAGTTCCTGGGGTGCTTATCTTTCGTTCGCCTCCACGCTGTTCTTCGTCGTGATGATGATCTACACGCTGCGTGCGGGTCAGAAAGTCGGCGACAATTATTGGGGTGAAGGGGCGACAACCCTTGAGTGGACGGTAAGTTCGCCGCCGCCCTACCATACCTTCAACGATCTGCCGCAGGTCCGTTGACCTGAGGTTCCCGATGGGCGGATGGGCGGTCAGCCGCCCCCGCCCGCCGGGAAATCGACTGAAGAAACGGCGCAAAAGTTTGTAGGAACCGGGAACCGTGTCGGACTTGAGCTATACGACTACAGCGATAGACCGTGACCTCACCTCGAGTGGTGAGGTCCGCGACTATATCGCGCTGCTCAAACCGCGGGTGATGTCGCTCGTCGTGTTCTCCGGCCTTGCCGGTCTTCTGGTCGCTCCAGGCGACATACACCCGATCCTCGGTGCCGTGGCGGTCTTCTGTATCGCCGTCGGGGCCGGTGCGTCGGGTGCCATCAACATGTGGTACGACCGGGATATCGACGCCATCATGTCACGGACACGGGGGCGGCCCATTCCCATGGGCAAGATGCCGCCGGCGGAAGCCTTGAGCTTCGGCGTCGTCCTCGCCGTCTTCGCGGTCGCCCTGATGGGGTTGGCCGTGAATTGGGCGGCGGCGGCCCTGCTTGCGGCGGCGACACTGTTTTACGTATTCGTCTACACGATGTGGCTGAAGCGCCGCACCCCGCAGAATATCGTCATCGGCGGCGCGGCCGGTGCTTTCCCGCCGATGATCGGCTGGACGGCGGTTACCGGCGACGTGTCGATCGAACCGATCCTGTTGTTCGCTCTTATCTTCTTCTGGACGCCGCCGCATTTCTGGGCCCTGGCGCTTTATCGCTGCGGGGATTACGCGAAGGCGGGCGTTCCGATGCTGCCGGTCGTGTCCGGCGCACGCGAAACCAAGAAGCAGATCCTGATTTACACGGTGCTCCTGATGCCCCTGGCGCTGGCGCCCTGGTGGGTCGGCATTGCCGGTCTGGCCTACGCTGCGACCGCCCTGGTGCTTGGATTGCTGTTCCTGGCGGGCGCAATCGCCGTTTGGTTCGACGATACGGACAAGGCGGCACGCCGCCTGTTCGGGTACTCGATTTTTTACTTGTTCGCCTTGTTTGCGATGCTGATTGCCGACTCGAACAGCTTGGGTCTGTTCGGCGCGTTGGCAGGCTAAAGCGCGAAAGGCCCGGGAAAGATCATGGCGGTCATGGCTGAAGACGATAAGAACAAAGACAAGGCAGCACCCAGGGACATGCACAAGCGCCTGCGCAGCAAGAACATCGCCTTGGCGCTCGCGATCGGTGGGTTCTGTCTGTTGGTCTATGTCGTCTCCTTGGTCCGGATGAGTGGTGGTTGATTACATGAAACGCAGCATCGACAGCCGAAACCAAAAAACGATGCTGGCCGTCGCCGGCGTCGTTTGCGGCATGCTCGGCCTGGCTTATGCGTCCGTCCCGCTCTACGACCTGTTTTGCCGCGTGACCGGATATGGCGGCACGACGCAAGTCGCCACCGAGGGCGCCGAGCGTGTCCTGGATCGCAAAATGGCGGTCCGGTTTGATGCGACAACATCGCCGAACCTGCCTTGGACGTTCGAGCCCGAGCAGCGCGAAGTCACCTTGCGCGTGGGCGAAAGCGCCATT
Organism: uncultured Flavobacteriaceae bacterium; assembly: GCA_964350445.1. Lineage (GTDB taxonomy): Bacteria > Pseudomonadota > Alphaproteobacteria > UBA8366 > Aestuariispiraceae > Hwanghaeella. Next base: position 54,259 of record CAYGKA010000019.1, read on the forward strand.
GCCTATTACCGGGCGACGAACAATTCCGACAAGCCGATCACCGGCACGGCGACATTCAATGTCACGCCGCAGAAGGCTGGTCTGTACTTCACGAAAATCGACTGTTTCTGTTTTACGGAGCAGACGCTGAAACCCGGTGAGACCGTGGATATGCCGGTGGTGTACTATGTCGATCCGGAAATCGATGAAAACCCGAACCTGGACGAGGTTCGGACTTTGACCCTGTCATACACCTTCTTCCCTGCGGAGACGGCGGACGGGGATAAAGAAAATGGAAAACTGGCGTCCCTCAAGTAGGACGACGGATTGGGTAGGTTAATCCTTGGGGCGACCGTTTAGGGCGGCGCCCCGTGACGAAGGGGGAAAGGGTATGAGCGCGGCTGAACATCACGCACCCAACCACGATTACCATTTGGTGAATCCGAGCCCGTGGCCGGCGTTTGGCGCGCTGTCCGGGTTCGTGCTGGCTTTCGGGGCGGTCATTTACATGCACCCGGACGTCGTCGGGGCGGAATCCCTGGGTGCCTGGACGGTCATTCCCGGCTTTATGATGGTCATCTTCACCATGTTCGTATGGTGGAAGGACGTCATCAAGGAAGCCCATGGCGGGGACCATAAGCCTGTCGTGCAGCTTGGCCTGCGCTATGGCATGGCGTTGTTCATCGCATCGGAAGTGATGTTCTTCGTGGCGTTCTTCTGGGCCTTCTTCGATGCGAGCCTTTTCGCGGACCAGGAAATTCTGGTCTCGCGGGTCGAGCATACGGGCGGCGCCTGGCCACCGGTCGGCGTCGAACCCTTCGAGGCTTTCGACCTGCCGTTCATGAACACGCTGATCCTGCTGCTTTCCGGCTGCACGGTCACCTGGGCACACCACGCCCTTCGTGAAGGCAAGCGCCAGCAAGTGGTTCATGGTCTCGCGCTGACGGTAATCCTGGGCTTCCTGTTCACCTGCCTGCAGGCTTACGAATACAGCCATGCCGCTTTCGGGTTCACCGACGGCATCTACAGTTCGACCTTCTACATGGCGACGGGGTTCCACGGGTTCCACGTCATCGTCGGGACGATTTTCCTGGCCGTGTGCTGGTACCGCGCCGCCAAGGGCGATTTCACGCCGTCGCATCATTTCGGCTTCGAAGCCGCGGCTTGGTATTGGCATTTCGTCGACGTTGTCTGGCTGTTCCTGTTCATCTGCGTTTACTGGTGGGGCGGCAACTAAGGCCTCCGAAAGTAATCAGACATCATGTCCACACCTACACTCAAAACCCGGTCTGCCTGGCAGACCGGGTTTCGTGGTAAATGCCCGCGCTGCGGCGAGGGGGCGTTATACAGCGCGTTCCTCAAGGTCGCGGACAATTGCACCGTCTGCGGCCTGGATCTGAGCCAGGAAGACGCCGGCGACGGGGCGGTTCCGTTCATTATCATCATTGCCGGGTCGCTGGGCGTCGGTATCGGCGTTTGGGTGATGTTCACGTTCGATACAGGCGTATGGGCGCCGATCACGGTCGCTTTTCCCGTTGTTGCCGCGGTGGTGCTGTTCCTGATGCCGAAGGTGAAAGGGCTGCTTATCGCCCTGCAATATTTGAACAAGGCCGGTGATACCGGTACCAACACGTTTGACGAAGACTCTTGATAACCCGCACCGCGCCTGAACGCGCGGCGCGACGACGACATTTCGCATTCCTGGAGTAAGCCAATGGGGTTTCGTCCGAAACTCATCCCGACCCTGTTTTCCCTGCCGGCCTTTATAACCCTTATTTTCCTCGGTACGTGGCAGGCCCAACGACTCGATTGGAAACAGGATCTGATCGAAAAGCTCCAGGACCGGTCATCGCAGGCCGCGGGCGCCATTCCCGCCGCGCCGGTGAACGAAGAAGACCATGAATTCCTGCCGGTGAAAGTCAGGGGCGTTTACGACCATGACAACGAATTCCATTTGGTGAACCGGGCCCTGAACGGTGAGGCCGGCATCAATGTGGTGACGCCGCTCAAGCTCGACGATGGGCGAACGATCCTGGTGAATCGCGGATGGGTGCCGTTCGAAATGCGCGACAAGGCCCTTCGTCCGGACGGCTTTCTTCAAGGCGAACAGACGGTAACCGGCCTGCTTCGGTTCGTGAAGCCGCGCTCCACGATCGAAAGCTGGGTGGTGCCGGATAACGAGCCGGCCAACAATGCCTGGTTCAATATCGATCCCGCCGCCATGGCCAAGCAGGCTGGGCTGGATAGCCTACCGGATTACTACATCCTCTCCTCCGACCAAAGCGAGCGGGGGGATTTGCCCCGTGGCCGCCAATGGTCGCCCGACATTCGAAATGATCATCTGCAATATGCAATAACGTGGTACAGTTTGGCCCTGGGGCTGTTGGCAATCTATGTCATCTACCACCGGAAAATTGCGGCGGAGGAAAAGTCGTGAACGGGCTAGACGCCTATCGTGACCTTGAAGCACATTTCAAAAAATTGAATACCGTCGGCGACGCCCTATCCGTCCTTCACTGGGACGCTTCGGTGATGATGCCGGCCGGCGGCGCGCCCGCCCGCAGCGACCAATTGGCGGCACTGCGCGGGATCAGCCATGAACTGATGACGGACGCCAGGATCGGCGACCTGATCGACACGGCCGAAGGTGCGGCGCTGAACCCTTGGCAAACCGCCAATCTCCATGAAATGCGCCGGTCCTATCTACGGGCCTCGGCTATACCGCAGCGACTGGTAGAGGCGCTGTCCAAGGCGACATCGGCCTGCGAGCATACCTGGCGCTCCGCCAAGCTGGAGTCGGATTTTGCAAAGGTCGCCCCCCTCCTGCAGGAAGTCCTGAACCTCACGCTGGAGGAAGCCGGCATTCTGGGCGACGTGTTGGGCATGCCCCTGTATGACGCGCTGATTGATACATATGAGCCGGGCGCCTCCGCCGCTGCGATCGGTGGGATATTTGAGGACTATGCGGGTTTTCTGCCCGGTTTCCTGGGCTCTGTCCTGGAAAAGCAGAGCCGGCTCGGCGAGAAACCCGTCCCTGTCGGGCCCTTCGCAGTCGAAAAGCAGGAGGCGCTGGCCCGGCATCTCGCCGCGACGGTCGGATTCGACTTTTCCGCCGGCCGCATGGATGTCAGCGCCCACCCGTTTTCCACCGGTTATGCCGGCGATCGGCGCATCACGGTCAGCTACAATACCGAAGATCCGATCTTGGCGCTGATGGCGGCGCTGCATGAAACCGGTCACGCGCTGTATGAACAGAACCTGCCGACCGAATGGCAGGGCCAGCCGGTCGGCCACGCGAGGGGCATGGCAATTCACGAGAGCCAGTCGCTGTTGATCGAGATGCAGGCCTGCCGAACGCCGGAATTCGTAAGTTTCCTGGCGCCTTTGTTCCGGTCGGCCTTCGGTGATCAGGACGCGTTCCGGGAAGAAAACCTGTTGCGGCTGTATCATTGGGTGGAACCTGGTTTTATTCGCGTCATGGCCGATGAAGTAACCTATCCGGCCCATGTCATCCTTCGGTTCCGGTTGGAGCAGGCCATGCTGTCCGGCGACCTTCCGCTGGCGGATCTGCCCGGGGCCTGGAACGAAGGGATGCAAGAGCTGCTCGGTATCACGCCCCCCAGCGACCGTTTCGGATGTCTGCAGGATATCCATTGGTATACGGGGTCTTTCGGCTATTTTCCGACCTATACACTCGGTGCGATGACCGCCGCGCAATTGTTCCATGCGGCGACGCAAGTAGAGCCGGATATCCTGCCGGGCCTTTCGAAGGGTGACTTTTCCGGCCTCAGGAATTGGCTCAGTACGAACGTCCACAGCCTCGCCTCTTCGGTAAGCAGCGATGAAATCGTCATTCACGCCACCGGGCATAGTTTGGATCCCAAGGCTTTCGAGGGACACCTGCAGCGGCGCTATCTGCCGCATTGAACGCCTTTTATCGACCCCATCGGTTCCGGTCTCACCTATGCGGCACCGTACGGCATGGGCGCGTCCGCCACTTGCCCTTCCCTTTGACCGCTTCTAAGACTGCATGTCGAAAATAACGGTTCGGGGTTCCCAGGCCGGTCCGGAGAGGCCCCTGGGGTAGGCGGGAAAGGCGGGAACAACATGGATTACGTCAGCACGCGGGGAAACGCCCCGGTTCTCGACTTCGAGGATGTTCTGCTTGCCGGTCTGGCGCGGGACGGCGGGCTTTATGTTCCTGCCTATTGGCCGAAATTCTCGGCGGATGATCTGCGCGCCATGCGGGGGCTGAGCTACCCCGAATTGGCCTTCCGTGTCATGCGCCCCTTCGTCGGCGATTCAATTCCCGAAGACGACTTCGAACGCCTCGTCGCGCGGGCCTATGCCGGTTTTGACCATGATGCCGTCGCACCCTTGAAGCAGCTCAGCCACGAATTCTGGCTGATGGAGCTTTTTCATGGTCCGACGATCGCCTTCAAGGACTATGCGCTTCAATTGGTCGGTCTTCTGTTCGACCATGTCCTGAAACGCCGTGGCGAGAAGGTGACCATCGTCGGCGCCACAAGCGGCGATACCGGATCGGCCGCGATCGAAGCCTGCCGTGACCGGGATTCCATAGACATCTTCATCATGTTCCCGCAGGGCCGTGTCAGTCCCGTCCAGCAGCGTCAGATGACGACGGTGAAATCCTCTAACGTCTTTAACCTTGCGGTCGATGGAACCTTCGACGATTGCCAGGACCTGGTGAAGGCGATGTTCGCCGACGAGCCGTTCCGCGACGAACTCCACATCAGCGCCGTGAATTCGATCAACTGGGCCCGTGTCATGGCGCAGATCGTGTACTACGTGCATGCGGCGGTTTCCCTGGGCGCGCCGGACAGGGCGGTCTCCTTCGCCGTGCCGACCGGGAATTTCGGCAATGTCTTCGCGGGCTATGCGGCGCGGAAGATGGGGCTGCCGATTGAGCAACTGATCGTCGGGTCGAACAGCAACGATATCCTGACCCGTTTCTTTGAAACCGGCGTCATGTCGGCCCGCGAGGTCATGCCGAGCCTGTCGCCGAGCATGGATATCCAGATTTCCAGCAATTTCGAGCGCTTCCTGTTCGATCTCTATGACCGGGATGGCGTGGCTTTGGCCGCCGTGATGCAGGAATTCCGCCGGTCGGGCGAACTTGCCGTCGGTGCGGAACGGTGGAGCCTGGCATGCGAATCCTTCGATGCACGCCGGCTTGACGACGCCGAAACGCTGGCGGCCATCGGGGCGTTGTACAAATCCACGGGCGAGTTGATCGATCCGCATTCCGCCATCGGAATCGTGGCCGGCATGGAAGCGCGCCGCCGGTCCGACGTGCCGCTCGTCTGTTTGGCGACGGCGCATCCCGCAAAGTTCCCGGACGCGGTGGAAAAGGCGACGGGTATACGGCCGCCCTTGCCCGCTCATATGGCGGACCTGTTCGACAAGGAAGAACGGTTCGACACCATCGGACCCAGCCTGCAGACGGTGCAGCAATATGTGCGGGAAAGAAGCCGCATCGGCGGGGGCAGGGGATGACGATGGCATCTGTCGGAATTCTGCCGAACGGCATACGGGTTGTTACCGATACGGTCGACTCGGTAGAAACCGTGTCGATCGGCGTGTGGGTGGGAACCGGGACGCGGTCGGAAACGCCCGCAAACAACGGCGCGGCGCATTTCCTCGAACATATGGCTTTTAAAGGCACGGCGCGCCGGACCGCGTCGCAGATCGCCGAGGAGATCGAGGCCGTCGGCGGCCATATGAACGCTTATACGAGCCGTGAGAGTACGGCCTATTACGTGAAACTCTTGAAGGACGATGCCGGTCTGGCCGTCGATGTCCTTTCGGATATTCTGCAATACCCCAGTTTCGCGCCGGATGAGATGGAGCGGGAACGATCCGTCATCTTGCAGGAAATCGGCCAGGCCCATGATACGCCGGACGATATCATCTATGACCATTTCCAGGAGACGGCGTATCGCGGCCAGGCCATGGGCTACCCGACATTGGGCAGCCCGGAAACGGTGAACGCCATGACGCGCGGTCAGCTTACCGACTTCATGGCCAGCGGCTATTACGGCGGAAACATGGTTCTGGTCGGGGCGGGCAAGATCACGCATGCGGAAATGATGAAACTCGCCGGCGAATACTTCGGCTCGGTCCCGGCTGGAGAGCCGACTGTCCGGGCGGCGTCCAATTATACCGGTGGTGTTTTCGTGGAAGAGCGCCCGTCGGAACAGGTTCATCTGCTGATGGGGTTCCCCGGAGTCGGCATCGCGGATGATCAGCACTACGCCGCTTCCGTCCTGTCGACCTTGTTTGGCGGGGGCATGTCCTCGCGCTTATTCCAGGAGGTGAGGGAAAAACGCGGGCTGGTCTATTCCGTCTATTCCTTTTCGTCCGTCTACTCCGATGGCGGCCTTTTCGGGATCTACGCCGGAACCGGGGAGAAGGAGACGGCCGACCTGATTCCTGTCATCTGCGAGGAAATCCGCAGGCTGCCAGGGACGATTTCCGAAGAGGAACTGAAGCGGGCGAAGGCGCAGATCAAGTCCAGCACCGTGATGGCCCTGGAAAGCACGGCGGCACGGGCGGAGCAATTGGGCAATCAGATGCTTCTCGTCGGTCGGCCCGTAACGATGGAGGAGCAGCTCACCCGGATAGACGCTTTGACGGTAGCCGATCTTGCGGAACTGGCGCAGAAGATATTTTCGGGGCCCCTGACCATGGCTGCGATCGGCCCGGTCGGGCATCTCGAATCCTATGACGGGGTTCTCGGGCGGCTCGCCGCCTGAAGGCGCCATGTTCAATCTCTTTCGGCCAAAATTCCCTGCTTTGAAGCTGACGGGCCCGCGGGTTTATATCCGCCCTCCCGCCGCGGGCGATCAGCGCGCGTGGCTGGAACTGCGGCGGACCAGCCAAGCCTTCCTCGAACCGTTCGAACCCGCTTGGCCGAAGGACGCGCTGACACCCGCCGCCTATCGCCGGCGGATGCGCCGGGCCCACGCCGATTGGCAGGCGAATGTTGGCTATGCCTTCTTCATCTTCTCACGGCAGGACGATTCGCTTTTGGGCGGTATAACCGTCACCAACGTCCGGCGTGGCGTCATCCAAGCAGGGAATATCGGCTATTGGATCGGTGAACCGCATAAGCGGTGCGGGTATATGTTTGAAGCCGTCCAGTTGTGCATCGATTTTTGCTTCCGCAATCTGGACCTTCACCGGGTCGAAGCCGCCTGCCTCGTGGACAATATCCCAAGCCGGCAATTGCTCGAGAAAAGCGGCTTCAAGGGTGAAGGGCGCGCACGTCAGTATCTTTGCATCGCGGGTAAATGGCAGGATCACGATACTTTCGCGATTCTTCGGCAGGATGCCCGTCCGATCCTGCCGCGTCAGTCCTAGCGGCTATTGGGAAGCACCGGTCAGGCGTGGCCGGCATCACCGGACAGCAAGCTCAAATCGATCCCCAGTTTGGCGATTGATCGTTCCCATTTCGTGTCCAGAAGGTCGTCGAAGACCAGTTCTTCATCCGCCGGAACGTTGAGCCAGGCGTTCTGATGGATTTCATCGTCCAATTGCCCCGGGCCCCAGCCTGCATAGCCAAGCGCCAGCATACTTTCCCGCGGACCGTTGCCTTCTGCGATGTCGCGCAGAATATCGACCGTGGCGGTCAGTCCGACACCGTTTTCCATCATCACCGTGCCTTCACCGGCATAGTCCGAAGAATGCAGCACGAAACCGCGGCCGGTTTCCACCGGACCGCCGAAATGGATCCGAAGGTCGTCATCGGACCGGTTCGTAGAGATGTTCAATTGTTCCAGCAATTCCCCGAAAGTCAGCGAGTCCATGAGTTTGTTCAGGACCAGGCCCATCGCGCCGTCTTCGTTGTGGATGCACATATAAATGACGCTGCGCTCGAACCTGGGATCGGTCATGGACGGCATCGCAACCAGCAGCTGGCCGCTAAGGTATCCGGAAAAATTACGTTCTCGAAGCATAGGGCAAAGGGTCCAAAAAGCGCTAATCCGAAGAGTGTATCAGTATCTTCTCCTTAGATGCCAGCGCGGGTTCCCCCTTTCCTTGGGCGGGTGCCGAAGCCGGGGCGACATCATCCCGCCACCATCCCTGGCTACGGCAGGCACAAACATGTGACGGCGGGGGATGCGGTTTTGGGCCGCATCCGCTGTTAAAATCCGGCAAAATGGCTATGTAATACGGGCCGTGACCGTCAGGGCGGTCGGGTCGTGCATGTATTGTCGGCAATCCTTCGGGGGCGCTGACCGGTTGGGAAAGATGACGCAGATTTCGTTCCAGGCAAAACGCGGTTGCATCGCCCTTTTGGCGCTCTTTGCCCTGATCGCCAGCGTGACTGCGGGCGGCAAGGGCTATGCGATGACGGGCGCCTGGGTGGATACGGATCATTCCTCCGTCCGTCTGCTTTCGGCCGTTACCGGCACGGGCGACGATGGAACGGTCACGTTGGGCCTGGAATTCCAAATGAAGGAGGGCTGGAAGATCTACTGGCGCTCGCCAGGCGATGCGGGATTCCCGCCGAAACCGGATTGGACCGGGTCGAAGAACGTCGCGTCGGTCGATATGGAATGGCCGGCCCCGCATCGGTTCGAAATTTTCGGCCTACAAACCTACGGCTATTCCCACGAAGTGATTTTTCCGTTGACGTTGCATGCAGAGAGCCCCGGACAAGCAATCACCTTGGCCGGCAAGGTGGACTACCTCGTCTGCAGCGATATCTGCATCCCCGGCGAAGCGTCGGTCTCAATCGATATCCCAACAGGGCCGGCCAACCCATCGCCGAAAGTTCATGCGATCGGCAAATACGCCTCTCTCGTCCCCGGCGCGCCTGAGGCAGCCGGACTGACGGTGCGGCAGGCTTTGGTCTCCGGCACACCGGAAGATCTTCTGCTGCAGGTCGATATTTCCGGAACGGACGCGCTGACGAATCCGGACCTTTTCGTTGAGGGGCCGGTCGGTGTGTTTTTCGGCAAGCCCGAGCTCGCGCTGTCCGATGGCGGGAAACTTGCCCGGTTGAGTTTGAAAGGTGGCGGTGCTTCACCTGATGCCCTCACGGGGCAGGGGCTGACCCTGACGGTGGTCGACGGCCCGCGCGCGGCGGAGGTGACACTGACCCCGTCCCAAGGGGCGGTTTCGTCGCTCGACAGCGCGGTGTCGCTAGCGGCGCTGTTGCCAATTCTGCTGCTCGCGCTGATCGGTGGCTTGATCCTGAACCTGATGCCTTGCGTCCTGCCGGTCCTGTCCATCAAGCTGCTGTCGGTCGCCAGCCATGGCGGCGGACGGAAGCAGGATGTTCGCCGGGGCTTCGTCGCGGCCTCGCTCGGCATTCTGACGATGTTTCTGCTCTTGGCAGGGGTGCTCATCGGGCTGAAATCAGCCGGCGAGACGATCGGCTGGGGCATTCAGTTCCAGCAACCGGTCTTTCTCGCCTTCATGATCGTCATTCTCACGCTCTTCGCGGCGAATATGTGGGGCCTGTTCGAATTCACGCTGCCGCGGTTCGTGGCTGACGCGGGCTATTCCGCCGGGGAACATAAGGGTGTCCTCGGCCATTTCCTGACCGGGGCTTTCGCCGCGTTGCTGGCGACCCCGTGTTCCGCCCCGTTTCTCGGCACCGCCGTCGGCTTCGCCTTGAGCCGGGGCAGCCTGGAGATTTTGGCGGTCTTCGCGGCACTCGGTATCGGTCTTTCCGGCCCCTACCTCGTGGTCGCGGCGTTCCCCGGATTGGCGACGTCGCTGCCGCGCCCCGGTCCGTGGATGGTGAAGCTGAAATGGGTGCTGGGGATTGCTTTGGCCGGCACCGCTCTTTGGCTGGCCTATGTGATGAGCGCGATCACGGGCCTGGAAACGGCGGTCGTGGTCGGCGCCCTTGCCATTTTGGCTGCGGCGATCCCGTTGACGAAGCGCCTGGACGGGTCGCGTGTGGGCCGCATGGCTGTGCCGATGTCCGTTTTTCTGGGACTTGCGGCGATCGCCGTCCCGGTCGTCCGCGACGGCGGGCCGGCTGTTCAAGAGGCCGAGGTCGAAATCGGCTGGACACCGTTCGACAGGGCTGAAATTGCGCGGCATGTCTCCGCCGGCAAGGTCGTCTTCGTGGACGTGACCGCCGACTGGTGCATTACCTGCCAATTCAACAAGAAGCGGGTGCTGGGCGTGGGCGAGGTTGCTACCCTGCTCCAGGCCTCCGGCATGGTGGCGATGCGGGCCGACTGGACGCGGCCCAACCCGGCGATCGCCGCATTCCTGGCCGGTTTCGGGCGCTATGGAATTCCTTTCAATGTGGTCTACGGCCCGGGTGCCGAACAGGGCATTCCTTTGCCCGAACTGCTGACCGAATCCGATGTTCTGGCGGCGGTGGAAACCGCGGCGCAGGGATCGATTCTCGCGCGCCGGTAAATCCCCGGTCACAAAACACTGGAAACCTTAGCGGAACGCTTTACATAGGACGTGACAGTCATTTCGCGCGCGATCCGCGCGTCATTTTCCCGATGGGCGATATCTGTCCTCGGGCAATCCAGCAGAACTGGGAGAGGGAAAGCATCATGATTGGAGTAGGTGACAAACTGCCGACCGAAGGCCTCAAGACGATGGGCGCTGACGGTCCGGAAGCGGTCGATATGGAAAAGAAGCTGGCTGGGCGGAAGGTCGTTATCTTCTCACTGCCCGGTGCTTTCACGCCGACTTGTTCCGCGAAACATCTTCCAGGCTTCGTTACGAAGGCCGATGAGCTTAAGGCCAAAGGTGTCGACGAAGTCATGTGCCTCGCCGTCAACGACGCCTTCGTTATGGGAGCTTGGGCGAAGGACCAGGGAGTCTCCGGCAAGGTGACCATGTTGGCCGACGGCAGCGCGACCTATACGAAGCAACTCGGCCTTGTACTGGACCTCGAAGCGGCCGGCCTGGGGACACGCGGCCAGCGTTTCGCCCTGATCGCCGACAATGGGGTCGTCACCCATCTGGCGATCGAAGAGCCGGGCGCCTTCGTAGTTTCCTCTGCGGACGCGATCCTTAACGCGCTCTGAGGTCTCAGCCCAATACGACGAGAAACCCCCGCTTCGGCGGGGGTTTTTGCTTGTTTGGGGGTAAGGATTGAAGGCGCAGCGCTAGAAAGGAATGCCCCCGCGGGCAAGCGAATCCGCGCGCTCGTTCTCGTCATGGCCGGCATGGCCCTTGACCCATTTCCACTCAATGTCATGGGGCTTGATCGCCTGCTCGAGCCGTTGCCAAAGATCGGCGTTCTTCACCGGCTTTTTATTGGCCGTTTTCCAGCCGTTTCGGCGCCAGCCATGAATCCATTTCGTGATACCGTCGCGGACATAGGTGCTGTCCGTTGTCAGAACCACGGTCATCGGGCGCTTCAACGCTTCGAGCGCGGCGATGGCGGCCATCAGTTCCATGCGGTTGTTGGTGGTTTCCTTCTCACCGCCGGACAATTCCCGTTCGTTGCCGCGCCAGCGCAGAACGGCCCCCCAACCGCCGGGTCCGGGATTCCCCGAACACGCCCCGTCCGTGAAGATTTCGACGACTTCTTCGGCCTCAGCCATGCAGGGCGCCTTTATCCAGACCGTAAGCGCCGACATCGCGAACCGTTTGGTGGAAACTCAAGATAGTCAGGTATTCCAGCGGATCCTTTGGCTTCACAAAGGCGCCTTCCGGATGGTTCAGCCAATCGTAGAGGCGTGTCAGCAGGAACCGAACCGCCGCGCCGCGCGCCAGGATGGGAAGCGCGTCCAACTCTTCCTGCGACAGCGGCCGATGCTTGGCGTAGGACGAAAGCAGCAGCCGGGCCTTGGTGACGTTGAAGCTGCCGTCGCGCTCGAAACACCACGCGTTCATGCAGACGATCAAATCGTAGGTCAACGCGTCGTTGCAGGCGAAGTAAAAGTCGATCAGGCCCGACAATTCCTTGCCGATGAAGAAGACGTTGTCCGGAAACAGGTCTGCGTGACACACGCCGAACGGCAGGTCTCGCGGCCAATTCGCTTCCAGGAAGTCCAATTCCTGAGCCAGAATATCCGACAGTTGCGGATGCACGTCATGTGCGCCGTCCCGGCATTGCTCGAACTGAGGCCGCCAACTGTCGATAGACAGGCTGTTGGCCCGGAAAAGGTCGTAATCCGCACCGGCACGGTGAAAGTCGGCCAGCGCGCCGCCCAACTGTTCGCAATGGAAGGGCTGAATCTTGCGCGGCCACATGCCTTCCAGGAAGGTGGTCAGCGCCGCCGGCCGGCCGCAAAGTTGGCGAAGGGCCTTGCCGTCGCGCGCGATAAGCGGCTGCGGACAGGGAATGCCCTTCTTCGCCAGATGCTCCATCAACCCCAGGAAGAAGGGCAGATCCTCCTCGCGGACGCGCTTTTCGTAAAGCGTCAGGATGAAGGCGCTCTGTGTCGTATGCAGAAGATAGTTGGAGTTTTCCACTCCTTCAGCGATCCCCTTGCACGAGACGACGTCGCCGATATCGTACTGCGCGATGAACTCGACCAGATCCTCGTCGCCGACTTCCGTATAAACCGCCATGCAGACCCTCGCCCTTCCCGGTTTACGCGACCAGGACGCGCGGAAGCTTGAACTCCACGTCTTCCACGGCTGTCACCACCTCTTCGACGGTGACGTCGAATCTCTCGCCGCAGGCATCGATGACTTCGGTCACCAGAATTTCCGGCGCCGATGCGCCCGCGGTGATCCCCAGCGTCTCGACCCCGTCCAGATAATCCCACTCGATGTCATGCGCGCGCTGGATCAGCATCGCTTTTGTGCAGCCTGCCTGATAGGCCACATCGACAAGGCGCTTGGAGTTGGACGAATTCGGCGCGCCGATCACGAACACGGCATCCGCCTGTTCGGCGACTTTCTTTGCAGCGGCCTGCCTGTTCGTCGTCGCGTAGCAGATGTCTTCTTTCTTGGGACTCTGAATTTCGGGATAGCGCGCGCGAAGGGCGTTCAGGATTTCGGTGGTTTCGTCGACGGAAAGTGTGGTCTGTGTCGCGTGTGCGAGGGCCGTCCCGGCATCGAAATCAAGTTTGCCGACGTCTTCCACCGTTTCGACCAGCGTCATCGCGCCGTCGGGAAGCTGGCCCATCGTGCCGACGACTTCCGGATGGCCCGCATGTCCGATCAGCACGACATGACGTCCTTCGCGGTGATGCCGTTCCGCTTCCCGGTGAACCTTGGAGACCAAGGGGCAGGTCGCATCGACATAGATCATGTTGCGGCGCTGTGCTTCGGTAGGCACCGATTTCGGCACGCCATGGGCGGAGAAAACGATGGGGCGATCGTCCGGGGCCTGATCCAGTTCGTCGACGAAGACCGCACCCTTGGCTTCCAGGGATTCGACGACGAAACGGTTGTGCACGATCTCGTGGCGCACAAAGACCGGGGCGCCGAACCGTTCCAGCGCCCTTTCGACGATCAGCACGGCACGATCAACGCCCGCGCAGAAACCGCGCGGTCCGGCCAGCAATATCCGCAATTTACGAGGCTTCGCCACCGCTTGCTCCGTTGAACGATTTCCAAGACGGCGCCGGTTGGTCCGGCAAGCCCGTTCTTGTCCCTCTGTCGGCCATTCTTTAGACTGCACCCATATCCTTTACAACCGGGGGCCTGTTGCAGGACAAAGGGCAAACGCCCGTTCTTTCCAGGTCGGCTAAGGAACCAAGAAAATGAACGAACCCGTCATTGCCGCCAAACAACCATTCTCGACGGAAGTCAAAGAGGGAAAATCCTACTTCTGGTGCGCCTGCGGGAAGTCCGCTAAACAGCCTTTCTGTGACGGAAGTCATGCCGGAACGGAATTCGCACCCGTCAAGTACACGGCGGAAAAGGACCGGACGGTTTTCTTCTGCGGCTGCAAGCACTCGGTAAAACAGCCGCTGTGCGATGGTACCCATGCAAAGCTTTAGGATTGGCTGCTGACCTGCCATGAAAATTCGTTCCTTTCTTGCCGTGGCCGGCTTGCTGCTGGTGTCTGCCTGCGGTTCCCTTCCGGAAATCGTTCGCTGTCCCGATGTCAGGGTGCCGGCTGAAACCGGTAACCTGACCCGGTTTGGGGCGGGTGACGGGCGCGATATCACCGATGTCGTGATGGAAGCGCAGTTCGAAGAGGTTCGCGGCGAATGCTCCGTCGACGATGACGAAGTGCAGGTGGCCGCCTTGGTGAAGATCACGGCCCGCCAAGGCCCGGCATCCACCGCCCAGCAGGGCCAGTTCTCCTTCTTCGTCGCGGTCACCGACCTGAAACGGAATATCTTGAGTCGACGCAGCGTCCCAGCCGCGGTCGACTTCTCCGGAAATCGGTCCCGCGTCGTTTATTTCGAACGCCTGAAAATCGATATTCCGAAAGCCGAGGAAGCGGCAGGCGAGGACTTCCTGATTTTCATCGGGTTCGACCTGACGCGGGAAGAGGTCCAGTTTAACCGCGCCCAGGGTTCCTGACGCCATTTGTGGCGGCACGTAGCCGGCTGAATGGCGGCGATGCCCCTGGCGACCGAATCGGATACTGCTTTTGTTGACAACGAAGGTGAATTAACTAGCCTTGCATCGAACGAAATAGCCTCGTGAAACCCGTGGGAGAGACCGGTCACTGACTGGCGCCGAAGGAGCAATCGCCTCGAAATCTCTCAGGCAAAAGGACCGCGGATGAAGGGCGCTCTGGAAAGCAGGGGCCGATGCTCGCAGGGAACTGTGCGGCGCGGCGCCTCACCGAAGGGGTAAGCTGGCTGGGATGCCCGGCCGGTCACACTCTCAGGTTCGACCGTCATGGTCGTCGTATCCTTATGGATATGTGACGACGGTCTGATGACAGAGGGGGTAGTCATTGCCGCTTCGCAGGAGGCGGCGCTGTGCTGTCTCTAACTGTTGGAAAAGACCCTTGAGCGCCGATACCGAGAGCGAAGCAACAAACCTGAAAAATACGCCCCTCCACGCGCTCCACCTGCGCCTCGGAGCCAAGATGGCCGGCTTTGCCGGCTATGACATGCCGATCCAGTATGGCCTCGGCATTATGAAGGAGCATCTTCATACGCGCGCCGCGGCGGGCCTGTTCGACGTGTCCCATATGGGGCAGGCCTGGCTGACCGGGACGGATCCCGCGGCGGCTCTTGAACGTATGGTGCCGGGTGATCTGCAAGGCCTTGCGCCCGGACGGCAGCGCTACACCCAATTCCTGAACGACAAAGGCGGAATTCTGGACGACTTGATGGTGACGCGGGCTGGCGACCCCTTGGGGCATGACGGACTGTTCGTCGTGGTTAACGCGGCCTGCAAGGATGCGGATTTCGCCCGTATGGAAACGACCTTGGCCGGAGAGGCCGCACTTGAACGGATCGAAGATCGCGCCCTTGTTGCCCTGCAGGGGCCGCAGGCCGCGTCGGTGTTGTCCCGATTCGCCGACGGCGTGGACACGATGCCTTTCATGAGCGCGATGCGCATCTCGGTCGCCGGCGTCGATTGCCTTGTCAGCCGATCAGGCTATAGCGGTGAGGACGGGTACGAGATTTCGATTCCGGATGCCGATGCGATGGGCCTTTCCGAAACGCTGCTCGGTTGCGAGGAAGTCGAGGCCATCGGCCTCGGCGCGCGCGACAGCCTGCGCTTGGAAGCAGGCCTGTGCCTCTACGGACATGATATCGATGAAGGGACGACCCCTATCGAAGCGGGACTGCTGTGGTCGATCGGCAAGCGCCGCCGGGAGCAGGGCGGTTTCCCCGGCGCCGAAATCGTCCAAGGGCAAATCAAGGATGGCGTGGCGCGCAAACGCGTCGGCATCCTACCGGACGGCCGGGCCCCGGCACGCGAAGGAACGGAAATTCTATCGGCCGACGGGAACTTGATCGGCACGGTGACCAGCGGCGGGTTCGGACCGTCGGTCGGCGGCCCGGTCGCCATGGGGTACGTCGCGGCGGAGTACGTTGCCGCCGGAACGCCCGTACAATTGTCGGTTCGCGGCAAGCTCCTGCCTGCCGCGGTTCACAAGCTGCCCTTCGTGGAGCAGCGGTATTATCGAGGTTGAGCTAACGTCCGAGGTGAGACTCGGAAATAGGGGAGTTGAGGTGAATGAGCGATCTGAAATTCAGTGAAGAACATGAGTGGGTTTCGGTCGAGGGTGATATCGCCACGATCGGCATTACAAATTTTGCCCAGGAACAATTAGGCGATGTGGTCTTCGTGGACCTGCCCGGTGTCGGGACGCAGGTCAGCCAGGGCGGGGACGCCGGCGTCGTCGAATCGGTGAAGGCGGCCAGCGAGGTCTATACACCGCTCTCCGGCGAAGTCGTGGAAGTGAACGAAGACCTCGAAGGCACACCCGACCTCGTGAACACCGACCCGGAAGGGGATGGTTGGTTTTTCAAGCTGCGTATGGACGACGAGTCGGAACTCGACGACCTGATGGATGCGGCGGCTTACAAGAAGTTCTGCGACGAACACGGTTGACCTCATTACCGTCGATCAGCATTGGGAATTCTCCAAAGAAGGTGAGTCTAACATGGACCGTGAGCCGTTAAGTAGTCTTGAGCGGAAGAACGATTTCGTGCGCCGTCATGTCGGGCCGGGGCCGGAGGAACAGGCGGAAATGCTGGCGACGTTGGGCCTTTCGTCCATGACCGGGCTCATCGAAAAGGTCGTGCCCAAGGCAATCCTTCAGAACGAACCGCTCGGGATCGGCGACGGCTGCACCGAAGTGGAGGTCCTCGATAAATTGCGGGGCATGGCCAGGAAGAACGCGGTCCACCGGTCCTATATCGGCCAGGGCTATTACGGCACCCACCTGCCGACCGTCATCCTGCGCAACCTTCTGGAGAATCCGGGCTGGTACACGGCATACACGCCCTACCAACCGGAGGTCTCACAAGGCCGGCTGGAAGCGCTGATCAACTTCCAGACGATGATCGCCGACCTGACGGGCATGGAATTCGCCAATGCATCCCTTCTCGACGAGGGGACGGCGGCGGCGGAGGCTATGACCTTTGCCAAGCGCGCCGGCAAGTCGAAGAGCATGACGTTCTTCGTTGCCGACGACTGCCATCCGCAGACGATAGACGTCATCCGGACGCGTGCCGACGCTCTGGATTATGAAGTCGTCGTCGGCGATCCGGAATCCGGGTTCGACGGGGTCGATTGCTTCGGCGCGCTTCTACAGTACCCGTCGACGGATGGCCGGGTCCGCGACATCGGCGCGTTGATTGAGAAGATCAAGGCGTCCGGCGCCATGGTGGCGGTGGCCAGCGACCTGCTGGCGCTTTGCCTGCTGACGCCGCCGGGCGAATTGGGGGCCGATGTCGTCGTCGGTTCCAGTCAGCGTTTCGGCGTGCCGATGGGGTATGGCGGACCGCATGCCGCTTTCTTTGCGACATCGGACAAGCACAAGCGGTCGATCCCGGGTCGGTTGGTCGGCGTTTCAGTCGACAGTCGGGGGCGTGCGGCCTATCGACTTGCCCTGCAAACGCGCGAGCAGCATATCCGGCGCGAGAAGGCGACCAGCAATATCTGCACGGCGCAGGTCCTGCTGGCGGTGATTGCGGGGATGTATGCTGTCTATCACGGGCCGGAAGGCTTGAAGACGATAGCGGCGCGCGTGGCGCGCCTGACCGGCGCGCTGAATGCCGGTTTGAAGAAGCACGGCGCAACGGTCGTTAATTCCACCTTCTTCGATACGCTGACGGTAAAGACCGGCGGCGACACGGCCAAGGTCATCGCGGCCGCTCAAGGCAAGGGGATCAACCTTCGCCAGTTCGACGAGAGCCATGTCGGTATTTCGCTGGACGAAACGGCGACACGGAAAGACATCGCGGACCTGCTGGGCCTGTTCGGCGCCGCGGATGCGGATGTGGAAGCATTGGATTCCGCCGCTGAAAGCGGACTGCCTTCGGCCCTGGTGCGTTCCAGCGACTTTCTGACCCATCCTGTTTTCAACAGCTACCGGTCCGAGACTGAGATGCTGCGCTACATGCGCGCCTTGATGGACAAGGACCTGGCGCTGGACAAGGCGATGATCCCGCTTGGCTCCTGCACGATGAAGCTGAACGCGACGACAGAGATGATTCCGATCACCTGGCCGGAATTCGCCAATATCCATCCCTTCGCGCCGGCCGATCAGGCCGTAGGATATCGGGATCTGATCGACGATTTGGAACAGAAATTGGCGACCATCACCGGATACGCCGCCGTCTCTCTCCAACCGAACGCGGGCTCGCAGGGTGAATATGCGGGCCTGTTGGTCATCCGCGCCTATCACGAATCCCGCGGCGAATCCCATCGTGAGATCTGCCTGATTCCCAGTTCCGCGCATGGCACCAATCCGGCCTCGGCCCATATGGCGGGGATGCAGGTGGTCGTGGTCGCCTGCGACGACGACGGCAATATCGATATCGAGGACTTGAAGGCGAAAGCGGCGGCGCATGCCGATAATCTTGGCGCCCTCATGGTCACCTATCCATCGACGCATGGGGTGTTTGAGGAAACGATCCGCGAGATCTGCGATATAATTCATCAGCACGGCGGGCAGGTTTATTTGGACGGCGCGAACCTGAATGCGATGGTCGGTGTCTGCTATCCGGGCAAGTTCGGATCGGATGTTTCGCATCTCAACCTGCACAAGACCTTCTGCATTCCGCATGGCGGGGGCGGCCGGGCGTTGGGCCCATCGGCGTCGGCGCGCATCTGGCGCCTTTCCTGCCCGGGCACAGGGAATTGAAAGACGGGAAAAGCAGGATCGGCCCGGTCAGCGCGGCCCCCTTCGGCAGCGCGGCAATCCTGCCGATCAGCTGGGCCTATATCGAAATGATGGGGGATGCCGGTCTGCGCCACGCGACGGAAGCCGCGGTTCTCAACGCGAACTACATCGCCGCCCGCCTGAAGGATCATTTTCCGATCCTCTACACCGGGCCGAACGGCATGGTTGCGCATGAATGCATCGTCGATATCCGCCCCTATGCGGATGCGACGGGTGTCTCCAATGAGGATGTCGCCAAACGGCTGATCGACTATGGCTTCCACGCGCCGACCATGTCCTGGCCGGTCGCCGGGACCCTGATGATAGAGCCGACCGAAAGCGAGTCGAAAGCCGAACTGGACCGGTTCTGCGACGCCATGATCTCGATCCGGCAGGAGATCGCGGAAATCGAAGCGGGTAAGGCGGATGCGGAAAACAACGTGCTGCGCAACTCGCCGCATACGATCGATGACCTGACCGATGCCGACTGGACGCATCCCTACAGCAAGGAACAGGCGGTTTATCCGGTGCCCGGGCTTCGGGTCAGGAAATACTGGTCGCCGGTCAGCCGGGTCGACAACGTTTACGGCGACCGGAACCTCAGCTGTTCCTGTCCGCCGCTGGAAGCCTACATGGAAGCGGCGGAATAGCCGGACGAACGGGCTGGGCCTTTCCGGTTATGCGGAAAGGTCCAGTCCCATTTGCCAGAAGCGGATTTCCAGGCGGGTCGCATCGCGGAAGGTTGAGGCGTGCCGCTCGAACTCGCCCGGGCCCAGCTTGGTGCCGGCTTCGGCCAGCCAATGGACGGCGCCGCCCGCCACGCTTTTGTACTCGTCGCTTGAATACATCTCGACCCAGCTGCGGTAGGGATTTCCCTCCAGGACCGTAAAGTCCTGGGCAAGGATCCAATCGGCGACTTCGGCATACCCGATGGCGCAGGGCGACAAGGCGACATGCAAGTCGACCGCCGTTCCCGCCATGCCCCTTTCCAGGACGTACCTAGTATAGGCCATATTGGCGGTCGCCTCCTCGAGTTTTTCCAGCTCGTCCGGGTCTATACCCCATTCCCGGCAATAGGCGACGTGCAATTCCAATTCCGTATCCAGGATGGCGCTGACCGCGCTCAACCCGTACCGCATGTCCGCGAGGGAGTCCGACTTGTAGATGCTCAAGGCATAGGCCCGCGCGAAATGGATCAGGAACAGGTAGTCCTGTTTCAAATAGTGCTGGAAGCATTCTTTCGGCAAATCGCCTGTCGCCATGCCGCGCACGAAGGGATGCTGAACATAGGCATCCCAATCGGCACGGCAGCTTTCCTTGAGCTTTTCAAACATGAACCCCCCTAGCGCGGCAGTTCAACGGCATAAGTGCCCAACGCCGGGACGGATTCGATCATGCCCGCTTTCATCAGAAAGGCCGCGAAACCTTCGTACCGGGCGCGGTCAAGCGCACCGGGGCGCAGGGCGAAGCGCGGCAGCGTGTCGGCCCAGGCGCGTTTGTTCAGTTCATCGTCAAGCTTGGAATCCGTCCCCTTGAAGACGTCCCAGCTTTCTTGGGGATGGTTGATCATGTAGCTTGTCGCGGCTTCAAGGGCATCGACGAATTTGCGGTAGGCCGGGTTGTTTTCCGTTCCCGACTTGGCGACGACGATCAACTCGTCATAGGTCGGCACACCTTCCTCTTCGACAAAGAAGGCACGGCCGGGCCGCTGCACGATATCCATCTGGTTCAGTTCGAAATTGCGGAACGCGCCGATCACGGCGTCGACCTGACCGGAAATCAGGGAAGGCGACAGGCTGAAATTGACGTTGACCAATTCGACGTCGTCCAGGTTTAAGCCGTATTTTTGCAGCATGGTGCCCAAAAGGACATCCTCGAACCCGCCCACCGAAAAGCCGACCTTCTTGCCTTTCAGGTCGGCGATCGACTGGATATCGCCGTCTTTCAGCACCACGAGGGAATTGAGCGGCGTCGCCACCAAGGTCGCAATCCGGGTCAAGGGCAGTCCCTCGGCGATTTGGACATGCAGTTGCGGCTGGTAGGAGACGGCGAGGTCCGCCTGACCCGCGGCGACCAGTTTCGGCGGGGCGCTGGGATCGGCCGGTTCGATCATCTCGACCTCTAGCCCCTGCGCGGCGAAGAACCCTTTCTCGCGGGCGATGATCAGCGGACCGTGATCCGGATTGATGAACCAGTCTAGCAGCAGGGTCAGCTTTTCCTGGGCAAGGGCCGCGCTCGGCAGGGCAAGCAGGGCGCTCAGGCAGAGCGTTGCGATCAGTTTATGCATGGTTTGGGGTCTCCACGGTTTGTCGGTCAATCATCGAAGGGGGATTGTTCGCGTTGCCAATAGGTCAGGCGGCGAAGCCCGGCGTCGACGGCGAAATAAAGTAGCAGGCCGAACCCGGCCAACAGGGCCAGCGCGGCGAACATGAAGTCGACCTGCATCCGTGCATTGGCATGCAGCATCAGATAGCCCAGTCCGGCGCTCGATCCGACCCATTCGCCGACGACGGCGCCGATCGGCGCGACCGCAGCGCCGACGCGCAACCCGCTGCCGAAGGCGGGCAGCGCGGCGGGAATGCGAATATGGCGCAGCATCGCTCTGCGGCTTGCGCCCATGGTGCGGGCCAGGTCCAGCCAACCGGCCTCCGTCCGGCGCAGCCCGTCATAGAAGGCCGCGGTGATCGGGAAATAGATGATCAGCACGGCCATCGCGATTTTCGACGCCATCCCGTAGCCGAGCCATAGGACCAGGACCGGGGCAAGGGCGAAGACCGGCAGAGCCTGACTGACGACGAGTACCGGTAGCAGCCATTGCTTGGCGGGCCGATAGAGAGCGATGGTCAGCGCGCTGACGACGCCGAGCATGGCCCCGAAGACAAGCCCAAGGACGATTTCGGCGAAAGTCACCCACGCATGCTGCATCAGCAGGGCGGGGCGCTCCGCCATGGCAATGGCGACGTCGGCCGGCGCGGGAAGAATGTAGGGCGGCGCCCCGGTGGCGACGACAATCAATTGCCAAACGGCGAGAAGGCCCAGGAAGGTCACGGAAAGGCGAAACGTCCTCATTCCGGCCTTCCATTCGGTCCGGGGGCGTCGGCCACAGCGCCCAATTGCGTCAACAGGTCCGCATAGAGCGGCCACAGCCGGTCCCGGTCTTCCTGTCGGGGCGTTATGCCGGCCGGCGTCATCGGCGCTTGAATGCGCGCGGGACTTCCTTTCAGGACCAGGATTTCGTCGCCGACGCGCAGCGCCTCCATCGGATCGTGCGTCACCAGAAGAACCGTCCGCCCGGCAAGCAGACGCACCGCAAGGTCCTGCAAGCGCCGACGCGTAATCGCATCCAACGAGGAAAATGGTTCGTCCATCAGGATGACGGGTCTGTCCTCGAACAGAGTGCGGGCCAATGCCACGCGTTGTCGCATGCCGCCGGACAAGGTCGCGGGCAATGCCGCCGCTTCGGCGGCCACACCCACATCGTTCAGGACCGACATGGCCCTGTCGCGGTCCTGCGGGCGGAGAGGTTCAGCGCGCAGTTTCCGCCCGATCAGGACGTTTTCCAGCACGGTCGCCCAGGGCAGCAACAAATCCTGTTGGGCCATATAGGCGACGCGTTCGGCCAGTGGCGCGCCGTCGCCGGCGCTGACGGTCCCTTCCAATTCACCGTCTTCCGCCCGAAGACCGGCCAATTGACGGAGCAGACTGGTCTTCCCCACGCCGCTGGGCCCCAAAAGACAGGTCCATTTGGCGCCCGCCAAGGTCAGGTTCAGGTTTTGAAAGACTTCCTTGCCGGCGAAACGCAGATGACCGCCGGTCAGGATGACCGACGGCGCCGTCTGCTGTTCCGGGGGGGAGCCTTGCATCGATGCGTGCTCAGGCCGCGCCGCGCGC
>CAYGKA010000020.1:0-50107 GCA_964350445.1 uncultured Flavobacteriaceae bacterium
CAGTTCCTGGGCCAGTCCCGCTTCGTACCGGTTCGGCGCGCCGAGCACCGTGCCGCATTCCATGGCGGCGATGACGGCTTCACGGATCGTCTTGTTCGTATGGCCATAAAGACCCGCCGAATACTCGCCCAGGAAATCCACATAGCGGTGGCCGTCCAGGTCTTCCATCATGCAGCCGTCGGCCATGGTGATGGTGATCGGGGCGGGATCGAAATGCAGGACCGACCGCGTATTGCCGCCGGGCATCCATTGCCGGGCGCTCTTGTGGCGTTCCATGCTGCGGGGATTGCGGGCGACGAAACGCGCCTCCGCCTCCGCCAAGGCCTGATCGAGCGTCAAATTCCTGAGGGTGGGGCTGGTCATTTCGGTGCCGGAGGTTATTGCGTCGGTAATCCTTTCGGACAGCCTATCGCCTGCCCGGACAAGTGTCCACGAACTGCTCACGGCCCCTCCGGCAGTGCGCGGCACGCTGAGCGATCACCCCCCGAAAATGGCCGTCACGGGCCGCGTTTATAGGCCGAATGATCGTCCAGATACTCCATCACATGGGAAACCTCGTCCCGTTCCGCCACCAAAAACCGCTCCACCGCGTCGCGGAAACCGGGGTCGACGATATGATGCGCGGAATAGGTCCGCACCGGACTGTAGCCGCGCTGGACCTTGTGTTCGCCCTGCGTGCCGGCCTCGACCCGGGCCAGGCCGCGTTCGATGGCGAAGTCGATGGCCTGATAGTAGCAGGCCTCGAAATGCAGGAAGGGGTAGCGCCCGTCCGACCCCCAGTTCCGCCCGAACAGGCATTCCGTGCCGATCAGGTTCAGCGCGCCGGCCACCGGCATGTCCCGGTCATAGACCAGGACCAGCATGACGCGGTCGCGCATGCGGTCCTGCAGCAGTCGGAAGAAGCTGCGGGTCAGGTAGGGATGCCCCCATTTCCGGTCGTAGGTCTGCTGGTAGAAAAGGTAGAAGGCATCCCAATGGCCGTGCTTCAAATCGTCGCCGGTCAGGCGCTCGATGCGCAATCCGCTCTCGGCGACTTTTTGCCGTTCCTTGCGGATATTCTTCCGCTTGCGGCTGCTCAGCGTCTCCAGGAAGTCGTCGAACGTTTCGTAGCCTTGGTTGTGCCAGTGGTACTGCTGGCCGTGGCGGATCAGGAACCCGGCATCTTCAAGCGCCTCGGCATCCGTCTCCGTCGCGAAATTGACGTGCAGGGAAGAAACGCTGTGCTGCCGCGTGACTTCCAACAATCCGGCGATCAGGGCGCTGCGGGTCCCCACCGCATCGTGCCCGGGACGCACCATCAGGCGCGGGCCCGTCACCGGCGTGAAGGGAACCGCGGACAGAAGTTTCGGATAATACCGGCCGCCGGCCCGCTCATAGGCATGCGCCCAGCCGTAGTCGAAGACGTACTCGCCCTGGCTGTGGCCTTTCAGGTAGAGCGGCACGGCGCCCATCAACCGGCCCGACTCGTTCTGGATGATCAGGTGCTGGGGCAGCCAGCCTTCGTCGGAGCAGGCCGACCGGCTTTCCTCCAACGCGTAGAGGAAGTCGTGGCTGACGAAAGGGTTGTCCGGCCCGGCGCAGGCATCCCATTCGTCGCGGGTCACGGTACCGAGATCGCTGACGATGTCTATGCGGATGGGTTCGTCGCCGTCGGGCATGATGTCTCCTTGATCCGAAAAGACATGCGTCGACGACCGCGCGGGATCAAGGCCTTGTTGCGTCGCCGCGAAAATTTCGATGGTTTCGCCGCCTTGACCGGCCCGCTTATTTCATGACTCTGCCCGGCGGGTGGGAGATTTTCGCGGTGGAGGTATCCGGTTATGGGGAAAGCGGAAGAGTTCGATGTCGTCATCATCGGGGCGGGTCATAACGGCCTGACCTGCGCCGGCTATTTGGCGCGCGGCGGGTTGAAGGTGAAGGTTGTGGAGCGGCGCGACGTCGTCGGCGGCGCGGCCCTGACGGAGGAATTCCATCCGGGTTTCCGCAATTCCGTCTTCTCCTATCTGGTCAGCCTGCTGTCGCCCAAAGTGATCGCGGACCTGGAACTGCCGCGTTACGGGCTGGAGATCATGGACCGCACGTCGGGCAGTTTCTCCGTGCTCGAGGGCGATCACCTTTGGCTGCCACGGGATGGCGCCAAGGCGCGGCAGGAGGTGGCGCGGTTCTCCAAGGCGGATGCGGAGGCGCTGCCGGAATTCGAAGACCGCATCGCGACGGTTGCGGAGGCATTGCGCGCCGTGGCCGAAGACGCGCCGCCCGATTTCGGCGGCGGCTGGCCGGACCTGATGCGCCTGCTGTCGCTCGGCAACCGCGTCCGCAAGCTCGGCGCGCAGGCCCAGGCGGATCTGGCGGAGCTGATGACCATGTCGGTCGGCCATTATCTGGAACGCTGGTTCGAAAGCGATCCGATCAAGGGCATCTTCGGCTTCGAAGGGGTGATCGGGAATTTCGCCGGTCCGTATCAGGCGGGGTCGGCCTATGTGCTGCTGCATCACGCCTTCGGCCAGGTGAACGGCCGGACAGGGGCCTGGGGGCATGCAAAAGGCGGCATGGGCGCCATCACGCAGGCGCTGGCGGCGTCGGCCAGGGCGTCGGGGGCGGAGGTCGAGACCGAGGCGCCGGTCAAGGAAGTGATCGTCGAGAAGGGCAGGGCCGTCGGCGTCGCCCTGGAAGACGGAAGGGTGATCCGCGCGCGCGGCGTCGCCGCGAACGTGAACCCGGCGCTGCTGTTCGGGCGGATGGTCGATCCCGCTGCGGTGCCGGCGGCGTTCAAGCGCCGGATGGATACCTGGCGCAGCGAATCCGCGACCTTCCGGATGAATGTCGCGCTCAGCGAAATGCCGCGCTTTTCCTCCCTACCGGGGGGTGACGCGGACTTGGCCTATCTGAACGGGACGATCGATATCTGCCCGTCGCTGGACTACATCCAATCGGCCTATGACGACGCCCGCGCGGACGGATGGGCGAAGCGGCCGATCATCTCCATGTGCCTGCCGACCACGCTGGACGACACGCTGGCGCCGGAAGGCTGCCATGTGATGAGCCTGTTCTGTCAGCATTTCCGGCGGAACCTGCCCGACGGCTCGTCCTGGGACGACCATGGCGAGGCGGTGGCGGATATGATCATCGACACGGTCGACCGATACGCACCGAACTTCAAAGCGTCGGTGGTGGGCCGGCAGATCAACTCACCGCTGGATATCGAACGCACGCTGAACATGACGGGGGGCGACATCTTCCACGGCGCGCTGCACCTGGATCAGATTTTCTCGCTACGACCCGCGCCGGGGCACTCGGATCATCGCATGCCGGTGCCGGGCCTGTATCTGTGCGGATCGGGGGCGCATCCGGGGGGCGGGGTCACGGGCCTGCCCGGTCGCAATGCGGCGGCGGAGATCCTGCGCGACATCAAGTGACGCGCAGGATGCCATACCGCTAAGGCCGAAAAGTTATTCGACCTCGAAAATCGCTTCGACTTCAACGGCGACGTTGAAGGGCAGCGACCCGACGCCGACGGCGAAACGGGAATGGGCGCCCTTGTCGCCGAAGATTTCTCCGACCACGTTGCTGGCCCCGTTGATGACCATCGGGTGCTGTTCGAAATCGGACGGGCAGTTGACGAAACCGCCCAGCTTCACGACGCGGGTCACCCTGTCCAGGTCGCCGCCCAGCATATCCTTGGCGACAGCGATGGCGTTCAGCGCGCAGACGCGGGCGCATTCCTGGCCCTGCTCGACGGTAAATTCGGCGCCGACCTTGCCCTTGAAGGTCAGTTCGCCGTTAACGAACGGAACCTGGCCGGAAACGAAGATCAGGTTGCCGGTGCGAACGCCGGGAACGTAGGCGGCGGCGGGTTTCGCCACGGACGGGATATCAATGCCGAGTTCCTTGAGACGTGCGTCGATTTGGCCTGCCATGAGTTCCTCCTGGGAGTCTTGAAGTTTGCATAATTCCTGCGGGAGCTTGCCCGTGCGGTGGCTGGCCCATTTCCGGGTTCCGTCCACCCGCGCGGCGCAGTCTTACCATTGTGATATGGATGGTCCAACAACCGAAAACAGGTTGTAACGGTATTACCGTAAATCGGCCGCACACGACTGCGTTCGCGGCGTCTTTCGTTCCCTGCACGTCAGGTCGTTTTCGCCCTTCCGGCAGGGGTGATTTGACCGTGCGGGATTTGCCGTTCTCGAGGCAAGCGGTTAGTGTCTTGCCCATCGTTGGTATTTGGCCGAGACCCAACCGTGTTTTCGGGGACGTGGCCGTTTGGGAGCTTGCAGTGAACGACGTTGCCGTCCCCGGCGTATTCAGTTTGCATCGGCCGTACGGTCCTGCGGTGCCGGTCGTTTTCGACTCGCCGCATAGCGGAACGGTGTTCCCGGCGGATTTTGGGTCTATCGTGCCGGAGCGGATATTGCGCCGGGTGCAGGACAACTTCGTCGATGATCTTTTCTTCGATGTACTCGAATACGGCGCCAGCCTGCTCTGTGCGCATTTTCCCCGCAGCTATGTCGATCCGAACCGGGCCGAAGACGACTTGGACAGCCGTTTGTTGTCCGAAGCCTGGCCGACACCTCTTCGCCCGACAGACAAGTCGCGGCTTGGCCATGGCTTGGTCTGGCGCGCCTGTCCGACCGACCGGGCGATGTATGACCGCCGCCTGACGGTCAAGGAAGTCCGAAACAGGATCGAGAATTACTGGCGTCCCTATCATGGCGCGCTTGGCGACGAGATAGAGCGCCTGTGGCGCCAATTCGGGCAGGTATGGCACGTGAACTGCCATTCAATGCCGGCCGGCAGCAGCCCCATCGTGACGCGCCGTGGCGGGTCGCAACGCGCCGATATCGTGTTGGGCGACCGCGACGGCCGGTCTTCGGACCCCGAATTCACCTCCTTCGTCCGCGATCGGCTGGAACATCGAGGATATTCCGTTCGGCTCAACGATCCTTACAAGGGGGCCTATCTGGTCGAAGCCTATGCCGCGCCGCCGGTGGGTCGCAGCAGCATCCAGATGGAAATCAACCGGTCGATCTACATCAACGAAGGCACGCTCGAGAAGTCCGACAATTTCGAGGCTCTCCGCCGCGACCTGACGGCTCTTGCCGAAGATATTGCCGGTTTCGCGCTGGACCGGACGATCCCGCAGGCTGCGGAGTAAGGCGATGATCGTCATTCACGGACTGAAAAACTGCGACACCTGCAAGAAGGCCCGCAAATGGGCCGAGCAGGAAGGGCTTGAGCATCGCTTTCACGATGTCCGTGCAGACGGCCTTACCGGGCAGATGCTCGACGCCTGGTTGGGGCAGGTATCCTGGGAAGTCCTTCTGAACCGGCGCGGCACGACATGGCGCGGGTTGGACGAGGCGGTCAAGGAAACCGTGGACGCAGCCAAGGCGCGCGACTTGATGCTGGAACATCCGGCCTTGATCAAACGCCCGGTCTTCGACCGTGACGGCGCGATCAGCGTCGGCTTCACGGACGTGGTGAAAGCTTCGCTGAAAGGCTGATATCCGCCGCCGCTATCCGCGGCGATGGTTCGGTCTGGCGTGCCGACCGATCAATTCGGGCGGTTGCTTCCGTACCCACTTCACGAATGTTCGGATGTCCGGATGCGTCAGTAGAGCCTCGGCGCTGGAATAATCCTTCGCCAATCCGTCTTCTGAAAAAAGGGAATGTATTTTCTTATGGCATTTGCGGTGGAGATAGGACCAATCCCCGCCGCCTTCGGATCGCGGAATCCAGTGATGACGATCGACGCTTGGTCCGTCGATCATCGGACGGCCGCATAACGGACAGAGACCAAGGTCATTCGGGCTGTTGGGATCCGGCATACGGCCATTTCCGAACTGCGGGGATCAGACTTCGATAAAGGTATCTACGTAGGTCTTGTAGGTCTGGCGCTTCGGTTTTTCCCAATCGGACTCGCGCAGATATTTGATCGAACTCTTGCCCAGGAACGTCCGCGGCAAGACCATCACGCGGATGAACCCCGTCATCTTTTCCTTCGACGAATTGCCCGTAACCGACAAGGGGCCCGGTTCGAACCAGGCGTCGTTGGGTCCGAAGGTGTGCCGTTCGCCGTCGATATCCAAAGAGAGTTTGCCGCAATGCAGGGAACGGATGCCGGGACCTGCATGCGTGTGGTCGTAGATCTGGCAATTGAGCGGGAAGTTAACCGCGTCGCACCGAATGAGGTAGCCGTGAGGCTCATCCAAGGTGATGTCCTCCTGGAGCTTCAGCTCGCTGGAAATCGCCCCCATCACCTGGTCGGCGGGTTCTTCGCCGGCCCTGAACAGTTCGAACCGCCAGATAATCGCGCCGTCCATCGACCCGGTGACCGTGACGGGGTCCCGGCAATACGCCGCGCCGTCGCAGATCAAATCCGTCTGATGCCCGCTGATCGAAAATCCGCCGAAACGGCAATAAAGGATGCGATGACAGGTGCCGGGATAGGCGACCGCTTCGCCTTGCCCAATCCGATCATGAAACAATCGCAGCGTATGCGTCCCGCTCAAGATCTGCTCCTTGTGCACTGGAAGAAACGACGTCGGATCGACGCGTTTCCCATAGGCAGACGGTCTTAAATACCGCCCACGCAAATGTATTTCAGCTCAACCCACTCATCCATACCGTAGTGAGACCCTTCACGGCCCAGTCCGGATTCTTTGATGCCGCCGAACGGCGCGACTTCGGTTGAGATCAGACCGCTGTTCACCCCGACCATGCCGTATTCCAACCCTTCGGACACGCGCCAAGTGCGGGCGTTGTCGCGGGAATAAAAATATGCAGCGAGGCCATAGGGCGTATCGTTTGCCATTCGGACCGCGTCCGCTTCATCCTTGAAGCGGATGATGGAGGCAACGGGGCCGAAGATTTCGTCATTCGCGATTTCCATATCGGAATTGACGCCGGTCAGGATGGTGGGCGTGTAGAAGCTTCCGCCGAGCGGTGATGGGTCCCCGCCCAAGGTCGACGTCGCGCCGGACGCTTTCGCCGCCGAGACCAGACTGTCTACCTTCGCGATTGCCTTATCATCGATCAGCGGTCCGATGGTCACGCCTTCGTCCATGCCGTTGCCCACTTTCAGCGCGGAGACCGCGGCACCCAGCTTGTCGAGATACCGATCGTAAATGTCGTCCTGGACGAAAATGCGGTTGGCGCAGACACAGGTCTGGCCGGCATTGCGGAATTTCGAAATCATGGTGCCTTCGATTGCGGCATCCAGATCGGCATCGTCGAAGACGATGAAAGGTGCGTTTCCTCCAAGCTCCAGACTGACCTTCTTCACCGTGCCCGCGGCTTGTTCCATCAACGTCTTGCCGACCGGTGTGGATCCGGTGAACCCGATCTTCCGGATCGTCGGGTTGGTCGCCAATTCTGTGCCGATTTCACGCGCATTGTTGCCGGTTACGACAGAGAGTATCCCCGCCGGTACGCCGGCGCGTTCCGCCAGTTCGGCCATCGCAAGCGCGGAGAGCGGAGTCAACTGCGCCGGCTTCACCACCATCGCACAGCCACTGGCGATTGCGGGCCCGGCTTTCCGTGTGATCATTGCGGCCGGGAAGTTCCAAGGCGTGATGCCGGCGGTAACACCGATCGGCTGTTTGATGACGAGTATGCGGTTGTCCGCCCGATGCTGGGGGATCGTGTCGCCATAGAGGCGTTTGGCTTCTTCGCCAAACCATTCGATGAAGGACGCGGCGTAGGCAACCTCACCTTTCGCTTCGGCCAGCGGCTTGCCCTGTTCCAGGGTCATGATCTTCCCGAGATCGTCCTGGTGTTCCATCATCAGGTCGAACCATTTGCGCATGATGGCCGCGCGTTCCTTGCCGGTGCGCGCCGCCCAGGCCGGCTGGGCCTTCTTGGCCGCTTCGATTGCCGTGCGGGTTTCGTTCACCGTGCAACAGGTGACGTCCGCAAGCACTTCCTGCGTGGCCGGATTGATGACGGGATAGGTCGCGCCGTTTGCTGCGTCAGTCCAGGCGCCGTTGATATAGGCCTTGGAGCGCAATAGGGCGGGGTCATTCAATTGCATAAGCTTTTCTCCCATTATACGAGCCCGTTGACCGGACCCTGTATTGATTAGGCTTGCGTCCCCTATATAGCGAGGTAGCGCTTTCGGACGGTATCGTCCAGGGCTAGCTGATCCATGGACCCTTCATACTGTAGTGAGCCACTTTCAATAATGGCAGCGCGGTCGGCGACGCGGTAGGTGAAAGAGGTGTTTTGCTCGCACAACAGGATACCCAAGCCCTCCGCTTTCAGGGCCTTAACGACGCCGGCCAGGGCGTCGACGATCACCGGGGCCAAACCTTCGGACGGTTCGTCCAGCAATAGCAGCCGGGGGTTGCCCATCAGCGTACGCGCAAGCGCCAGCATCTGTTGCTCGCCGCCGCTCAACTGTCCGGCATGGCGGTGGCGGGCTGGGGCCAGATTGGGAAACAGTTCGAACAGTCGGTCGGGCGTCCATGTCCGCCCGTCGGTGGCAGAGCGGCGACCGGCCTCGAGATTTTCAGAGACGGTCAGACCGGTGAAGATGCGCCTTTCCTCCGGAACGTAACCGACCCCGGCGCGGGCGCGGGCGTGGATCGGCCTGCCCGAAATCTCGGCGCCGTCCATGGACACGCTTCCGCTGCGCAACGGAAGCATCCCCATGACTGCTTTCAATGTCGTTGATTTGCCGGCGCCGTTGCGGCCAAGCAAGGCGACCACTTCGCCGGGCGCGACGGAAAGCGTGATGTTCCTGATCGCGAGAGCCTGAGCATAGCCTGCGGAAATCATGTCGATGGAAAGGCCGCCGGTCATCCGTCTTCTCCCAGATAGACGGCCTGTACGGCCTTGTTCGCGCGGATCTCGTCCGGCGCGCCGATGGCGAGGACCTGTCCCTTGTTCAGGACCAGAATCCTGTCCGCGTGGTTGAAGACCACATCCATGTCATGTTCGGTGAACAGCACGCTGATACCGGATCGGTCGGCCAAGGAGCGAACCAGGCGCATCATCTGCTGGCGGCCGTCGGGCGCCATGCCCGCTGTGGGCTCATCCATCAGCAGCAGCCTGGGCCGGTTGGCGAGGGCCAGGGCCAGTTCCACGCGTTTGAGGTCGCCATAGGAAAGCGAATGGCATTCGGTATCCAGAAGTGTATCCAGACCGACCGAACCACCGAGGTCGTCTGCTTCTTCGTTCTTGTAGCGCCGCGCGGAAAAACCGAAGGAAACACTTTTGCGGTCCCGGGACAGCAGTGCCGTCTGCAAGACCTCCCGAACCGTCATTGACTGGAATACCGTGGCGATCTGGAACGTCCGGCCGATACCGGCGCGGAACAGCTTTTGCGGCGCGGCGCGGGTGATGTCCAAGCCGTCGAACAGGACAATGCCGGTATCCGGTTCGATCTGACCGCCGATCATGTTGAAGCATGTCGACTTGCCGGCCCCGTTCGGGCCGATAATGGCCAACATTTCGGTCCGCGCGACATCGAAGGAAACGCCATCGACGGCGCGGACCGCGCCGAAGCGTTTCGCCAAACCCTGGACATCCAGCAAGGTCATGACGGCCCCCTCATTCCGATTTCCGTTGAGCGAGGGTGCGCAGCATCGCCGGCAAGCCGGTCAGGCCGCCGGGGGCAAGGATGGAGACCAGAATGATCACCGTGCCCAATAGCAGGCGCCATTGGTCGAACCGGGACAGCTGATCATGCAACAAGGTGAAGACGGCGGACCCCAGGACCGGTCCGGCCAGATTTCCCACGCCGCCCAACAGGACCATCACAAGGGCGTCGACCGATCGTGGGATTGCTGCCTCGTCGGGGAAAATGCTGCCTTTGGAAAAGATGAACAGGGCACCTGCTAGACCCGCTGCGGCCCCCGCCAAGGCGAAGGCAAACCATTGTTGGCGGGTCACGTCGATGCCGATGGCTTCAGCCCGCGCCCGTGCGTCCCGGCCCGCGCGCAGGGCGAACCCGAAGGGCGCGTGCACGGCATGGCGCAACAGCAGAATTGCGGCGAGGCAAAGGGCGAGCGTCAAGTAGTAGTAGGCGGTGCGGCTCTCTGCCCACGGGCTTGGCCACAATCCCAAGAGCCCGTCGTCACCGCCGGTCAGCGCTGTCCACTGCACGCAAAGCGACCAAACGATCTGCGCCACTGCAAGCGTCAGCATGGCGAAGTAGATGCCGCTCAACCGAACGCAGAACCAGCCGAAGATCAACGCCGCTGTACCGGCAAGGGCCGGGGCCGCGGCCAGCGCCAGTTCCATGCCCGAGCCCTCGACATGCTGGGCGATCAATGCTGCGCCATAAGCGCCGATGGCGAAAAAGGCGGCATGGCCGAAGCTGACCAGACCGGCCGGTCCCAATAGAAAATGGAGCGATGTGGCGAACAGGGCCGCGACTGCGATATCGGTTGCCAGGACAAGAATGAATTCATCCTGCGCGAAGGGCAGAAGAAGTCCCGCCACCAGGACAAGGGACCAGATTGCCTTCTCCCGCCTGCCCGATTGCGGATACCCGGCCCCTGGGACATGGCCGCGTTCCTCGCGCTCCGGTCGGCCGAACAATCCGTGCGGGCGCAGAAGCAGAACGGCGGCCATCACCAGAAACATCAGGACCAGTGTCGCCTGAGGCAGCAGCACCACCCCGAAAGCGTTTGCCAAGCCGATGACGACGGCGGCGACATAGGCCCCTCCCAGACTGCCCATCCCGCCGACCACGACAACGACGAAGGCGGGCGCGATGACGGTTAGGTCCATCATCAGGTCGGCCCCGCCCTTTGGCAATTGCAAGGCTCCGCCCAAGCCGGCCAGGGCGGATCCCAGGAAGAAAACGCCGGTGAACAGGATGCGCTGGTCGATGCCGAGCGCGGCGGCCATCTCGCGATCCTCGGTAGCAGCTCGAACCAGGATGCCCCAGCGCGTCTTGTTCAACAGAAGCCAGACCAACCCCAGCACGATTGGACCCGCGGCGATCAGGAAGAAGTCATAGCTGGGAATCCGCGTGCCTAGCAGATCGACGGCGCCGCTTAGCCCCGGCGCGCGCGGGCCCAGCCGGTCTTGCGGTCCCCAAGCCAGCAGGGTCAGGTCTTCGATGATCAGCACCAGCCCGAAGGTGACCAGCAGTTGGAACAGCGGCGGCGCCCGATAAACCGGTTTCAGGACGGTGATTTCCGCCAGCGCGCCGATTGCGCCCACCGCTAACGCGCTGAGCAGGATAGACGGCCAAAAACCATACCCCGAAGTGCCGAGGAATTCTGTCAGCGAGTAGGCGATATAGGCGCCCAGCATGTAAAACGAGCCATGGGCGAAGTTGACGATTTTCGTCACGCCGAAAATCAGCGACAGGCCGGCCGCGATGAAGAACAGCACGGATGCACCGGCTAATCCGGTCAGGATCTGTCCGGTCAACATGTGAGGATTGGCTCCAGCGCAGTCATGATAGGGGCGCTGCGGGCCAGGGCGGTCAGGCTGTTCCCGAGCCGCCCCGGCAGGCGGATCAGTTGCCCGGGCGCAGGTGTTTGACTTCCTCCGGTCCCGGCAGGTGGTCTGCGCCGTCGGCATAACGCCAATCGACCATGACGCCTTCGCCGTCATCGACCGCGGTGCGGCCAACGAAAGCGCCCATCGTGGATTGGTGGTCCGAGGCGCGGAAGGTGATCGGCCCGATCGGCGTGTCCACCTGAATTCCTTCGGCGGCGTCGACCATTGCTTCGGTGTCGGTGGAGCCCGCCTTCGTGATGATCGCGGCGATGGACTTGAAGGTGTTGTACCCGACCAGCGATCCCACCTTCGGCGTTTCATCGAACTTCGCTTTGTAGGCCTCCACGAAGGATTTGTGCGCCGGCGTGTCGATTGCGTACCAGGGATAGCCGGTGACGATCCAACCTTCTGGTGCTTCGTCTTTCAGGGGTTCCAGATATTCCGGCTCACCCGTCAGCAGGCTGACGACCGTGCGGTCCTTGAACAGGCCGCGCAGGCTGCCTTCGCGGACAAACTTGGACAGATCGCCGCCGAAGGTGACGTTGTAGATCGCGTCCGGCTTGGCCGCCGCCAGGGCTTCCGCCTCCGCGCCGGCGTCGATCTTGAACAGACCCGGCCATTGCGCGGCCACGAACTTCACGTCCGGCCTGCGTTCCTTAAGAAGACGCTGAAACGCGGCGACCGCATCCTGGCCGTATTTGTAGTTCGGGGCGATGGTGGCCCATGTCTTGGCGGGAAGCTTGGCGGCTTCTTCCGCCAGCATCGAAGCCTGCATATGGGTACTCGGCCGCAAACGGAAGGTGTAGCGGTTGCCCTTGCTCCAAACGATCGCGTCGCTCAGCGGTTCGGACGCCATAAAGAACGTCTTGTTGCGCTTTGCGACATCGGCGACTGCAAGGCCGATATGCGAAAAGAAAGTGCCCGCGATCAGATCGACCTTCTCGCGGCTCAACATCTCCTCAACGATCCGGACGGCGTCGCCAGGCTTGCCGGCGTCGTCCCGCGAGATGACTTCCAGTTGCCGGCCGAGCACACCGCCAGCCGAATTGATCTCCTCCACCGCGAGTTCCCATCCCTGCTTGTACGGAATAGTGAAGGCGGGCAGGGACGTATAACTGTTGATTTCGCCGATTTTGATCGTGTCGGCGGCATGTGCCGGGCCGTGCATTGCGGTGAGGGCCATAGGACCCAAGGCGAAAGTGGCGATCAGTCCGGCGGCCATCTGGCGTCGTGTCGGTTTCATGCTCTGCCCTTGTCTGAGCATCGGCCTCGGCCGGCGCTCCTAACGAATTTTCGCACCCTGGGAACCACGCGCTGGCGCGCTTCGTCGGCATCCGGACCGATCCCGCACCCCGCGGAGTGTGCTGCTCCGTCGGATCCCTCCCACTATAGTAAATAACTAAGGCGGCTTTTATGTGTTCTCAACAGCAGAATTATTGGATTGTCGTAATGTCGGTGACGATTCCGACGCTTTCGCAGCCTACAACATGCATTGTCCCGGCCGCCATATCGCATTCCAGGGCCAGGCGGGTGTCCTTGTTCAGGACCGGCGGTGTCAGCCAGCCGAACAGTTCTTCGTCCCGGCCCCAGCTTGCGGCCATCTGCTCGGCGCGCGCGGGGCTTTCCTTCCCTCTTGGCCTGGCCGGGTCATCGAATAGACGCCAATGATTGGCGGCTACCGCCATCTCGCGGTCAATTCGCGCTTCGGTCCGCCCGCGCTCAATGGTCAGGGTTTCGCCCGCCCTGGTGCCGGCGATCGTGAAGATGACCGGCAACGCGATCGGCGTATTCGTCAGTTTTTCCACGGCCTCCCCGAAGTCGGCGCATGTTTCGAAAACGGATCTCACGAGATGAGCCGGGGGGAGCGCCGTCGTGGCCCTGGTCGCGATGCGGGCCGCAATCCAGTCAAAGGGCAAGACACCGGTTTTCTTCGGTAGTGGCGCCTGATTGATCATGATGGCGAAGCGCCCCGGCGCCATGCCGCTGATGGTGCCCAGATATCCCGGCCAGGTGGGGTACAGATTGGGACCCTTCGGTCCTTCCTGCCTTACCAGAACCATGTTCCGGCCTATCTCGTCAAACGGCCAGTCCAACGTCCGGCGCAAGATCGGTGCCGATTTCCCATGCGGTGTTTTGGCGCCGGTCGTGCATCCCCATTCGTAGCAAAAATTCATGAACCACAAGCCTTGTGGGCGGTTCGCGGCGATGGCGGCAATCTCGGACAAAAAGGGGTTTCCACTTTTCGTCGCCCATTTCCTCGACCGGCTGTCCAGGAACCGCAGCGGGAGCGTGCCCAAATGACGCCGCCCGGAGGCGAGGATCTCGGCCATTCGGGCCGGTTCCAAATCCGCCACTACGGAAAGCGGTGCGGCGCCGATGTCGTGCACCGGAATGCGCAGGCGTGTTTCGGTCATGCAGGCTTGATGGCGATGATGAAGAGCCTCAGAAAGGGAAGCAGCGTCTTGCCGTTGGCCTGCTTCGGATAGGCCGCTGCAATCCGTTTGCGGTAGGCGTCTTCAAACCCAGACTTTTCCGGTTCGTCCAATGCGTCCAGAAACGGCCGCAGCCAGGTGCCCTTGGTCCACTCCGCGACCGGGTTCTCGCCTTCCAAGGCTTGAATGTAGTTCGTTTCCCAGATGTCCAGGCTGGCCGCCAGGGGTTCCAGGATGTCGTAGTAGACGTTCGGCCGGAGTGTCGGCGGCGGCTTGATCATGGGGGTTAGGGTCGCTTCCCACGGTCCGTCCTTGGCCGCCTCGGCAACGCTTGTATGAGACGGGCGGCCAAAATTGCGCGGAATCTGAACCGCCAGGATGCCGCCTGGTTTCAAATGCGCGAACAGTGACGGAAAGAGGGTTTGATGATCCGGCAGCCAATGCAGCGCCGCGTTCGTGTAGATCAGATCTACCGGTTCCGGCGGGGTCCAATCACCGATATCCGCTACCTCGAACCGGGCTTTTGGCGCCGCGGCGCCTGCCTTGGCCAGCATTTCGACGCTCGAATCCAGACCAAGAACGTCGGCTTCCGGCCAGCGCTCGGCCAAATACGTCGTGACGGTGCCCGGACCGCATCCCAGATCGACGACCGTTCGCTGGCCGGTGTCGGGAATATGCGCCAGCAGATCCAGCGCGGGGCGCAAGCGGTGACCGCTGAAAGCGAGGTATTGATGTGGATCCCAAACCATCTGACCACCTGCTGCCGTTATATCGCCCGATGCGAAAATGTGAGGGTTGCCGCCCCGTTCTGCAATGTTATTGATGCGTCGGACTTTTGTCGGTGTGCCGGAACCATCGTGGCAAAATGAAGGAGCGACAATGAAGCGAACGGACAAAGCGGTGTCGCTTGCGCGTGATGCGCTGATCTATCTATCCCAGGACGCGGACCGGATCGGGCGGTTCCTCGCCGTGACGGGCGTGGGGCCCGTCGAAATCAGGGAGCGTGTGGACGACCCGACCTTCCTGGCCGGCGTGCTGGATTTCATCCTGGCCGATGACGCGATGGTGATTGAATTCGCTGAGGCGGCGGAGATTGCGCCGGAAGAGCCGGCACGGGCGCGCCGCTTGCTGCCGGGGGGCGATGTTCTGGAATACTGAAGTGGGAACGTCTTAGGCGCGGCTCAGGTCATCGGCCCCTTGCGGGGGCTGCAGATGGAACGCGACGCGTTTCAGGGCGTCCGTTGCCTTGCGGCCCAGATCCTCCGCCGTTTCTGGGTCGGACTTCGTTGCTTTCTTCAGCAATGAATGGGCCCAATCCGATTGGCTGCGTGCATAGTCTCCATAGTCTATCCAAGGCATTTTTGTATTCCTAACTTTCACCTCTGATGCTTGCGCGTGTGTGGGGAATAGGCGCAAAACCCGATCAGTGTTGATGTCCCAGGAACAGTGACGCAGCGTCTGGAAGGACGCAGTGATTATGGTCACTGGATACCGCAAATCGGGATGATCTTTGGCTATGAGTGGATGGGCGACGGCGTGACCAGCAGGGTTCAGGCAGGCAATTGGCATCGCCGAATTTGGCGTTTGGCCATGCCGATGATCATCTCCAATATCTCCGTTCCGCTGCTGGGTGCTGTGGACACGGCGGTGATGGGGCATCTGCCTGACCCGGCCTATCTGGGCGCCGTCGCGATCGGCGCGCTGATTTTTTCCTATGTCTATTGGGGGTTCGGGTTTCTCCGCATGAGCACTGTGGGCATGACCGCCCAGGCGTTCGGCGAGGGGGACGAGACCGGTTTTCAGACCGTGCTCTATCGTGCCGGGCTGATCGCCTTCGGGCTCGCCGCGGCGATCGTTCTATTGCAGCAGCCGATCGCCATGCTTTCCTTCAACCTGCTCTCGGCCAGTGATCAGGTGGAGGATCTGGCTCATCGCTATTTCCAGATTCGGGTATGGGGCGCACCGGCGGCGCTGGCGACTTTCGTGATCCTCGGTTGGTTCTTGGGACAGGAGGATGCCAGGACGCCGCTGGTCATCCAGGTGGTGACGAACGCGATTAACATTGTCTTGGATCTGCTCTTCGTGATGGGGCTTGGATGGGGTGTGGATGGCGTGGCGGCCGCTACGTTGATCGCGGAATATGCCGGGTTCTTGCTGGGTGCGTTTCTGGTGCTGCGGCGTCTGGCGCAGATGGGGGAACGGTTGGTCCCCAACCGAAACCTTTTCGCCCTCCGCGAGTTTCGGTCGATGGTGGCGATCAACCGGGACATTTTCATCCGCACTTTCTGCCTGCTGACGGCTTTCGCGATCTTCACGGCCCAGAGCGCGAAGATGGGCGACGTGATCCTGGCGGCCAATGCCGTGCTACTGAATTTCCTGACCTTCAGCTCCCACGCGTTGGACGCCTTTGCCCATGCGGCCGAAGCGCTGGTCGGGGGCGCAAAAGGGCGGCGGGACCGGGCCGGGTTCCACGCCGCGTCGAAGACGGCGATGATCTGGGGCGCCGGCATCGCAGCAGGGGCGAGCCTGCTTTTCCTGGTGACCGGTCCCTTCGTCATCAACGGGCTGACGGGGATCGCCGACGTGCGGGAAGCAGCCTATGGCTACATGATCTGGGCGGCGGCCATGCCTATCGTATCGGTCTGGTGTTTTACCCTGGACGGCATTTTCATTGGGGCGACGCGGTCCGCCGATCTGCGCAATGGCATGGTGATTACGTTGATCGGGTATCTGGCCGCGCTATACGTGCTGGAACCCGCATTCGGCAACCACGGGCTTTGGGCGTCCATCGTTGTGCTCATGGTGCTGCGCGGGGTGACTCTGGGCCTGCGCTATCCTGCCCTGCTGCGCAGCATAGACGCCTGAACCACTCCCTTGGTCTTATTCCACGCGGCGCAGAACCGCGACGGCTTCCAGATGGGCCGACCAGGTGAACTGATCGATCGGCGTCGCGCTGTCGATACGGTAGCCGCCATCGGCCAGGATGCGCAGGTCGCGCGCCAAAGTGGCGGGGTTGCACGACACAGCGACGACCGTCGGCACGGGTGATGAAGCAATTTCGGCGGCCTGATCCGCGGCGCCGGCGCGTGGCGGATCGAAAACCACCACGTCATAGGGGGCGAGATCCTTTGCGGCGATCGGGTTTCGAGCCAAGTCCCGGGCTTCCACCGTCACGTTTCCGCCGCCCATGCGCTGAACCGCAGCCAGTAGGGATTTGTCTATCTCAACCGCGTGCACGCTGTGTCCCGCCGCCGCCAAGGGCAGGGAAATCGTGCCGCAGCCACAGAAAAGATCGGCGACACGGCGGGCGCCCTTGGCCGCGTCCAGCACGCGTTCGACGATCGCGCGCTCTCCTTCCTCGCTGGCCTGCAGGAACGCGGCAGCCGGCGGCGCCAGCTTTGCGCCCTCGATTTCCAAGACGAAGAGGCGTCGTTCCACGACCGGATCCGCGCCCGATCGATCCTGCCAGACAAGGCGCGCGAGGTCGGTTTCCTCGGCCCAATCGGTCAGCAAATAGCGTTCATCAAGGGACAGGTCTTTCGGTTTCTCGGGCATCAGTACCGCTTCGACGCCGGACGTGCCTTCCGTTAGCTGGATGTCACCGCCGCGGCCCATGGACGGCAAGGCACCCAGCAGCGCCGGGAGCCGCGGCAACAGGGCGGTCAAGGCCGGCCGCAGGATCAGACAGCCTTCCGTATCGATGATCCTGTTCGTGCCGCGTTCGTTGAACCCGACGATCCAGCCCTTGACGGTCTTGATGCAGGAAAGCCGCGCGCGGCGGCGCGAGGCGGGCGGGACGGATACAGTTTCCGCCAAAGCAATGTCGGTGAATCCGCGTTTCGAAAGTGCATCTGCCAGCAAGTCGCGTTTGAATGCAGCTATCGCGGGCAGGCTCACATGCTGCAAGGAACATCCGCCGCAGGTGCCGAAATGGGGGCAGGGCGGTTCCGTCCGGTCCGGACCAGGCGTGACCAGTTCTGCCTCGGTCGCGAGTTTCCCATCGCCGCGCGGGGCAGTCTTCAGAACCTGGAATATGTCGCCGGGCGTGGAAAAGGGGATGTAGACCGGCCCGTCCGGTCCGTCGGCAACACCATCGCCGCGGGCACCCAGTTTCGTTACTTCAACCAATTTTGACTGGTCCATTTTCATATCCATCAAAGAAACGTTTAAATATCCAGCGAACTAATGTAAATTTTTGAGGGGAATTTCTTATGTACGCTGGGGGTTTGGCTGCCTTTTACATAGCCTGACTTAAGAATTTGCCGCCTTTATTTAAAAGTGGACGGCCTGGAACCGATGTCGATCAATACTTTCATTGCCTTTGTTTTGTGCATCAGCCTGTTTATCGGGGCAATCGTCATTAGCACCGACAACTATTGGATTTTTGTCAGTGCATCCAGCTTTGTGATGGTTATCGGCGGAACACTTGCCGCGACATTCCTGGGGCAGGAGGCGCGGTATGTCTTGCTTGCCCTGCGGGGGATCATGTCGACTTTCTCCGTCCAGCGGATCGGTCGCAGCATTTTGAACCAAGAAGTCGGCCGTATCATCCGCTGGGGATACCTATCCCAGCAAAAGGGGGTTTCTGCGTTGGACCCCGAAGTTCAGAAGGTCCAGGCGGACCCGTTTCTGAGCTTCGGCCTTGAGCTTGTGCTTTCCGGTTACAAGGCGCCCGAAATCAGGGCCAATCTTCAATCCGTGGCCAATTCCACCTTCGAACGGAACATGGTCCCGGCAAATATTTGCAAAAGCATGGCCAGCACCGCACCGGCCTTCGGCATGATCGGCACCCTGGTCGGTTTGATCATCATGCTGGACGACATGGGCTCGGACCCTTCGCAATTGGGGAAGGGCCTGGCGGTAGCGCTGAATACCACACTCTACGGCGTCATCCTGGCACGGATGGTTTGCGTGCCGGCCGCCAACAAGATGACTCAACGGCATGAAATCCACCGGTTTCGCCACGAATTGTTGTTGGAAGGGCTGGCTTTGCTGGCCGATCGCAAGAACCCGCGGTTTATCCAGGACAGAATGAACAGCTTCCTGGACCCAGCGATCCGCTTCGACATCGATAAACAATTGCGTGAGCGGTAGGGAGACCCGAATGCCCCAGCGCCGCCGCAGATCGGATGCCGTTCAAGACAATGAAGAAGATTGGCTCGTCACCTATGCGGACGCCATAACGCTGCTAATGGCGTTTTTCGTCATGCTGGTTTCTTTTTCCAAGGTCGACTTGGTTCGGTTCGAGGAAGTTCAGGCCGGGCTCAAGGGCGAAATCGGAAACCGCAAGGACGAAGAACTGACGCAGGAAATCCTGAAGGATCTTCCGCTCTATAACATGCAGAGCAAGATCCAAGCGATAATCGATACGAGTTCGAAGCTTCCTCCCGGGGATGTCCAGGTCGGTTTCGACGACGAAGGGATTGTGATCGATTTCGTGGTGGGATCGTTCTTTGAGCCCCAATCCGTCGAATTGACGGAACCCGCACAGTACATCCTTCGGCAAATCTACTACGACTTGGGCGAGCCGCCTTACGATATCTATTTCGTCGATGTCGAGGGGCACACGGACGACGTGCCGATTAGCACGCCCGTATTCGCGTCGAACTGGGAGTTGTCCGCCCATCAGGCGGCCAGCGTGGTACGTTTTCTAATTGAAGAAGGGATGGACCCGCCCCGACTGCAGGCGGCGGGCTATGCAGATACGCGGCCCAAACTGCCGCCTTTGGATATAACCGGCGAACCGATCCCGGAAAACCGACGACTGAACAGGCGCATCGCGATCCGCCTCCACCCATAGGGGAGAACTGCACCAAGAGAAGGATATAAAAGTGGATCATTTCAGGAAACAAGCAGGCTTTCGAAATGTCTGTGACGCCGGTCACAGGTTTTCTCTTGAAAACCAACTATCGGTAACTGAAGGTGTTTTGGGCATTTGGGCTATGCTCATCGCGGGGGGAAAATGATAACTAATTTGGTTTGTCTGGTGGCATGGCCTTCAAAGTAAAATTCTGGGGCGTTCGAGGATCGATCGCTTGCCCGTCGCCGCGCCATATCGGCTTTGGCGGGAACACGAGCTGTATCGAAGTCTCGACCGGTGGCGAACGCATCATTTTCGATGCCGGAACTGGGATTCGGAACCTGGGCGCATGGCTGCTTCGCAAGGATGTGCATCGCGCCAACATCATGCTGTCTCACACTCATTGGGATCACATAAACGGCTTTCCATTCTTCACGCCGGCCTTCGTTCCCGGCAAAAGTTTTAACATCATGGCTGGGCATATCCAGGAAGAGGGCGGCGTTCGAAAAGTACTGGGGGGCCAGATGGCCCAGCCGTTCTTCCCGGTTCCGCTTGAAGCGATGCAGTCGAACCTGTCGTTCGAGGATTTCACCGCGGGGGATTCCTTCAGCCTTACGCCGGGTGTCGTTATCCGCACCAAACCCCTGAACCATCCGAACGGGGCTACGGGGTACCGGGTCGAGTTCAAGGGCAAGTCCATGTGCTATGTGACGGATCTGGAGCACGTACCCGGCAAGCCCGACGAAACGGTTTTGGAACTGATCGACGGCGCGGATCTTGTGATCTACGACAGCACCTACACGGAAGAGGAATTCCCCAGCAAAGTGGGGTGGGGGCATTCGACGTGGGAGGAAGGCGTCAAGCTTTGCCAGATGGCAAACGCCAAGATGCTGGCGATTTTCCATCACGATCCGACCCATGATGACAAATTCATGGAAGAGTTGGAAATGAAGGCGCGGGACAAGTGGTCCGGCGCTGTCGTTGCGCGGGAAAATATGCGTATCAACCTACTCTAGGCACTCATCGCTTCTGCACAAATTTTTATTGAAGCGCGCGCGGCTCCAGGAACGGTCTTACCTTGAACGCGCGAACTGACTATCCTTCCGGTATACTGCGGGATCTTTACGGGTATCCGGACCCGCTGGGCGTCGCTGTTTGGCGACGAGGGGGCATATTCGGGGTAAAGGCTGGTTTCATTTGACTGAAGAAAAGCAGGACGCGACCGCTGTGCGGGGTCCGATGCTGAGCCCGGATCGTGATCCGTATGGCCTGCAGGCCAAGGCGGAACGGCGATCTTCCGGCGTGT
This sequence comes from uncultured Flavobacteriaceae bacterium, assembly GCA_964350445.1. Lineage (GTDB taxonomy): Bacteria > Pseudomonadota > Alphaproteobacteria > UBA8366 > Aestuariispiraceae > Hwanghaeella. The sequence continues at coordinate 20,996 of CAYGKA010000020.1, forward strand.
TCGGCGGCCGCCGTGAAGGTGACCGCCTCATCCGGCGGTTGATCGAGCTTGGGATTGCGCTGTCGGCGGAACGGAACACCGACCGCCTGTTGGAAATGATCCTTCTCGAAGCCAAACAGATCTACAACGCCGACGGCGGGACGCTGTACCTGACGACGGAGGACGAATCCGGCCTAGCCTTCAAGATCATGCGGAACGACACGTTGCAGGTCGCGCTTGGCGGGACGACGGGCAAACAGATCCCCTTTCCGCCGGTGCCGCTGTTCCGCGATGATGGGGCGAAGAACGCGAACAATGTCGCCTCCAACGTTTGGCACCAACGCCAGGCGGTGAACATCGCCGACGCCTATGAGGCGGAGGATTACGATTTCAGCGGCACGAAGAAGTTCGACGAAAGTACGGGCTATCGGTCGCAATCCTTCCTGACCGTCCCGATGATCAACACCAATGAGGAAGTCATCGGCGTATTGCAGTTGATCAATGCCCGGGACGCCGCAGGCAAAACGGTTTCCTTCGACCGAAAACTTCAGCCCCTGATCGAGGCGCTGACCAGCCAGGCCGCCGTCGCGCTCGAGAACTCCATGCTTATCAACGAGCAGAGGCGATTGTGGGATTCCTTGATCGAGATGCTTGCATCATCGATTGACGACAAGTCGCCCTATACCGGCGGTCATTGCCAACGTGTGCCCGTCGTCACGAAAATGCTGGTCGATGCGGCATGCAAGAGCAAGGAAGGCATTTTCGCCGATTTCGACCTCACCTCTGATGAATGGTACGAACTTCATGTTGCGGCCTGGCTGCACGACTGCGGCAAGGTGACGACGCCGGAATACGTGGTCGACAAAGCGTCGAAGCTTGAAACGATCTATAACCGTATCAATGAAATCCGCACGCGTTTCGAGGTCCTGCGCCGGGATGCGGAAATCGACTGTCTGAAGGCGCAGCTCGCGGGTAAGGACAAGGCGGAGGCCGAAGCCGTGTTCGATGCCGCCTGCCAGAGATTAGCGGAGGAGTTCAAGTTCGTCGCCGAAGCGAATGTAGGCGGTGAGTTCATGGATGACGGGGCGCTTGCCCGGCTGAACGACATCGCCGGCCAAACCTGGGTCCGTCATTTCGACAAGACCATGGGGTTGAGCCCGGCGGAAGAGATGTTTCTGAAGGACAAAATGCCACCGACGCCGCATCTGGAGCCCGTGTTGGGCGATCTGCCGGAGCACGAAGTCGGCAAATACAATCGTGGGGAATTGTACAATCTTTCCATCCGTCGCGGCACCCTGACCCAGGAAGAGCGAGAGACGATCAACGACCACATCGCCGTCACGATCAAGATGTTGGAGCAACTGCCGTTCCCGAAGAATATGCGCCGGGTGCCCGAATATGCGGGCGGCCACCACGAAAAGATGGATGGAACGGGTTATCCGCGCGGATTGGTGAAGTCGGAAATGTCGATCCCGGCGCGCGTGATGGCGATCGCCGATATTTTCGAGGCGCTCACCGCCGGGGACAGGCCCTATAAGAAGGCGAAAACGGTCAGCGAGTCTTTGCGGATCATGAGCTTCATGGTCAAGGACCAACACATCGATGCCGACCTTTTCGATCTGTTCCTGCGCACTGGCGTTTGGCAGAAATATGCAGACCAATTCCTGGAACCGCATCAGATCGACAATGTAACAATCGAAGATTTCCTGCCGGCGCCGGAACTACTCACCGCCGCCGGCGCCTGAACCGGCGGTCAAAGGCGCTTTGCCCTCAAAGCATTTGCAGTGACCCAGCACTTGGGTTACGGCAAATCTGCATACCTATTTCGACCGCCATTGGAGCTTAGATATGACCTATCCCGCCGCATCGTCGGACCGTCCGGCAGCCTATACCGGTGCCAACAGGATCATCGACCTGCGCAGCGATACGGTGACGCGGCCGTCACAGGGCATGTATGACGCGATTGCATCCGCCCCTGTCGGCGACGACGTTTATGGCGACGATCCGACCGTGAATGCGCTGGAGGCGAAGGCGGCGGACATGATGGGCAAGGACGCAGCGGTGCTGTTTGCGAGCGGGACACAGTCCAATCTGGCGGCCGTCATGGCGCATTGCGGGCGGGGCGAGGAATATCTCATTGGCGTCGGCTACCACATCGTGACCTACGAGGCGATGGGAACCGCGGTCCTTGGTAGCGCCGTTCCCTACGCGATACCGACCAATGATGCGGGTGAGATACCGCTGGAAGCAATAAAGGCGGCCGTGAAGTTGCCGGATCCGCATTTTCCGGTAACGCGGCTTCTGTCGCTGGAGAACACGCACAACGGCAAGCCGATCGCCATGGAATACATGGCGCGTGCCACGGCCATCGCCCGGGACGCCGGCCTGAATACGCATCTTGATGGGGCGCGGGTGATGAACGCGGCCGTCGCGCTTGGTGTTCAGCCCCGTGAGATCGCGGCCTATTTCGATACGGTCTCGGTCTGCCTATCCAAAGGGTTGGGCGCGCCTGTCGGGACCGTTCTTGTTGGTTCGAAAGACTTGATCGCAAAGGCGCGCCGTATCCGAAAGATGCTCGGTGGTGCCATGCGGCAAGCGGGAGTCATTGCCGCCTGCGGCCTATATGCCCTGGAAAACAATGTCGAGCGCTTGGCGGAGGATCACCTCAACGCGTCGCACTTGGCGGACGGCCTCAGGGATCTGGCTGTTGACGGTCTCGATGTCGTCGCGTGCAACACGAACATGGTTTTCGTGGATATGTCCGACGACCTCGTGGCGCGGATGCCGGCCGAGTTGATGAAGCGCGGCGTGCAGATCTCGAGCCGCTCAAACCGAGTGCGCCTTGTCACCCATCTCGACGTCAGCGGCGCGGATGTGCAAAGGGTGGTTTCCGCTTTTGGGGATGCCTGTGCCGACTGAGGCCCGGTGCCTTATTCTTCCAGTATCTCGATTGTGTTGGCTAGGTGGGGGGCTATTTCCTGGAACCTGGCTATGGTTTGGCGGCGCGTGATTCGGCGGCAATCGGTTGCCAGTCGCTCCGGTAGTCGCCCCAACTCGTCGGAACGGGCTATCAGCCAGATGCGCCTCGACAAGGCTGGGAAGGGGAGCGGCCGTATATCGATATGCGGCGTGAAGCGTTCCGCGTCCAGCAGGCTGAGGGGATTGGCGATCGCCCATCCACCTGACTGTACCACCGTCGCGAAGACCGAACGCGCCGCGTCGAACGCGAACCGCCGCGACGCATTGAAACGAACGCGCCGCAAATGCTGAGCGATCAACCGGCCGACATGCGTTTCCTCGGAAAATTGGACAAAGGGAAGCTCCGCCAATTGAGTTAAAAGGTCTTCGTCCGGATCGACGGCCCCTTTCGCGCTCACCAAGAAGAACGTTTCGCGCAGGATCGGCGTGACCCAATAGGCGCTGGAGTCGTCCGGTAGGATGGAGCAGATGGCAATATCTGCTTTGCGGCCGACGAGTTCCTGAATCATCATATCCGAACGGCCGGATGAGGCGCTGACGAAACAGTTTCGGAATTGCGCTTGCAGCCGGGATACGAGAACCGGCGTCAAGGAAATATCAAAGTCGTCGATAATCGATAGGGTGAGCTTCGGCAGCGCGGTCAAATTCAACTCGGCCAGTTCTGTCTGTGCTTCCGAGACGGTTTCCAGGATTTTGTGGGCATGGCGGCGAAGGACCTGGCCCGCGGGTGTGAGGGTTATCGGCCGTCCCCGCCGGTCAAACAGCTTTGCACCGACCGCGCTTTCCAAGGCCGTGATCTGCTGGCTGACACTGGATGGACTGCTGCCCATCCTTTCCGCTGCACCGCCGGTGGATCTGGTTTCCTCAACCGCCACGAATACTTTCAAACCGCGGAGGGTCAGGTCGGCACCGGATTTGGCCTCCGCCCCGCTGGACCGTATCGAGTCGTCATTCATTGACCGACGGCCCAGACACAGGGTTTCGCCGAAGCGTCACGTGATCGGGCCGTTCTGGTTTCCACGAAATAGACATTTCGGCCACTCAACAGTTTATTCTGCCCGGCTTCTTTACACGAATGCCTGCTAACATGCACGAATGGCTCAAAGATCAACTCGCCCCCGAATTCTCGTCCAAGGGACCGGCAGTGGCTGAAAACAAGTCTCAGCGGCCGTGCTTCTTCCGCCAGGCCGCGAAGTCGGTCTGTGTTTGTTCGTGGGTCGGGGGATAAAGGCCGATGATGGAGCGCCCCTCCATGACTTTCTCCGCGACAAAGTCTTCGAAGACGGTCATTTCATGGGCTTCGTTGGCGATGTCGTCTGCGATATCTGCAGGGATGACGACGACACCCTCGTCGTCCCCCACAACGATGTCGCCCGGGAAGACCGGAACGCCGCCGCAGCCGATCGGCAGGTTGAAATCGATCGCCTGATGCAGCGTCAGGTTCGTCGGCGAAGACGGACGCTGTTGGTAGGCGGGAATCTCCAGCGTGCCGATCGTCGGGCTGTCTCGGAAACCGCCATCGGTAACGATACCGGCGCCGCCCCGTTTCATAAGGCGTCGGACCAAGATGTCCCCGGCGGATGCCGCGCGCGGATCCTGGCGGCTGTCGATCACCATGACGTGCCCTTCGGGGCATTGCTCAATGGCTGCGCGCTGGGGATGTTCGGGGTTTTGGAAAACGGTGATCGGGTTCAAGTCCTCACGCGCTGGAATGTAGCGCAGCGTAAAGGCCGGACCGACCATGTTCTTACCCTTCTGTGCAATTGGTCCGACATTCTGGATGAAGACATTGCGCAGGCCGCGCTTGAACAGCGCCGTCGTCAGTGTCGCGCAGGAGACGCCGGAGAGTTTCTCGCGGGTTTGTGGATTCATTTTTTCTTTCCCTGTTTCCCGGTGTTCTTGGAGCTTTTCCGACCTAGAAAATATCAGGTTCGGGCACCGGCGCGCCGAACTTCGTTTCCAGAAAATCGAAGTCGCATCCTTCGTCAGCTTGTTTTACGTGCTTGGCGAAGACATGGCCATATCCGCGTCCGTAATATGGCTTCGGCGCGACCCAGGCGGCCCGGCGGCGGGCAAGTTCATCTTCGTCCACCAGCATGTTGATTGTGCGGTTTGGAACGTCGACGCGGATGATGTCACCCGTCTTCAGAAACGCCAGCGGCCCGCCGATATGGGATTCCGGCGCGACGTGGAGGATACAGGCACCATAACTCGTGCCGCTCATCCGGGCGTCCGACAGCCGCAGCATATCGCGAATACCCTTCTTCACCAGTTTGGTCGGGATCGGCAGCATGCCCCATTCCGGCATGCCCGGACCGCCTTGCGGCCCAGCATTCCGTAGGCAGAGGATGTCGTTCTCCGTCACGTCCAGGTCTGGGTCGTCGATGGCTTTTTTCATTTCCGGATAGCTGTCGAAGACGATGGCCCTTCCTTCATGGACCAAAAGGTGTTCGGCGCAGGCTGAGGGTTTAATCACGCAGCCGCTCGGCGCCAGGTTCCCGCGGAGCACCGCAAGCGCCCCTTCGTGGTAAACCGGGTTCGTGATCGGCCGGATGACGTCGTCATTGGTGACTTCGGCGCCTTCCAAACCCTCGCCCAAGGTAATCCCGGCGACCGTCTTGGCCGTCAGGTCCAGCTTGTCGCCGAGCGATGCCATCAGTGCGAGGATGCCGCCGGCGTAGTAGAAATCTTCCATCAGATACTTGTCGCCGCTCGGCCGGACGTTCGCCAGGACCGGGGTCGTGCGGCCCAATGCATCAAGGTCGTCGAGCGTGAAGTCGACGCCTGCGCGGCGTGCCATTGCCACCAGGTGGATGACGGCATTGGTGGAACACCCCATCGTCATGGCGACCACCGCTGCGTTTCGGACGGCGGCCGGGGTCAAAATCTCGGACGGTACGAGATCTTCCCAAACCATCTCGACCGCGCGGCGACCGACTTGGGTCGACATGCGGATGTGGTTCACATCCGCGGCAGGAATGGAGCTCGCCCCGGGCAAGGTCAGGCCCAAGGCTTCGGCAATTGCCGTCATAGTGGAGGCGGTTCCCATCGTCATGCAATGGCCATAAGACCGGGCGATACCGCCCTCGATCCCGACCCACTCCTTGTCGGAAATGTTGCCTGCGCGGCGTTCGTCCCAGAATTTCCAGGCATCCGAACCGGAGCCCAGATACTGGCCCTTGTAGTTGCCGCGCAGCATCGGCCCGGCGGGCAGGTAGATGCTGGGCAGGCCGGCGCTGATCGCCCCCAGGACAAGGCCCGGCGTGGTCTTGTCGCAGCCGCCCATCAAGACCGCCCCGTCGGCGGGATGGGACCGCAATAATTCTTCCGTTTCCATCGCAAGCATGTTGCGGTAGAGCATCGTGGTCGGTTTCACCAAGCTTTCGGAGAGCGACACGGCCGGCAATTCCATGGGGAAGCCGCCAGCTTGCAGAACGCCGCGTTTGACGTCTTCAACCCGCTGCTTGAAATGCGCATGGCAAGGTTGGGCATCCGACCAAGTGTTGAGGATCGCGATAACCGGCCGCCCGGTCCAGTCCACGGGGTCGTATCCCATCTGCATCATGCGGGACCTATGGCCGAAGGATCTTAGGTCATCCGGTGCGAACCAACGTGCACTGCGGAGCGTTTCTTTGGTCTTTGCCATTCCTGCCTTCTTCCTCCCGATACGATAGATGCCGGTTTGCCCGGCTACAAAGACAACCCACGGCATTCGTTGCCGATTCTGACCTATGGGCCAGGGTTGAATTGTTTTTGTGATATTAATATATTAGTTTTCACTTCGCAATCGTCCGTGTATGTTGTGGCCTAACAAATGTTGGGCGGATATGCATGCCTGAAACAAGCAGTTGGTGATTAGATTATGAATACGAACGGAAAACGATGGGCGGGCGATAAGAGAACGCCCCTCGCAGACCAAGTCTATGCAGATTTGCGCAAACGAATCGTATCCTTGGAACTTCCCCCCAGCAGCGGTTTGTCCCGACAGGAACTCTCCGCTTATTACGGGGTGAGCCAGACACCGTTGCGCGATGCGATTCAAAGGCTCGAAGCGGAAGGTCTTTTGGACATCTATCCGCAATCCAAGACGGTGGTCACGTTGATCGACGATCGCCTGGTGAGGGAATGCCAGTTTCTTCGTACCGCCCTGGAAATGGAAATCGTCGCCGTGCTTGCGGCAGATCCCGACAAGAGCAAGATAGACTCCGCCCAGGAAAGCCTTGCACGGATGGAGTGGGTTTTCGCCCGCGACCGGGAACTAGAGGAATTCGACAGGCTGGACAAAGAGTTTCATCGGGGACTGTTCATTGCCGCAGACAAGCAGGGTCTGCATGATCTTGTGGAATCGCGCAGCGGTCCGCTGGACCGGATCCGCCGTCTGCATCTTCAGGCCCAAGGCGAGCGAAAGCCCGAGAAGGTGATCGAGGACCATACGAAGATCATCCAAATGATTCGGGATTCCCGTCTCGATGACGCGAAGAAAGCGATGCGAGCACATCTCTCCGGCACGTTGGCCAGGATGGAAACCTTGAAGGAATTGTTTCCGGATCATTTTCCGGCGTCGGACGAATAAAGATCGTTAGTCTCTTCCGGCGATCCGAATAGGGTGGCGTCAGCGCCGTTTTCCGGCGTTTCAGCGACCATTAGGTATCCACCCACCCCTCCGCCCTCGTCGGTTTTTGACGTCAGGAATACTTGGTCGAGGTCCTTGCCTCCGAAGGCGATTTTGGTTGGCGCGGGCATCGGGGTCCTGATTTCGGCCAAGTGGTTTCCGTCCGGATCCAGTTTGTGCAGGGCGGATCCGCCGACCCCCGCGATCCAATAGTTGCCCAAGGCGTCCAGGGCCGCACCGTCCGGTCTGCCATTGAATTCCCGCATAGGGAAGAATGTCCGTCGGTCGCCGACGGCGCCACTGCGCAAGTCCAGAGGGTGCCACCAAACCGTCTGAACCGATGCGTGGGAGTCTGAGACATAGAGGCGTCCGCGGCGGGCATCCACGGCAAGCCCGTTGGGCGTCGTGAAGCCGGACATGACCTCGGTAGCGGAAAGGTCCAGCCCTATCCGGTACACGGTTCCGATGGGTTCGACATTGGCGACGTCCATGGTTGCGGCCCATAGGTTTCCGGCCGCATCGACGGTGGAGTCGTTGAAGCGGACGCCCTTCCGCTCCAAGCGCATGACGCGGTCGAAAACGCCCGTCTGGGTATCCAGGCGGAACAGCCCGGATTCCATGCCGACCATGACGGCGCCTTCCACCGACACGGCGACGCAGCCAGCGAATTCGGGGGCGGCCCAAACCGCTGTGTCGCCGCATTCTGCGTCCGTCCTGAAGACCTTGCTGCCGTCGATATCGACCCAACAGACCGCGTTCGCGGACGACTCCCAAACCGGGCTTTCCCCAAGCAATGCACGGGCATCGGACAAGCGTTTGAAAACCCAGTCATGAGAACTCTCGACAGGGGGCGTCATCACATCAACTGGTTGGGCAGGAAGAGGACGAGATCCGGGACGAGGGCCAGGGCAGCGATCAGTCCGACCATCGCGGCGATATAGGGCCACGACCATTTCACGAATTCACCGAAGCTGCATTTCAGGATACCGCAGACGGTATACATGATGACGCCGACCGGGGGCGTGTTGCCGCCCAACGACACCAGAATTATCATCACCACGCCCATATGGACGGGGTCGAACCCGACCTGAACCAGCGACGGCAGCACCAACGGCGTTACGAGCAGAACGTTCACGGTAGCTTCCATGACGGTGCCGGCGATGAAGACGATGGCGAGGACCACGAACAGGGTCAGATATTTCTCCCCCGGCAGGCTGGCCAGGAACCCGGTGATCGCGCCGGGCGCCTGTTCCACCGTCAAGGCATGCCCCAGAACGGCGGCCATGACGATGATCAACATGACCATACCGATATCGAAAACCGACTCCCGCATGGCGCCGATCAGGCCTTTCCAGGTCAGCTCCCGGTAGACGAATAGCCCGATCACCAATGCATAGAGCACGACGATGGCGCCGGCCTCCGTCGCGGTGAAAAATCCGAACCTGAAGCCGATGAGCAGGAAGACAGGGAACATCAGCGCCCACAGGCATTCGATGAAGCTTTTGCCCAGTTCGCGCAGTGACGGCCGTTCGGCGAGGTCTGGCTTGTAGCCCCTTTGGCGCGCGATGATGGAGGTCACGAACATCAGCACCACGGTCATCAATATTCCGGGGACCACGCCGCCAAGGAGAAGACGGCCGATGGAGACTTCGCTGATGAAGCCGAACAGGATCAATCCAATGCTGGGCGGGATGGTCGATGTAATGACCGAAGAGAATGCGATGACCGACGCGGTGAACCCCTTGGCATAGCCGCGTTCCTGCATCGCATCGCCAAGCAAGCGCGATTCCATGGCGGCGTCCGCGACGGCGGAGCCGGAGATGCCGCCCATCAAGGCGCTGAGGACGATCGAAACCTGGGCTAGGCCGCCGATCATCCATCCGGTCAACAACCTGGCGAAACGCAGCAGGCGTTCCGTGATCCCGACATTGTTCATCAAGTTGCCGGCCAGAATGAAGAAGGGCACGGCCAGCAGCGGGAAGGATTGCGTTGCGCCGTACATACGCTGCATGGCGACGGTCATCGGCATGTAGTCGGCAAACAGAAACAGCGGAAGCGTGGACAATCCCAGTGCGAAGGCGACAGGGATGCCGATGGCAAGGCCGATGAAGAAGAGGGCGGCAATAATACCGATCATCACATGACATCCAGCGCGGCCGGTTCATTCCCGCCTTTGTGGCGGAAGTGATCGACAATCTGCTCGATGGCGGTGATGAGCATCAACCCATAAGCCACCGGCAGCGCCGCTCCGGCGAAGGAGGAAGGAACGCCCGTCATCGGCAGGGGGCGGGGATGGAACACCTTCGCGAGCACGTAGCCGTAGTAGATGAGCATCACCAACATTGCCGCGATGATAAGCTTGATCGCGAGGTCCAATAGGAACCGAGCCGTGTCGGGCAGAAGTTCCACCATGATTGTGATCTTGAAATGACCGGACCTTTGCAATGTCAGATCCGCGGCCAGCATGGCGAGCCAAATGAACAAGGCCTGCGCCACTTCATCCGACCAGATCACGGGATATCCGCCATAACGGCCGATCGTTCCGGCCAGGACGACGGCGACGATCACGGCCAATAGAGTGACGGCAGTGTACATTTCGACACGCCGCAAGAGCACCAAGGCTTTGCCCACAGTTTCCCCCTGTACAAGGATCGTTACCAAAAGAATCGTCTTTTTATTGGGTCGCCTCGAAGAAGGGTCTCAAAGAAACGGCCGTCCCGATCCAGTCTACCATGAGACCGGCTGGAACAGCCGTCCTTTACCCGTACCCCTTGGGGTTAGGCCTTCATTCGATTAGTTGCCGAGCGTCTTCTGAACTTCGGCGACCAGGTCAGTCAGTTCCAGTTTGTCCCATACCGGTTTGACGGCGTCGCGGAACGGACCGATGTCGATCGCGGTGACTTCAACGCCAGTGGCCCGGATGTCGTTGAAGATTTTTTCGGCGCCGTCGACGTTGGACTTGAGCGCGCTGGCGCCCCACCGTTTGGATTCCTCGACCACGATGGCCTGCAGGTCCGCCGGCAGGGATTTGATCCAGGCGTCGGAAACCAGCATGCCGCTCATCAGGAAAATGTGCTTGGTCAGCGTGACGTTCTTGATGACTTCATAGAGCTTTGCACCCCAGATCGCCGATGGTTGCGCTTCGGCACCGTCGATTACGCCGGTCTGAAGAGATGGATAGACCTCGGCCCAGGGAAGCGGTGTCGCTACGGCGCCCATCGCGTTGATGGTTTCAACCCATAGCGGCTGGCCGATGGTGCGAACCCGGACGCCGTTCAAGTCGGCCGGCTTCGAGATCGGCTTGTTGGTCAGCATGTGGCGCGCGCCCTGGTACCAGTTGAAGGACAGCAGGGTCAGGCCGCTTTTCTCCTTCAGTTTCTCGTTCCAGCCGGCGAAAGTGTCGGATTCGACGAAGGTGGCCAGTTCGCTGACATCCGAGAACGCATAGGGCGCGACGAGCACGTTGAATTCCGGCACGAAGACCGAAACCCGGGACGCTTCGACGAAGGTGCCGACATTGGCGCCCGCGGCCGCCTGGTCCATCATGTCCTGCGTGTCGCCCAGTTGCGAACTGGGGAAGAGCTGGACTTCGACCCGGCCGCCCGAGCGTTCCTCGACGGATTTCTTGAAACCTTCCGCGGCGATCTGCAGCGGGTCGGTCGGCGACAGAACGGAACCCAGTTTCAGTGTGTAGTCCGCGGCGAGCGATTGCGCCGACAATGATGCGAGAAGAAAAGCTGTCCCCAAGGCCAGCGATTTACCGAATTTCATTAATACCTCCCGTTGGTGGACCCGATCCCTTGTGGTCACGCCTATGCGCGTCCTTGGTGTTCAGCCGGGTTGTTACACTAATATATTAGCATATCAATTTTGCAAACGTCAATCGGGATGCGTCAAGAACGCGAAAATAAACGGTGTTGGGAGAAATCAGGAAAGGCGTATGGGCGCGCGGCCGTTGGGTGCAAGGCCCTCGGCGTCACTGTTGGATGCCGTCAAAAGACGGCTTCGCGGCACTCAGTGAAACCGGATCGCAGCAGAATTTAGCGGCCGCCTTCGGGCCGGCGGCAAAAGACCTAGGGACGGTCGTCCGGATCCAGAGAATCCCGTGTTGCCCGCTCACCCGGCTTGTAGACCGCCAGAACGATGGCCACGGCCAAAATTGCGATGCCGAGGACGATGAACTGGAACGACACGAATTCCTTCACATGCATCTGTTTCGCACCAAGCACCGCCAGGGCGGCTATCACCGCAGCGGCGACGGCCCAATAAATCGGACGACCGATGAAAAGAGCGGAAAGTTTCATCGTACTGCCTCCGGAGTCATGCGGTTGCGCGCGACCGTGAAGAGAACAATGCCGATGGCGCCGATCACGGGCAGGATGAAGCCTGGTAGTCCGGGCACGGGCGTCTCAAGTGGCGGCATCAGCGCGAAGACGGACAGAACGGCAAGTCCGATCCGAATGAGGGGGTTCACGGGCCCCCGGAACCAACCTTCAAGCACGACGGAGAGACCCCACAGGCTGATGAAGGCGAGAATGCCTGAAACCACGGTCAGCCAGACCGGGCCTTCGAACAACAGCGCCGGATTGTAGACGAAGGCGAAAGGCACAAGGTATTTGGCGATGCCGATCCGCGCGGATTCGACCGCGGTTTCCATAGGTCGCGATCCTGCGATGGCGGCTGCCGCGAAGGAGGCCAGAGCCACCGGCGGTGTAATCGTGGACACCACGCCGAAGTAGAAGGCGAACAAATGGGCGGCGATCGGTTCCACATTCATTTGGATCAAGGAAGGAACGATCAACGCGGCGACAGTGATATAGACGGCCGTTGTCGTCATGCCCATGCCGAGGATGATCGCCGCGATCCCCGTCAGGACCAGCAGGAAGAGCAGGTTGCCATCAGCGAGGTTGATGACCTCGTTGGTGAATTTCAATCCAAGGCCGGACACAAAGATGGATCCGATGATGATGCCGGCGCAACCGCAGGCGACGGTGACCGGCATCGCGGCCCGCACGCCGGATTCCAGGGCGGCCAACAGGTCAACAGGGCTCATCCGGGTCAAGGGATCGCGGAAGCTGAGGGCAATCAGTGCGACGATCGCCCAGAAGGCGGACATCATCGGTGAATACCCCATGGCGAGCAGGACGAGCAGCACGCCCAAAGTCAGCAACTGGTGCCACCCGTGCTTCAGCACATGCCAGACCTTCGGCAGGGTGCGTTTGTCCAGGCGTTTGATGCCGTCCTTTTCCGCTTCAATGTCGACCATGAAGTAGATGGTCGCAAAATACAGAAGGGTCGGGATGATTGCCGCGATAATGACGGTAAAATAGCTGACCCGCATGAACTCGGCGATGATGAAGGCGGCGGCTCCCATGATCGGCGGCGTGATCTGCCCGCCGGAGGATGCGCAGGCCTCGACCGCGCCGGCAAATTTCGGCCGGTATCCCAGTTTCTTCATCAGCGGGATCGTGAAGGATCCCGTGGTCACGACATTGGCGACGGCGGAACCGGACACGGTTCCCAGGAACGCGCTGGCCACGACGGAGGCCTTGGCGGGCCCCCCGGTCCGGTGACCTGTCAGCGCGATGGCGAGGTCGATGAACATCCGTCCCGCCCCGGTGCGGATCAGGACCGCACCGAAGATGATGAAGAGGACGATATAGGTCGCCGCGACCGAAATCGGGATGCCGAAGATCCCTTCCGAGCGGATGAACACGATGTCCATGAACTTTTTGAACGAGGTCGGCGGCCCATAAAGGAAGCCGAAGAAATAGTTGGCATAAAGCGTATGGGCGACGAAGAAGAGCGTCACCAGCACCATCGGGATGCCGACCGCGCGGCGCGTCGTTTCCATCACCAGGGCGATCAGCAATGTCCCGACCCAAAGGTCGGATGTGATCAAGGCGCCTTCGCGTTGGTTGAAGGCGTCCAGGTCGTAGAGCGTGTAGATCTGTACACCGACGACGGCGAAAACGAGCAGGACGTCGAGTGCGAACAGCCCCCATTGCAGCGTGGTCGACGGTCTGTCCGACCAGCTCTTGCGGCCAAGTGGATAAAGCAGGATCGCGAGGACCATCATGCCCGTGAGATGGGTGGAGCGGAATGCGCGGGATTCCGGTGTGCCGAAAACCGCGACGAACAGGTGGAACAGCGCAATGGCGATGGCCAATGTGGAGACGATGACCGCAAGCCATTTGATCACATCGAACCCGCGCTGCATCAAGGCGGTTTCCAGGACGGAGTATTCACGGACTTCGTCGTACTGGAGCGGTTCCGCTACGGTGTCGTTGGTTGCGCTGGTCGTGTCGGTCATGGCGGATCTAAGCTTTGCATCGCTTGAAGCCTGAGATGGATCCCGGCCCCTGTTTTAGATAATGCGGCGTGACTGAACGGTAGCTGGATGGCGAAAGGTCCCGGGGGCAACCCCCGGAACCTTCACTATGTGCCATCAAAAAAGCCGGTCGGGCCTAATTCACGCCTTTTTCGTCATAGAACCGCTTGGCTCCCGGATGGACGTCCAGGGCGGCGCCGAGCAGGGCGTTTTCCAGCTTTACGGAATTCCAGACGTCTTTCACCTGAGCCAGGTCGCTGTGATGTTCCCACAAGGCCTTGGTGATTTCATAGACGACATCGTCCGGAACGTCCGCATTCACCACCATGATGGTAACGGCGCCCAGCGTCGGGACGGTCTGGCCTTCCAGCGACTTGTACTGTTCACCGGTCAGATCGACCTGGATATAGCCGGGGTTTTCCTGGCGGATACCGTCCAGGACCGACTTGTCGACGGGGAGGAACCGGATGCCCGGGCTGAATTCCAGATCCAGGAAGGTGGCCTGCGGATAGCTGGTCAGCGCGGTATAGGCGTCGATATGGCCATCCTTCATCAGCGATACGGAGTCGGAATAGCCGACATGGTGAACCGTGCCGCCGCTATTCTTCACATCGTCGACGGTGTAGCCGTATTTCGAGAAGATCAGCTGCGCCGCGGCGTAACCTGACCAGGTCAGCTTGCCCGGGCTGAGGTTTTTGTCCTTCAGGTCGCCGTAGCCTTTGATATCGGAGTCCGCCGGCACGGCCGTCTGGATCGCGGCGGGGTAGAGCGTCGCCAGATGACGGATGTTCGGGTTGGCTTCCTTGAAGACCGGTGCGTTGCCTTTAAGACCGTCGAAAGCGGTGTGACCATAGGTCCAGCCGATTTCAGCTTCCTTGCTGTTCACGTCCAGCACGTTGCCGACGCCGCCGCCGGGACCGTTGGACACGGAAATGCCTTCGATATTGCTAAAGATCTCGGCCATTTTGGCGCCCAGCGGGTACCAGCTTCCGCCGGATGGGCCGGACGCGATACGGATGAATTCGTCCGCCTGCGCGGCGACATTGCCTGCCAGCACCAGCGGCGCGGACAGCATTAGAGCTTGGATGAATTTTTTCATTGGTTCCCTCCCTTGGGATTTTTGGGTTGTACGGACATTTTCTGCGCTATCCGCGTGTTTCTTGGGGCCTTGTTCCAACTCGGTCGACCCTTGACGAAAGAGTATGGAGAGGTGCGCCGGGATGTCAATTTTATGAACGGCGATTCACTTGGAACAGCTCTTGTGTTCCGGCCGTCATAACCGGGCCGGGCGCGACCCCGACGCGTGTCACTCGTTCGCACCCGACATGTGCCGTGCCGCGATGTAGCCGAAGGTTACCGCCGGGCCGAGCGTGATGCCGCCGCCAGGATAGTTTCCGCCCATGATGCTGGCGGCGTCGTTTCCGGCCGCATAGAGGCCCGGGATCGGCCTTTTGTCGGCGTCGAGCACTTGGGCGTTTTCGTTGCAACGCAGGCCCGCATAGGTGCCCAAATCCCCCATCACCAATTTGACTGCATAGTACGGAGCGGTCTCGATCGGCGCGACGCAGGGGTTCGGTTTGTGGTCCGGGTCGCCCAGCGACCGGTTATAGGCGGTGGTGCCGCGCCCGAACTCGGGGTCGTCGCCCTTCTGCGCAGGGCCGTTGAATCCTTCGACTGTCTTGCCCAGTTGGGCGGGGTCGATGCCGATTCGACCGGCCAGTTCCGCCAGCGTTTTGCCGCGGAACAGATAGCCCTTCTTAATGTGGTGTTCATAGGGTACCGGCGCGGGCTTCACATAGCCCAAGCCGTATTTCCGCAAGGTCCGATGGTCGCAGATGAAAAAGGCGCAGATCTCGCCACCTTCCTCGCCGCAGCGCTTGGTCATCGACTGGCCGAAATCGTGGTAGCTGTCTGCTTCATTGCAGAAGCGCCGCCCCGACCGGGTGACGGCGATGACGCCCGGTTTCGACCGGTCGACGAAATGCGGAAACGTGCCCAGCGTTCCGTCTGGCCTGACGGGCCGTGAAATCGGTACCCAGGCGGCAGCGTTTGGCAAGGTGTCGTCAATGGTCGCGCCGACATCCTCGCCCAAGCGTAACCCGTCGCCTGAATTGCCGGGAGGGGCGGGCGAGGCGTGCTCGTGCCCGCTCTTCGCATGGGGGAAAAGCTGCTTCCGCCGGACCGGGTCTTGAGGGAAACCACCGGCCGCGAGCACCACACCCTTGGCCGCACGCACTTCGACCGTTCCCTTCACTGTTTCGATCAGCGCGCCGGTAACCCGCCCGCTGTCTTCCTTGATCAATTGCCGGACAGGCGCGCGGGTCCAGATCGGCACGCCTTTGTCAGAACAGGACTTGGCCAGTCGCGCGACCAGTGCGTTCCCGTTCATCAGGCGCATCGACCTTCCGTGGAACAGCAGGTCACGGCCAAATTTCAACAATAGCTTCGCGACAAAAAAAGCGGATATGGGCGAACGGGTGACGTTGAAGAAATGCAGCAATTCCTTACCGGTTCCGATCATCATGCCGACGAAGGTGATTTCCGCCAGCGGTGGGCGAAGCCGCTTGATATCGGCCCCCAACTCCCTGCCGTCGAACGGGCGCGCGACGATTGATCGGCCGGCATCCATGCCGCCCGGCGCGGTCGGGTGATAATCGGCGAAGGTCGGGCCCAGGTCGAATTGCAGGCTGGTTTTTTGTTCGAAGAAATCGACAGCCTTCGGTCCCGCTTCCAGGAAGGCCTGCACACGGGCTTCGTCGTATTGTGCGCCGGTCTCATGCTTCAAATATACGGTTGCCTTCTCGACGCTGTCGTCGATTCCGGCGCGTTTGGCGGGCGCGTTGCATGGAATCCACATCCAGCCGCCGGACCGGGCCGAGGTGCCGCCGAACACGGGTTCCTTCTCAACAACCAGAACCTTGAGACCGCGATGCGCCGCGCAAACGGCAGAGGCCAGTGCACCAGCACCGGAACCAACCACGAGAACGTCGCAGTCGTAGGAAGTCGTCATCGCTATTTCCATCCCGATGTCTCGCCGCATGCGCTGTCGGCGATAGGCTCGAAGGCCGATTTATTGAGGGTAGTGCAGCACATGGGGAATGGGGCTTGCAAGACGGACGAGTTGTTGCCGGTTACAACACGGTTGCCGCGGTAGAGGGGCGCCGCCAATGTATAAGCGGCGGAATGCGGAGGGTTGGGGCATGGCGACGATCGGTTTGGTGATTTTCGACGGATTCACGGACATAGACCTTTTCCTGCATTGGGACCTGTTGAACAGGCCGCTAACGATGTTTCCGGGAATGGTGCCGGACGGTTGGTCGGTGAAAATTCTGGGAACCGCGCCGATGCATGTTTCGGCCGCAGGCTTGGAAACCAAGACGCATGGGACGATTGAACGGGCGCGCGCCTGCGATGCGGTCATTCATGTCAGCGGGCCGTTGACCCGAACGCTGATGCTGGATGCGGCCTATCTCGACACCCTGGCGCTTGCCCCGTCGCGGCAATTGGTTGCATCCCAATGTTCGGGGGCATTGATCCTTGCCGCAAGCGGGTTGCTCAACGGGCGCACGGCGACGACCTATCCGACCGCCGTCGCGCATCTGCGGGACCTGGGCGCCGTGCCGGTGGAAGAACCCTTTGTTCTGCATGACGCAGACAATATAGCCACTGCCGCCGGCTGCCTCGCCGGTGTTGATCTTTCCCGTTGGGTACTAACGCGCCTGATCGATGCCAAGGCGGCGGAAAAATGCGTCGCGTCGGCCAGTGCGATCGGGCAAGGGCTTACATTTCCGGCTGGGCCTGCGGTTTGATAGGGAGGCAGTTGTCGGTACATCCATGGCCTGTGCGGAAAGGACGGCAACCGCCATCAGGGTGCTGCACGCGCGTTATGGGGGAAGTGGCCCTGCGGCCTCTTCGTTGAAGGCGCTTGGGTAGAAGGCCTCTGCCGGTTCGTCCTCGGCTGGTGCATGCGCGTGTTCGGAAAGCGCCAGATTGTTGCGCCTGTGCTCACGCACGACCAGCCAGCTCATGATCAGCAGACCGCCGGCGGCGATCAGAGCCGAGAAGGCGAATTCGCGAAGCATGTCGGGAGGCACCTGGGCCCATTGACCGCCGACAAGGCTGCCGATGACGTCCGGTCGCTTTACAGCGAAAACAAGAACCAGGAACAACGTGACGACACAGAAAAACGCGATGCATTCCAGGGCGGACAGCTGGGGTCTTTCCGTTTTTCGTTCCATAAGCGCCAGGAGCATGCCGGATGCCGCGCCCACAAGGATCAGATACGGCGCGATTGCCGAGATCTTTTCCAGGACATAGGCGCTGGTGATAGGCGTGAACGCCATCCACAACGCATAGGTGATTCCGGTGAGGATTGCGAAGGAGATGACCGAGAGGCCGACAGACTTGGCCCAATCAACGGGATAGGTATCCCCAGTGACCAGTGCGCGACCGCGCTCGACATTCGCCATCATGCGTTTCAGCGCAACCCAGGAGGGCCAATAGGCAACCGAGAAGAGGAACGACACGAACAGCAACATCCAGACGATCATGGTTTCGGTGCCGATGTCTTCGTCGGGAATCGCGGGAATCTGCGCCAATCCCAGCAGGATCACCGTCAGCGAAAAGAACGCGTAATAACCCATCACCGCGACACTGACCGAAAACACGGCGACATGTGTCATCCGCCGCCTTCGGTCCGCGATGACGCGCTCCATCATAACGCGCGTTTCAATGAGGCATTCCGCCAGAATATTGAAGACGGAATAGCCGTTGGTCGTCAGATACACCAAGCCTGCGGCGATCGCGATATAGGCTTGGCCGAGCGCTTCGCTGAAATCGCGTTCCCAATCGCCGATGTTTGGGGCGGCGGTTTGGTCGGGCATTTGCTCGTGGAGCATCATGGCATTCGCGAAACCTGCGGTAAGGTCTTTGTGTTTTTGCAGGATTTCTTTTTCGATCTTGTCTTTGTGCGAGCGGTAGAAATGGTGGAACCGATGGTTCGGCTGCCGCCAGGATTCTATGAAGGCGACGACCTGCGTATAGCGGTAAACAGCCTGTCCGCCGCCAATTGACCTGTCCACGGGCGTTCCGTAGTGGTTGTTCAGATAGGGGGGCAGCAGGTCCTTTACGGCCCCGTCCGAGGAACAGTGGAAATTCGCCCGTGCCAGTAGGTCGAATAGTTGCTCGACGCGTTTTGGGATGGCTGCGAATTGCTGGATCTTGGTTCTGAACCAGGTGTCCCATTTTGGGGCGCGCAGCAAGAACAGGACGACCAGCAGAGCAAAAACCGGTCCGAAGGTTTCCGGATTTTGAAGCAGTATTACCAAGGGCTCGAGTTCGGAAGGTGCCGCGGCGGCGACAGCCTCCATGACCTTTTCCAACCCCTCGTCGATTGAAAGGACTCGAAAGAAGTCCCCGGAAAATGCTGTGGCCAGGCGGAAGACCACCGCATAGGCCAGAAAATAAAGGAGGTAGGTCACAAAATACCAATTGCGCTTGGTCCAGACTGAGGTCATTTCGCTGAACCAGAGCAACGCGGTCACGTTCGGCGACAAGCGCGCGTATCGAAGCATCAGCCGCCAGGCAATGAAGGCGAGTGCGGCTGCGGCGATGAGAGACGCGAAACTCGATTGTGTTCCCAGAAAAGCAGAAACGAGCGCGGCAATAGCGTCCATATCTCTTCCCCCCGATAGCTTGGGCCGGATCAAAATACAATCTATCAGGGTATGGTAACATAATACCCGGGCGTTTGTATGCCCCAAATTGCCGGGCAAGGCCGCGCGCGGGCTAGACGGTGAGATAGCCTCCATCCACCGGCAGCAAGGCACCGGTCACATAACTGGCCGCGTCGGAGGCGAGGAAAAGGATCGGACCGACCAGTTCTTCCGGCTCTCCGACTCGCCCCATGGGCGTGTGGGCAAGAAACTTGGCGATGGCGTCCGGATTGTCGCGTGTCGCCTGGGTCATCGGCGTCGCGATGACGCCGGGAAGAAGCGCGTTGACCCGCACACCCTTTGGCGCCAATTCGTTGGCCAGCGCCTTGGTGAATTGGGCCACCGCGCCTTTGCTGGCCGCGTAGGCAGTCAGCCCCGGACCGGTGGTCACTGACATGATCGATCCAAGATTGACGATACTGCCACCGGTTTCGACCAATTGACTGAGGAACGCGCGGGCCATCAACCGCGTCCCGTCAACATTGACAGCGAATATTTTGGCCCAGGCGTCCGGATGGTCGGCGTCGTCGATGGGCGTGCGATGAATAACGCCCGCATTGTTCACCAACAGTTTCGCCGGGCCGAGGGCGCTTCGTACCGCTGCTGCGAAAGCGTCGACCGCTCCGGGATCGGTTACGTCCAACCGTTGGGCGAATGACGTGCCGCCGACCGCTTCAATCTCTTTCGCGACCGCGGCGACCGCATCTCCGTTGATATCCGCGAGTGCGACGGCGGCGCCGTTCTTCGCCAACCCGCGCGCGATGGCGGCGCCGTTTCCCTGGCCCGCCCCTGTGACGACGGCGACGGCTGATCCGATCCCGAACATATTCCCTCCCGGTGTTTCCTGGGTTCCTGGGCGCTCTGTTCCCCTGCGGGCGCGCCGGCCGTCAAGATACCCGATGCCGCCGCAGACGTCAGTTGGGCAGGCACCTAATTAGTGGAGGCGAACCGAACGACGAACTTTCTGCTCAAGGAATCGAATTTCCAATGGGTCGCGGGGCAAAAAGCGCCAAAAGCTAGGCAACTTCTGAAGAAAAGGATAAAGGAATTTACGATATGTTAGGAAAATCACCTTTGAATTTAATCGCTGCACTTTGGCGCTCATTGGTCCAAGGCGCGAAATAACGGAAAAAAATGACCGCCCGCAATGCCAAGAATGAGCTGAGGGGCGACAAGGAGGAAGCATGGCTGGGGGGTTCGGGGGCCTAGACCGTATCAAGGGCCGACTCTATTTGGCGTTTGGAACGGTAACGATATTGACAGTCGCGGCGGGCGCCGTCGCGTTGCAGGGTTTTGACACTGTCGAAGGTAGTTTCTCTTCGGTTACGGAGAAATCGATCCCGACGATGGAAGCGGCGTTGGAATTGGCGCGCGGAAGTGCGGAACTGTCCGCAGCCGCGCCCAGCCTGTCGACGGCCGTGACAATCGCGGACAGTGACAACATTCAAGCCGATCTGCGAGGGCGCCTTTCCGCGATCGGTGAATTGATTGGCAAGCTCAGCGCCTTGTCCGGAAGCATCGACGGCCAAAGCGATTTGGCGGGTCTGGTCGAGCGGTTCGACTCAGCCATCCAGACGTTGCATGGCGACGTGAATGCGGGGCTCGCGGCTGAATCGAAACTACGTGAAGCAACGGTCGGCGTCGCCCAGGTCCACAATACATTGCTGGAGAAGATCGCGCCGGTGCTTTCCGCCGCGCAAGGGGAAGTCGGCAAAGGGTCCGCGGGGTTGAGCCTTGGCGGTGTGCAAGCGGTCAACAAATTGACCGGCGAGGACTTGCCGCGACTGACCGCGCTGTATGAATTGCAGGCGGGTCTGGGGCAAGTTGTCACTCTGGTCGCCACGGGCGCACCCGCCGATGGCCTTTCCGCGGTTTTGGACGCAATGACCGCTTCCGTCGCGAAATTGACGAAGAAGCGGGAATATCCGGAACTGGTCGTCGCCGTGGAGGGGTTCCTCGCCGCCGCCGGGGCCCGGAACCTCGTCACCATGCTTGACCGGGAAGTCGCTTTGCGGGCGCAGATTGAAGAAAACCGGGCATTGGTCGCCAAGGAGCTTGGCGATGCGATGCAGCAATTCATGATCGACAATTCCGTTCGTGGGTCGACCCTGGTCAATACGGTGGTCAAGGAAGTCGGAACGCTGCTCAAAATCGAATCGAAGGCCAACCGTGCCGCCGGTCTGCTGACGACGACAGCCAATGTGAACGATCCCGCGCAGCTGGCCGAACTGGAAGAGGCCGTCCTCCTCGCCATCCGGCAGACCTTGTTCGAGATCGGTGAATTGCAGAACAAGGATGTCGCCCAGGAACTGCAGGCGATTGCGGAAACTTTCACAGCCTTGGCGGAAGGTCCGGACGGAATTATCGCGCTGCGTCAATCCTACTTGGCGGCAAAAGGCCGCGCCGCGGCTGCGCTGGCGGAGGCGCGGGTTGTTTCCGCCGAATTTGCATCCTCCGTCGATGGAACCGTGCAGGGCGCCAAGGAGGAAGTCGATACCGGCAATGAAGCGATTTCGGAAGCCTTCGCCAGCAGCAAGCAGTTGCTGACCATCATCATCGCGATCAGCATCGTCGCGGCCCTGGCGATTGCCTGGCTCTATGTCGGGCGGAATGTCGGCCGCAGGCTGGACGAATTGACCAAGGCGACAAAAGCGGTCGCCGATGGCGATCTTGACGTCGAGATCAATTTTACAGGCAAGGACGAGGTTGCCGAAATGGGAGAGGCTTTGCTTGTCTTCAAGCAAGGGTTGGCGGATGCGCGCCTTGCCGACGAGCGAGCGGCGAAAGAGCGTGAGGAAGCCGAACGCCGCCGCCGGGACGATATGCACAGGATGGCCGATGAGTTCGATTCGGGCGTCGGAGGCGTTGTCAGGGCCTTGGCGGCGGCGTCCTCCGACCTGCAGGTGGCGTCGGAAAAAATGACCGGCGCGGCTGAAAATACCAGCCAGCAATCCGCGATCGTCGCCTCGGCAGCAAACGATGCGTCGAGCAACGTGAACACTGTGCGTTCCGCGTCGGAGGAATTGACGGCCTCCATCCTGGAAATCAGCCAGCAAGTGCAGCAGTCCTCGCAAATCGCAGCCCAGGCTGTTCAGGATGCCGGTGAGACCGACAACCGGATACAGAATCTGGCTCGGGCTGCCGACAAGATCGGTGAGGTCGTGGCGCTGATCACCGATATCGCCGAGCAGACGAACTTGCTCGCCCTCAATGCCACGATCGAGGCGGCGCGTGCCGGCGAGGCGGGCAAGGGGTTTGCCGTTGTGGCGTCGGAGGTTAAGAGCCTTGCGACCCAGACCGCGAAAGCGACCGAAGAAATCAGTGCGCAAATTCAGTCCATCCAGTCGGCGACGAAAGAGTCCGTACAGGCCATTCAGAAGATCAGCCACACCATTGGTCAGATCGACTCGATCGGCTCCACCATCGCCGCGGCGATCGAAGAGCAGGGCGCGGCCACGCAAGAAATCTCACGGAACGTCGATGAGGCGGCACAGGGTACGGGCCAGGTCTCGGCCAGTATCGACAATGTGACCGCAGCAGCGGCGGAAACCGGCCAAGTGGCGGAGCAGATCCGGACGTCGTCCCGTGAATTGTCTGAGCAGTCGGATGTGCTTCGCGCGGAGATGGGTAAGTTCTTGGAGCAGGTCCGCTCCTGATCGTCATCGCGTGCCGCGGCTCGGGCTAACCAAGTTTGTCGATAGATTCGAGATGCAAGACCGTGATGAAATGCGTGACAGCATCTCCATCTTCAGACAGCGGGAGGCAAAGGAACGCGTGTTGAAGCAGGTGTCGGCCGCGCCAATAGGCGGGGCCGGCGCAGGCGCCAACACGCCGCTCCGTGACCAGTTCATTGTAGAATGACAGATCTATCTCTTCCTGGATGTCCGCCGCGCCGGCCCGCATGGTCTGCCCGGTGAGGTCCTTGCCATATGCTTGCGCCGCGCCACTGCCGCAAATGCGGTAACGTAGGTCGAACGGGTTCTGCAGCACTTCATAAAGGATGAGATTGGCATGCCAGCCCAGGAAGTCCGCGAAGTCGAAATCACCCCACGCCGGCAGCCGAGGCAGATCGGCCTTGCTTCGCCAAAGGTCAAAGATCGGCTGAGCGATGCCGAGGGCTGCCGCGTCATCCCCCAAGGGATAGGTGCGGTATGTCCACCCCTTATGGCCCTGCCATGTCTTCAAACCGCCCCCAGTTCGTAAAACAACCTGTCAATCGGCCAGACGACACTTCTGGCCCACGCGACCGGTTCAATCGTACTCGATGATACCGGTTCTTCGTAGGGCATGCCTGTTCGGATCATCAAAAGGCAACTTGGGCCGTTTAAGGAATCAACCGCCACGGCTTGGCCCGGGACGATCGAACCCTGTTATTTGAGACCGCGGTCCTTCGGGGAAAAGCGCAACCCAATGGTCAGCCATTGGGGCGGCATCGGCACGGGCAGGGCCTGTATCCCCCTGGCGGAGCGTTCCGGGTCAGGCCTGCCAGAAGACCGGGAATTCCGAATGCGTCATCGGGTCGCCCTTTTGGAGCGCAACGCCTGGGAAGGGCGGTGAGGTCTTCCATGGCCGTTCCGCGAAGACGGCGTCGTCCCCCATCCAACGTGTCGAGAAGCCGCGCCGCCGGCTCTTAAGGCCGGTCGTGCCCGGTGCGCCATGCAATGTCCTCATATGAAAGACGATGCAGTCGCCGAGGGCGAGGTCCCAAGACAGGATGTCCAATTCGCCGCGCAAGGCATCGACATCCGGCACCGTCTCAAACCCTTCATGTCCATCGGCATAGCTCTGATGGTTCAGGAAAAAGCGCGGATAGTACATTGTCCCGGTTCGGTGCGACCCGGCAACGAATTCAGGGCAAGCGGCCTTCGGCACAGGGTCGAGCGGCAACCAGATCGAACAAACCTGGTTTCCGTCCAATCCGTAGTAAGGTTGGTCGTGGTGCCAGGGGGTAACCTCGGCGGTGCCGGGTTCCTTGACCAGGACATGCTCGTGATAGATGCGCGCCGTCTTACTGCGCATTAGGGTGCCGGCGATTTCGGCGGCCGGGGAGGCGCTGACGAAACGTTCGTATTCGGGGATCCGCCGCCAGTTGCAATAATCGTCATAGAAAGCGCCCTTGCCGCCTTCCGGCGTATAGAAGGTGCTGTCCGGTCCTGGGTCCTTGAAATTCTGCTCCACGCCGTCGGCCAGCATGTCCAGCCAGTTGCGGTCGAAAATACCGCGGAGACAGATCGCGCCGTCGCGGTCGAAAGCCTCAATCTGTTCTTCCGTGATCATGCCTGCAGCTCCAGCGGTTCTGACCGGCCCCAGAACAGACGACGGACTTCCTCGCTGTTTGTCTGGCCGGGCTTTTCTGAAAAGCACAGTACGGGGACGAGGCGCAGACGCTGTCCCAAAACTTTCGTGACCCTGTGCAAGGTCTGACGGCCGTCGAAGATGGACAACGTGCCCGGGTTGAAGGGCAGCCGATGGACCGCGTCGCTTGTCCCGGCGATAGCCCGCATCACCTGTTCGCCTTCATCCTCGCGACCGCGGATCATGGGTACGTATTCGAAATCCCCGCCTTGTTCCGGCTGTTGAAGCATCAGGGTGACGGTGAATTCACTTTCGTCGAAATGCCATCCATGCTGGCCGTCGTGGCGAAAGACGTTCACGGAACAGGCGCCAAGCGGGTCGGCGAAATGATAGAGCCCGGGTTTGCCAAGCACGGCCGCGATGAAGTTTTTCAGCGGCTCCCATTCGTATAATCGGCGCAGCGAGGCATTCGCCGGGATGTTGTCGTAGGCAATGGATCCGACACTGGTTTTCTCCATCACCGCTTCGTGGCCTGTCGCGGTGCCAGCGCTGGTTTGCAGGTATGCGGTATGACTGTCCTCGCAAAAATAAGCGCGATCCGCGACGGCTTCCGCCTCGGCGGCGAGGATGTCCAGGGCAAAGGGTTTGATGAAACCCTGCAGCAGGCAGGCGCCTTCCTCTCGGTACTTCCTGCGGCATTCAGCCAGGAATGCCTGACCTTCGTCGCTGTTCAGATCATCGACCGGAAACCGCTCCAGATCCACCATTTCCGCCGCGGCGACTGATTTCCATTCCATCACGACGCTCCTATTCGTCCCTAACCAGACAGCAAATCCCAACCGGGGAGGTTGGCACGTGTGCCGACCTCCCCGCCTCCCCTGGTGTCGGGGTCAGGTCAACCACCACCGTTCGATCAGCTTGTAGCCGTCGAATTCCCAATTGCCGGCGATCCTTTCAGGGTGCCGGACATTGTCGCGGAAGGCCAGGATGTGGTTCGCGAAAAGATGGATAACGGAGGGGCAATCGTCACGGCAGATTGCCTGCATCTCGTGATACATGTCCCGACGCTTTGTGATGTCAAATTCGCCCCGTGCATCCTTCAGCAGGGTATTGAACCGGCCGTTTCGCCAGTAGGACTCGTTCCAATTGGATTCTTCCGAGTAACCCTGGGTGAACATCCAATCTTCCGTCGGACGGCCGCTCCAATAGCTGGCCGACCACGGCGCCTTCAACCAAACATCCGACCAGTAGCCGTCGTCCGGGGCGCGTTTCGGGGTGATCGTGATACCGGCTTTCTTCGCTTGCTCCGCAATCAGGACAGTCGTGTCGACGGCGCCCGAATACAGCCCGTCTGACGCGATGAGTTCCAGCGCCAGACCTTCCATTCCCGCTTTCTTGAGATGGAACTTCGCTTTTTCTGGGTCGTAGGCACGCTGCGGAAGGTCAGCGTTGTAGAACCTGTTGGCCGGGCTGATCGGATGGTCGTTCCCCAGCGATCCCCGTCCCCTGACGATCTTCTTCAGGATTTCCTCCCGATCGATGGCCAATTTTAGCGCCATTCTGACATCGGGATTGTCGAAGGGAGCATGATCGCCCCGCATCGGGAACGTGTAATGCTGGGTGCTGACCGTGTCTTCCACCGTGATACCGGGTCTCTTCGCCAGCAGGTCCGCCGTCTTCGCTTCAATATCGCCGCTGACGTCAACGGCATTCGTGACTAGGCTGTTCAACCGTGCCGCGCTGTCCGCCATGACAAGAATTTCGGCGGAATCAACATGTGCCTTGCCCGGGATGAAATAATTCTCGTTCCGCTTCATCAAGGCACGGATGCCCGGTTCGAAGTTCTCGATCGCATAGGCGCCGGTTCCAATGCCGCTAAGGTCCACATCGTCGTCCTTGGCGGGCAGAATGGATAGGGAACTTGCGCTCAAGCCGAACGGGAAGTCCGCGTTGGGCGAGGCGAGTTCAAAGACGATCTTGTCCTTACCGTCGGCCTTCATGGAGACGATCGTGTCCACAAATGACTTCATCGCCGATTTGGACTCTTCGCCTTGGTGGCGGCGCAGGGAGTGTATCACGTCCGTCGAATCCACGGTCTTGCCGTTGTGGAACTCCACGTCCTTGCGCAAAGTGAATATCCACTTGTCGGGCCGTCCGTCTGCTTCGAAGGACTCGGCCAAAAGCGGTTCCAATTCGCCTTCCGAATTCACTTCCGTGAGCTGCGAATAGGCGGTGTACCAAAGCATGTTCACGAATCCGCTGCTGAGCGTTGCGGGATCGAACGAGTCAGTCGAGGAGCCCTGAACCGAGGCGACGCGCAGATGTCCGCCCTTTTGCGGCGCGGCCGCTTGTGCATCCCGGGCGAGCAGGCCGGCCGGAACGGCGGCAAGGGCGCCCATTGCGGCCGCATGCCTGATAAAGCTGCGGCGGCTGATTCGGCCTTCGCAATATTGCTGTTTTAGTTTTTCGAACGATGACATTGCCGTCTCCCGTTAAGTATTGAAATGCTTCCCGTTTCCGCTGGGTTGCCGATGTCGGAGAGGCGATGCGCTTCCGCTCGATCTATTGGTTGCACCCTTTTTTTGGTTCCGATTGATCCGGATTTTTAATCATGGGGCTACTATAGTGCGGCCCCTTGGCGATAGGATAACACAAAAAGCGTATAACAGTAGTGCTGTGGCATCGGAAATCAGCGCTCGCGATTGTGGCGAGGTCCGGACGGTTAAGTTTGGAAAGGAAAGCATATGGGCGAAAGCGACGACAGGTCCGATGCCGGCGGCTCGGACATTTGTTGGATCGAAACGCCGCGCCCTGACGACCCGGCTGTGAAGCCCGTTTATGACGAACTGCTGCGGCGTGGCGGTCGGCACTACAACCTCTACCTCGCGGCAGCCTTGCGGCCGGGGCCGATGCTGGCGGCCGACGCCCATTACCGGGCTGTGTTACACGACCCGTCGAACGCGACGCCGGGATGGCTGCTGGAAATGTTGGCGACGCAAGCCGCCTATTTGGCCGATTGCGACTACGCTGCAAAGAACCACGGCTGGAACGCGGTCCGCCTATGTGGGGCGGGGCGGGACGGCGCCTCGATGCTGGAGGCGATCCGGCAGGGCGACTACCGCACGCTTTTCACGGAAAAGGAAGCCGCGCTGCTGAACCATGGGGAGAAATTATCGTGTCATCCGGAAAAGATCCGCAAGCCTGATATCGAGTTGCTGCGGGCCGTCGGATGGACGGATGTCGAGATTCTCGAGGCGACCCAGGTAATCGCCGGTTTTGCCTATTGGGTCCGCTATATCAACGGCCTCGGCATCGCGCTCAATGACGAGGAAGTCGGGCGCGGGGACATTTAGCCGGCCGGGTCGCTGCGTGCCTGGATCGGCGGCTTGCTATGGGCCATATGCAGCGCGTGTATGCGGGCGACGGCCGGGCGGGCCATCATTGCGGTCAAATGGCGTTCGATCGCCGGTCGGGCAGCAATTCCGTTGGGGTGGACCTCGGGCCAAACCGTCTGAAGGGCCAGCAGAAAATCCAACACCGTCACCGTGTCACCGAAGAAGTAAGGACCGTCCCCGATCGCGTCGGCAATCGTATCCAGCACCGAACCTAATCGCTTCCTAGACGCTTTCAGGAAGCGCTGCTGCGTCGCATCGTCTTCGAAATAGACCTCCGGATGAAACTGGATCATGACATCCGGCTGCAGCGTCGAGGCCAGATAATGGAACCACTGCAGGAAACGCGCGCGCCGCGGGTCGCCGGTTTGGATTTGATAGGCGCCGGAGGCATGTTTTTCGGCCAGATAGAGGGCGATAGCCCCTGTTTCGAAAACCGGTCCGTCCGGCGTCTCCAGGGCGGGTACGCGTGCATGGGGGCTGGCCGCGACGAAATCCGGGTCGGGCGTCGCGGTGAAGATTCCGACCCATTTGACTGTGTAGTCCAACCCCAATTCTTCCATCAAGGCATGGACGGTCATGGCGTAGGAGTTCGGATAGGCATAGAGCGTATACATCGGGCGAGGATGCGCCGCCCCATACTGTTCGGGCAAGCGCATTTAATGCGGCGCCGGTGTCCCTTGATGCATGGCGGGTGGACAGGCAGTCTTCCCGTTCGGGGCGATCTGATGATGGCCGAGCGGGAATTGGCGACGGACTTGTCGACGGACTTGGCGACGGACTTGGCGACGGACTTGGCGACGGACTTGG
>CAYGKA010000020.1:50207-76389 GCA_964350445.1 uncultured Flavobacteriaceae bacterium
GACTTGTCGACGGACTTGGCGACGGACTTGGCGACGGACTTGGCGACGGACTTGGGGGGCGGGCGATGATGGAAGCAGTCGAGGAAGGCGCGCGCAGCATACTGGTCGATTGCGCGGGCATCGCGCCGGGCGATCGGGTTTTGATCGTTGGCGAGGAGGGGCCGGACGCGTTCTTCGATTTCGCAGTCTGCGAGCGCGTGGCCTCTGCCGCGCGGTCGCTGAAGGCGGTTGTTTCCGTCGTCCGTGCGCCTGCCATCGCCGGGCCGGAAGACTTGCCGTCCGATTTCGCCGACCTGATCGCAGCGGCCGATCATGTCCTGTTTTTTGCGCGGATCGGCGATCAGCTGCGGTTCACACCGCTGCCTGGAGCGGGTCGGAAGATCATGTGCTACACACGCGACGAACATTATCTGGCCGACCGTTTCGCCCGGCTGCCCTACGGATTGTTCACGGAAATATTGTCCTTGCTTCAACAGGAAATGGTCCGGGCGAAGGCCTGGCACATCGAATGTCCGGAAGGGACAAACCTCGACGGCGGTTTTGATGGAGCCGAAGTTCGCGAAGCCGTGGCGGCGGAGAAGGGCTTTTCCGTTTCGCTGTTCCCCGTGATGATCTATCCCCCCCTCAGTTGCCGTCACATGACCGGTGATCTCGTGCTTTCCCGTTTCCTGATTTCTACCTCGACGACGATGATGGCGGACAGTCTGCTGCCGTTGCGCGCCCCGGTGACGGCCCGCATCGAGGGCGGGGCCATCACGAAACTCCACGGGCCGGGCGATGTGGTCGAGACGATAGAGGCGCATCTCGACCGCTGCGCCGGGCGTGAGCCGGCCTTGGCGCGGCGTTTCCATTCATGGCATGCGGGCATCTATCCGCCGACCTTCTTTTCGGGAAAGGCGGAGGACGACATCGAATCCTGGGGCGACGTTGCTTTCGGGTCGCCGCGATACACCCATTTTCACTTTTGCGGACCGGAACCGGGGATGGTCGCAGCTTCCCTTTTCGATACGACGATATCGATCGATGGGCGGGCGTTCTGGTCCAAAGGCGAGTTCGTCTTCCTGGACCGCCCCGAATGCCGGGCTATGCTGGACAAATACGGCTGCGACGGCTCGGCGTTTCAGAACAACCCTAACCTTGGCTTGTCGTTTCTTTGAACGTTCTGGGAAGGGTGGCGGAGAGACCGGGACTCGAACCCGGGGACCGCTTTAATACGGTCACGGATTAGCAATCCGCTGCATTACCACTCTGCCATCTCTCCATGCCATGACGCCGGTCGCAGGGTCTTTGCGGGGCGTCGAGCGGTAAGGCGCGTGATTAAGGGGGCGGGCAGGCGATGTCAATCTGATTTCGGAAACCTGCCCGATTTCCGAATCCACCCGGCGATTGGTGTTGGGCACCGGTGCTGGGCAACTGGCGATCGGCAAGGCCGAAAGGCCGAGCGGGGCTTGTTTCCCCGGTCCGGAGCTTCTATGTCGCGGTCAAGGGCCGTCGCACCGGGAAAAGCGAAGGCAGTCTTGCTTTGAACCAGGATCGGAGTCCGCCATGACCATGACCGTGGACGAACTTGTCGACAGTTTCGAATTCTTCGATGACTGGGAAGACCGCTATGCCTATGTCATCGACCTGGGCAAGAAGCTGCCGACCATGCCCGAGGCCGAGATGGTTGAGGAAAACAAGGTGCGGGGCTGCATGAGTCAGGTATGGCTGGTCTGTGAGAAGGACGAAACGGCCGACCCGCCCGTACTTCGCTTCCGGGCCAATTCGGACGCGTTCATCGTCAAAGGACTCATCGCGATATTGCTCGAATTGTATGACGGCAAAACCCCTCGGTTCATCCTGGATACGGACGCGATCGACGTCATGGGCCGTATCGGCCTGGACCAGCATCTGAGCCCGAACCGACGGAACGGTCTGGTCGCGATGGTCGCCCGGATAAAAAAGATCGCCGCTGAGTCCGTTTAATCTCCCTCTTCCAAATAAACTTAATAATTACAGATAAATAGATTGTCTCTCGCACCACTTCGGGGCGACGGGTATTTGCGTACGTTTGGTTGTTTCCGATTCATTAACCAATGCTGGGTAGCGTGACGGTCCCGTCCGCGCAGACGCGCAGGGCGCCATTTTGTCAGTGCGAGTTCAGCCGCGGCCTGCCGGCCGCCCAGGTGTCACGGATTCAGTCCAAGGGGGTACGATGTCCGAGAAGCAGCAGGTCCACGCGACCAACCACGAAATCGACGATAGCATGGAAGAAAGCCGCCCCGCGGCGCATGAACGGAAGGGCCTCGGCATCGCCGCGAAGCTCATGGGGGCATTCGCCGTCTGCACCTTGCTGACAGTGGCCGTGTCGGGCTTGGCCTGGTTCAATGTCGGCCGGATCGGCGGGCTGTTTGAGGCGACGGTCAATGAGAGCGTGCCCAAGATCGTCAAGTCGGCGGAACTCGGCGTTGTCGCGAACCGGATCGCGGCCGGCATGCCGGATCTCGCCTTCGCCGGCGATGCCGAAAAACGCCAAGAGGCCTATGCCAAACTCGACGCCGGAATCAAGAACCTGCAGGAGAGCGTCGCGTCCCTGGGCACCGGCGGGACGGAGATCGCCGCCAGTATTTCCGCACTTCAGGACCTTCTCACGTCGGTCGACCAGGCGGTTCGCGCGCGCTTCGAGGTCGAAGGACGGATCGCTGAAAAGACGGCGCAAGTGAACGCGTTGTCCGACCAGGGCCTCGCTATTATTCCGGCGCTTGTCACAAAGGCGAATGTCGAGGTGATCAACGCGACGGACAAGATGTTCGACATGGCCGACGAACAAGGCCCCGGCGCGGATATCGAGGAAATTCTGGAAGCCGGTCAGACCCTGATCGTCCAGCGCCTGCAGCCGTTGCGCGCTTCTCTGGACCTGCAAGCCAGTTTGACGCAATCGGTCAGCATTTTGAACCGCGTGGTCAACGAAACCACAGAGGAAAGCATTCGCGCCAGCGATGGCGAGTACCTTGCGGTTCTCGGCAAGCTGACAGCCGTTCTGGTCAAATTCGACGATAAGCCACAGGCCCCTGTCCTCAAGGAGGTGTTGGACGGTTTGATCGCGCTCGGCGCCACATCCGACGGGATGTTCACCGCTGTTCTTGAAAAGATCGCCTTGCAGGCGGAAGCGGCGGCGCTGTTGTCCAAGCAGGAGGTGTTGCTGCAGGACCTGCTCGGCGCGGCCGATGGAATTTTGACCGCCGCACGGGACAGCGCCGCGGCCGATGGCGCGGTCGCCATCGAGACCGTCGAGAGCACCAAAACGGTCAGCATCGTTCTTGGCGTCGTGGCGGTCGTGGTCGCGGCCGCCATCGCCTGGTTCTTCGTTCATGCCAATCTGGTGCGCCGATTGACCGAAATGGTCGCCTCCATGCGTCAGATCGCCGATGGCGATCTTGATGCCGAAATTCCGGCCGGCGGCACCGACGAAATCGGAACGATCGGTGAGACGCTTGAGATATTCCGGGAGAGTTCCCGCGAGGTGCTGCGCGCATCCGAACAGCGGCAGGTCGATCGGGAACGCGCCGCTACCGAGCGGAAGCAGGCCATGCACAACCTGGCCGACAGTTTCGAGCAGAACGTCAGCGGGATCGTCCAACGCGTCGGCGAGATGTCGTCGATCGTACGCGGCGCGGCCGAGGCGATGAATGCGTCGGCCAATACGTCTAAGGACGAGTCGACCGAAGCGGCGGGCCTTTCCGGGCAAATGAACGAAACCATGCAGACCGTCTCCTCCGCGACCGAGGAAATGGCGGCCTCAATCGGTGAAATCAGCCAGCAGGTCAGTAAATCGGTGGAAATCGCCGGGCGTGCCGTGGCGGAGGTCAGCAGCACGGACCGGCAGATTTCGGAACTGTCGAAGGCCGCGGACGAGATCGGGAGTATTCTGGGCATCATTTCCGACATTGCCGAACAGACCAACCTGCTGGCCTTGAACGCCACGATCGAAGCGGCCCGCGCCGGGGATGCCGGAAAAGGGTTCGCTGTCGTCGCCAATGAAGTGAAGAGCTTGGCGAGCCAGACGGTGAAGGCGACGGATCAGATCGCCCGGCAGATCGCAACGATGCAGGCATCCACCAAGGGCGCGGTCCAGGCGGTTTCCGGTATCGGTGAGATCGTCAGTGAGATCGACAGTATCTCAAGCGCGATCGCGGGTGCGGTGGAAGAACAAGGTGCGGTAACGCAGGAAATCGCCCGCAGCGTTTCAGAAAGCTTCCAGTCCTCCACCCGGATGTCTGAGAGCGTCGGCCGTGTGGCCAATGTGTCGGAAACCGCTGGGCAACAGGCCGGCCAATTGCTGGAGAATGCCGCCGAAATGACCGAGCTTTCCGGTTCTCTGAACCAGGAAATCGACCGTTTCGTGTCGTCCGTACGGGCCTGATCCGCATCCCATCAACCTCGAAGCGTGCGTGGTTTTCCGTCATTGCATGGAAGACCCGCGCGCTTGGCGTTTTCACAACGCGTCGCCGCCCTATATGGTATAGCGACGTGAAACGAACGGTCGGCGGCCGGATTGCCGTCGCCACCAAGGGATGGAGAATAGGTCATGACCGCTGAAGCGGCCGGAATCCAGCAAATAGCCTCCGGTGAGGCGCGGCAGATGAATCTAGAGCCGGTTGTGGCCAAGCTTAAGCGCTTGTTCGGCGATCGCGCGACGACGGCGATGGCGGTCAGGGATCACCACGGACATGGCGAAGGCTATTTCCCCACACGCGCTCCGGATATGGTGGTTTTTGCCCACACGACGGAGGAAGTCGCCGATGCGGTGAAAGTCTGCGCGCTTCACAACGTCCCGGTCATTCCGTTCGGAACGGGAACATCGCTGGAAGGCCATGTCGCCGCGGTCGAGGGCGGGGTTTGCATCGACCTGTCGCAGATGAATGCAGTGTTGAGCGTGAATGCCGAAGACCTGGACTGCCGTGTTCAGGCGGGCGTTACGCGCAAGCAGTTGAACGAATACCTGCGCGATACCGGCTTGTTCTTTCCCATTGACCCGGGCGCGGATGCGTCGATCGGCGGTATGGCCTCCACGCGTGCGTCCGGCACCAATGCAGTCCGGTACGGTACGATGCGTGAAAACGTCATGGGGTTGACGGTGGTGACGGCCGACGGCCGAATTATCAAGACCGGTGGACGCGCGCGGAAATCGGCGGCGGGTTACGACTTGACCCGCATATTCGTCGGCGCCGAGGGAACCCTGGGCGTCGTTACGGAAGTCCAGCTGCGCCTTTATGGCATTCCGGAATCGGTTACCAGCGCGGTCTGCCAGTATCCGGATGCGGAATCGGCGGTGAACACGGTAATCACCACCATCCAGATGGGCATCCCCATCGCGCGGATCGAGTTCCTGGACGATGTCCAGATGCAGGCCTGCATCGATTATTCGAAGCTGGAAGGTTATGAGGGCAAGACAACGCTCTTCTTCGAATTTCACGGCACGGAGGCCGGGGCCGCTGAGCAGGCGGAGATGGTGAAGGCCATTTCCGACGAATATGGCGGCAGTGCCTTCAAGTGGACTGATCGCGCGGAAGACCGGACGGCCCTCTGGCAGGCACGGCATGACGCCTATTTCGCGGCGCTTGCCTTGGCGCCCGGCAAGAAGGGGATTGCGACCGATGCCTGCGTGCCGATCTCGCGCCTTGCGGAAGCCGTTCTTGAGACTCAGAAGGATGTCAGTGAAACCGGTCTCGTCTGTCCGATCGTTGGTCATGTGGGCGACGGGAACTTCCATTTGGTGATGTTGTATGACCCGGAGGACGCGGAAGAACTGGGCCGTTGCAAGGGGCTGATCGAGCGGATGAACCACCGCGCCATCGCGATGGGCGGGACCTGCACCGGCGAGCACGGCATCGGCATGGGCAAGAAACACTTTTTGGAGGCCGAGCACGGCGAAGCGGTCAGCTACATGCGCAGCCTGAAA
Source organism: uncultured Flavobacteriaceae bacterium (assembly GCA_964350445.1). Lineage (GTDB taxonomy): Bacteria > Pseudomonadota > Alphaproteobacteria > UBA8366 > Aestuariispiraceae > Hwanghaeella. Next base: position 56,149 of record CAYGKA010000020.1, read on the forward strand.
AAGGCTTTCGACCCGCAGAACATTATGAATCCGGGCAAGATGATCAGTCTTTAGGGCTTTTGTCAGCCGGTTCGTCCGGCTCGCCAGCCCGCTTCTTGCCATCCAAGAGGCGTTCCTCGCGGGACTTTCGCGCCGCGTTCCGGTCTTTTTCAGGTTTGGATAGACCGAACAGGATCCGGTTCTCGTCGGCCTGCTTTTCCCGATCCTCGCGTGCCTTGCGCTTCCGGTGATTGCGCAGGTTCACAACTGTTCCCATGGCGGGGCCTGTGCCTTTCGCGGTTCTTTTGTGGCAAGTACACATGCTTTAGAGCATGTTCCCGCCGATGAGAACCGTTTGTATCATTGGCGCGGCGTCCCACGGGACAGGACAGTTCGATAATAACGATTGGGTCGGATCGGTATGAAGTGGCTGGGTATCGTCGCAGGTTTGGTGTTGGCGGCCGTCATCGGCGCTGTGGTCCTGCTACCACGGCTGATCGACTGGAATGTGTACCGGCCGGAAATAGCCGCTTTCGCGGAGCGGGCGATCGGCCGCCCCATGGTGATCGAAGGTAACATCAGGGCGGAACTCTTCCCCACCCCGCAATTGACGGCGGGTGCCATACGCGTTCCCGGTGGCGAAAACGCCGAAGACATAGCGACAATTCGCTGGGCGGAGGCGCGATTCAAATTCTCGGACCTGCTTCGCGGCGAGGTGACGTTGACGGCTTTGGCTTTGGTCGAACCGAACGTGACTCTATCCAGCGCTTTGCTGGATCAGATATCCGAACAACCTTCTGCCGCCGCGGCGGCATCCCCCTCCGCCGCGCCATCCCTGGGCGGGTCCGAACGGCGGGAGCCGCAGCGGATTGAAATCCGGAATGGGACCTTCAAATTCGCTTCCTCCGACGCGCAGGAGATCGTTGCGGAGCGTGTAACGGGCAGTGTCGAAACGCCGGCGGTAGGCCGTCGCTATTCGGTTTCGATGATCGGACTTGTCCGCGGCAGGGAGATGGAATTGGGCCTGCGTTTCGCCCCGCCGCAGCAGGAAGAGGCCGCACCTGTCGCGCTGACTGTTACCGACACGGCGGGTCTGGGAACCTTGCGCATAGCCGGCGATTGGACGGGCGGGGCCGAAGGTTTCGGCCTGAAAGGCGATTTTTCCCTGAGCAGCGCCGACATTGGGGCCGTTGCTACCTTGGTGGGGGCCATGCTGCCGCCGGAGCTTTCGGGAATCGGTGGGGCGGCCAGGATCGACGGCAACCTTGTCGTCGACAGCGTCGCATCCAGGCTGGAAATCGCCGACCTTTCGGTAAACACCGATGCGCTCAGCGCCACCGGCGGCGCATCGGCGGATTGGTCCGCCCGGCCCAAATTGGGTTTGACGTTGCGTGTCGGCCGTTTGGATTTGGACGCGTTCGATACATCGCGAGGCGGTGACAATGACGGCGGCGGCGACAATGCGGCCGATGTGTCTGCCGCCGCGGAGGGCGCGGGCGCTCTCGCCGCGGAAGGGCCGGATCTGATGGCCTGGATCGGAACGCTTCCGGCGGATCTCGCCCTCGACGTCTCCGTCGCCGGCGCACGGTTCCGGGATACGATCGTGCGCAGGATTACCCTGCGTGGGTCGGTCGATCGCGGCACCGTGACATTGGAGGAGTTGAGCGCCCAACTGCCGGGCGGCACGGACCTGTCCGTTGCGGGATTCGGGGATATGACCGGTACGGAACCGCTGCTGGAGGGAAATGCGACACTTCGCGCGGACGACTTGCGGCGGCTGTTGAACTGGGCCGGCCTGCCGGTGCCCGATGTCGCCGCAGACCGTCTGCGACGGTTTTCGATGGTCAGTGGCATCAGTTTGCGTCCACGGCGCCTCGATATCATAGACGCTGCTGTGGAATTGGACGGCGTGACGGCGACAGCAGCGGCGGCTGTGGCCTTGCGGCGGCGGCTTGGTGTTGGGGTGCGGATGACCCTTGATCATATAAACCTGGACGCCTATCGGCCCGCCCTATCGCCGGCGCAGGCCGATACCGGAACCGAAAGCGACCCCGCCCCCGGCGTCCCAGCGACAACGGGCGCGGATGAAGCCGGCGACGGGATCGCCGCGCTCTGGTCCCGGTTCGATGCTTCATTGGACCTGAATGTCGGCCGGGTGGTGGTTCTCGGCATACCTGTCAACGACGTCGCCGGGAACCTCGTCTTGAAGGACGGTGTGCTGACCATCAATGAGATGAGCTTTGTCGATGCGGGCGGGGTTTCAGGTGTTTTCGGCGGGCAGCTGGCGGTCGCCGGCGAGGACGATGCCATCGTGCTCGCCTTCGAAGGAAAATCAGATGACTTGGGCCAAGTCTCGGCCCTGTTGGAAGGGCCGGATTTCGTTTCCGGCCTTCTCCGTTCTCTGGGGCAGACGGTGATCAAGGCTTCCTATCAACCGATATCCGACGGGCCTACCCTGGTCTTCCAAGCGGTAGGGGAGGACGGTGCGCTTTCGCTTGGGGCCTCGCCAGGCGTTGGCGCGTATGGGGAACCGGCGATCGATATCCTGTCCGGTGACGTGGATGTCTACGGCGTCCGGATCGCCGGGGTGGCCGGCCGAATGACCTTCCCCCCAGAGGTCTATCAACTGGAGAAGCTGACTGGCACTTTGAACGGCGGCACCCTTAATTTGAGTGGCAGCCTGCGCCGCCGCGAAGATGGGCTGCAGCAATTGCTGATCACCGGGGCGCTGGACGAGATGACGGTTGATCGGCAGCTTGCGGATTTCGACGGGCCGATCGGGCTTACCGGGAAGATTTCTATTCGAGGGCAGGGTGAGGCGACGGGCAGCGACTGGCGCGCCATGGCGGCGTTGAACAATGGTTGGTTCGATGTCGATGGGGTGCTGGCAATGCCTGTCGGCGTGGCTCGGTCCAGTATCGTCAAGGTGCGGCAAGTCGAAGACGTTCGGGCCGCGCTGCGGGCACATTTCGACGAACCCGCATCCTTGCAGGGTGCGCTGATTCTGGAAAATGGGTCTTTGAGCGCAAAGGAATTGCGGCTTGAGGCGAAGGACGGCGCCGTCATGACCTTGACCGGTCGGCTTGGCATGAACGATCTGAATCTGTCGGCAGATCTTGTCCTGCGGGAAAATCCGAACGCACCTGAATTCGCGCGTCTAATCGCGGAAGGACCGGCCAAAGCCCCGAATTTGAAGCTTAAAGCGGCCGGTTCTTCCGAAGACTAGTATAATAATATTCTAGATAATGTGGTTGGCTGCGGCCTAAACCGCCATGCCGAAATTCTTCGGGCGAAACAAAGTTTGTCCCGTTAGAAGTCTTAGGCAGCCAGCGAGGCGCACAATACGTAAGTGCGAATAGCGCTGGACAAGTTGCCCGTGCGGCCGCCATCGATTTCGGAAACCAGCTGATTGACCGACAGGCTGCGGTGGGCGGCCAGGTCGCGGAGCTTTTCCCAAAAAATATTTTCAAGGGAGACGCTGGTCCGATGACCGGCGATCACGACAGAGCGTTTTTTGATTTCCGAAGGATCAACAGAGTTTTCCACCGAGACAGCATCTTCGATGGGAGCAAATTCATGAACAATACCGTGCATAGTCTTCATCCAATTCCAGTTTAATAGAGACCAACTCACAAGGTGCCCGAGTGGTAACTGCACCAGTACCGTTGTCGGGCGGCTCGCGTGAACTCGATGGCACTGTTGTACCGCCGATTGGTTAACGAATGGTGAGCAACTTTACATTTTCGTTGCCATTAAGTGGCACTCAGAACCGAGTCTGTTAACGGCCGTTGACAAAACATTGTTACTTATGCCGTTGCGGTCATCGCGCCATGAAATCTGCCATCGCGGCCACGGCGGAAGCCAGGTTTTCCTGCTTGGTGATTCCCGACCGCACCCTGGGCGCAAGGTCGTGGTTGCCATCCGGCATCCAGCGGAATTGCAGATGGGGAGGGAGGGAATAGTTTTCAATCTCAGTCCTGGTGCCGAAAGGGTCGCGTTCCCCTTGGCAGATGAAAATCGGGCAAGAGATATCGGGAAAGTGATCCGTCCGTGTCTTCTCCGGCTTGCCGGGCGGATGAAACGGATAGCCCAGGCAGACGACCCCGCAGAATTCCTTTGTGCCGGCTTTTGCAGCGGCCAGCAGGGTGGCCATCCGGCCGCCCATCGATTTGCCCCCTATATATAGGGCAGCCGCTGTCGGGGACGCATCGGCGACCTGCCGGATCACACGTTCGAAATGCTCAAGCAGAACAGGTTGCCGGTCCGGCGGGCGTTTCTTTCCCCCCAATCGTCGGCCAGCCATATAGGGAAATTCAAACCGGACGCATCGGATACCACGTCCGGACAGGCCGTCGGCGACCGCGTTCATGAAGTCCGAATCCATCGGTGCACCCGCACCATGGGCCAGGATAAGCACGGCCGGGCTATCCTTGGGCCCGGTTTCAAGTAATTTCGCGGGGGGTGGGTTCGTGTCCAAATGCCATACCTTTATTTGTCGATTGCCTCGGCGCGCGGTAAAATTCTACGCAGCGTAAATGCTCCGTTAACCTTTTTCCGTATAAAACGGCAAGATACCAGCGGGGTATGTCCGACAACATCCGGGTGTCCGCCACCGACATTTTTGTAGGCGGCCTCCGACAAGAGTACGAAGCGAGGGATAGGAATGTCCAATTTGGTCGTAGCAGCCAGCACCGAATTGACCATGATCGATGAAGAACAATTGGTCACCATGATGGTGGATGGCCAGTTGTTCGGGATTCCGATCCTGAAGGTGCAGGATATTGTCGAGCCATCACAAATAACGCCGGTTCCCTGTGCACCGAGCGCAATCGCCGGAGTTTTGAACCTGCGCGGGCGGATCGTGACCGTCATCGACCTGCGGGAACTCCTTGGCGCCACCCAAGAGGAACCTCGCCGACAGATGAGCGTGACGATCGATCACAAGGGCGACTTGTACACGTTGCTCGTCGATTCGATCGGCGATGTCCGTTCCCTGCCGAAACGCGATTTCGACAAGCCGCCGGCGACGTTGGACGAAAACATGCGCCGTTTGTGCTCGGGCGTTTTCCGTCTCGAAGACAATTTGCTCGTCGTGCTCGACGTCAGTCGAATTCTCGATGAAGAAACGATCATGAAAACGCCGCGCCGGACCCGTCGCCGCCGGACCATCAAACCGTTGACTGCTGGGAAGAAGGACGCCAAGTCCGACGAGGATCACCCGGCCGCCGCCGGTGCGGGCAAAGACGCCGCGTCGGCCGAAACTGCCGAAACAGCCAAAACAGACGACATGAAGAGTGGTGTCACCGCGGTTCGCAAACCGCAGGCGGCAAACGATACGGAATCCAAGAAACCTGCCGCGAAGTCGGTCACCCCGGCGCCCAAGAAAGCCGCTGAAAGCAAGGCCAACCCGACCGGATCAGCGGCGGCGGCATCAGAAGGCGGCACCTTGGCCGACCGTCTGGGCGGGGGAGCAAAAGTGGAAGGCTATGCAGCCTCCCTGTTCAGCCTCGTCATGTCGGACCCGGTTCTTAGCCATTTCGCTGACGGCCAGGATGCATGGGCCCTCGGAGAAGCGTTCAAATCCTATGCCGCGGCCGCGGTCGGCGGCGATTCTTCCGGCAGTCTGGAAGAGTTGAAAGCGGTGCTGCACGTGCTTGTCCGGGAAGAGGGGTTGGACGACGATCATTTCATCGCTGTTGCGAAACACGCGAACGAAGTGCTGTCGAAGGACCGCGCTCCGGCGACGGCCGTCCATGATGTGCTGGAGTTGATCGACGGCCTGAGAAACGAAATCGTCGTTCACTGACGTTTGAACGGTACCGGCCAGCCTTGGCTGGCCGGCCCCTCCACGCCGCGCGTCTCTTCCCGCAATTCATTGATTAGCTTTGAAGTGCAACAATTTTACATTGAAATGATATGTGCATTCTTATCAGGCGCATCTTATATTCCGAAAAGCGATTGACCCCATAACAAGGTGCCGGCGCACGAATGGAATATCTCCCTGTACTCAAGTCAATTCAGACCCGCGGTGGTGTCAACGAGCACAGTAAGGGAGATCTGAAGCGCCGCCGCCGGAGATATCCGAGCCTCCTTTGCGCGGGCGGCATTTTCTGCGTATCTCTTGCCGCCGCCATGTCGGTGCCGCTGTTTACCGAAATTGAGACGTTCCCCCTATGGGCAGGGGCAGTGGCGATTGCTTGCGTTGTCGCCTTATCGGCCTTGGTCGTGGATGTATGCCGGACAAGAGACGAGGACGGCAGCGGGTTCGGCCTGGACCGATCGGCAGATGAAATGTCCGAGGGGTTCAAGTTGATGTCCGCCTTGGTGGACGCCATGCCTGCCAGTCTGCTGGTTAAGGACAAGGACCGACGTTACATTCTCGTCAACCAAACGATGTGCGACTGGTTCGGTTGGAGCTCCGGCGAGATCGTCGGCAAGACTTTCGACGACGTTCTACCCGAGAGACATGCCGAGATCGTCCGTGAACAAGACGATCTCGTGTTTCAGACCGGGCGCCCGCAAGAGTATTGTTTCGAAGTTGAATTGGCCGACGGGCGCTGGATTCAACTGCTTTCGCAACGGTTCCCGATACGATCGACCGATGGAGAGATTATCGCCATCGGCATATTCAATGTCGACGTGACCGAACATGAACGAACCCGGCAGGAATATGTCGACGTTCTTCGAGAGCGGGACAGACAAGCGGCGATCTTCAAGGATTTCTTCGAGGCATTGCCCTTTCCGGCGGCCGTGAAAGGGGTCGATGGACGGTTCCTCAGCGTCAACAGCCGGTTGTTGGAGTGGCATAGTGCTTCGGCGGATCACGTGGTCGGCAAGACGGCCGAAGAAATTCTCGGCGCTGAACTCGCGGCCCCGTCGATTGTACTCGACAACGAGGTTCTACACAGCAAGGAACCGAGGTACCGCGAACGCACCGTCACGTTTCCCGAGGGTACCGAACGGATCGTCAGCGTTCATCGCTTCCCGCTTCTGAACAATGGCGGCGAGATGCTCGGCCTGGGATTGTTCAACATCGACGTGACGAACCAACGCGCGGCCGAACGTTTACTGCAGGACGCCAATGTAGAACTGGAACGGTTGGTCAGTGAGCGCACATCGGAACTCGAGCGGACGAATTCGGAATTGACCAGAACGCTGAATGAATTGAAGGCGACGTCGGATTTGTTGATTGAATCCGACAGGATGGCGTCGCTTGGTTCGATGGTCGCGGGCATGGCGCATGAGATCAATACGCCGATCGGCGTCGGCGTGACCGCGGCCAGCCTGGTTCGCGACAAGGTCGATCAATTGAAGTCGGATTTCGGCACGGGGACGTTGACGCGCGACGGCATGGAAGCGGCGATGTCGGTCCTCGATGAAGCATCCGACGTCATGTTGCGGAACATGAGCCGGGCCGACGGATTGATCCGCAGCCTCAAGCAGGTTGCGGTCGATCAGACAAATTCGGAGAAACGTGTTGTCGATCTTGAACAGTATATTCACGAGATCGAGTTGAGCATCGCACCGGTTCTGAAAAAAGCTGGCGTCACGGTCGAAACGGAAGTCGATCACAAGTTGATTTTGAATCTGCAGCCCGGTCCTTTGGCTCAGGTGATGACCAATATCATGATGAACAGTGTCCACCATGCCTATCCGGACGGGAATGGGGGGCGGATCAAGGTCGGGTTAGACCTCACCGATGAGGGCGCCGTCATCCGGATTCAGGACTTCGGTTCGGGGATGGACCAGGAAACGGTGGGGCAGGTATTCGTGCCTTTCTTCACCACGCGGCGTAACAACGGCGGCACGGGGCTTGGCCTTTCCATCGTATACAACGTTGTTCGGTCCGTGCTGGGCGGGACGATCGCCTGCGAGAGCGAGTTGGGCAAAGGCACGGTCTTCACCGTTACCTTGCCGCGCGCCTGCGTGGTCGATCAGGCCGAATAGATTTTCAGGAAACGATCGACGCCTTTGGCGGCCATTTCCTTGATTTCCTTTTCGCCGGGCGTTTCCACAAGGCCGATCAGAAGTTTCAGATGGATCGGGTCCTTCACCATGGCGAGGAATTGCCAAGCGGCCTGGCACGGATCGTCGATATTCAAAGACCCCAATTCATGCTGTCTGGCAAGATAGACCGCCAGTTGTTCGGTCAGTTTCTTGGGCCCTTTGTCGAAGAACTCACAGCCTAATTGAGGGAACCGGCTGGCTTCGCCGATGATGATGCGGAAAAGGGCGACATCCGTCGCATCCGTGATCAGGCCCAGGAAACGGCAGCCCAGTACCTGAAGCATCTCAGGCATGTCCGGGTCCGGGCCTTCGGCCTTTTCCGCTTTTGCCATCATCAAGTCGATCTGTTCTTGAATGGCGCCGCCAAGCACGCTGCACATTTGGGACATGACGCTGCCGAACAGCGCTTCCTTGGATTCGAAATGGCTGTACACCGTGCGTTTCGACACACCGGCGCGCTCGGCGACAGCATCCATGCTGGTCGGACCGAAGCCGGATTCCAGGAACAGTTCCTTCGCCGCCTCGATGATGGCTAAGTGCTTTTCCTTGGAACGCGGGGGCAGATCGTCGAACTCAATGGCAAACATGAAAATATCCTACACCAACTCGGCGGTGGGCATCAGTAGTCATATCGCCGGTATTGGGCAAATCGGCATTTCCTTTCGGTCATAGCACCCGGCCGGCCCATGGCTATTGAGGGGCGGTGCCGGTGCGCGGGGCGATCGTCACAAAAATTTACGATTGCCTGTCTTGTAAAGTAAACTATACGGTATAGTTTATAGAAACGAAACCGTGTAGTCTACTTACAGCCACGTTTCATATAAGCGAGGGCAGAGCCAAGGGAAGGGCTTCAAATGTCGGGTAAAGAAGAATTGATTGGGGTCGACAGGGCCAAACACGCGGGGGATACGGCGGTGGTCGCGTTCGCGAACATGCTGCTCCGCTTCCGCTGGGTGGTCATATTAGGGAGTATCGTTGCGGCGCTGGCGGCGGGGTTCGGCGGGCAGTTTCTGGATTTTTCCACCAACTACCGGGTCTTCTTCAGCAAGGACAATCCCCAGCTGAATGCCTTCGAGACAATGCAGGACACTTATATCCGCGAGGACAATATCTCCATTGTCCTGCACCCGGATGAAGGAGAGGTGTTTACCCCTGAATTGCTGGCTGCGATCCGCGACCTGACGGACAAGGCCTGGCAGATTCCCTACACGACGCGGGTCGACAGCCTGACGAATTTCCAGAACAGTTATGCGGCGGGTCAGGACGACCTGATCGTCGAGGATCTTGTGCCGACGGACACGCCCTTGGATGAGGCAGACATTGCCCGGATCCGGGAAACGGCGCTGTCGGAACCGCTGATCGTGAATCGCCTGATTTCGCCGGATGCAGATACAGCATCCGTCAACGTCACGGTGACCCTGCCGCTTGAGACGGAATTTGAAGTGCCGGCTGCGATGGAACACGCCCGCGCCCTGGCGGTCGAGTTCCGGGAAACCTATCCGAATGTGACGGTCGCTCTGACAGGCTCCGTCGCGCTGAACCACGCCTTCACGGAAGCCAGTTTCGCCGACATGGCGAACCTGATCCCACTGATGTACGGGATTTTGCTGCTGGTGATGGTGGTGCTGTTGCGCTCGGTCAGCGGAACGATCTCTACACTGCTGGTGATCGCATTTTCCGCCATGACGGCCATGGGGATCAGTGGCTGGCTGGGGGTTCAACTGACCCCGCCATCGGCCATTGCACCGACCATCATCCTGACACTGGCGATCGCGGATTCGATTCACATCCTGGTCACCATGGTAGCCGGCATGCGAAAGGGTTTGGGCAAGCAGGAAGCCATCGTCGAAAGCCTTCGGATCAATTTCCAGCCGGTTTTCCTGACCAGTCTGACCACGGTCATCGGCTTCCTCAGCCTCAATTTCAGCGATGCGCCCCCGTTCCGGGATCTCGGTAATATCACCGCCATCGGTGTGGCGGCTGCCTGGTTCTATTCGATCCTGTTTCTGCCGGCGGCCATGGCTGTCCTGCCAATGCGGGTAAAACCGCGGGAGGAAGACACCGCGACCGCGATGGACAGGTTCGCGGGCTTCGTGATCGGCAATCGCAAGGCCCTTTTGATCGGGATGACGGGAGTCGTTGTGGTGCTCGGCGCCCTGGTGCCGCGCATCGACCTGAATGATCAGTTCGTGAAATATTTCGATCACTCCATCGAATTCCGCCGCGACACTGATTATGCGATGGAAAACCTGAGCGGCATCTACCAGGCGCAATGGTCCTTGCCGGCAGGTGAGTCCGGCGGTGTCAGCGACCCGAAGTACCTGCAGACGGTCTCCGACTTCACCGATTGGCTGAGGGCCCGCGACACGGTCGTCCACGTCCAGTCGCTGTCGGACATCTTCAAGCGGTTGAACAAGAACATGCATGCGGACGACCCGTCCTTCTATTCGCTTCCGGCGGAAAAAAACCTGGCTGCGCAATATCTGTTGCTGTTCGAAATGTCCCTGCCTTACGGGCTGGATCTCAACAACCAGATCAATGTCGACAAGTCGTCCGTCCGGATTGTCGCAACGCTTGAAAACATCACGACGGACGAATTGCGGGCGCTGGACGATGAAGCCAAGGCCTGGCTGGAGCAGCGCCTTGCGGGTGGGGAGAAGCTGGATGCCAGCGGCCCCTTCGTGATGTTCGCCTATATCGCCCAGCGCAATATCGAGGGGATGCTGTTGGGCACGGGGCTCGCCTTCCTGCTGATCTCGCTTTCCCTCGTCGTGGCGTTGCGCAGTCTGCGCCTTGGTTTGATCAGTCTGGTGCCGAACCTGGTGCCGCCGATCATGGCCTTCGGCTTGTGGTCGGTACTAGTGGGGGAAATCGGGTTGGCTTCCTCGGTCGTCACGGCGACCAGCCTGGGCATCATCGTGGATGCGACCGTTCACTTCCTGTCGAAGTACCGCCGCGCCCGTGTGATGAACGGCGAAGATGCGGAAGGGGCGGTACGCTATGCCTTCTCCACCGTCGGGACCGCCTTGTGGGTGACGACGGCGATCCTGGTCGCGGGCTTCGCCATTCTGTCTTTGAGCTCTTTCGAGATCAACGCGTCGCTCGGCCAATTGACGGCGGTCACGTTGGTCATGGCTCTGTTCGCCGATTTCCTTCTGTTGCCGGCCATCCTGATCATGGTGGATGGCGGGAAACGGAAGGAAGCGCCGTCCGCCACCTTGGCCCAAGCCGCTGAATAATTTCAAAACCCCTTTGACCGAACAGGAAGACTATGAGGACAAACATCATGGATACGTCACGATTTTGGTCGGGCCTGGCGCTCGCCCTGTTACTCACCGGCGCGGCGGTCGGCCTCGCCATACTTTCCAACAAGGCCTATGCGGGCGCCGCCGAGGACCAGAAGGGATTGGAGATCGCGCAGGAAATCGATCGTCGCGATCTGGGCTTCGGGGACAGCAAGACCGAGATGGAAATGGTCCTCAGCAACCGGACCGGTGAATCCAGCACCCGCAAGCTGCGGCTGGAAACGCTGGAAGTGCCGGACCCCGACATGGGCGACAAGAGCCTGACTGTCTTCGCCCATCCCGGCGACATCAAGGGAACGGCATTCCTCAGCTTTACGAAAATTCTGGAGCCGGATGACCAATGGCTCTACCTGCCCGCGCTGAAGCGCGTGAAACGGATCTCGTCGGCGAACAAATCCGGCCCCTTTGTCGGCAGCGAATTCGCCTATGAGGATCTGACTTCCTTTGAGGTGGCGAAATACGCCTACACCTGGTTGCGGGACGAGCCTTGCGGAGAGCTGGAATGCTTTGTCGTCGAACGCGTGCCGCAATATGAACGTTCCGGCTATTCCAAGCAGATCGCCTGGGTCGACAAGGGTGAGTACCGCATCGTCAAGGTCGAATTCTACGACCGGAAGAATTCGCTGCTGAAAACCTTGGAAAGCACCGAGTGGCAGCAATACCTGGACCAGTACTGGCGACCGCACCGCATGCATATGGTGAACCACCAGACCGGCAAGGAAACTGTCCTTACCTTCGAACCCTATCAATTCCGTGAAGGCGTCAATGAAGCGAATTTCAATCAAAGCCGTCTTGCGCGTTTGCGCTAAACGGATGGTCGCCGTGGCCGTTCTGGCCGCGGCGGCGGCCGGCGGCAGCCGCGCGACTGCTCAGGAGCCGGCGGTACTGTTTGGGGCGGATGCGGAGATCGCAGGATCGGCGTCGACCGAATTCCGGGTTTTCCCCGAAAGCCCGCAATTTGCCGATCAGGACGACCGCAGGTTCGAACCCTCCCTTTCGGTGGAGCCTGAGTTCCGTCTGTTCTGGGAGCGGGAAAGACTGACCTTCATTCCCTTCTTCCGGTATGACCCGGCGGATCACGAGGGCCGCACGCATGGCGACATCCGTGAATTGTCCCTCTATGTGGAGCGGGACGATTGGGACATTACCGCCGGTCTTGGCAAGGTCTTCTGGGGCGTAGCGGAAAGCCGCCATCTGGTAGACATCGTCAACCAGACCGATTTGGTCGAAAATTCGGACGAGGAAGACAAGCTCGGTCAGCCGATGGTGAACCTGAACCTCCTGCGAGATTGGGGCACGGTGGGCCTTTTCATCCTGCCGGGGTTTAGGGAACGGACTTTCCCGGGGGATGAAGCGCGCCTGCGCGGGCCGCTTCCGGTGGACACGGACCGGCCGATTTATGAATCGTCGGCGGAAGACGGCCATGTCGATACAGCCCTGCGCTATAAGCATGTGATCGGGGATTTTGACCTGGGCCTCAGCTATTTCCACGGCACCAGCCGGGAACCGGAACTGGTTCCATCGGTCAGCAGCGACGGCAGAACCGTGCTGCGCCCTCGGTATGAGATCATCGACCAGGTCGGGCTGGACGTTCAGGCGACGATGAATGCCTGGCTTTGGAAGCTGGAAGCGATCCGCAGATCCGGCCAGGGCGATCCCTTCGCGGCGGCGGTTGGCGGGTTCGAGTACACGCTTTTCGGGGTCGCCGATAGTGCGGCGGATCTCGGCCTGCTTGCGGAGTACCACTACGACGGAAGGGGACGCGATGCGCCCGCGACCATTTTCGACAACGACATCTTCCTCGGCACGCGCTTGGCGTTGAATGACGAAGATGCGACGGAATTCCTGGCCGGAGTCATCGTCGATCAGCGAGAGGGGGAGGCCCTCGCCCTTTTGGAAGCGGAACGCCGCATCACCGAACGGTGGTTCGCGGAACTGGAAGCGCGCTTCTTCTTCAACACGGCTCGGGGGATAACCGCGGTCGAGGATGACGGCCATATACTGTTGCGCCTGTCCCGTTACTTTTAGCGACTCGTCGACATGTTACCCGTGGGGGGTAGGGCGGAATCGGCGGCCTTCGGGCCGTCGTTTCTGTTTTGGAATGGCCGATTTTCGACAATCTCAATACACAATTTGAAAAAAATTGCTAATTTCAGGTTAATTAGGTTATCTACTCGAGTTCTTTCTATCCTGTTCCGTTGCACATAGATCATTTTTCAGTGTTTTTGTATTGGATGTATTGTTGATGTTTGGCAGTAAAGTTCAAATTGGCCTGGTTTTGTTCGTTTCCCTCTTTATCGGGTCTCAAATGAAGGTCCGGGCGGCGGATGCCCATTCTGAACTGTTTGCCGAAGATATCTATCCATCAGCCGTTACCTGCGCTGATTGTCATCCCAGTCAGTATGAACAATGGTCTGTCTCGCAGCACGCCTATGCGCAGTTGAGCCCGATCTATATGGCGATGCAGATGCGCATCAACACGTTGACGAGTTCGACAAATGGCGATTTCTGCATTCGTTGTCACAATCAGGTCGGAATGAATCTCGAGGAATCTCCTTTCATATCGAACTTGGACCGCCCTGCCTCTTCTCGGGAAGGGATCACCTGTTCCGTTTGCCACCGGGTGAACAAGAGCTACGGGAAGATCAGCGGCCGGCTGCCGTTGGTCAGAGGGCCGATGCAAAGCACCATTTTCGGCCCAAGCGGTAGCGACGAATTACAAAAGGTGATCGACGATCCGGACGATGTAGGGTTCAAGGTTACGACCAACCCGGACGTTCGGGGATTGCTTATTCATGCGGAAGCCGAACCGTTTTTCGAACTCACCAAGCCCGGGTTCTGCGGCACTTGCCACGACGTGACCCTGTTGAACGGTTTCCGACTTGAGGAGGCCTTCTCGGAATACAAGCAAAGCGCCGCTGCCGCAGACGGGGTAACCTGTCAGGACTGCCATATGGGAAAAGAGCCGGGCAAGGTTTCAGGCTATGATTTCGGGCCGGCGGCCATCGTCAACGACATTCCGACTAAAGACCGCCGGATTTCAAACCATTTCTTCGCTGGCCCGGACTATTCGCTGATCCATCCGGGGTTGTTCCCGCACAATCCGAAAGCATCGAATTTTGCAAACCTTCGGGAATGGCTACTGTTCGACTGGAAGGCCGGTTGGGGGACGTCGGATTTCGAAGATGCCGCCGATCTGGCGGGTGAGGCGATGGATGAAATGGAGGAACTCCTGGACGATATCGAGTCCGGAGACCTGCCCGACCAGGAGGTTCTGACCGAGCAGTGGGACGCGTTCGCGGATATCGTCGGCTATTTCGACGATGCCCGGAAGAACGATGATTATGAAGGTTTTGGCCGCATGATTAAGGTGCTCTATCAGGATGCGACCCAGGTGGAGAAAGCGGCGCGAATTGCTGGTTTCCGCCAATCCTACGAGTCGTTTCTGGCGATGCTGGGCCTTAACTTCCCTGAATTTTGGGCGGATGCTGGGGATCGTGAAGACGCCAGGGAATTCCTGGATGAGCAGTTCGAACGCCTCGATTGGGCCAAGGATCAGCGTGAGGCTGTGCTTCGGGCTGGATACCTTCTTGGCGACCTGAAGGTTACCAACGCTTCACCCGATGGGATCTCCTTCACTGTCGATGTGAAGAACGGCACTAACGGTCATGGCGTACCGACCGGTTTTGATGCCGAACGGCTCGTCTACCTGCGCGTCACTGTCACAGATAGTAACGGCGATATCGTCTACAGATCCGGTGACAGCGACCCGAACGGCGATCTTCGGGACAGTCACTCCCTGTTCGTCCAACACGGTTTGTTGCCGATTGATGAGGACCTGTTCAATCTGCAGTCCAAGTTCATCGTCAGGCAGGTCCGCGGTGGTGAGCGGGAGCAAGTGCTCGCGGTGAACACATCCGTTGACGCCCTGCCTTTCGTTCGACCGGAAACGCGGGCCACCGTGCTGGTCGGCCGACCGCTTGGCGCACGCAAGCATAAGAAAACCATCGAACCGCTCGGAAAACGCACCGCAAGCTATTCGGTCGACGCCGGAAAACTTGAAAGGGGCGCGGACTATTCGATCAAAGTCGAACTCGTCGCTCAAATGATCCCGGTCCATCTGATATCCGCGATCAAGGAATCGGGTTTCGACTACGCCATGAGTCCGAAGGAGTTGGCTGAAGGCGTCGTCGGGGGCGCGTCTGTCCTATGGATCGAAGAGACGTCGTTGACCCTTCAGTAATCCGGCCTTTCCTCTTATTTTAACCGTGTAGGTTCCTTATGAAATCATTCCGAGGGTTCATTCTCTCCGCCGCTCTGGCCTGCATGGCAGCAAGCTCCGGCCTTGCTGCGTCCGGCAGTGGCGGTCCTTACCTGTCGGACGAACCTATTCCGATGAAGACGCCGGAAGAGATGCCGCAGCGCGTTCCGCCGCTGATCGAGTGGGGCGACGATTTCCTGGGTACGGGCAATATTCCCTCTGGTTGGGAACTGCCGACGGGCGCGGTATGGATCCCGGCGCTCTGGGTGTATGGGGACGCGCGCCTTGGCTTGCAGCATGTGGATCCGGGAACGGGGGGTGAGGACTCGACCTCGATCATTTCCTCGGCCACGTTCAATTTTAACCTGAAACTTAGCGGCACTGAACGGTTCTTCATGCAGATCACGCCGTTGGACAAGGACGGGCGTTTCACCAGTTACGATTTGGACGGTGGCAGCGAAGGCTTCAACAACAATCTGAACGCCTATATCAACCGGCTGTTCTTCGAAGGGGATTTCGGTGAAATTTTCCCCAATCTAGACCCGTCGGACAGCAGCGCGCTCGATTTCGGGTTTTCGATCGGCCGTCAGCCGATTTTTTTCCAGGAAGGAATCCTGGTCAACGATGTGATGGATTCGGTTTCCATCGTCCGGGATACGGTCATCTTCCCGAATGTCGTCGATACCCGCTTCGCCATTCTTTGGGCTTGGGGGGATGTGAACCGATCGGATAACAGCCGTGATAACAATGCCGATTTGCTGGGCTTTGTGACCGAAAGTGACTTCCGGGGATCGACCGTCGCGGTCGACGCCTTCTACCTTATCTCGAAAGGTGCCGATGACTCCGATGGCATTTTCCTCGGCGCTTCCGCGGTTCAGCGTATCGGTGAGTTCAACACGGCTTTCTATGTGAACCAATCCATTGCGTTGGACCGGCGACAGGCCACCGTCGATGACGGCACTTTGTTGTTCGGAGAGGTATCACGGACACCGCTGGGCACGCACGATCTTGTCTATGCGAATGCCTTTTGGGGGATCGACAATTTCTCCTCAGCCTCGCGCGGGGAAACCAACGGCGGCCCGATCGGGCGAGTTGGCCTGCTGTTCGCCAGTTCCGGCATCGGAACTTATCCGGCGGCGCTGGGCAATGGCGTCGAAGACGCTGTCGGCGGGGCCGTCGGCTACCAGATGCTGTTCAATGACGAAAAGACGCAGGTGGTCGGCGAATTGGGTTTCGTGGAAACCACCGATGACGGTTCTTCGGTCCAGAACGGGATTGGGGCGGGCATCCGCTTCCAGCACAAATTCGCCGAACGCTATCTGTTCCAGGTCGATGGTTTCGTGGCTGACCGCGAACGTGCGGACGAGACCTATGGCATCAAGACCGAATGGCGGGTTCAATTCTAACCGTTCCGCGGTCCGGGCGGAATGGGCATGGCGGTGCGGCGAATGCCAAAAAGAAAAGGCCGCTCGAAAGCGGCCCTCTCCGTCGTCGGGGCTCAACTCCCCCCAACACTCTGAAAACCTATGCAGGCCGGCGGCGCAAGCGTGCCGCGCCCAGGCCGGCCAATCCCGTCAGCAGGAACAACGCCGCGCCCGGAACGGGAACGACGGCCGCCTCGAAATCGTATTCCAGGGCGATGTTGCCGTTGGTGAATTTCACGTCGTCGAAGAAGGCTGTCTGGCCCAGATTAAACGTTCCGACGCCGACAGAGATGCCGACGATGGTCGCGTCCAGCAGGTCGCCGCCGAACAGGTCGGACCAGCCTTGCAGTGTCAGGCCGTCGCTGCCGTCGCCGCCAAGGTTGCCGGCACCGTAAATCCCGGTATGCCACAACACGCCGCTGTCGCCGGTGATGAGGGCGCTGAGCCATTCATCGGGCGTGACGGCGACGGAGCTGCCGACGGAACCCAGGTTCCATGTCGGTTCGTAGACAAATGACGCAAATCCGTCGGTCTGTCCGGATGTGGTCACATTGTTGTCCAGGACGGTGATTTTGATCGACGCCGCGGCCGACGGGTTCAGGTCGCCGGTGCTGTCCTTGAAGTAGCTGTAGCCGAGGCTGCCGCCGGTCGAGAGGAAATCGCCGACCGTGCCGTAACCGCCGATGCGGCTGATCCCGACCTCGGCCTTGTCGCCTGTATCGGATCCGGTCGTCAGTTTCGCCGCGCCTTTCGGCAAGGGCTGGTCGTTTTCCAGCGTCCCACCTTCACCCGTCAGGTCGACGATATCGGCTGTTCCGGCGGCACGCATATCCGCAAGGAACCATGCATCGTCCGATGTGAAGGCCGCGTCGAAGGCGTTTACGGTTTCGGCTTGTCCGGCTGACGTAAGCAGCATGCTTGCCGCCCCCAGCATAGCTGCGAATTTGATCTTCATCGTTCCCTCCGAACTGCTTTATTTCAAACGCGATTTTTCTATGGGTAGTAAAGCATTTCGCAGTCGGTCGCGTGTCAACGAATGCCCTCCTTTTTGTCAACAAGACAACGGAGACTTCAACGCTCATACACTGTCGTCGGATGTGTGTATTTCACAAAGGGTCGTGCTTTACGACGATATTAATCCTGGAAGGCGTTAACCGCCGCGGCGATCCGTGTCAGCGTGGTGACCCAGCATAGGCCCCCGAAGACCCAGGCGAGCAGGGGGAAATGTTGCGGCAGCAGGCAGCAGACGACGAAGAAACCGATGGTCTCGGTCCCTTCGGTCAGGCCGCCCAGGTAATAGAAGCTCTTCTTGCCTCGGATGTCAGTGGAGATTTTCCGTTTTTCCGCCACCACGGCATAGGCGAGGAAGCTGGAACCCGTGCCGATGAAGCTCAATAAAAGGAAGGCGGCGGGAAGCGCGTTCTCTTGGGGGAGCGCCACGGCAAATCCGAAGGGGACCGCGCCGTAGAAGATGAAGTCCCCGACGATGTCGAGATAGCCGCCCAGGTCCGTGGGCGTCGTTTGCCGCGCTACCGCGCCATCCAAGCCGTCCATGACCCGGTTCACCAGGATCAGCGCCAGCGAGACCCCATAAGCGCCGTAGCCCAGCGCGACCGCCGCACCCAGCCCGGGCAGGAAGCTGGCGACGGTGACCGCGTTGGCGGATATGCCGGCCTTCTTCAGAACGGTGGCCGCCGAGCCTAATGGCGGGTCGATCAGCTTGCGCATGGCGGCGTCAAGCATGGCGCGCTACCGGCTCCGGCCCCTGACGAGGGCATCGACCGACCAGTGATCCCGGTGCCGCAACAGCCAAAGGGCGACCATTGCCAGCAGCGCGCAAAGAGAAACGCTGACGTTCCGGTTGATCGGGAAGCCCTTGTCGTTGATCTCGAAGGGATCGAAATACTGCGGCAATTGGCGATAGACCGAGTAGCCGTGAATCGCCGCCAGCAGCGCGTAGGTGTAAAGTCGGGCCCAGCCGACGAAGACGCAGAGACAGACCGCGACCTGAATGCCGGCGATGATCAGGACCTGTGTCTCGTCCAGCGTGATCTTGTCAAAATGCTTGGCCAGTTGCTGGTACTGTGCGGGCGCCAGAAATTTGTTCACGGCCCAGACGAAGATGAACCAGGCGCAGCCGACCCTAAGTATCAGCAGCGCCAATGCATCCTGGGCACGGTTTTCCAAAGGTGACTTCATCGGTTTCGCTCTTCCTTTTTATCCCGAATACCAATATCGGGTTTAGGGATTTTTGCGTGCCGTGGCCAGAGGGCGGCGGGTTCCGCCGGTATCACTTTGCAGAGAGAAACTCTCGAAAAACGTATCGAACAGCAGCCGTGCGTCGGACTGGGCGACGAAGAAGCTGATCTCCGTATAGGTCGAGGTTATCTCGATGATGTTGATATTTTGCAGGGTTACCCGCTGCATCAGGGCGTAGAGAATGCCGGGGGCGTCGATATGGCGCTCCGGAAAACGCGCGGTTACGGCGGCGACTTCGTCATTCCGGTAAACCGGCTTTTGCGGCACGGCTTCATCCAGCCAGTCGCGCAACCGTGCGTCCAGGATGATCGTCACTTCCCGCATGCCCAGCGACAGGTCGCAGAAACCGTTCTTCTCGTGCACCTGACCATAGATTTTCGCCAGCCGCGCCTGTAGGGCCGGGCTGCGGGAAAAAGTGCGCAGGGCGAGGCCGGAATGCACCGTCACGCTTTCCAGCGTCAGATCGTGCCCTTCCGCCATCGGCGGTGGGACGGGACCGGCGCGGCGCAGGCGCGACAGCGCCATGGTCAGGGCTGTTTCCTGGGTTTCCTTGGCCGTGCGCGCCTCCACCTGCGGGCGCAGGAACCGCGCCAGCTTGGTCAGGTTGAACAGGTCGTGCCGGAAGCCGAATTCCAGAAAGGCGTTGCCGCGCAGGATTTGGCCGAGGGCTTCGGTAATCGTAATCATGTTACATATATAACATACAGAATTTAAATATGACAGAACATCCGCTTTAATTGCCGCGCCCTGATTTCCCAGGATTCTCTGCGCCGACCAAAACCCGAATTCGCGGAGACCCCTTATGTCCGGCCCCTTCGGCGGTATGATCACCGCCTGCATCACCCCTTTCGCCAAGGACGGCACGATCGATTACGGAACCTGGCGATGGCTGCTCGACCGGCAGATAAAGGCCGGCGCGGACGGGCTGGTCATTTTCGGCACTGCCGGGGAGGCGCCGACCATCACACCGTCAGAATATCTCGAGGCCTTGGAGCGCGTGGTCGAG
>CAYGKA010000021.1:0-73489 GCA_964350445.1 uncultured Flavobacteriaceae bacterium
CAGCCGGGGTGAGGTCTTACTGGAAAAAAAAATTAAGTAAACTGTCACCGTTTTTTCTAAGTAAACTGTCACCGTTTTTTCTAGAATGTTCTTGGAGGGCTATTGAGCGGAGCCTAGTACAGAAAGTAGAACACCGTGAAAATTTATTTAGCATGCTGCGTTTAAAGCGGAACCTATAGCTACAGCCGGGAAATTTTCTGTGACACAATAACTAATACGTTCCATCGCGCCATTGATGCCCTGAATATTAAGATGACTGATGTATTTGGTGTAACCGTTAAAACGCTTAAATTTGTTCCATTCTCGATCGGGTGTCAGCCGCTTAACGGCTTCAAAGACATTCGCAGATGTAAATCCCAACACAAGTAATCCGCAGTGTCTTTGATTTCCGCGCACTTTGAACAGCCACACTGCATTTTTCGCTTTTCTGTGTGGTTGTCCGGGAACCGTTTTTAATAGGTTGGAAAGTCTTTCGTCTATGGCGTTATGATCGACCATAGGTTCCCCTGCGGCTTCTAGGCTGGACCTTGTTCGCCCAGAAACATCATTGCACACATGCATCCACTCGGCAGCAAGCTCATCGGCCGACATTATCTGGCCTACACTTTCTTGTTCTACCGTGGCCGACATTGGCACGCGAGAAAATAAAACTAGGCTGGAAATGACAGCTATAAACAGTATTGCTGTTGCAGAACCGTGTTTGATTCCCATTACATGCCTCGTCTATTTCATCTTTGAGCGTACTACAGCGTGAAAGGATTACGGTGACGGATTACCGTGACGGTATACTTTGGATTACCGTGACGGTATACTTTACCTGGACAACACGGACTGTTTACTTCACCTGACATCACTCCCGCCCGCCTCACCACTCCCGGTCGACGGTGGTGGCGCTGCCGTGGATCTGGAAATTTTCCCGCAGCATTTTCAGGACGGACGGGTTGATCCTGTTCGATGTGACGCTGAACGTGCCGCAATCGGCCAGCGCTTCCCTATAGTCCACATTGGCGCCCAGATAACGCCAGACGATCGGTGTCGAAAACGGCGCGCGATCGCCGAACGAGGTGGTGCCGAAGGTCAGTCCATAGAGATAGGAAAGACTGCGGCGGTAGGTCGGGTACAGGATCGTCTCCACGATCGTGTCGCGCGACAGCGTTTCAAACTCCACGACGAAGATTTTATCGCCCAGGTAACTGGCCACCCCTTCGTATTTCGAGAACGTGCTGGGCCGGCCGGGTTCCTCGGTCCGCTCGATGGACTTGGTGAAGAAGCGGCCGCCTTCCTCGTAGAGCGCAATCAAGGCGCGCTCGACCCCGTCCGGGTCATGGGGCACTTGGAAATGACTGTGATAGAATCCCACATGGCGGCGCATCGCGGCGTTCTTCGCCCCCATCGCCTGGTTCAGCAGGTCGAACATCCGGTTCGGCCCGGCCAGCCCGGCGAAGACCGTGGACGGTTGGCGGTTTCGCGCGAAATCCTCCGCCGGCATTTCCAAATCCGTCGCCGACACCCCGAAATACCGGCAAATTTTCAGGAAGTTGTGATTCGACGGCCGCGACCGGCCGCTGAGATAGCTGTTGAATTGTTGCCGGTTTATGCCGATTTCCCGGCAGATTTGGGAGACGGAGCTTTTCTCACTGCACAGCAGGCGCAAATTCGCGGTGAAATCGGTTTCAGCCATTTTTCTGATGAGCCCATGATCGGATCTTTTCGGCGCGGATTACCAAAAATTTAACGTTACTTTACGTGATATAACATAAACTAACGTAAGGTGCCTACAGTTCAAGAAATTGCCGCGCCTGTCTCCCTGTCCCTACCGTCGTCGGCATCGGCTCGTATCGCCGACTCTCGTGGATCGCCCCGTCGCGCCAATCAGGCAAGCACCGGCGGTCCCGCGACGTCGGGCGCGAGCGCCGCCAACATTCGGGAGATATCGTTCATGTCGAATACCACGAAGCGCCCCGCGCCCTCAGGCACATCCCATGCGGAATCCCGCCTCCTCGGCCAATTGAACCGGCGGGACCTTCTTGGGGCCACCGCGGCCCTGGGCGCGACCGTCGCGCTGGGCGGGTTGCTGCCGTCCGGCACGGCCCGCGCCGCCACACCGAAGAAGGGCGGTTTCATGAAGCTGGCCTCCCATCACGGCGCGACCACGGACACGCTGGACCCCGGCCTGCTGACGAACGGGTACCAATGGATGATCCAATTCGCCATCGCAAATACGCTGACCGAAACCCTGGCCGACGGCAGCCTGGGCCCGAGCCTGGCGACGGAATGGAGCGCCAATGCCGATGCCAGCGTATGGACGTTCGAGTTGCGCAAAGGCGTGGAGTTCCACAACGGCAAGACGTTGGACGCGCAGGATGTGGTCGACTCGATCAATCACCATCGCGCCGAAGACCTCGCCTCCTTCGTCAAACCCCTGGTCGACCAGATCACCGACCTCAAGACCGACGGCAAGAACCGCGTGATCTTCCATCTCGCCGGCGGCAACGCGGATTTCCCCGTCACCATGACGTCCGCCGGCTTCACCATCTTCCCAAGCGCCGGCAACGGCCGTATCGATTGGCGCAGCGGCGCCGGCACCGGCGGCTATGTTCTGAAACGGTATGACGCCGGCGTCGTGGCGGAACTGGAGCGGAATCCGAACTACTGGAACCCCGACCGCGCCCATGCGGATCAGATCGAAATGCTGGCGATCACGGATCCCGCCGCCCGCGTCAACGCGCTGATGACCGGCGCGGTTCACGCCATCGACTCCGTCGAGTTGAAGGTGGTGAAACGGCTGGCGCAAGCGCCCGGCATCCATGTGGAGGAAACGAGCGGGTCGCTGCACTATACCTTCCCGATGCTCAGCAAGACCGCGCCCTTCGACGACGTCCATGTCCGCCAGGCCCTGAAACACGCGATCGACCGCGAAGAGATGCTGAAGAAGATTCTTCAGGGGCACGGCTCCATCGGGAACGACACGCCCATCGGGCCGTCCTACCGCTATTTCGCCGACGATATCGAGCGCCTGCCTTACGATCCGGAAAAATCCCGCTGGCACCTCAAGCAAGCCGGTCACGACTCGATCACGCTCAACCTCAGCGCGGCGGAAGCGGCCTTCTCCGGCGCGGTGGACGCCGCCGTTCTGTATAAGGAACACGCCAAGCCCGCCGGCATCGACATCAATGTCGTCCGCGAACCGAATGACGGCTATTGGTCCAACGTCTGGCTCAAGAAACCTTGGTGCGCCTGCTATTGGGGCGGCTATACCACGGAAAGCGAAATGTTCCTGACCGGGTACGCACCGGGAGCGGCCTGGAACGACACCCAGTGGGACGACGATGAATTCAACAAGTTGATGACCGCCGGGCGTACCGAGACCAACGACGAAACCCGCCGGGAAATCTATCGCGACATGCAGATCATTCTGCGCGATCGCGGCGGCGTGGTCGTTCCCTGCTTCGCGAACGACGTCCTGGCGCGGAGCGACGCGGTTGAACACGGCGAGCTGGCATCCGACGGCGCCTTCGACGGCCGGCGGGTCGCCGAACGGTGGTGGGTTGCCGCCTAACCGCGCCCGTCGCCATTGACGGCACGGAAGAAGTCCGGTCCCAATCGGGGCCGGACTGCCTTCGCCCCCGGCATTGACCGCCGGCATTCCTTATGCCGCGCGGCCACCGGCATGACAGGCGTCGTAAAGCGCCGACCCACCGGCATTCAGGGAGTACGGCATGAGCTATGCCATCTATATCGGTAGCGATCACACCCGTGACGGTCACGCCTGGTTGGGCGGATACGGTGACGAACCTTCCAGCCACTGGCTCGACATCGTTCCCCGCGCAACGCATGAAGACGGCGCGGAAATCCTCGTCGGCGTCACGCAGGAAGCGGACATCCCCGGCCGCCTGACCAGCATTCCCCAGGCAAGGGAAACCTGCCGGCACATCTGCGTGAACTACAGCTATTACAAAGGCGCGCCGGCCCCGCTGGTCAATGGCGGGTTGAACGAACACGGCGTCGCCGTGCGCGACGTGTGGTCGCCCTCGCGCCCCGAATTGATCGCCATGACGCCGCCGGAACAAACCGGCCCCAACTACAGCGACCTGGCCCGCATCGCCGTCAGCCAAGCCCGCACGGCCCGCGAGGGCATCGACATCATCGCCGAGGCAATCCGCACCCATGGCGAGTCGACCTATGGCGGGAACTCCCACCTGATCGCCGATCCGGACGAAGCATGGGTCATGATCCAGTTCGCCGGCGGCAAGGGCCTGTGGGTGGCGGAACGGCTGGGCCCGTCCAGCATCCGCGCGTCCCGGCCGGGATATGTCACCACCGTGCCGGTCGGCGAGCCCGGTCATCCGGATTTCCTGTATTCCGACAATTTCGTCGATTTCGCCGTCGAACAGGGCTGGTACGAACACGGCACGGCATTCGACGCCAACCGCATCTACGGCGACGGCAAAGGCCCGTGGGACGGGGTGCAGTGGATCGAAGCGGAGATGGCCGGCCGGGCCGCCCGCCCGGACAAGATCGGCTTCGAGGACATGTGCTGGGCGGTGCGAACGCCGCGCCTGACGGGCGACACCGCGGGCTACGGACAAGTGGTGCCTTTGGTCACCCCGTCCGATCCTCTGCTCCGCACGCTATGGCATGCGCCGATCGGTCCGGTTGCCACCCCCTTCGCGCCGGTCTTCATGGGCCAGACCCGCGTGCCCGACGAATTCCGCAAGCACCGGTACCTGACCACCGGCGAAGACCGCACCTTCATGGACAACCGCAAGACGGACGACGACGGAAGGAGCCAACGGTCGACCGTGTCGCAGACCGTCGAATGTTCGCGCTCGGCCGTGGCCGCCTGCAAGAAACTGCTTTACCTGATGGTTCAGGAACCCGACCGGTTCATCGGCGACGTCGTGCCCGTCTTCGAACAACGGGAAGCGGAATTGGCCGAGGAAACCGCGCGGATGGTGACCATGGCGGGCGTTCTGGCCGGACAGGGCCGGGGCGATTTCGCGGCGGAACTGCTGACCTATTACAGTTGCACGGAGTTGCTGAAAGGGCTGGCCCTGGTCGAGGCCTTGTCCGCCGGCATCGAAGCACGCCTCCGGTATTCTCCAAAGCCGGCAACACCCGCGGCGCCGTCCGAAAAATTCAGGGCATTCGAACAAATCTGGTAACAAGGCACGGAAGGCGCACGCCGCTTTGTCGCGCGTGCAAGCCGTCCATGCGGCAACCATCCAGGCTTGCGGCCGCGCCCTGTCACGCAAAATTCATTGATCACTGCGCGTCAACGATCCTCTTGCAGCCCGGCCCATTGCGCCGAGCGACGGACCCACCAGGCCCGGATCCGAAATTGCTCCTTGAAATCCTTGGGCCCTCAAGTAGCGTTTCGAAGCACGTTCCATGATGTTTAACGAATGTAAGGTATCGATATGTCTCTAGATGAGCGTTCCACCACAGGTGAAAGCACGGCTTCCCCCCCTGCCGCCGATCCCGCCATGGCGCTTCTATCCGCTCTGACCCAGCGCGATCTGACGCTTTCCTTCGGCGGGGACACCGAAATAGGCCGCTTGGCTACGCAACTTGCCGACATGCTGCGCGCCGACCTGTCATCCAACCTGGATCACAGCGTGAAGATCGCGATGGTCGCCAATGAATCCTCGGTCGCGCCGGCGCATATCCTGAAGGCGGCGCAGGCGATCGACTCCCAGGCGCAATCCATCGCGGCGGCGACGGAGGAAATGGTCGCCTCGGTCAGCCAGATCAGCGAGACAAGCCGGATCGCGGCAGATGCCGCCGGAGAAATGCGGGCGTCGGTCGAACACAGCAATATCGAGGCGGAAAACGCCGTTCATGCCATGGGCGACCTGGCCAATACTGTCGCGGGCACGTCAAGGCAGGCGCAGTCGTTGAGCGAGGCTTCGGAAGCCATCGGGTCCATCGTCGAGACGATCGGCGCCATCGCGAAACAGACCAATCTTCTTGCCTTGAACGCCACGATCGAAGCGGCGCGCGCCGGCGAGGCCGGCAAGGGATTCGCCGTGGTCGCCGGCGAGGTGAAGAACCTGTCCCAACAAACAGCCAGGGCGACGGAAGAAATCCGCAGCCACATCGAAGGCCTGCAGAGCCAGATCAACGATATTGTGGCTTCCATGACCACCGGCACGGAAACCGTCGAAAAGAGCAAGAACATCATCGACGGATTGGGCCGCGACATGAACGCCGTAGGCGACAAGGTTTCCACCGTGACGAGCCGGATGGCCGAGATCGCCGAAATCCTGGACCAGCAAACCCAGGCATCCGCCGAAGTCGCCCAGGGCGTGACCGGCATTGCCGGCCAGACCGGCGACAACGTGGCCCAGGTCGCCGCCCTAGCCGACGCGCTGGACGACGCGCAACGCAGCGTGGCGCAGCAATTGGGCAACTTTGCCGCCTTCGAGGCGGTGAACAAGGTCGTCAAACTGGCGAAGGCCGACCATGTCCTTTGGAAAAAGCGTCTGGTGGACATGTCCGTCGGTCGGGCCAGTCTGTCGGAATCGGAACTTGCCGATCACAAGTCGTGCCGCCTGGGCAAATGGTATTACGGCCCCGGCTCCCTGCCCTATCGGGAGCATTCCGCCTTCACGCGCCTCGAGGGACCGCATGCCGCCGTCCACCAGAGCGGCAAGGAAGCGGCCCGCCTGTTCAACGCGGGCAACCTGAACGGGGCCATGGAGGCCATCGGCCGGGTCGAGGAAGCGTCCAGGGACGTGCTGGCGTTGTTGGACGAACTGGACGCGGCCGGTCCGAAACCGCCCGGCAACAAGCCGCCGGGTTTCTAAAGTATCCGTGATGGTCAAGGGGCGGCGGGCGTGGCCATCATGCGCCCGCCAAGCGCGCCTTTTCCTCCGCTTCCCGCAACTGCTCCTTCAGCCGCAACGCGGCCATGGCGAAGCCGCCGTTGGCGCCGTCGATGAAATGGACGTGCTCGCTATCCTCCAGGCTGAACAGCAGGCAGGTCATCAGGGCGGTATCGGATTTGTGCGTGCCATAGGCGATGAGTCCTTCCGCCCGGAGGGTTTTGAGGACCGTTTCAATCCGCTCCGCGTCCTGCTTCGGACAATCCAGAACAAGCCGCAGGGTATCGTCGAAGCGGCGATAGTCCGAGTTCTGGCGAAGTTCCTCCCGATAGACAGGCGCGTCGTAGCCGCCCGCTTCCTTGTCGAATTTTTCCAGCAGATACTGAATGAAGCTTTGGACGAGAATCTTGGCCAGCCGCCGCTTGAAGCCGCGGCCCTGGCGATGCGTGGCCCGCGCTTCCGAGACCAGGCCGCGCGGCGGCCATTTGAATTTCATGTTCTCCGCCGAGACCGGACGGTTCCGCTCTATCGCGTAACCCAGCGCGCTGTTGAGATCGCCAAGTACCCTGGCGATGACCGACGCCGCCGCGTCGCGGTCCTTGGACAGGGGCTGGACCAGCAGGGACAGCATCACGCCATGGCGGGATTTCAACGGCTCCCACCGGCAGGACAGGCCCTCCAGGTCCGGCTCGTCACCCGAATCCGCCTCGGGGAATAGAAAACCCTGCTGCCCATCGTCCGCTTTGATAAGCCGGTCCGCCAGGCCAACCCCGCCGCCGTTGAACATCGCCAGATAATTGCCGGGGCTGAGGCGGAATTTGGCGACCAGCACATCCGCCCCCAATGCGCGGATCGACGCCAGGGGAACGGCGCCGACGCGCAAATCGAGATCGAAGCCGGCCAGCGCCAGATGCTTCGTTTTCAACAGGGCGTCCCGCACGTTCGGGACGCAGTCTTGCGGGATCAGCAGGGTCGCGCCGTCGCCGCCGAAGACATAGGCGATGTCGATATCACCGACCGCGTTGAGCACGGCTGTGATGCACGCCGCGCCGATCATGTTTACGTCCTTGTAGCGCCCTTCGCCGATGGCCTTCGTGGACCCACGGATATCCGCCAGGACAACCGCCCAATCGTCCGGCGCGGCGGTGTAGAGCCGCAAATCATGGACAGACGCGAAGTCGTCGAAACTATCGAGTTCGGTGTAAAATCCGTGCGTGTCCGCCGGAGCCGGTTTCGTCATCAAATATTCGGCCCGTCCGCCTTGGTTCGTATCCGGGCCGTCAAAGGGACCTGCCGCTGACCGGTTATGCCGGTCGGATAACGCGTGTGTCTACGAGCCTATAGCAGGTATGGATCACGGGCCAATGGGACAATGACCGCCCGAAGGCGGATGTTCTCACCCCTAAGAGCACCCACAAAAATGGGTTGTCGTTGAACATAACAGTGTTATTTTACCGTTCGGTTTGCATCACTTGCGCGCGGTCCCGACTGGCGCGCAGAATAGCGCGTGCCCGGCCCTCCCCAACCAGGCGCAGAAAGGGAAATCATGTCCACGGTCCTGTATGAAAAAGATGGGCGCATAGCCCGCATTACATTGAACCGGCCCGAGGTCTTGAACGCCATAAACGGCGACTTGCCCAAGGACCTCGCCGAATGCGTGGAACGGGCAAACGAAGACCCGTCCATTCACGTCATCGTCTTGAGCGGGGCGGGGCGGGCCTTTTCAGCGGGATACGACCTGACGGCCTATGCCCAGGAACCGGGCGGCAACGACATCACGCAGGAAATGCCGTGGGACCCCATGAGGGACTATGCCTTCATGATGCGGAATACAGAGTTGTTCATGTCCCTGTGGCGCAGCTACCGCCCTGTGGTCTGCAAGATCCACGGCTTCGCGGTCGCCGGCGGATCGGACATCGCGCTGTGTTCCGACCTTGTCGTCATGGCCGACGATGCTCAAATCGGCTACATGCCCGTCCGTGTCTGGGGGTGTCCGACCACGGCAATGTGGGTCTACCGGATCGGCCCGGAACAGGCGAAGCGAATGCTGTTTACCGGCGACAAAATCGACGGCAAGGAAGCGGCGCGGATCGGTCTGGTCCACAAATCCCTCCCCGCCGAGGAACTGGACGACGAGGTGGAGAGGCTGGCCGAACGGATGTGCTCGGTCCCCGTCAATCAGTTGATGATGCAGAAAATGGTGATAAACCAGGCGATCGAGGCCATGGGACTGCACAATACCCAGCGCCTCGCTACCCTTCTGGACGGCATCACGCGGCATTCGCCCGAAGGCCTGAACTTCAAGAAACGGGCTGAGGAAATGACTTGGAAACACGCGGTCCGCGAACGCGACCAAGGCACATACGATTGGACGGCCGACCGCCCGATCAACGCCCCGAAATAGCGCCCCGCGATGCCCAGAAACCAAGCCCGTCAGACGAAAAACCATCGGCACGAGAAATCGGGCGACCTGCGCGAGGAAAGACGCACGGCCATCATCGAGGCGGCGAAAAGCGTCTTCATGCGCGAAGGGCTGGAGAAGTCCTCCATGCGCACCATCGCCAAGGAAGCGGGCTGCACCACCGGTGCGATCTATCCCTATTTCGACGGCAAGGAAGAAATCTACGGCGCGGTGCTTTCTGAATCCTTGTCGTCGCTCCACGATTATATCCGCCAGATCATCGCGAAAGCCGACGGCGCCGTCGACCGTGCGCGCAGCGGATTGACCGCTTTCCACGACTATTACCGACACCGTCCGGACGAATTGGCCCTCGGCCTCTATCTGTTTCAGGGCTTGGGCCCGAACGGCCTCAACAAGGAATTGGACGGCGCGTTGAACACACAGTTGACGAAGGTCGTTTCCCTGCTGACGGAAGAGTGCGCGGCGGCGGGGCTGAAAAATCCCAAGGCGGCGGCCGGCGGCGGTATCGCGCAGGCGATCGGTGGCCTTATCCTGGAGCGGACAGGGCGTATCAAGCTTGTCGAACTGACGAGCCCTGACCTGATGCGGGCTTACCTGGATCGCGCGTTCGGCGTCGGCTGAACCGGAAAAAGGGGCCGCGACCGGGGCCTTTCCGCCATTGCATGATGGCAAGACACCGCTTACCACTTTAATGGATGACCGCGCCCGCTAAAGAAAATGTCCGCACCATCTTCGCCGCCGTTGCGGACCTCTGGCTCCAAAGGCGGCCCGGCGCCGGACTGCTGCCTTCGCGCTCGGCCTTCGACATGCTCGATTTCAAACCCTGGCTCGGCTGGGTCAGCATCTACGACATCGAGTACGGAGATCCCATTCGCTTCAAGATCCGCCTTGCGGGCACCCAGGTGACGATCATCGAACAAGCCGACAATACCGGCCGTTATCTGGACGAGGTCTTCCCGCCCGCGGATTATCCAGGCGTATTCGCCCCCTATTTCGAAGCCTTGGAAAGCCGCGAACCGGTCTACCTGCAACGGACCGTGCCGACGCGCTCGGGTGTGTCGAAAACGCTGTCGAAACTGGTCCTGCCGGTGGCGCAGGACGGCCTGCGGCCCGACAAATTCATCAATATCCTGCACTATTCCGCGGTCATCGAATTGGACGCCGCCAAGCAACGCCTGGTTATCTGACCAGGTCGGCCCCAATCCGCCCGACCTATCAGACAGCCGGCTGCTGCTGGGTGATGCAATGAATGCCCCCGCCCCCTTGCGAGACGGTGGAGACGTCCACCTGCACGATAGCTCTGTCGGGGAAGGCGGCGGCAACCGCGTCCAGCGCGACGGCGTCTTCCGGGATGCCGAATTTCGGCATCACCACACCGCCATTGGCGATGTAGAAATTGATGTAGGACCCGCAATACCCCCAATCGCCCTGCCCTTCCCGCGCCAGCGGCGGCGCTTCGCTTAAGAAGATCAGAGCAATCTGACGTCCTACGGCATCCGGCTCGCCTTCCAACGCGGGGTGGTTGCCTTCCGTCGTCTCGAAACCGGGGCCGGCGTCGACCGCGCTTTCCTCGAACAACACGACGCCCGGCCGGGTGAAACAGGCAATGCCGTCGACATGGCCGTCGGTGCCGAATTCCGTCTTGCTGCCGGGCAGCCAGATCACCTTGCGGACGCCCAGCGTGCGGGCGAATTCCGCCTCCGCATGGGCGCGCGTCAGGCCGGGATTGCGGTTCGCGTTGAAGACGACCGTCTCGGTGGTCAGCAGGGTTCCCGCGCCGTCGACGGCCAGCGCCCCGCCTTCCATGGCAAGCGCCGAGGTCACCGCGGGCAGGCCGATCCGGTCCAGCACGGCGCGGCCCAGGGCGGCATCCTGTTCAAATTCCGCGTTCGCGCCACCCCAGCCGTTGAACCGCCAACACACCCCGGCAATGCCGCCGCCGTCCTGGCGGACAAAGGTCGGCCCGGCATCGCGGAACCAGGCATCGTCCAGCGGCAGTTCCACCACGTCGATATCGGCACCGAGCAGGCTGCGCGCCCGCGCCGCCGATTTGGCATTGGCGATGACGCGGACCGGTTCGAATTGGGCGATCGCCTGCGCGACGGCGGCGTATTCCGCCTCGACCTGCGGCAGGATGCCCTGCCACATCGCATTGTCGGGCCAAGCCATCCAGCAGCACGCGTGCCGCTCCCATTCCGCCGGCATGACACGCATCGAAGACTCCCCTAATAAGTTGCCCGGCCACCGGAGAGGTCGAATACCGCGCCGGTTGAAAAGGTACAGGCGTCGGACAGCATCCACAGCACCATTTCCGCCGCCTCGTCCACTGTCCCCAAGCGTTTCATCGGGCTCTTGTCGATCATGATCTGGACATGTTCGGCGGACATCTGCGCCAGGATCGGCGACTCGATCGCCGCCGGCGCCAGGCTGTTCACCCGGATATCCGTGCCCGCCAATTCCTTGCCCAGCGATTTGGTGAGCGCGATGACGCCGGCCTTGGCGGCGCTGTAGGCGGACGCGTTCGGCGTGCCTTCCTTGCCGGCGAGCGAGGCCATATTGACGATCCGGCCGGCGCCGCTCTTCTGCATCAGGGGCACCAGATGGCGGCAGACCTCATAGACGCCGACCAGGTTCACGTCGACGATCCTGCGCCACAGCGCCGGATCGAACCCGACCAGCGATTCCGCCGGCCCGGCAAACCCCGCGTTGTTGACCAGCAGGTCCACCCGCTCCAAACCGTCGGCCGCCGCCTTCA
The DNA here is from genome assembly GCA_964350445.1 of uncultured Flavobacteriaceae bacterium. Lineage (GTDB taxonomy): Bacteria > Pseudomonadota > Alphaproteobacteria > UBA8366 > Aestuariispiraceae > Hwanghaeella. The sequence goes on from CAYGKA010000021.1 coordinate 12,005, forward strand.
CTTGCGCAGGATCGCTGACATCGACTTTGGCGAAGGAGACACCCTCGAAAGCGGGCGCCGCCAAATCCCAGACCTGGACCGAGGCGCCGGCATCCCTGAGGCGTTCGGCGATCGCCTGGCCGATACCGCTGGCCCCGCCGGTGACGACGGCGGTCTTGCCCGCGTAGTCATAGACCGGCGCGCTCACAGGGTTTCCACCGCATAGGCGTTGCTGGTGGCGATCGCCTTGCGGATCGCCAAGGCCGGCGCATAGGTGTCGGAATGGTAGAATTCCTTCAACCGGTCCATGCTTTCGAATTCGACGATGACATGGCGGCTCGGCTTATAATCGCCTTCCAACTGTTCGCAGGGATTGCCGCGCACCAGAAACCGCCCGCCATAGGCCGCGATCGCGCCCGGGGTCATGGTCTTGTACACTTCGTACTTCTCCGGATCGCGGATTTCCGTGACGTCGACAATCAGTAGAGCAGTCATCGAATTCTCCCCTCGCTGCATGTTTTCCGTATCTTTCACCGCGAAGACTAATGGACAAAGCGGGCTTGCGAAACCGGCCAATCCGCCCCATTCACGAGCCGCCGTGAAAGAGTGCTCTTCCCGGCTGGACAGGACCCCGCGATTGACCGGCTGGCCTTAGCGGTTACCATCCCAGCCGCTTTCCTAAAGGACGCCCGATATGAAGAAGAACGCGCCGCTCGACCCGGCGACCCTCGCCGCCCAGGGCCTTGGCTGGGAGGACGACGAAACCGGTGCGGTGATCCGCCCGGTCCACGTCTCCACCACCTTCGCACGGGATGAGAACTACAACCTGCCGGACGGTCGCACCTATATCCGCGACGCCTCACCCGCGCTGGACCAGGCCGAAGCGATGATCAGCGCCCTGGAAGCGGGCGAGGACACGATGGTCTTTTCGTCCGGGCTAGCGGCCTGCATGGCGCCCTTTCACGCGCTGCGGCCCGGCGACAGGGTGGTCGTGCAAAGCGGCATCTATTTCGGCGTTCCCACCTGGTTGGCCGAGTTCGGCGACGCCCATGGGTTGAAGGCGGTCTTCGTGCCGTCCGGCGACGAAGACGCCCTGCTGGCCGCCATCGGTGAAGCGCCGACCGCACTGACCTGGATCGAAAACCCCTCGAACCCAGACCTTCATGTGACCGATATCGCCGCGGTCGCCGCGGCGACGCACAAGGCTGGCGGTGTGCTCTGTGTCGATTCAACGACCGCGACGCCGGTGCATTGCCGGCCGATCGACTTCGGGGCCGATATCGTCGTGCATTCCGCCACCAAGTATCTGAACGGCCATTCCGACGTTCTGGCCGGCGCGCTTTCGACGCGCGGCAAGACCCCGTTTTGGGAGCGCATCCGCAAACATCGCTATCTGACCGGCCCGCAACCCGGCGGTTTCGACCTGTTCCTCCTGGTCCGCGGCATGCGCACGCTTTTCGTGCGGGTCGAACGGCAATCGGCCAACGCGCTGCGGATTGCGGAATTCCTGGAAACCCACACCAAGGTGACGCGGGTGAACTATCCGGGCTTGCCCAGCCATCCGCGCCACGCGCTCGTCCAACGCCAGATGCAGGGCGGGTTCGGCGGATTGTTGAGCTTCCATGTCGCGGGCGGCGCGGCGGGCGCGCTTGCCGTCGCCAAGAAAGTACAAGTGATCAAACGCGCCACCTCCCTGGGCGGGGTGGAAACGCTGATCGAGCACCGCCGTTCGGTCGAACCGCCGGACAGCCCCGTCGCCGATGACCTGCTGCGCCTGTCGGTCGGCATCGAAAGCGCGGACGATCTGATCGACGACCTGCGCCAAGCGCTGGACGGCACGGCGACGTGACCTATTTGGAATAGCAACAACCGACCGAAACGATCATCGAGGGGGAATACAGCATGTCTATCGATCTTTATACCTGGACCACGCCGAATGGCCGGAAGGTCTCCATTGCGCTTGAGGAAATGGGCCTGGAATACACCAGCCATTCCATCAATATCGGGCAGGACGAGCAGTTCGCGCCCGACTTCCTGAAGATCAGCCCGAACAACAAGATCCCGGCCATCGTCGACAACGACAACGGCATGACCCTGATGGAATCGGGCGCCATTCTGCTGTATCTGGCGAAGAAAACAGGCAAGTTCATTCCCCAGGATGAGGAAGGATACTTCCGCTGCGTCGAATGGCTGATGTGGCAGATGGGCGGCTTGGGTCCGATGCTGGGCCAGGCGCATCACTTCCTGCATTTCAATCCCGGCAAGGCGGCCTATGCGGAAGAACGCTTCGGCAACGAAGCCAAGCGGATCTACGGCGTGCTGGACAAGCGCCTCGCTGAAACAGGGGCCTATATGGCGGGCAAGGAATATACCATCGCCGATATGGCGACCTGGCCCTGGGTGTCCCGCTTCGAATGGCAGCAGATCGACTTGAACGAATTCCCGAATGTTAAACGCTGGTATATCGACATCGCAAACCGCCCCGCGACAAAGCGCGGTTACGATCAGCCGAAATATGTCAGCGATATTCCAATGCCCGCGTAATATTTACGGGCATCACCCCAGATCGCCGGTAGGAAGACCGGGGCGGCCCAAGGCTGCCCCGGCTCCAGGTGGAGTAAAATGATCGTCCGGCGGGTTTGGCCAACCCCTGGTCTGGAAACCCGAGTCCTTGTAAGTCCTTTCTAAGGCTAGCGGCAGGCGGTTGGGGGACTATGGCCAGCTACAATCCATTCCGAGCAGCCAGTCTGATGACCCTTTATCTTGAGGAGATCACGGCGGCCGGCATAGACGTTGAATTTCGTCAGGACATCGGCTCGCTGCAGACGGTGCAGCCGGAACTCGTGGACAAGCCGCTTTCCCCCTATTTTCATCCCAGTTCCTACGAACTGGTTCCCGACAACTGCTTCTGGATTCACGGGACAGTCGAGGGCCGGACAGTTCACGTTCAGGCGGCCCGTATCGACGACACCGGTCATTCCCCGTTGGGCCTGCTGATCGAAGCCCGGTTCAACCGCTTCTTTGCATCCAGCGAACCCGTGACGGAATGCAAGGCCTTGTCGGGAATGCAGGGGCGTTGCGTCTATCATGGCGAGGGCTGGGTCGCGCCCGAATACCGGAAGACCAACCTGGCCAAGACCCTCATCCACCTGGGCACGATCGCCATCCTGATGCGCTGGCAACCCGACTATGTCTATGCCTTTTTCGACGAACAGGTCGTGGACAGCGGTTTCCCGTCAAAGGCGTGGTTCAAGATGTACGAAGCCATCGGGCGGCACTATCACGGTTGGCTGCTGCCCACCGACCTGATCGGCTGGATGGACAACCGCCACCTCGTCAATTTAGTGGAGTTGGAGTATCGACGAAGCGTGCTAGGGCAGCCACCGCGCTGACGCCGTTCAGGTTCAGCGGAAAGATGAACCGGTAGAAGTCGCAGTAATGCGGAACGCCGCCTACCTGTACCGGCATGGCGACGCGTTCCAACGCCGGCCGCTGGGTCCGGACCACACCGAAATAAGTTTTCGCCAGAATACGATCGACTTCCTGGTCCGGAATGCCGGGCTTGCCCACGGCGTTGCGGCAGAACTCCTTGCCGTAGAGATCACCGGCGGGCGACAGGGTTCCGCAATAAAGATAGCGGGTTTCACTTTCGGAGACCGTTTGTACCTGAAGATAGGGCAATATCGATGTCAGTTCCTCGCCGCCAGTTGAAGTATCCCCGCCCGTCGCCTGATACCAGGAAAAGGCACGCCGATAGACATCGTCACCAATTTCGGACGGCGTGGTGATGAGGACACGGTCGCAGAACATCAGCCGGACGCCCCCTTCGCCAAGGCCCGGAACGCGGAAATCAGGTTCAGCACATCGCGTATCTGCGCATTGTCCAGATCCTCGATCCGTTCCGCGTCGAAATGCTCCCGAACATAAGCGCTGACAAGAGGACCGAGTCCGGCCTCGTCGATCAGGTCCTGAAGTTTCCCCGAAGCGGTATCGAGCAGAATTCTGGCTATTTCCGTATCGACCAGATCGGACCTTAGCGACATCGTTTCCCCCCACTCGCCAGTATTCTTATACCGTTAGTTTTCTACAATAGCGCGCAAAACACAACCGGCGGAACAGACCCTTTCTTTGCCGTGTATCAGTCCACCGCCCCATGGTTTTTCAAATCCGCGAATATACCGTCGATCCAGCCGACCACGGCATCGATGCGGGCGCTTCGGCGCACATGGGGGTGTACGACAAGCCAGACCTCGCGGCTGGTCACCGGGTCGGACAGGCGGGCCAGGCGGTTCTCCCCTTCACCGACGAAGACCGGGAGCAACGTCCGGCCCAGACCGGCCAGCGTTGCCTGCAGGATCGGCTCGCCGTCATTCACTCGCAGCGGGCTGAGCGCCGCCCTGCTTCCATCCCTGCTGCCTTCCTTGGCGATCCATTTCGCCTGGGGGATGCCGGCGAAACTCTCCTCATACGTAATCCAGGGCAGATCCTCCGGCGCACCGGCATCGGCGCGGGCATAGGGCGCGTAAAGAATCGCACCCAGGCGGCGGGCAATCATCCCGTCCTCCGTCGGCCGGGCAAGACGCAGCGCGATATCGGCCTCCCGCCGGGTCACGCTTAGTGTCGCGGGTTCGGCGATCAGGTCCAGCGCGATATCCGGATAGGTCTTCAACAGATCGCCCGCCCGCGGGGCCAGCAGCCGGTTCGACAATGTCGGCACGCTGGTCAGGCGGACCAGTCCGCCCGGCTTCGTATCCCGCCCGGCCACGTCTCGTTCCAGGGCGGCCAATTCGACCTCCGCCCGTTCAGCCCGGGCGATCACCTCCTCGCCCGCCGCGGTCGGGCTCAGCCGCCCATCGCGCCGGTCGAACAGCCGCGCATTCAGACCCTCCTCCAGCGCCGCCAATCGGCGGGTGACCGTCGTCTGATCGACCGCCAATATGCGGCCGGCCGCACTCAGCGTCCCTTCCCGTGCGATGGCGAGGACGACGCGCAAATCGTTCCAATTGATCATTCTGCATTTTTGCGGCAGTACGGCGAAAATTTCCAGATGGATTTGGTAAAAATGCAGATGTAAACATCATCCTCACGCGATACCGACACCCAGGAGACGTTATATGACCGACCGGCCGAAGACCCTGTTGCAAATGGCGGGCGCAGACCTTACCCCCGCCGCCCTAAGCGCCGCCACCGTGGTTGTGGTCGACGCCCAGCGCGTCTATTCCGACGGACCGGTGCTGCTGACCGGTGTCGGCCCCGCCGCCGATGAAATCGCCGTACTGTTGAAACGCGCGCGGGCCGCCGGCGCGCCCATCGTTCATGTCCGCCATGTCGGTCCCGACGGCAGCCCTTTCGGCAAGGACGGCAACGGATTCAAATACATGACCCAGGCCGAACCCGCCGAAGGCGAGGCGGAGGTCGAGAAGAAGCTGCCGAACTCGTTCGCCGGCACGACTCTGGACGAGGTGCTGAAGGGGCTGGGCCGGAAGAAGCTGATCATCGTCGGCTTCATGAGCCATATGTGCGTCAGCGCGACGGCGCGGTCCGCCCTGGACCACGGCTATGGCGCAACGGTCGTCGCTTCCGCCGTCGCGACGCGCCCGCTGCCCAGTGCCACGGGCGACGGCACAATCGCCGCTGAAACGGTGCACGAGGTTGCAATGACCGAATTGTCCGACCGTTTCGCGATCGTCGCCAAGTCGGTCGATGAAATCCCGGATTAAGCTGTCAGTGTAAGGGACGTCAAAGGTGGCGTTCCCTTATAGCCCGAGGCTGACTGAAAACATGTAGCGGGGATCCTTATCCGGCTGGCCGGTCGGAGTGCGGGTCAACGGTTTTGCGATCTGCATATCGGCAAATACGCCATATGCGCCCAACCGGACGCCGCCTCCGGCCGACGAAAGCGATTCCCAATCGCTGGCGGTGCCCACATTGTTGCGGAAAACCGTGCCGACATCATAGAAGCCGTAGATCTGAATTTGGCTCATGAAATCGACAAATTGCCCCAGGTCCACTCGCGCTTCGGCCAAGCCGGCAATGCCGCCCTCTCCTTCCAATAGAACGGTGCGGCAGGGGAGGAAGAGGAAGACGTGCTGGTCGAACTGGAATCCAAATTTGACGACAAGGCCGCGGCGGAACGCGCCAGGCGCCGCCAACAGGCCCGCTAAGCGAAACCGTCCCTATCGGCGTTCGTATTGACGTTCCCCGAACAGGATCTTCTTCGCATCGTCTGAAATCGTGTGTTTCCGGCGCTTTTCTTCCAGTACCTTCATGCCCCGACGAACCGCCGGCCGTTCCTTGATCTCGTCGAACCAACGCAGAAAATTCGGAAACCCGTCTCGGTCCACGCCCTGGTAATGGGAAAACTTCATCCAGGGCCAAACCGCCATGTCGGCAATCGTGTAGTCGTCGCCCGCAAGATAGCGGCTTTCACCCAAGCGCCGATCGACGACGCCGTATAGGCGCGCCGCCTCTTTCGTATAGCGGTTGCGGGCATATTCATTCCCGTCCGGCGCGTATTGAATGAAGTGCTGCGCCTGGCCCAGCATTGGCCCGATCCCAGCCATCTGGAACATAAGCCATTGCAGCACCGCATACCGGCCGCGCGCATCCGTGGGCAGGAACCGCCCGAACTTTTCCGCCAGATAGATCATGATCGCACCGGATTCGAACAGCGAGATCGGCGCGCCGTCCGGCCCGTCGCTATCAACGAGGGCCGGCATCTTGTTGTTCGGGCTGATCTTCAGGAAGTCCGGGGCGAACTGCTCGCCGGTCACGATATCGACCGGGATGACCGTATAGGCCGCGCCGAGCTCCTCGAGCAGGATATGCACCTTGTGGCCGTTCGGTGTCGGCCAAGTATAAAGATCGATGCTCACGGCCCCTCGCGCTCCCCCACATTGTTCCGCCGCGTCGACGGTTCGGCGCGTCGTAGGCATAGAAAAACCGACCGCCCCCGTCATTGCACGCGTCTGACCAAGGGTGTAGTGCGGCTGATGGATTGGCAACCGGGAAGCCGCGGACAGTGGCGGGACCGGCATGATTTCGAGGGTTTCACGCATGACGATGATGCGAGAGGACGTCGGCGCCGCACAGCGCAAGGCGACCTGGTGGGTGATCGGCGGCATGACCCTGATCGCGCCCGGTTCCGGCCTGATGGCGACCTTTACCCCGACGCGCCTCAAACTGCTCGGCTTCGGCGAACTCGAAGTCGGCATCGTCGTCACCGCTTTCAGCGTCGGGCTGTTGATGGGATGTTTCTTCGCCGGCCCGCTTGTCCGGCGCGTCGGCCATATCCGGGCGCTTGCCTTCTTCTGCAGCTTGGCGGGGCTGAGTATCCTCGCCATGAGCATGGAACCGTCCCTCCCCCTTTGGTCGACCGCGCGTCTGTTGACCGGTTTCTGTTCAACGGCGATTTTCGTCGCGTCCCAAAGCTGGCTGAACGAAATTTCGCCGTCGGACCAGCGCGGCCGCGTGCTGTCGATATTCTATGTCCTCTACATCATCGGGATCGGGCTGGGCTCTCTGATCATGAGCCGGGTCGACCTGGAAGCATCGACCGCCTTCATCCTGGGCGCGGGTTTCTATAGCTGCGCCATCATCCCCTTCGTGTTCACACCCGCGCCGACCCCGCCGCCGCCCGAGCGCGCCAGCATCGACATTCGCGCTGCCTTCGCCATCTCGCCCTTGGGATTCGTCGCATCCGCCGCGGCCGGCGCCCTATCGATGACGTTTTACGGCGTCGGACCGGTCTATGCCCTGTTGGAAGGTTTCAGCAAGGAGCAGGTCGGCCTCCTGATGGCCGCCGCCCCGTTGGGAAACCTCGCCCTGCAACTGCCGATGGGATTGTGGTCGGACAAGCTGGACCGCCGAAAAGTGCTCATCTTCGCCGCTCTCATGGCGACCGGCGCGGCGCTTCTGGTCGGCCTGCTGAACTTGCAGGCGATGGGCGGGATCGTCTTGGTCGCCATCGCTTTCATGGCGCTCGCCGGATCCACGGAGACGCTCTATTCGGTCGGCGCGGCGCATTCCAACGATCACGCGGAACCGGGACAGCACGTCTCGCTTGCCGCGACCCTGCTTTTGGCGTGGAGCCTGGGCGCGATCGCCGGCCCCATCGTCGGCAGCCTGCTGTTGGAGAATTTCGAGCCCGGCGCGCTCTTCCTGATGTTCGCCGTGACCGCGGGCCTTTTCACCCTCTACACGCTTTGGCGCATGACCCGGCGGCCGACCCCGCCGCAGGAGTCACAGGAGGACTTCGTCGCGGTTTCCGCCACCGCGCCGATCCAGGCACAGCCCGAAGCCTATGTGGAGGAAATGGCCGAGATGATCGAAGAAGCGGAAACCGCCGCCACCTTGGCAGAAGAAGCGGAAAAGGATGATCCGCGGCGCTGATATGGCGTATCATCGTTGCGGTGAAGCTAATGCATACAGACTGTGAGGAGGATCCGAAGATGGTATTCACCCTTGCGACCGTGCCGGAGGACAAATTGGCCGCCATCCGGTCGCTGGAAGCCGAAATCGGCGCGCCGCTGCTTGCCATGGCGCAAGTGGACGTCGCCCCGGCCCGACTTGACCGGGAGCGCCTGGCGCGTATCGAGAAGTTGGAGAAGGAATTGGGAGTCGTCCTCGTCGCCGTCAACGGCGGGAACGGCAGCGAACCCGGGAAGAGCGATGCGCCGGTTCGGCGCCGGGCCCGCCGCGCTTAGACGCCGCCAAGACTGACGGCGGCTCCGATAACGCTGTTTTGGCGCGTGCCTATTTCTTTCATTCCGCCGCGAGGAGCTTATCGGCGGACGGTTCCTGGCCGCCGGCGGGAACCATCTGCGCTTCCAACACCACCATGATCGCATCGACCTTCGCGCCAACGGTGTTGAAGAAACCGTCGTCGTTCAGGCCTTCCGCGGTCAACAGTTCCGCCAGCAGGGCATAGACCTCATGCAGTTCCGATTCCGTCAGGGTAAGAAGGCAGAAATCACCCTCCGGCACGAACTTCGCCCGGTGGAACTGTGCGCGCAGCATCGGATCGATGGTGCAGCCGAGGAGCAAATCGACTTCATCGACCGTCAGAAAAAAATTCTTTTGCACTGGAACCTCAGTCATATCAAAAAGCCTCCAACCCACCCGATTGCCGACCTGCTCGCCTCGGTTTGGAAGATTCAGGAATTCGATACTCAAAGCGACTCCTATCGGTTCGGATAAGGCCAACATTCTCATCGCTGTTTGTTAAAATCCCCGGCAATCGCAGTTGCCGTCTCGATGACTCCGGCACGAGAAAAAATCGGTCTTCTACAACCCTTTGGAGTCCTTGGGTTTCCTGGCTATTGCACCCGAACGGGTTTCGCACTACCCCTCAACGAGGAGGCGCGCGACATGGTCGATGAACCGGCACGGCGGGAACGGAAAACGCGAAGGCGGAGCGCGGAAAACGCGCCCAAACCGAAACGATCGGTAAATTACCGTCGTCTTCACAATCCTTTTACTCCACAGGCGGCCTTCAGCGACGATCAAATCGCCGAAATGCACGAGACCGCGTTGCGTATTTTGCAGGAACTGGGCCTCAAGGTCCTGCTGCCGCAAGCGCAAGAGATATTCCGCAGCGCCGGCGCCTTGGTCGACGACGAGACGGACATGGTCCGCATCGGGCGGGACGCCGTGGAACAGGCACTTGAAACCGCGCCCAAAAGCTTCGTCCTGAAGGGCGGCGATCCGGACCGGGACCTCACCATGGAATTGGGCGCCCTTACCTTCCAGGCCGGCGCGGGGTGCCCGCATGCGACGGATCGGATGCGCGGACGCCGGCCGGGTTCGCTGAACGATTTCCTGGAAACGGTGAAGCTCGCCCAAAGCTTCGACGTGCTTCACACAATCGGCCCGACGGTCGAACCGCAGGACATTCCGATCCATCTGCGCCATTACGCGATGACGCGCGGCGGCCTGAGCTTGAGCGACAAGCCCTGCTTCCTTTATGCCCGCGGGACGCCGCAGGTCGAGGACGGGATGGAGATGATCCGCATCATGCGCGGACTGGACACCGAAGCGTTCCTCGCCGAGGCCTGGACCTATACGATCATCAACACCAACTCCCCGCGCACGCTGGACATCCCCATGGCGCTGGGGTTGATCGACTTCGCCAAGGCCGGGCAGATGTCTATCGTCACGCCATTCTGCCTTGCGGGCGCCATGGCCCCGATCACGGTAGCGGGCGCCATCACGCTTCAGCATGCCGAGGCGCTTGCCGCCATCACCCTGACGCAACTGGTCCGCCCCGGTGCGCCGGTGATGTATGGCAGTTTCAGTTCCAACGTGGACATGAAGTCAGGCTCCCCCGCATTCGGGACACCGGAACATGTGACGGCGACGCTGGGATCAGGCCAGTTGGCGCGGCTGATCGGTCTGCCCTGGCGCGCGGCGGCGGCCAGCGCCGCAAATATCGCCGACGCGCAGGCAAGCACGGAGACGGTGATGAGCCTGTGGGCCTGCCTGATGGCGGGCGTTACCCATGTGGTGCACGCGGCCGGCTGGCTGGAAGGCGGACTCACATTCTCTTACGAGAAGATGATGATCGACCTGGAAGCGCTGCAGACCGTGGCGGAACTGTGCACCCCCGCCCCCGGCGCCACGGTGGATATCGGCTTCGACGCCATTGCCGCGGTTGCGCCCGGCGGTCATTTCTTCTCAGGCGAGCACACCATGAGCCGTTATCAGACCGCTTTCTACGAGCCGCTGGTTGCGGACCGGTCCAATTTCGGAAGCTGGACGGAAGCGGGCGCCAAGTCGACCGACGAACGCGCCACCGGTCTTTGGCAGAGGAAGTTGGCGGAATACGAAACCCCGGCTATAGACCCGGCGCGGATTGAGGAAATCGACACCTTCATCGCGAAACGCACCGAACAAGGTGGCGCGGCCCCGGTGAGTTAGGGGCGCCGGACTGCGAGGGATCCTTGACTAGTATCTTCGACCCTGTGCCTGATCTTGGAAGGTGCCTTTCGACCGCCTGCACGGCGCGTGTATTGGTTGTCGGCATTGGAGGAAGACATGGTCGAAGAAGCTGCCTATAGCATCTCAGGGAGTTACTACGAGGCGTGCAATTGTGACGCCATCTGCCCCTGTCGGAAGCAAGGCGACACTCCTGGTGGTCGATCAACCTATGGCGTATGTGACTTCCTGCTGTCATGGCATATCAATAACGGGCACATGGGCAGCGTCGATCTATCGGGCCTGAATGTTTCCATCGCGGGAACCTACAACGATGATGTCGGTGACGATATCTGGTCCGTGTTCATCTACATAGACGAGGTCGCGTCGAAACAGCAGTTCGACGCCATAAGCCGGATATTTAGCGGCCAAACTGGCGGCAATCTTAGCGTTACTGCATATTTTTCAACGATACTCGGAATCAAACCCGCCGCAATTCGGCTTGACCACACCGCCGGCGTCGAAACCATCCATATTGGTACATCCGCATCAGCCCACGTCGTTCGGGACTTCGAATTCGACGATACGGTATCCTGTGGCATTCCGGGGCACGATCACCCTGGACAGGAATCCGTGTCTAGCCTGACCGTTCAGGATGCCCCACTTGCTTTCAGCTATTCCGAGCGCTGTGGATTCGCCACCGATTTCGCCTACTGGAACTGATCCAAGGACAAATAGAAATCCTGCCCAATCAACCGACCCGCGTGGAAATGCGAAAGGGCGTGGCCGCACTTTTCGTCCTGTCAGCAATTGGTTGGGGACTCGTCATTTGGTCTGCAACCAACATGTCGTCGCCCATGGTCTCCCTGATGATGCCGATGCATTCTCATTGGGTGTTCAGCGAGGTTGTCGCCGTCTGGCTCATGTGGGCCGTGATGATGGGCGCGATGATGCTGCCTTCGGCCATCCCGATGATGCTGATACATCGACGGGTCGCGGCAAAGCGTGAGCCCGAAACCCGTTCAGCCAATCGCTGGTTCCTGGCAGCCTATCTTCTGACTTGGGCCCTGTTCAGCATCGCCGCGACAGCTCTGCAATGGAACTTCCAACGGTTAGATGTCCTGTCGCATATGCTGACAATTCAAGCGCCAATGGTTGGCGGCGGCATACTCATTGCGGCAGGCATCTTTCAACTGACCCCGCTGAAGGCCGCTTGCCTTCGCAAATGCCGAACTCCAATCGGCTTTTTGCTTACGGACTGGCGTTCAGGACGCAAGGGTGCGTTTCGGATGGGACTCAAACACGGTCAATACTGCATTGGCTGTTGTTGGGGTTTGATGATGGTCTTGTTCGTTGGCGGCGTCATGAGTTTGACGGCCATCGCGGTTTTGTCGGGGATTGTTGCGATAGAGAAACTCGCACCCCGAGGCGAGCAAATTTCAAAGCTCGGCGGTGTCGTGTTGATCGTCTGGGGCCTTGTGCTGATTTTTTACGCGCCCGGCGACCAACCACCAAGTATGTAGGTTTTGGCGGTCAGAAAGCGTGGCGGAAAGGGCCCCGAAGCTGTCTTTGACCGCGCCCGCCAAACATGTTTCTTCGTTGCGTTCCGATCAGAAACGACTCACCCAAGCCCGCGATGACGTGAAGCCGGAACAGCCATTGAAAGTCGTGTACGCATATCCCAAATGCGCTCAGCGGCAGACAAACAGGCCCCCCTGGTCGGCCCCCTTCGCTTGGGTCAATCCATTAGATATCCAGTGTGGTTTGGCGTTCCCATTCGGTGAAATGGGCGCAATAGGCGTTCCATTCCCCATGCTTCAACTTGAGATACGCCGAGGCGAATTCTCCGCCCAGGGCATCCTTCAGTTCCGTATCCGCGTCGAAGGCCCGCAGCGCGTCGAGCAGGTTCAGCGGCAGTTTAGGCGCGTCGGTGACCTTGTAGCCTTCGGCATACATGTCGATATCGTGATGCGGCCCCGGATCGGCGTCGCTCGCCATGCCGGAAAGGCCGGCGGCGATCACCACCGCTTGCAACAGGTAGGGGTTCACGGCGCCGTCCGGTAGACGCAGTTCGAAACGCCCCGGCCCCGGCACGCGGACCATATGGGTTCGGTTATTGCCCGTCCATGTCACGGAGTTCGGCGCCCATGTCGCGCCGGAGACGGTGCGCGGCGCATTGATACGTTTGTAGGAATTGACCGTCGGGTTGGTAATCGCGGCAAGCGCGGTCGCGTGTTTCATGATCCCGCCCAGGAAGGTCCTTCCCTTCGCCGACAGGCCGAACGGCATTGCATCGTCGGCGAAGATGTTGGTCTTCCCGTCCGCATCCCAGACCGAGATATGGCAATGGCAACCATTGCCGGTAAGCCCCTTGAAAGGCTTCGGCATGAAGGTGGCGCGTAACCCGTGCTTTTCCGCCACCGATTTTACCATGAATTTGAAAAAGGAGTGCTTGTCGGCCGTGTTCAGCGCGTCGTCGAACTCGAAGTTCATTTCGAACTGACCGTTGGCGTCTTCATGGTCGTTCTGATACGGCTGCCAACCGAGCGCGAGCATGTGATCGCAGATCTCCGAAATCACATCGTAGCGGCGTAGCAGCGCCTGCTGGTCGTAGCACGGTTTTTCCGCGGTATCGTAGGGGTCGGAGATGGCTGACCCGTCCGGCAAGGTCAAAAAGAACTCGGCCTCGACACCCGTCTTGACCCGCATTCCCTGCCCTTCTGCCTTGTCCACCAGCGCTTTCAGCATGACGCGCGGGGCCTGCATCACCGGCTTTTCTTCCATCACGCAATCGGCGGCGACCCAGGCGACTTCCTTTTTCCAAGGAAGCTGGATCACCGACGAGGCATCGGGCACGGCGAACAGGTCGGGATAGGCGGGCGTCATGTCGAGCCACGTGGCAAAACCCGCAAAGCCGGCGCCTTCGTCCTGCATGCCCTTGATGGCCGCCGTCGGCACCAGTTTCGCCCGCTGCCCGCCGAACAGGTCGGTATAGCTGATCATGAAATAATTGACGCCGCGCTCCTTGGCCCAGCTTTCGAGATTCAATGTCATTCCGTTCCCCTTTGCCCAACGGTGTAGAGATAGGTTCGGCCGAATGGCACCCTTGCCGCGCCTAGAAGCCCGCTTTGCCCGGATACCAATCGGTTCCGGCCAACGGCACCTTGGCCATCGCGGCGGCCTCCATCGTCAAGGCGCATAGATCTTCCGGTTCCAGATTGTGGACACTGTTATGACCGCAAGCGCGCGCGATGGTTTGCGCTTCCAGCGTCATCACCTTCAAGTAATTGGACAGCTTCCGTCCGGCCGCGACCGGGTCGAGCCGTTTCATCAAGTTCGGGTCCTGCGTATTGATCCCGGCGGGATCCCGTCCTTCGTGCCAATCGTCATAGGCGCCTGCGGTCGTGCCCAGCGCCTGGTACTCGTCCTCCCATTTCGGATCGTTGTCGCCGATGGCGACAAGCGCCGCCGTGCCGACCGATACCGCATCCGCCCCCAACGCGAGCGCCTTGGCCACATCCGCCCCGGTGCGGATACCGCCCGAGACGATGAGCTGCACCTTGCGGTGCATGCCCAGGTCCTGCAGCGCCTGAACGGCGGGGCGGATACAGGCCAGCGTCGGCATGCCGACATGCTCGATGAAGACATCCTGGGTGGCGGCGGTCCCGCCCTGCATCCCGTCCAGCACGACGACATCAGCGCCTGCCTTTACGGAAAGAGCCGTGTCGTAATAGGGGCGCGCGCCGCCGACCTTGACGTAGATCGGCTTTTCCCAGTCGGTGATTTCCCGCAGTTCGAGAATCTTGATCTCAAGATCATCCGGGCCGGTCCAATCCGGATGACGGCAGGCGGAACGCTGATCGATGCCGATCGGCAGGTCGCGCATCTTGGCAACGCGGTCGGACATTTTCTGACCGAGCAGCATCCCGCCGCCGCCGGGTTTCGCACCCTGCCCGACGACGACCTCGATCGCGTCCGCCCGACGCAGATCGCGGGGATTCATCCCGTAACGCGACGGTAGATACTGGTAGACCAGGATATCGGAATGTCCCCGTTCCTCATCCGTCATACCGCCATCGCCGGTGGTTGTCGACGTGCCGGCCATGCTGGCGCCGCGGCCGAGCGCTTCCTTGGCGGGACCGGAAAGGGCGCCGAAACTCATGCCCGCGATGGTGATGGGAATCTTGAGCTCAATCGGCTTCTTGGCGAAGCGGGTGCCGAGCGTCACCGAGGTCTCGCATCTCTCCCGGTACCCTTCCAGGGGATAGCGCGACACGGATGCACCGAGGAACAGCAGATCGTCGAAATGCGGAACCTTGCGCTTGGTGCCGCCGCCCCGAATGTCGTAAATGCCCGTGGCGGCAGCCCGGCGGATCTCGGCAAGGGCGGCATCGTCGAACGTCGCGGATTGGCGCGGCGGTGTATGGGGATTCTCATAGCTCATTTGGTTGCTCGCCTCGCTCAATACGCATCGACATTATCGATATTGAAACTGTACAGGGTCCGGGCCGATCCATAGCGCTTGAACTCTTCCGCCCGCACATCCGCGATCCCCGCCTTGGCAAGCAGCGCGGAAAGCGTCTCCAGATGTTCCGGCCGCATTTCCTTCTCGACGCAATCGGCGCCGAGGCTCTTCACCGAACCGCGCACGAAGATCTGCGCTTCGTAAAGGCTGTCACCCAGTGCATCGCCCGCGTCGCCGCAAACGACCAGGTGGCCGCGCTGCCCCATGAAGGCGGACATGTGGCCGATACTTCCGCGCACGACGATGTCTATGCCCTTCATCGATATGCCGCAGCGCGAGGAAGCGTTTCCCTTGATGACAAGAAGACCGCCACGCCCCGTCGCACCGGCATACTGCGAGGCGTCGCCCTCTATGACGACTTCGCCCGACATCATATTCTCCGCGACGCCGGGACCGGCGGAGCCCGCGACGGTCACGGTCCCGCCATCGTTCATACCGGCGCAGTAATACCCTACCGATCCACGCACATTGACCCTGACGGCGCTGTCTATGCCGACGGCAACCGCGTGACTGCCGCGCGGATTGAGCACTTCGAACTCCGCATCGTTCGCGCCTTCGGAAAGCCCATGCAGGGCGCTGTTCAAGTCGCGCAGGGTCGTTTTCGACAAATCAAAAGTCGGCATCTCAGGCAGCCTTTTCATGGTCCCAGAAATAGACGGTGGCGGGTTCAGGCTCCCAAATGCGGGCGGCGTCGATACCCGGCAGATCGACTAGCGCCTGGTATTCCGACCCGAAGGCGACATAGCGATCGGTTTCCGCCATCACGGCCGGCTTACAGGCAATCGGGTCGCGCAGGACCCCGAAACCGGTCCGGGTGCCGACCACGAAGGTGAAGAATCCGTCCAGATCCTCAAGCGCATTTTCCAGCGCTTCCCCAAGGTTGCGGCCGCCGGCCATTTCGGCCGTCAGATAGGCAGCGGCGACTTCGGAATCGTTCTCCGTCTCGAAGGTCATGCCGCCATGAATCAATTCGCGCCGAAGGTTGTTGTGGTTGGACAGCGAGCCATTGTGAACAAGGCACTGGTCTGCCCCGGTCGAGAACGGATGGGCGCCCATCGTCGTGACCGCGCTTTCCGTCGCCATCCGTGTATGGCCGATCCCATGCGTGCCCCGCATGGACGCGATGCCGAACCGGGCGACGACGTCCTTGGGCAACCCCACTTCCTTGAAGATCTCGACGCTTTCCCCCGCCCCCATGATCCGCACTTCGGGGCGGATCCCGGCAAGCACGCCGCGCAGCGCGTCACGCTGGGCGGCATCGGTCCGGATGACCGCATGAGTGTTCTTGACGTCAACCGCGGCCGTGATGCCGGCCGCCTGTAAATCCGCTTCAAGGGCGGCGAAGTCCCGGTCCGGGTTGGAAGACTGAACCGTCAGTTTGACCTTGCCGGCACCCGGTTCGCCATAGATCGCGATGCCCGCGGAATCCGGGCCCCGATCCGTCATGGTTATCAACATGCCCGACAGCAACGCACCCAGCTGCGGCTCAAGGCTACGATCCTTCAAAAACAGTCCAACAATCCCGCACATGCGCCGATGTCTCCGATCAATCCTGATCGAAGGGCTATCATAGGGTGGAACGCAGATCAATCCTTAGGAATATTTTTTTCTTCTCAGGAATTATGTCGTTTCCTGATGGCGGTTCTGGGGATAGGAAATGATCGAGAGGTACCGCGCGGGAAGCGTCACCAACTGTTCCGGTCCGTGCGGAGAATCCGCGTCGAAAAACAGGCTGTCTCCCGGCTGCATCTGGTAGAGCGACTCGCCGTATCGGTAGACCACCTCCCCTTCGAGCATGAAGAGAAACTCCATGCCGCCATGCTGAAAGGTCGGAAACACGTCCGACTTGTCGGTCAGCGTGATCAAATAGGGTTCGACGGTGACACCGCTCGTATTGTTGTCGCTATGGCCAAGCAAGCTGTACTGATGCCCGGCGCGCGTTCCCCGCCGCTCCTTGTTGACCCCCTCGCCCGCCTTGACGAAGGTCGCGCTACGCGGTTCCTCGAACCGCCGGAAAAAAGCCGTTATCGGCACGCCCAGTGCCGCCGACAAGGTGTGAAGCGTAGTCAGGGACGGCGAAATGTTACCGTTCTCGATCTTCGACAGCATGCCGACGGACATGCCGGTCCCGGCCGCGACATCGGTCACGGTCAGGCCCAGTTTCTTGCGATGGGCCCGCACCTCGTGACCGATCGCCATTTCCAGATTCTTCACACGCGGTTCTCGGACCGCATGCGGGTCCTGTGACAACGCCGCTTTCTTGTCTTTCGCGGACATGGATCCTCCGTCGAACGCCCAGGCGCTATTCCTTAAAGTAAAAATTTTTTGATTTACAGGAAAAATAGGTTCCCGCTGTCAATCAACCCTGGCTGGGAGCGCTATGCCAACATGATGACGCGCGTCACGAAAAACATGAACGGCGGCGAGCATGCCTATGTCATAACATATTTCTCGAATTACCTTGACCTTCCAGTTGGTGGAAGCCCCACATCTGTGCCATGAAAAAATTGATCGGCGCCGTTCTTTGCATCCTCGCCTTAAGCGTTGCGGTTTTGCCCGCGGCATACGGCATGGAGCATGTCCACGACGGCGCCAAATTGACCAAGTCCCCCTCACTGGATGAAGGCCGGATCGGCGCCCATTCCAACCATGATCCGGCAGCGTTGAACCATTGCGAGATCGTGCCGGGACATTGCAGCGTCATTGCCACGCCCGGCACAGCGAATGTCCACGCCACGCACTACGTGTCGAGTTCCCCTGTCTTTCTGCTCGACGACGAGGCCAAACCCAAACACCGTCCCGAGACGGAACTGCGCCCTCCCAGAGTCTGAATACCGCTAGCCAAGGCACCGTGTGTCTAACCGGCGCACGGCCCGAATGCATTTCAGATATCAGGAGTATCCTATGAAAAATCAGCATGTCGCCAAGGTGGCGCGCATCGCCGCCGCCATGACCCTGTCCGCCCTCATTTCGTCCGCTGTCACCGTATCCGCCCAAGCTGCCGGGGGTCACGGCACCGGCCACGGCAACGCCGCCCATGGCGCGCCGGGAAACGCCGCCAACGCGACCCGGACGATCGAAATCAAGATGTTCGATAACTATTACGAACCGGAAGAGTTGAGCGTTAAGGAAGGTGAGACGGTCCGCTTCATCGTCACCAATGCCGGTGAATTCCTGCATGAATTCTCAATTGCCACCGCCGCGATGCACAAGGCGCATGCGCCGGAGATGATGATGATGGTGGAGCACGGGGTTCTGGAACCCGAGCGCGTCAATTGGGCCGCCGCCGAACAGATGCAGGCCTCGATGGGGCACGGCATGCACAACGAAGGCAACAGCGTCCTCGTGGAACCCGGCAAGACCGGCGAAATCACTTGGACGTTTCCACAGCATGCCGAGTTGGAATTCGCGTGCAATATTCCGGGTCACTACGACGCCGGGATGATGGGTCCAATCCGCCTGTCGCATTAATCCCGGAGGCATAGATATCATGTACCTTTCGACCTTCGCCCGGGCGGCAACGCTCGGACTCGGTCTCGCATCCCTGGCGGCACCCGCACAGGCCGGGACCTACAACCTGACCGTCGACCAAGTCACGATCGACACCGGCGAATTCAAGAAAACGGGCATTGGCTACAACGGAGCCTCCCCCGGTCCGGTGCTGCGGTTCCAGGAAGGCGAGGATGTCGTCATCAACGTGACGAACAACCTCTCTGAATCGACATCCATCCATTGGCACGGCTTGATCCTGCCCTACCAGCAGGACGGCGTTCCCAAGATCAGCTATGACGGCATCGCCCCGGGCGAGACCTTCACCTATCGGTTCCCCATCGTTCAATCCGGCACTTACTGGTTCCACAGCCATAGCGGTTTCCAGGAACCGGACGGGGCCTATGGGGCCATCGTCATCGAACCGAAAGGCCGCGAACCGTTCAAATACGACCGCGAATATGTCGTCCAGTTGACGGATGCCCATCCGCATTCCGGCAACCGCATCATGCGGAACCTGAAGCTGTCCCCGGACTACTATAACCGCAAGCAACGGACCCTCGGCGACTTCCTGTCGGATGTGGACAAGATGGGTCTCGACCAGGCCCTGGCTGACCGGAAGGCCTGGGGCGAAATGCGGATGATGCCGACCGACATCGAGGACCTTCAAGGCTATACGCCCCTGATCAACGGCAAGGGGCCCAGCCAGAACTGGACCGGGCTTTTCGAACCGGGCGAGCGCGTCCGGCTAAGGTTCATCAACTCATCGGCCATGACCTATTTCGACATCCGGATTCCCGGTCTGAAAATGACCGTCGTTCAGGCCGACGGAAACAACGTGCTGCCGGTCACGGTGGACGAGTTCCGCATCGCGGTCGCCGAAACCTATGACGTCATCGTCCGGCCGGAGGAAGACAAGGCTTATACCGTCTTCGCCGAGTCCATGGGCCGGACCGCCTTTGCCCGCGGAACACTGGCACCGCGGGAGGGAATGGAGGCCGAGGTCCCAGAACTGCGTCCCGACCCCCTGCTGACCATGGCCGATATGGGCATGGCGCATGAAGGGCATGGCGACATGAACCACGGCGCAATGCCGGGCATGGATCACGGCCAGATGAATGCCGGAAGCCATACGATGCCGGACGGCACGACCATGGGCGGCATGAGTCACGGCGCCATGCCGGGCATGGATCACAGCCAGATGGGTTCCGGCACACATACCATGGCCGACGGGTCCACGATGGCGGGAATGGATCACTCCGCCCATGGCGGCATGTCGACGGCGGCGGCCGATCCCTTCTATGCGCCGGGCAGCGGGCTGGCTCCGAGCGCGGCGAATGGCGGCAAGTTCCTGTCCTACGCCGATTTGAAGGCGCAGAAACCGCTCTATGAACACCGGGAGGCGACACGGGAGATCGAATTGCGCCTGACCGGCAACATGGAACGCTACAGCTGGTCCCTCAACGGCGTGAAATACAAGGACGCCGACCCCATTCGCCTGCAATACGGCGAACGGGTGCGCTTCAAGTTCGTCAACGAGACGATGATGACCCATCCCATGCATCTGCACGGCATGTGGTCGATCATCGACAATGGCAGCGGCAAGCGAAACCCGGTGAAGCATGTCGTCAGCGTTTCGCCCGGTACGACGGTCTACATGGAAACCGAGGTCGACGCACCGGGCCAGTGGGCCTTCCACTGCCACCTTTCCTACCATGCGGACAGCGGCATGTTCCGGAAGGTGATCGTCGAGGGCGGTCCGAAACAGGCGAAGGCCGACCAGCCGCAAAGCACGGGGGGATAGGCTCATGCGAAAACTTATTGCGGCACTGGCCGGGACGCTGATTCCGTCCTTGGCCGTCCTGTCCCCGGTAAAGGCGGAGCAGTTGATCTGGGGGTTCCAAACGGAACAGTTCGAATACCGCATCAGCAACGATGCGGAAGTCGCCGCCTGGGACGTGGACGGCCTGATCGGGACCGACGAGTTCAAGCTTCGCTATATGGGAGAGGGCGAATATGTCGACGACGACGAGGATACGCTTGAGGTCTTCGAAAGCCGTCTCGTCGGACAGGTTCCGATCTCAGACTTCTTCGACGCGAAAGCAGGCGTCCGGCTCGACGCCCCTGATGGCCCGGACCGGTGGTACGGTGTGCTGGGTGTTCAGGGCTTGGCCCAGCAGTGGTTCGAGATAGACCTCGACTTCTTCGTCAGCGAGAAGGCTGATACCAGTATCCGGCTCGACGCCGAATACGAAGGCCTATTGACGAACTACATCACCTTGACGCCGAGTATCGAGTTGGACCTGCCGTTCAGTGACGACGAGGAGGTCGGCATCGGCGCTTTTGGCCCGAAACTGGAGATCGGCGCGCGGCTGAGCTACGATCTCGTAGACCGGACCATCGCACCTTATATCGGCATTCACTACGAGCGGGTCTTCGGCAAGACGGCAGACTTCAAGACGGCCGAAGACGAAGAAAAGGACGAGCTTTATTTCGTCATCGGCTCGCGCTTCATGTTCTGATGCGCCAACCGCCTGGGCGGGGCGGAGCCGGCCCATTCCAACCGGTTCCGCCCCCTTCCCCGAACCATGATAAGGTTCTCCCGCTGTCCCTTTACGGAGCCGATCGATGATAATGGAAATGGACCAGCATGGCTTCATGGTCTGGATGCTCGTCGCGGTCCTGGCGATCGTCCTCGCCGCCGCGTTTATCGGCTATCAGCTCAGACCGGCATCCGAGGCCGCCATCGCGCGGCTACAGCCCGGCAACCGGTTTCGCACCGGCACGGAAGCGGCGGACCGGCCCGCATCGGCCGAACCGGAAGATCTGCTGATCGTCATTCCGGATATCAGCGGCTACACCCGGTTCATGTCCCTTTCCAAGCTGGGCCTGGCCCATGCGCATTACGTGATCGCGGAACTGCTGTCGGCAATCCTGGACGCGGGAAGCGGAACATTCCAACCGATGCGTCTGGAAGGCGACGCCGTCGTCTTTCACGGGCGCATGTCGAAACTCCATCCCCAGGACGTGGGGAACGGCCTGATAGAGATCATGCAGGCCTTTGATTCACGGCGCCGCTCCCTGGTCAGGGAGAACGCCTGCCCCTGCGCCGCCTGCACGCAGATCGGCGCTCTGGACCTGAAAATCATCGTCCATCATGGGGAAGTGCTGCGGTTCCGCATGGGCGGTATGGAGGACATGTCCGGCGAAGCGATCATCACGGCCCATCGGCTGCTGAAGAACGGCGCCGGCCAGCCGCGTTACATCCTGGTCACCGAGGGAACCAAACCTTTCGTCGCTTTCCAAAACGATCTTTCGCACAGAACGATCACCGAAACACTGGACAGCGCCGGTACGATCTCCGCCGCTGTGTACGACGTGCCCGTCAGCCATCGAGATGAGCGCGGCGAAGAGAATCCGGGAACAGCGTTGACGGCGAAGGCGAAAGACTTCGTCCGGAAAATCCGTATCGCCGTTTGACTGTGAACCGCCCTCACACGCATGAAACAGGGGCGAGTGCTTTCCAAGGCGATTAATATTTTGTTCAATTAAATGAACATCAATTGATTTTGTGAATATTAAATTAGACGCGACTTGACTTGAAAAGCATTTCAGAGCACATTGTTCAATATAATAGACGTTAAGCACGTTTTCGTACATTTACATAAACAAAAGCCCCTCCAAGCCCGATGAAACGGAAAAGAACCTACTCGCGCACCACACGCCAGGCCCTGTCGATCCTGGGCAATCTGATCCGGCTTGGCCGGATGGAACGCGGCATGACGGCGCAGGACTTGGCCGAGCGCGCCGGCATCAGCCGGACCACGCTCTACAGCATCGAAAAAGGCGCGCCGGGTCCGGAAATCGGTACCGTCTTCGAGGTCGCCGCGCTGGTTGGCGTGCCGTTATTTGAACCGGATGCCCGGACCTTGGCGGTCCAGGAAAAGCGGCTTTCCGAGAAACTGGCCCTGATGCCGCAAAGCGTCCGTCGGGTGAAACGCGAGGTCGACGATGACTTCTGAGCATCACGGACCGGAGGAGGTCTTTGTCTGGATCTGGCTGCCGGGCGAGACCGAGCCCGTCGTGGCAGGGCGGTTGGTGCAGGACAGGGAGCGCCTGATCTTCAACTATGGCGCCAGCTATCGCGGCCGCCCGAACGCCATCCCGATCTATGAGCCGGAATTGCCTTTGCGCGCCGGCATGATCGAACCGTTGCCCGGATTGACCATGGCAAGCTGCATCCGCGACGGATCCCCCGACGCCTGGGGGCGACGCGTCATCATCAACCGCATGACGGGTATGAAGCCCGATGGGCCCGACATTCCGGACCTGGGTGAACTGACTTTCCTACAGCAATCGGGATCCGACCGGATCGGCGCGTTGGATTTTCAATCCTCGGCAACGGAATACGTCCCGCGCCTGACCGCCGCGGCAACGCTCGAGGAATTGCTGGACGCCGCCGACCATATCGAAAACGGGTTGCCGGTTACCCCGGCACTCGACCAAGCCTTGAACCACGGCACGTCCATCGGCGGGGCGCGGCCCAAGGCCCTGATCGACGCGGATGAAAAGAAGTTCATCGCAAAATTCTCCTTGGGCGTCGATCTCTACAGCGTGGTGAAGGCCGAGTTCATCGCCATGCGGCTCGCAAGCCGCTGCGGCCTGAACGTTGCGCCGGTCTTCCTCACCCATGCGGCGGGCAAGAACGTGCTGCTGATCGAGCGGTTCGACCGGGTCAAGGAAGGCGAGGCCTGGGCCCGCCGGGCGATGGTGTCCGCCCTGACAATGTTCGGCATGGACGAGATGATGGCGCGCTATGCCTCCTATGAAGACCTCGCCGAAATCATCCGGCATCGCTTCACCAATCCACGCGCGACGCTGAAGGAACTGTTCGGGCGGATTTGTTTCAACATCCTGTGCGGCAATACCGATGATCACGCCCGCAATCACGCGGCCTTTTGGGACGGACGGGCCCTGACCTTGACGCCGGCCTATGATATCTGCCCGCAAAGCCGCACCGGCAACGTCGCGACCCAGGCCATGCTGATCAAGGGGGAAGACCGCTCAAGCACGCTGGAAGCCTGTCTCTCCGCCACCGCGGACTATCAGTTGAGCGAAACAGAAGCGCTTGCCATCATCGAAGGCCAGATCACAACAATTGCGGAAAATTGGGCCGAGACCTGCGACATGGCGCAAGTTACGCCAACCGACCAGGCCCTGTTCGCCGGCCGACAGTTCCTCAACAGTTATTGCATGGGCGGGTTGGAAGACAGGCACAAGGGGTTACGGGACGTGTTCACGCAGGCGGTTGGCACGATACAGGCCTAGTCGCGTCCTGCCGGGACTCAGGGAACAGCGCCCTTGCGAATATTTTCTTCGAAGGCCGAACGATCCCGGCGGACTTTTTCCAAGGTTTCCGTCATGGCGTGATCGGCATGATTGTACTTGCCGCTCCACAGAATGATTTCGGACAAGATCGGGGCTAGATCCCGTCCCTTTGCGGTCAGTTCGTAAAGGAAACTGCGCCAGTTTTCCGGATCGCGGGTTTTGGTCACGATCCCGTTCTCCTCAAGCTGTTTCAGCCGCTGGGCCAGAATGTTCGTCGAAATCCCCTCGCCGCCATTCAGCAACTCCGAATAGGTGCGCACGCCCTTGACCGCCATGTCCCGGATGACAAGCAGCGTCCATTGGTCGCCGAACATTCGAAGCGCGAAAGCCACCGGGCAGCCCGTGTCGTAAACCTGTTTGGCTTTTTTCATGGCATGACCTTACCAAATACCACTTGCGTTTTGCAAGTTGATATGAAATCTATAGTGAACTTGCAAAAAACAAGTTGACTAAGAGACCCCATGACTGATGACGATGAAAACGCGGAATTCCGCCAACGAACCCTCATGCCCAGACGCCAATTCCTCACCACGTCGGCTGCGGTTGCCGGCGCGCTTCTTACCCCCACCCTTCTAAACGCAAAGGAACACGAAATGTCCCCCAAAGCCTTCGTCTATACAGAGGTCGCCATCTCCGTCCCCTTCGATCAGGCCCCCTGGAAGAAGATAAACCTGGACATCCGGAAACAGCCGGGCTTCCTCAACAAGACTTGGTTGCAGGGTCACGCGACGCAATCGCTAGGCGGCGTATACGCCTTTGACTCACTTGAGAACGCGACAAAGTTCGTCACCGGATATTTCCCGACCGAGCCGCGCTCCTTCGGGGTTGCGCACAACACGCGGGTCTTCGACGCGGAAGTCGTGCGCGCGGCGAGCCTGGACATGGGATCGGTGCATTACGGCGCGGCACCTGCCGAAAAACCGGCGGCCTTCGTCTATACGGAGCTGCAAATTTCCAAACCCTTCGAGGGGTTCTCCTGGCAAAGCCGCAACGCAGAACTCAAGGCGGTCCCCGGTCTGCAGAACAAGCTGTGGCTGAGCGGTCACGGCACCCATAGCCTCGGCGGGTTCGACGCCTTTGCCAGCCTTGAGGCGGCAATCGACTACGCCATCAATGCCTTTCCCGAAACGGCCGCCAAGCTGGGCACCGCTTTCTATACCCGCATCTTCGACGCGGCGATCACTGAACAGGCGAGCCGGGAAATGAACTCGCCCTTCTACTCCGCGTAAGGACCAGCCCCTTGACCATACTTCGCGCGATTGAGGGGTAAGCGGCTGCAGAGATGGAGATGAGTGCGCCAGCGGATAACGACCGCCGCCTGAGCACTTGTCTCCACTCCGCCCGAACACACCGGACGATCCGGACCTCGTCGGGCCGCGTCGTTCAATCCGGCACCCGATACACTATCCCGCGTCCCTGGATGCAATGAACCGTCTCGGCGTCTGGGCTTCCGGGTTCACGGTTGCGGGGCTCAGATAGGGATAGAGCAGCAAGTCCTGCTCGAACTGTCCGTACCCAGCCTCGGCCAGCAGGTTCGGGTAGTGGTGGTCGACCATCACCCCCAGCGGCACCACCGGTTCCTGATCGGGATCCGAGAAGTCCGGCCAGGAAACGGTCTGGTAGGAAAAACCGGTCGTCTCTATGCCCAGGATATAGTCGATCCCGGCCGAAGCCGCTGCCGCATAAACCCGTCGAACGCCCGCAGGGTAGAGCGTGGTGCAAGTGCGGATATGCACCATGACCGACCGACCCGCCGCCGGTATTTCACCAAGCGCATCTGCGAGATCGCCCGCCAGAAATTTGAGGTTCGGGGAGACGAAGCGCTTGCTGCTTTCGGCGATGGCCTGCTTGTCCCGGTCGAAACCGATGACGGTCAGGTCGGGATAGAGCTGTGCCAGATCGAAATCGGGCTTGCCGCAGAACGCCCCGAAATTGAACACGGTAGAGATCGCCGGATCGCGCGCCAACATCTGGCCGATGGTCTCGATATAGGTCTTGTTCAAGAAGGTCGTATTGTCCTGTCGGTAGCTGAGATGTTCGAAATCGAACAGATATTTTTCCCAGTAGTTCAACGCCCATTCGACATCCGCATAGGGGTCGATCTCGGGCCACCGTTCGGGAATATCATCCGCGATCGCCTTCCGCAGATACAACGCTTGCGCCTTGGCGATGGAAATCATTTCGTTGGATGGGCCGCTCGAACGTGCAATCGCCTTCGCCGCAGCCTCGTTCGCCGCATCGAAATCCCCTGCCCGGAAACGGTTCGACCCCAGATAGAACCACGGCCGGGAGTGATTGGGGTCGCGCTCCAGCAATTGCTCGATCAGGCCTCGCTCTTCGTCCAACCGTCCCGCTTCGCCCGCCAGCAACGCCAAACCGTAGAGCGCGATGCGGCCATTGTCGTCGGGCGCAATCTTCCGGAGGCGCGCTTCCGCATCCGGCTCGACACATTGAAAAGCCAAGGCGGCGCGCAAGAGTGCAACAGTCCGGCTTGGCGAAAGACGCCCACCGTCGATCATCGCGACGATGACCTCCTTGTCCCACCGAACCGCTTCCAGCACGCCAGCCAGATAGGTGTCGCGGTCCGGGTCCGGCAGCGCATCGATGACAGCCAGGATAGCGTCGAAAACGTTCTCCAGCGTCTCGCTGACCGCATCGTCGGTCACATCCTGCCGGCCGTACCGGACGAAGGTTCCCGTCACGTTCGAGATGATGCTGCCGGAAAGACGCCGATAGGGCCCGAATTTGGGATCGGCGCCTTTCGCTACCATTTCCGCAAGGCCGGTGCGCCGGGCGGAGAATGCCGAGGCGGTCGAGGCGGTCTGCGCTTCCATGCCCAACACGACCGAAACCGCCAGCAGGTTCGCCAAAACCGTCAGATCTTCCGGCGCATCGCGATGCAGCGCCGCCAGCGTCTCGGCGGCCGCGGCGAAATCCCCGCGTTCCGCCAACAGAACCGAAAGATCGTTGAAACACCAGACAAGGTTTCCGCCGCGCGCCTGGATGATCTCCCGCATCTGCTCCGCGGTTTGCGGATCGCCTGCCTGCTGCGCCAGTTTGAAAAGAAGTGCGGGATAGACGGGACCGTTGATGAAGACAGCAACCTGATCCGGACTCGCCGTTTCCTGAAGCCGGTCCAGCAGGTCCATCGCCTCGATGAACTGCCCCTTGAAGCCCAGGCTGACCGCTTTTTGGACAGCCTTGCGCACTTCCTCGTCGAACAGTTCCGGCAGGAAGTAGTTGCTGAAAGAAGCCCTATCGGCGAATTCGGCCATTTTTGCATCCGTCGGCGCGCAGTCAAAAATTGACCGGCGACGCCGAAGATACGTCGATTCTGCTTGGCCACAATTCCGGTGAGGCGGACCCTACGCCGCGTTCTTGACCGCTTCGCCCGTCTCTACCTCACCCGCCTCGTCCGGGTCGTAGGCCAGGCTGGGCGACAGCCATTTCTCGGCCTCTTGCACCGTCATGCCCTTGCGGCCGGCATAATCCGCGACCTGGTCGCGGTTGATGCGGCCGACACCGAAATAGCTGGCTTCGGTATGGCTGAAATAGAAGCCTGAAACGGCGGCAGCGGGCCACATGGCGAAGGATTCGGTTAGGCTGACGCCGGCCTTTTCCTCGGCATCCAACAGTTCGAACAGCAAGCCCTTCTCCGTATGTTCCGGACAGGCCGGATAACCCGGCGCGGGGCGGATGCCCCGATAGGTCTCCGCAATCAGCGCATCATTGTCCAAGGCTTCGTCCGGTGCATAGCCCCACAGGTCGCGACGCACGCGCTTGTGCAGGTATTCGGCCAGCGCCTCGGCGAAACGGTCGCCCAGCGCCTTTACCATGATGGCGTCGAAATCGCGGTTGTCCTGCGCGAACTTGTCGGCAATGCGGTCGGGTTCGGGTCCAGTGGTGACGGCGAAGCCGCCGATCCAATCCTTCACGCCGCTTTCCGTCGGCGCGACAAAATCCGCCAGGCACATGTTCGGCCGCCCGGCCGATTTGTCACCCTGTTGGCGCAGGAAGCGGAAATGGGCGAGCAGATCGGTGCGGCCCTCATCCGCATAGAGCGCCACATCGTCGCCTTCCGCATTGGCGGGCCAGAAGCCGACCACGGCACGCGGCTGGAACCATTCCTCCGCGATGATGCGGTCCAACATCGCCGTCCCCTTTTCATAAAGGTCGCGCGCGACGCTGCCCTTTTCCGGATCGTCCAGCACGCGGGGAAAAGCCCCCTTCACGCCCCAGGTATGGAAGAAGGGCGTCCAGTCGATATGCGCGGCGATGTCGGCCAGCGACAGATCTTCGACTTCCCGGACACCGGTGAAGCTCGGCATGGGCGGGGTGTAGGCGGACCAGTCAGGTGTGAATTTGTTCCGCCGCGCGGCCTGGAGCGAGACGCCCCCCTTGGCCCTTGCGTCCGGGGAACGGTTCTCGCGAATGCTCTGGTACAATGCGGCGGCCTCGTCCAACACCTCCTGCCTTGTATTGTCGGAGAGCAGGCGGGAGACGACGGAAACGGCGCGTGAGGCATCGTCCACATGGATCACCCCGCCGCTGTATTTCGGCTCGATCTTCAGCGCGGTGTGCTTGCGGCTGGTGGTCGCCCCGCCGATCAGCAGCGGAATGTCGAAACCCTGGCGTTCCATCTCGGTCGCCACATCGACCATCCGGTCCAGGCTGGGCGTGATCAACCCGCTGAGACCGATGACGTCCACATTTTCAGCCCGGGCGACTTCCAAGATCTTTTCCGTCGGCACCATGACGCCAAGGTCGATGACGTCGTAGTTGTTGCATTGCAGAACCACGCCGACGATGTTCTTGCCGATATCGTGCACGTCGCCCTTCACCGTCGCCATCAGGATCTTGCCCTTTTCCTGGCGGTCCTCCGCGCGTTTATCGGCCTCCATAAACGGGATCAGGTGATTGACGGCGAGCTTCATGACCCGCGCGCTTTTCACCACCTGCGGCAGGAACATCTTGCCCGATCCGAACAGGTCGCCGACCACGTTCATACCCGCCATCAACGGGCCTTCGATGACCTCCAGCGGGCGGTCGGCCTGAAGCCGCGCCTCTTCCGTATCATCGACGACATGCTTGTCGATGCCGTTGACCAGCGCATGGCGCAGGCGATCCACGACGGGTTTTTCCCGCCATTCGGCATTGGCGGCTTCTTTCTTCGGTCCGCCGGAATCACGGATCTCTTCCGCCAAGGCCAGCAGGCGTTCGGTCGCGTCCTCGCGCCGATTGAGAATGACGTCCTCGACCGTGTCGCGGATGTCGAGGGGAATTTCATCGTAGATGTCGATTTGGCCCGCATTCACGATCGCCATGGTCAAGCCCGCGCGGATCGCGTGATAGAGGAAGACCGAATGCATGGCGCGGCGGACCGGTTCATTCCCCCGGAAGGAGAAGGACAGATTCGAGACCCCGCCGGAGACATGGCAGCCCTCCAGCTTCTGACGAATCTGGCGCGTCGCCTCGATAAAGGCGATGCCGTAGTCGTTGTGCTCCTCGATACCCGTCGCTACCGCGAAGATATTCGGATCGAAGATGATGTCCTGCGGGCAGAAACCGGCCTTTCGTGTCAGCAGCCCGTGGCTGCGTTCCGCGATTTCGACCTTGCGCGCGACCGTGTCGGCCTGGCCGTCCTCGTCGAAGCCCATGACGACGACCGCGGCGCCCAGCTTACGGACCTCCCGCGCCTGCGCCAGGAAATCGGCCTCGCCCTCCTTCAAGCTGATGGAGTTGACGACGGATTTGCCCTGGACGCATTTCAGCCCCGCTTCGATCACCGACCATTTGGAGGAGTCGATCATCACCGGCACGCGGCTGATATCCGGCTCCGACGCGATCAGGTTCAGGAAGGTGGTCATCGCCTCCTCCCCGTCGATCAAGCCGTCATCCATGTTGACGTCGATGATCTGCGCACCGGCTTCGATCTGCTGGCGTGCCACGTCGAGCGCACCGGAGAAATCGTCCGCCTGGATCAGCTTGCGGAATTTGGCGGAGCCGGTGACGTTCGTCCGCTCGCCGATATTGATGAATGTCCCGATCATTGCGCGCGGAACTCGAACAGTTCGAGGCCGGAAAGGCGCAGGCGCGGGTTCGACGCCGGAATATCCCGGGGCGCAACGCCGTCCACCGCATCGGCGATGGCGCGGATATGGTCGGGCGTCGTGCCGCAGCAACCGCCGACGATGTTGACCAGCCCGTCCTGAGCCCATTGGCCGAGCGCGCCGCCGGTCTGCGCCGGCGTTTCGTCATAACCGCCCAGCTCGTTCGGCAGGCCGGCATTGGGATAGGCACTGACGCGCGTATCGGCGATGCGCGCCAGTTCGGCGATATGGGGCCGCATCTCATCCGCGCCGAGCGCGCAGTTCAGGCCGATGCTGAACGGACGGACATGTTCCACAGACGCCCAGAAGGCTTCCGGTGTCTGGCCCGTCAGCGTCCGGCCCGACCGGTCGGTGATGGTGCCGGAAATCATGACCGGCAGTGTCGCACCCCGTTCGTCGAACACGGTCTGAATGGCATAAAGCGCCGCTTTGGCGTTCAGCGTATCGAAGATGGTTTCCACCAGTAGCAGATCCACGCCGCCGTCCATCAGGCCCGTCACCGCATCGCGATAGGCCGCGACCAGCGTATCGAAATCGACCCCGCGGTAGCCGGGATCCGTCACGTCGGGGGAGATCGAGGCCGTCTTGTTCGTCGGCCCTACCGCGCCCGCGGCGAAACGCGGCTTCAGCGGCGTCAGCGCGGTCCATTCATCGGCCATGGAATCCGCGATCTGGGCCGCCTGGTAATTCAACTCGTAGGACAGCGACTCCAACCCGTAATCCGCCTGGGACACCGCATTGGCGGTGAAGGTGTTGGTGGTGACGATATCCGCCCCAGCCTCCAGAAAAGCATCGTGGATGCGGCGGATCATATCCGGACGGGTCAGGGTCAAAAGCTCGTTGTTCCCGCTCAGGTCGGCCGCGCTATCGGCGAAACGCTCGCCGCGATAGTCGGCCTCCGTCGGTTTTTCGGCTTGGATCATCGTTCCCATGGCGCCGTCCATGACCAGGATGCGGGCATCGGCTATCTCGACCAGCAGGTCGGTATTGCATGATTGTGTCGCCATTGTGGGCCTCTCTTTCTTAACCGGTGCCGAATCTGTGGGATCCTCCGGCGATCCGTTCGTTGGTGCTTCCCGTCAGGGACGTTCAGGCGGCAATGCGGCCGCGTGTCTCGATGCCGGCGGCGCGGAAGATATCCAGCGTCAGCCCGGCCTTGTTCAGCGTGAAAACATGGAACCCGTCGACGCCGGCCTTGCGCAGCCGCTCGATCTGCGCGGCCCCAATCTCGACGGCAATGCGTCGGGTGGCCTGCGCATCGTCCTCGTGACCCGCAAAGCGGTCCCGCAGCCATTGCGGCAGCGTACCGCCGCAGCTTTCGCTGAAATCCACCAAACGGCGGAAATTCATGATCGGCAGGATGCCGGGGACGATCTCAATCCCTATCCCCGCCGCGGCGGCGCGGTCGCGATAGCGCAGGAAAGCGTCATCGTCGAAGCAGAACTGGCACAAGGCCCGGTTCGCACCGACATCGGCCTTGCGTTTCAGGTTCTCGACATCCAGGCCCTGCCCGTCTACGCCCGGGTTGCTGGATTCGGGATGGCCCTCGGGGAAAGCAGCGACGCTGATGTCGAAATCGTGGCTCTTCTTCAGTCCGGCGACGAAGTCCGATGCGTGTTCGTAGCCGCGAACAGCGGCGCCATCGGCGGCCGCGTCGCCGCGCAGGGCGACGATCCGGCGCACGCCCATGGCCCAGAACCGGTCGGCCATGGCATGGATTTCCGCACGGTCGTTGCCTGTGCAGGTCAGATGCGCCGCCACGGGTGCGGCCGTCGCCTTCTGGATATCTGTGATGGTGCGGACGCTGGCATCGCGATTGGAACCCAGCGCGCCATAGGTCACCGAGGCAAAACGCGGGCTCATCCCGTCCAACTCCCCGGCGGCATGCCGCAAGTTTGCGGCGGCCTTGTCGGTCCGGGCCGGGAAATATTCGAAGGACAGTTTCAACTCGCTCATCTGTTTGTCTCCGCGGTCGGGAGTCACCCCACACATTTGGGCCGCCCCGCTGTTCTCATTCTCATTATGCACATCTATATCTATATATCAAGTTTTCTTGATTTCTTGATTTGTCCCTCCATTTATGGCGATAGAACGGTGGCGGAAACGCGCGCCCAACCTCGGAAAACGGCGAAAACGGCAAGCTTTCAAAAACCGGGTTGGGCGCGATTATTGGGTGGTGGACGTGGATTTATTGCTTCAAGCCCTGCGCGCGGCGGGCGAACAGACCCGGTTGCGGATCCTGGCGCTTTGCGCCAATCACGAATTATCGGTGACGGACCTGATCCAGGTTCTTGGACAGACCCAATCGCGCGTTTCCCGCCACCTGAAGATCCTGGTCGATGCCGGCTTGCTGGAGCGCTATCAGGAAGGACAATGGGCGCGCTATCGCCTGGCGGGCCAGGGATCCGCCATACCGGGTCAGGCGACGAACAAGGCCGGCATTTCGCTGGCCCGCTATATCCTGCAGAACATGGACATGATGACCCCGGTCTACCGCCGCGATCATGAAAACCTGACCCGCCGGATCGACGCCAAGCAACAACGGGTACAGCAGTTCTTCCGAGAAAACGCCCCGAAATGGGAAGGTATGCGGGAAGACCTGGTCGATCAGGACGCGATCAACGCCCATATAAGAAAGGTGCTGCTGCAAAAGCCGGTGCGGCACCTGCTGGATGTCGGCACCGGGACCGGCACGGCGCTGCTGGACCTGGGCCACCATATAGGCGCCGGGATCGGCATCGACAATTCCTTCGCGATGCTCGACATCGCCCGCAACAATATCGAGGACTCGAACCTCAGCAACTGCCAGGTCCGCCACGCGGACATGACGCAGATTCCGTATGAGGCGCAGACCTTCGACACCGCCCTCCTCCACATGGTCCTGCACTACGCAGAAGCGCCTGCGCTGGTGATCGGCGAAATCGCCCGGGTTCTGAGGGAGAGCGGCCGCGTGCTGATCGTCGACCTCGTCCGACACGACAACGCCGAATTGCGCTCCAACCTCCAACACCTCTGGCCCGGCTTCGACAGGGCGGAAATGGAAGACTGGCTGACCCAGGCCGGCCTGACCGTCGAAAACACGACCGAATTGAACGGCGGCAAGTTGAAGGTGTTCGCTACGCTGGCGGTGAAGGGGTGACGTTTCGGGGCACCCGCCCAATTGCTAGCCCCACCACCTCGGGTTATACAATCCTCTACGCTGCAACCACCGCAGGACGCGCATAATCAAGATGAGACGCAATTCGCCAATAATTGCATTCGTCTGTGTCGCTGGATTGTACCTTCCCAGCGCCTTTGCAAATGAACCCTCGCCCCTTCAAACCGAGGTCCTGATAGAAGCATGTGCGAGCAGGGAAAATGACCGCGAATTAAGGCTCGATGCCTGCGAACAGTTAATTCAACACAGTGCGGAGAATCCGCGGGCACGCTTCATCGGATACACGTGGCGCGGGTTCACTCATTCCGAAATCGGCGCGACACACGCAGCCGAAATGGATTTCAAGAACGCCCTGGCCATTCGAGACAACTTGGCACTTCCATATATTCTGCGCGCTGAACATTTCGAAAGGATCGGCAACTTCAATGCGGCGGGAAGGATTACACTGCAGCATCCGAACTGATGCCGGATGCGCACAATGTGATTGCATTGCGCGCCTACGCCCATGAACTCAATGGAGACCTTTACGCCGCCATTGCCGATTGGAAACGGCTAATGCAGTTGAACCCGGACGATCCCGGCCATCAGTACAATTATGCGCATCTTCTGTATGATATGGCGGGCAATGACCCAACAGCATTGGCGGAGTCACTGAAAGCCGCGAAAGGGGCCGCGGAACAAGGCCAACACGCGGTACATTTCCAACTGTTGGCTAAAATCCAAGCGGACTTGCAGTTATTCGACGAAGCAGCGCGGAACTATGCCGAAGCGTCCGGGATCGGCCGAAAGCGTTGGTCGGATGCGTATGTCACCCAACTCGTCGACGCCGGTTATCTGGAAGCAGGCACATTCCCCGACTTCTCGGACGTCCCGCGAGAACTCATCAAACGGTACCTACAAGATGGAAACAGATTGGATTTCGATTCGTAACCTTTCGTGGTTGGCTAATCACGCCCCCCCTTCACCAACAGCGCCCGCGCCGCGCCTTTGATGTGTTTTCCGTACTCCTTTTCCGACCACCCGCAGTCGCGCGTGAGCTGTTCCCAATTGCGCACCGACAGCAGGGTCCAGAACAAGTCCGTGGCAGCTTTTATCGTCAAGCCTTTCGCCAGGTCGCCATCGGCCTTCAGGGCCTTTACGACTGCCTCACAGCCTTCGCGCACATCTTCCATGCGCTGGTTCCAGGCACTGGCCGCTTCTGTGTCGGTTTCAACCATCGCCAGAAATGCGCGGGCAACACCGGCGATTTCCGGCAGGTATCCGGCCCAACAGTCCACATAAGCATCCAGTCTTTCCCGTCCCGACCCAGCTGACCGGCTGGCCACAAGGCGTTCTTCCACGCCCTTGCGCTCGTCCAGAAGATAGGTCGCCGCGATCAGCAGTTCCGCGCGCGATGGAAAATGCAGATAGACCGCCTGACGCGAGACGCCTGCCGCCTTTGCGATATCCGACATGCGCACGCGGTGCGGGTCGCCGGCCTCCAACAGGTCGAGCGTGCTGTTCAGAATTTTTTCGCGTGTTTCGGCTGGGTCTCTTGACATTGTGTCAAGTTATACCTATTTGCCGTTACGTCAAACTTTACACTATGTAAACTTAATGAAGCGGAGACTTATTTCATGACCGATACTCAAGACAGGAAACCTGTTGTCATTTTGGGCGGTGCCGGCAAGACCGGCGGACGTGTCGCCAACCAATTGCAAGCACGCAACATTCCCGTCCGCGCCGTTTCCAGGTCCACCGGCACGCCCTTTGATTGGGAAGACAAATCCACATGGGAAAAGGCGATCAAGGGCGCCGCTGCCCTGTTCATCGTCTATCAGCCGGACCTCGCCGTGCCGGGCGCGGTGGAAGACATTCGGCAATTGACCGCGATCGCACTGCGCCACGGTTTAAAACGCATGGTGATGCTGTCGGGCCGGGGCGAGGATGAAGCCCAGGCAGCCGAACGAGTGCTGCTGGAAAGCGGCGCGGATGCGACCGTCGTCCGCGCCAGTTGGTTCGCCCAGAACTTCAGTGAGACTTTCGTCCTGGATGCGCTGATGACCGGCGAGCTGGCCCTGCCTATCGCCGACGTAAAGGAGCCGTTCATCGATGTCGACGATATCGCCGACGTTGTGGTTGCCGCACTGACGGACGACCGCCATATCGGTGAAACATACGAAATCACCGGCCCGCGCCTGCTGACCTTTGCGGAAGCTGTCGCGGAAATCGCCAAGGCCAGCGGCCGGGACTTCCATTTCCGTCAGGTCACGGTGGAGGCGTATACGGCCGAGTTGGAAGCGGCGGAGGTGCCCGGCGACTTCATCTGGCTGCTGACCTATCTGTTCACTACCGTCCTCGACGGCCGTAACGCCCATGTTACAGATGGCGTCCAAAAAGTCCTGGGCCGACAGCCGAAGGACTTCGCGGACTATGCCCGCGGCGCGGCTGCCGCCCAGGTCTGGTCGGAAACGCGGGCGGGCCGGTCATGAGCACCGACTTCCTCATACCCCTTACCGTCGCGACGGGAGTCGCGGCGGCCCTTGTGGGCGGCATCTTCTTCGCCTTTTCCAGCTTTGTGATGGCCGGGCTTGAGCGCGCGGGGCCGGAAGCCGGGATAAAGGTGATGCAGCAGATCAACATCACGGTGATCAACCCGCTGTTCATTTTGTTCTTCCTGGGAACCGCCGCATTGGCGGCGGCGATCGCCGTCCTTGCGCTGATATTTACCTCCGCGGGGTTCCTGACAAGCGTGGGGGCAGTGCTGTACATCCTTGGATGCATTGGCGTCACCGGGGCATTAAACGTGCCGCTGAACAACGCCCTGGCGCGTGTCGAGGCCGGAACGCCGGAAAGCGACGCGGTCTGGGCGCATTACCACCGCCACTGGACCTTCTGGAATCATCTCCGCACCCTCGCCTGTATCGGCGCGGCGGGGTTTGTCCTGTTCAGCGCATTTCAGATGTGACGGCGAACCGGAAGCCTGCGCAGCGGTGCGGTGATACAAGGTTCCAAAGAGAATCCAGCCTGGAAGGAAAACACGATGGACCTCAATCTCTCCGGAAAACGGGCGCTGGTCACCGGCGCAAGCGTGGGGATCGGCTATTCCGTCGCCATGATCCTGGCCCGCGAAGGGGCGCAGATCGCCGTTGCGGCGACCTCTAAGGACGGCCTGAAACCTTTGGTCGAGGCAATGGCGGCGGAAGGGCTTCCGGCCCCGGTGCTTTGCGCCGCCGACCTGACCGCGCCCGATGGGCCGGCGAACCTCGCCGAACAGGCGCTGGCGGCCTTGGGTGAGGTCGATATCCTGATCAACAATGCGGGCGCGTCACGGCCCATGCAGGGGATTTCGGAAGAAGAGGCCGAAAAAGTCTGGGAAGCGTCCATGGCGCTCAATTTCACTTCCAGCCGGAAACTGGCGCAGGCCCTGGTCCCCGGCATGCGGGAACGCGGCTGGGGCCGGGTCGTGAATATTTCCGGCGCGCTGGTTTATTGGAACGTCAACGCGGCGACCCCGGCGAAGGCAGCGCTGACCAGTTGGTCCAAGGGATTGGCCGCCGAAGTCGCCAAGGACGGCGTGACGGTAAACTGCGTCGCGCCGGGCCGGATCAAAACGCGGCAGATCATGGAGAAACTGCACCCGACCGAAGCGTCGCGGGACGCCTTCATCAGTTCCATGATCGCGGCCGGGCGTTTTGGGGAACCTGAGGAAATCGCGAATGTGATCGTCTTCCTCGCCTCCCCCATCGCCGGCTACGTCACCGGCGTCACTGTGCCGGTGGATGGCGGCATGCACCGTTACGCATTCTGACCCGCTGGCGGTAAACATCCGTCGATCCAGCACTTGTTAACGCGGAATACGTTACCGCTTGCTGCTGGGAAACTTCGCCCGCCGATGGTTTAATGACCGGAGTAACCCGCGACAACCTGAACGGAGTTCGGCGATGTCCCTTCCGCGTCTTGCCCTTGCTGTCCTGGTTTTTCTGACCTGCGCGACGCCTGCCGTGCAGGCGGAAAAGCGCATCGCCCTTGTGATGGGGAATTCGGCCTACAAGGCTGCTCCCTTGGCCAATCCGAAGAACGACGCGGAATTGATGGCATCCACACTCACCGATATCGGGTTCGAAGTGATCCATCAAACCGATCTGACTCAGCGCGACATGAAGGCCGCCATCGTTGATTTCGGCGAGCGTTTGGAAAGAGCCGGCAAGGATGCTGTGGGCCTCGTCTTCTACGCGGGACACGGCATCCAATCCAGCGGCCGCAACTACCTGGTCCCGGTCGATGCGACCTTGGAGAAGGAATCCTATCTGGATATCGAGGCCGTTCCCGCCGACTGGATCCTGGGCCAGATGGCACAGGCACGCAACGCGCTGAATTTCCTGATCCTCGATGCCTGCCGCAATAATCCTTTTGCCCGATCGTTCCGAAGCGCTGAGCGGGGATTGGCCCGCATGGATGCACCCCGCGGCACCTTGATCGCCTATTCGACCAAGCCGGGCGACGTAGCAGCCGATGGCGCCGGTCGCAACAGCCCCTACACCAAGGCGCTTTCCATCGTCATGCGCCGGCCCGGCCTGTCGGCGAGCCACATGTTCATCGAGGCCCGCAACCGGGTGCTGGAGGAAACGAACGACCAGCAGACGCCGTGGGAGGAAGGCGGCCTGACCGCCCCCTTCTATTTCGCCGGTCCGGGTGAGACCAGCGGGACGAACGATCCGGCAAACAGCGAGACCCTGTTCTGGAACTCCGTTGATGCCAACCCCACGCCGGGTGCCTATCAGGCGTATCTGGAGGCCTATCCCGCCGGCCGCTATGCACCGCTTGCCAAGGTCAGGCTGAAAGAGCTCGAAGGCGCGCAGGTGGCTATTGGAGTGTATCCGAGGCCACCCAAGCAGGCGCTCGAACAGGCGCCCGGCGCAGTGTTCCGGGATTGCCCTGAATGCCCGGAGATGATCGTCGTGCCTGGCGGGTCCTTCACCATGGGGTCCCCGTCGAGCGAGGCAGGCCGCAACTCTGACGAAGGCCCAACGCGTCAGGTCACGATCGGGGAAGGTCTGGCCGTCGGAATCCACGAGGTCACGCACGCGGAATTTGCGGCATTCGCATCGGCCACCAACTTTCCCGATGACGGCAGTTGCTGGACCTTCGAAAACGGAGACGGACGAATTCGGTCCGGCCGG
This sequence comes from uncultured Flavobacteriaceae bacterium, assembly GCA_964350445.1. Lineage (GTDB taxonomy): Bacteria > Pseudomonadota > Alphaproteobacteria > UBA8366 > Aestuariispiraceae > Hwanghaeella. The sequence goes on from CAYGKA010000021.1 coordinate 50,729, forward strand.
TCGTGGCGCAATCCAGGCTATCGACAGGGTGATCATGATCCGGTCACCTGCGTCAGCTGGGAAGATGCCAGGGCTTATGTCGAATGGCTGAGCCGCAAGACCGGCGAGCGCTACAGACTACTAAGCGAGGCAGAGTGGGAATACGCGGTCCGGGCAGGCAGCACTGCGCGTTTTTCCTTCGGCGACGATCCGGCCGGGCGGGAGATATGCCACCACGGCAATGGTGCTGACCGCGCGGCGAAGCGGCGGTATCCCGGCTGGCGCGTCGTCGACTGCGACGACGGCTATGTCATGCCGGCCCCCGTCGGGCAACTCCGCGCAAACGCGTTTGGCTTGCATGACGGGCATGGGAACGTCTGGGAATGGGTCGATGACTGCTATTACGACAGTTATGCGGGCGCGCCCAGCGATGGAAGGGCCCGGACGGACGGCGGAAATTGCGACCGGGTTCAGCGCGGCGGCGCCTGGGACAGCTTCCCGGAATTCCTGCGATCCGCCATGCGCGATAAGAACCCGCCCGGCACTCGAACCGTCAAGGGGGGATTCCGTGTCGCCAGGGGCGCGCCGGGCTGATAAGCCAAAAAATTGGGCGCACACCCTTCCGAAAGCCGGATCAAACCATCCTCGCCACCCCATCGCCGGCTACGTCACTGGCGTGATGGTTCCGGCCGACCCTGGCATGCACCGCTACGCCTTCTAGCAGGCATTGCGGCGGCGGCACGGAAGGGCAATCACCTTTAGCGCTTTCGTGCTTCATTCACTCCACCGACGGGAAAGCGGGATGATAACCTGCCATTTGCGCTGCGAAGTCGATACCGACAAACTGACCGAATTAGAGGAATAATCGAAGATGTGGCGGAGACTGGTACCACGTTTCGAGGGTGTCCATCACGGCTATTTCCTTCCCTCCGAAGGGACGAGCGACATGGCGATGGCTATTTTCAGCTTCGCCGCCTTTGAGCAGTACAGGAAGGATGCCGGCGCTGACCCCGACGTGCAGAAGCCGGTAATTTTCCGGGAGGGACGCGGTTTTTCCGGCGCTTTGATCGGTCTTTCTTCCGCCCGATTTTGCCCGGTTATTCATCGGGCGACGCGAGACGTGAAAAGGAGGGCGGCGGGACCGGAAAACCGGACCTGCCGCGCCTCTCATTCTATAAACGGGTGACCGATCACAGGTCGGTCGCCGCCTTGTGCTCGATTTTCTTCCAGTTGGCTTCCGCCTTGGAAATCGTGCCGGCCTTGTCCTTCTGATAGGCCTTGTAGATTTCCTCATTCAGGAAGACGTACAGCTTGCCGTGCTCGACCGCGGCGAACTGCGGGTCGCCGTCGAACTTCTTGCCGACCGAAACGCCGAAGGTGCAGAATCCACCATTCTGCGGCAGGTATGCGGCCGGCGAATGCTGGAATTCCTTCAAGTTGGCTTCGGAGGAAAAGTAGTAGGCGACGCCGTCATGAACGGCGGTATGGGCGGCTGTGCCTTCGATGCGGTTGCCAAGCTTGATGAAGGCGACAGGGTCGACGCCATGCAGACCCAGGGGGGCGCCGGCGGCGGTCAGCCCGGCGGAGACATTGTGCTCGTCCGCCGCGAAGGCGACCGGGGAAGTCGCGAGCAGACCGACGATGGCGATGGAGGCAAGCGCTACTGATTTTTTCATGATGTCGTTTCCCAATTTCGGTTTCAGATGTTGCGTCACCTTGCGTCGGTGACAGGGCGGAAATCGGGCAATTGGGACGATCAATCAACAAGCGGCGGCGCAATTGGGACGGACGGCAAATATATTGGGACGGAATGCAAATTTTCAGGCCAAAACTTGCCGGAAAGACTTCGGCGGCACACCGAATTTGGCGGCGAAGGCGCGGGTGAAGGCAGCAGGTGATTTGTAGCCGGAACGGGTAGCAACCTCCTGCACGCTGGTGCCGCCGCCATCCAGCATACTCAACGACTTCTGCAACCGCCAATCGGCGATATAGGCCATCGGCCCCAACCCGATCAGGTGGGAAAACCTGTCCGAGAACCGGCTGCGCGACATGCCCACATGCCGGGCCAGACTGTCGACCGTCCATTCATGAGCCGGTCGCTCATGAATGGCAGCAAGCGCCTTGCCGATTTGCGGGTCGGTGAAGGCCTGCATGTAACCAACCAGCGGGCCACCGCCGATATGGGTGTTCAGCACTTCGATGAACAGAACCTCGGACAGGCGCGCCGCCGCCGCAACCGAGCCCAGCGAACCTGACAGGACCCGCCGTGCGATCAGCCGCAGGCAATCGTCCAGCCAGGGCTGTTTCACCCGGTCCGCCGCCGTGACCAGAAGATGGTCCGGCAGGGCCTGCAGGAAGGGATGATCCGCGCCGCGCCGGAAGGTGAAATGGCCGCAGACCATCTGCGTCGCGTCCCGGTCATTGCCTTTTCCCACCACCAGCACGCCCTTGCCGTCATACCCGGCATCCTGCAGCACAGTTTCCAGATCGGGCGGCGCGGCCTGCGAATTACCGCACGGTAGCGCTTCGCTGGACAGCGCATGACTGCGCCCGGCCGGTATCATCACAAGGTCACCGGGCCCCAGCACCAATCTCTCGCCACCTGCCACCGTGACGTGGCATGTACCGGATACGACCAGATGGAATCGCGACGCGCGATCCAGTTCCGGCACACGGACCGACCAGTCGCCGGTGAAGTGGGTCCGGAAATAGAGGGCACCCTTCAGATTGAGCGTGCTTAGAATGTCGTCGAGCGGATCCATGCCACCGCCTACAGAGTGCCGTGCACGGCATCCGCCGAAAGACGGAAGCGCAAGAAGCGCGTGCCGCCGACCGCGGTTTCCCCGTCCGGCAAGAAACCCAAGCGCCGAACCGCGGCCGCGTTGCTGCGGGTCGGCGGCAGCAGCACGGTGATGGAGGAAAGCCCCATCGGCCCGAAGGCCCGGTCCTTCACAAGTGCGAAGATGCGCCGTCCCCAGCCCCAGTATTTCGGATGCAGGATCAGCGCGAAGTCCGCCTCCCCCTGCTCCGGCTGCAACCCGCCCCAACCGGCGAATTCGCCATCGATCCGGAATGCCAAGGGGCCGTAACCGTGTTCGTCCCATAGAGCCTGTTTCGCCGCCAGAAAGGCGCGGCAATCGGCCGCCGAAAACCCGTCCCCTAGCAATGGCAACAGCCGACCCACGGCCGGGTCGCTCATCAACGCGATGAGGTCCGCCGACGGTATTGAGTCCAGCGGGACGAAGTCGATTTCAGGCACGGATGCCGCCTTCTTTTCAGATCACGGGGCGAAAGGGCGATGCTTAACCCCACATCACGTAACCGGAAAGAAACATCCGCGCGATCAGCGCGTGATCGTGTGTACCGGGCCTAACCCAGCGCCTCCGCAAAGGCCGCGTCCATGATGTCCAGCGCGTCGTCCACTTCCGCTTCACTCACAGACAGCGGCGGGGCGATGCGGAAAACCGCGGATAGGCCGGGCAGGCTTGCGATGTTCATGCTCAGTCCCTCCCGCGCACAGACCTCCATCACCTTCAGTCCATAGGGTTCGTCGGGTCGCTTGCTCTCCCGGTCGGTGACCACTTCTACGCCCAGCAGCAGCCCCCTGCCCCGGACATCGCCGATCTTGGGATGCTTGTTGGCCAGCGCCCTCAACCCGTCCTCAAGCCGTCCGCCCAATCTTGCTGCGCGGCCGGGCAGGTCGTCGCGTAGCGCGATTTCCACCACCTTCGCGCCCACCGCCGCCGGCAGCGGGTCGGCCACATGGGTGGTGTAGAACAGGAACCCGCGGTCATGCGCGGTGGCCTCGATCTCCGCACTCGTCATCACCGCCGATAGCGGCAGGCCGGCACCGAGGGTCTTGGACAATGTCAGGATGTCGGGCACGACGCCGTCGCGTTGAAAGGCGAACATCATACCGGTACGGCCGATGCCGGTCTGCGCCTCGTCCAAAATCAACAACATGCCGCGGTCGGTGCATTTTTGCTTCAGGGCGGCGAGATAGCCCTCGGGCAGATCGATGATGCCGCCGGTCGACAGGATCGGCTCGGCGATGAAGGCGGCCGGCGCGCCGGTCGACTGCGCATCGATCAGGGCGAAGGCGTCGTCCAGTTCCGTGCGCCAGTCCAGCGGCAGACCAGGGAAGCGCGGCCGGTAGGCATTCGGCACGGGAATAGAGAAATTGCCCGGCGCGGTCGGACCATAGCCCTTGCGCCCCGCCGCATAGGTCGCCGCCGCGGCGGCGCCGGTCATGCCGTGCCAGGACTGCGCGAAGCTGACGACTTCGTATCCGCCCGTCACCAGTTTGGCGAGGCGCACGGCGGCGTCGTTCGCCTCTCCCCCGGTGGAAAGCAACAACACGCGGTCGAGCCCCTCCGGCGTAAGCCCGACCAGCGCTTCCGCCAGGTCCAATACGGGCGGCGAGAGCATGCAGGAATGAAGATGCGTTAATCGGTCGGTCCATTCATGGACAACCTGGGTCAGTTCCGGATGGCGATGGCCCAGAATGGCACTCATCTGGCCGGACGTGAAATCCAGGATCTTTTGCCCGTCAGCGGCAAAGACGTAGCTGCCGTCAGCGGAAACGATCTCCTTTTCGAAGAAATGGGCACCGTAGCGCAGCAACAGCCCGTCGGCGCGGGCAAGGAAATCGAGCTGGGACAAGAATGGTCTCCCGAAGGGGTTGGATTTCCCCGATCCTATCCCCGGCCCAGGCGGTCGGTTCTTCTTCTTCGGATTTTTTTGCGAATTCTTCTCGTTTGAATTTAATAAAACGAGATAAATTCGCTTGTTATCAAACAGGAAAGAAAATCATGCTCGATGCCCGCGACCGCCGCATACTCTCCCTGCTGCAGAAGGATGCGCGCAAAACCGCTGCCGACATGGCGGAGGCGGTCGGCCTGTCGCTGTCGGCATGCGCCAAGCGCATGGCGCGGCTGTGGTCGGACGGCTATATCGAAAGGACGGTGGCGATCCTGGATCGCAGGCGGTTCCGCCGGCCGGTAACGGCGGCGGTGATGGTGACGCTGACACAGCCCCGGGCAAGTTTTTCCCAGGACTTCGTCCGCCGTATTTGCGCCTTCGAGGAGGTGCAGCAATGCCACATGGTGACCGGGGATTTCGACTTTCTGCTGATCGTCCAGACGCGATCCATCGAAGCCTATCACGACCTGGCACAGAACGTGTTCGGCGAATGGCCGAATGTACGCAGCTACAAGACGGTCTTTTTGTTGAGCAGCCTGAAGAACGAAAACACCCTGCCCGACTTCTGCCTGGTCCCGCCGGAGGAATAGATTTACACCCGCAGGCGGCAGGCCGGGTATGGTTCGCGGTTAAACCGAGGCGGGAAAGACCCAGGCGCCTAAGTTTTCCCGCTGTCGCGTTCCATCATCCGGGCAAGATCGCCGAGCGCCCGTTCGATCAGCTTTTGGCGGCGGGCGTCCCGGCCCTCCGAGGTCTGGGCCTAAAGCCTTATGAGGTATTGCGCCTTGGCAACCGCTTCTGCCCAGGTCTCCGCCGGTTCCGCAAGAAGCTGGGTCTCAAGCTCCGCCTGTCTGCGGCGCAGAGATGCCTGATCCGCCTCGAACTCCTTCAGGGAATGACGGCGTATTTCCGTCGCCATCATCCCGGTCGGACTGCGGTGTTCGTCCAGGTCGACAGGATCATCTTCCAAGGAAAATTCCTCCAAAGGCGGCCTATTGGTTGCCGGCGACGCTACCGTCGCCGGATGGGGGCTCCGAATGCTGGGCCGAACCATCGGGGTCCATGCCCTTGATGAACTTGAACAGGTCGCTGTCCGTGGACAATACCATCGTCGTGTTCTCGGAGATCATCGACTTATAGGCCTGCATGGTGCGCGTGAATTCATAGAAATCGACCGCTTCCGGGCTTTGATTATAGGCGCTGGCATAGATTTCGGTCGCCTTGGCATCCGCCTCGCCGCGAATCTCCTCAACCGCACGATAGGCTTCGGACTGAATCTTGTTCAGGTCACGCACACGGTTCCCGCGGATTCGGGCGGCCTCGCCGTTGCCCTCCGACAGGAAACGCTCCGCGATCTGCCGCCGTTCACTGATCATCCGGTCATAGATCTTGGGCCGGACGCTCTCATTGTAGTTTATCCGTTTGAAGCGGATATCCAGAAGCTCAATCCCGAAGACCCCGACCTTTTCCGCCGCCGCCGCGAAAATTTCCTGCTCGACCTGTTGCCGTCCCTTTTGGATCGGCAGCAGCGCGCCGATATCCTGCTTGCGTTCGGCATCGGTCAGCAGCGTATCGCGCAACGGCACGCGGTCCTTCGTGGTGCGGATGATCTCTATCAATTCGTGCTTGGCGACCGCATTGCGCGTCTCGCTGCCCAGAATGTCATCCAGCCGCGATTGCGCGCTGCGTTCGTCGCGCAGCCGGAGGAAGTATTGCAGCGGATCGACGATCCGCCAGCGGGCGAAGAGATCGACCGAGATATAGAGCTTGTCCTTGGTCGGCATGTCAGACGGGTTTCCGTCCCATTCCAGCACGCGCCGGTCGATCGGATTGACCTCCTGAATGAACGGAACCTTGAATTTCAAACCGGCGGTGGTCACCGGTTCGCCGACGGGTTTGCCGAACTGGGTGATGATCGCCTGTTCGACTTCGCTCACCGTGTAGACCGACCCCGCCACGACATATGCGCCAAGCGCCGAAACCGAGGCGATCGCTATGATGACGACCTTGTTCATGGTTTCGCTCCCGGCGGCTTGTCGAGATTGATCAGCGGCAGGATGCCCTGCATCTTCTCATCGACGATGATTTTTGAACTGAGGCCCGGCATGACCTCCTGCATTGTTTCGACATAGATGCGCCGGCGCGTGACTTCCGGGGCCTTCGCGTATTCGGTCAACAATGCATTGAACCGCGCCACGTCGCCTTCGGCCTCGTTCACCCTTTTCAGGCGATAGCCGTCTGCTTCGCGGATCCGCTGATCCTTCTCGCCCTCGGCCAGCGGGATCACCTTGTTATAATCGCGCCGCGCTTCGTTGATCAGCTTCTCCTTCTCCTGCTGGGCCTGGTTCACCTCGTTGAAGGATTCCTGCACCGGCTGGGGAGGGTTGATGTTCTTGAGCTGCACCTGGTCGATGCTGATGCCCATGGCGTATTTGGTCGCCAGCGCCTGCATCTTGGTCAGGGCATCTGTTTCGATCTCCTGACGGCCGATGGTGATGACCTCGTCCACCGTTCGGTCGCCGACGACCTCCCGCATCACGGATTCGGACACGTAGCGAAGGGTTTCGCTCGGCTCACGAACCTCGAACAGGAAGTTTCGCGGATTGGATATGCGGTATTGAATGACCCATTCGACAAGCGCGGCGTTCAGGTCGCCGGTGACCATCTGGGTTTCACGCGTCGCATCACGGGGAAACGTGCTTTGATAAAGGTCGTTGGCGCCCGGTGTCGCGAAACCGAACTCCTGCTTCAACTGCCGTTTGACGGGGACGATCGTCGTTGTGTCGATCCCCAGCGGCAGCCTGAAATGCAGTCCCGGCGGAACCTCGTTCAGATATTGCCCGAAACGCTGCACGACGGCGACGGAATCGCTGGGTACCGTGTAGTAGGATGACCACGCCCCCCACGCGGCCACCGCCGCAATGGCGAAGAACGCCATGTTGCGCGGCCCGCCGCCCGGCAGGATCTGTTTGAGACGGTCCTGGCCTTGCCGGATCAAGTCGTCGATGTCGGGGCCGGGTCCGACACCACCCCAAGGCCCATTGCGGCCGTCGTTATCGTTCTGTGATGACATCTGTGCGCCTTCTGTTGGGCATGTGCGAAATTGCGTTCCGGGCCGTTTTGTCCGAAACGCCGTCGGTGTGCATGAATTGGAATGGGAGCGGCTGGGGCCGCAGGTATTCGACGATCAGGGCCTTCACGGGACGGGCGGGAGAGTCATGGCGGTCAATCGCGTGTGCGGTGGTGACAGCGCCGTCTTTCAAGCCGACATGGAATTCTGCGCGGCAGTGCTGGGCGCATTGTCCCGCTCCAGCGCATCGTCCAGCGCGTTCGGGTCAATGGTCAGGGTTCGCGTCAATTCCCGATCGCCCGGTTTGACGGGCAAATGGATAAGGGTTTGGACCCGCCGATAGGCTTCAAACGACACGCCTTCAAGCCGTTCCTCGTCGGTCTCCACATCGTAAGTGCCGGCGGGAAGAACCTCGCTCATATCGGCAAGTGTGAAGGGGCTCGCAAAGGTCACGGTCGACTTCGTGGTGCGTACGGCCATGGGAGAACCCTTTCCGGGTCGGTGCGGGCAATGATTTGCCTCTCTTGTTTATATAGGGTGTTTTTAAGAATTATCCATAAATGGTTGATTTTTAATTTTTACACACCAGTTGAAATAAAATCTGTACACTTCTCCCGTGCCATGCGCCGCACGACGCAGTGACGGCGCATCGCCGGGCCGGCATTGCGCCGGAATCCGCGCTCAGGCTCGAATATCGAGAAACTTCCGACGTACCCTTCCGTCCAAAAACGTACCGTAACCCATAATACAACCTAAAGAGGATTTATGATGTCCAAAGGCGACAATAGACGCGGAAACCGTGAACAAAAGAAACCCAAGAAGACCGTGACGAAGGTCCTCGCGACCGCTGATTCAACGAAAGCCTCGGCGGCGGGCAAAATCGGCATACAGAAGAAGAAATAGGCCGGCGACCGGCGACGAAGGGCTACCAGGCTTCGAACGGCGCTCGGAAACAGCGACAGACGGTTTGAGAACCCGCCGGCAAGGGGCGGATGTCAGAGGCCATGTATTGCCTTCCCCCCGGCGGTGTTCCAATCATGGCCATATCAGTTGAGATTGCCGGGGATACCACAAGAATGCCGGATGCCGAGTTGAAGACCGGACTGACTGGCCAATGCGCCTGCGGGGCCTTGCGCTATGAATTGACGCGGCCCCCGATGTTCACCCATTGCTGCCATTGCACCCAGTGCCAAAAACTGACGGGCAGCGCCTTCGCCCTCAACACCATCGTCGAGGATGACTGCATCAAAATCCTGTCCGGCGCGGTTACCGTCACGCCCGGCCCCTCGGAATCAGGCCGGCCGCATGACATTTATCGGTGCGCTGCCTGCCAAACCGCGGTCTGGAGCGATTATGGCCGGCGCCCCAACTACCGTTTCGTCCGCGTTGGCACCCTCGACACCCCCGTCGTGGTGAAACCCGACGTCCATATCTTTACCCGCTCCAAACTCGACTGGGTCGTGATCCCTCCGGATCAAAAGGCTTTCGACGTCTTCTATGACGTGGAAGCGGAATGGCCGCCGGAGATGCTGAAGCGGCGCGAGGCGGCGCTGAAAGCCACGGGCGCGTGACCGGCATGGGCGCGGATACACTGCAGATGATGCTCATCCCGCTGGATCGTCAGACGGAAATGCCGTGGAAGAACGGCGGCGGCACGACGCGCGAGATCTGGAAAGTCGAGGATGCGGCGGGCGTGCTATGGCGCGCCAGCATCGCCACCATTCATCAAAGCGGCCCCTTCTCACTCTTCGAAGGCTCCGACCGCGTCATCACGCTGATCGCGGGGAACCCCGTGGCGCTCGATTTCGACGACGGCGAACACCTCACGCTGGAAATGTTCACCCCGCAAACCTTCTCCTGCGACCGCCCTGTTTCCGCCACCATTGACGGCACGTCTCACGACCTGAACCTGATCTGGCGGCGGGAGGCAGTTAAGGTCAAGCATGAGGCGCGAACCCTTCGCGGCACGACCGCGATGCAACTGCCCCCGGCGCACTGGCATCTGATTGTCGCGTGCGACGGCACGATGGTGGTTGACGCCGGCGGAGCGACCGAAACGCTGAAGAGCGGCGAGGCGTTGCTGTTCGACCGGACAGGTGACGCCGGCACCCTCGACCTTGCGCTCTTATCAAATTCTGGCGTTGTAATTGTCTTCAGTATTTCGGAGATCGACTAACTCTGCCCGTACCTTCTTACGGATGTGGGTCAGGGAAACCGTGCCGCTCCGTCAGTGCGGCGAGGATGCCGTCCTTGGTATCGATGAAGGCGCGCCCTTCATGCGTGCCGGTCTGGTGCGGGGAGGTGTCCCCCGCCGCGAGGACGAGCATCGGAACTGATTGGTTTTGCTCCCCCACCACGTCGACCAAGGATTGGCGCGGTTTGGGCCAGGGAATGCGCACCACGTCGATGCGCGCGGCTAGGTCCGGGAAGGAAGCCAACACCCCTTCCATCAGCGCACAGTGCCAACAATAGAAGACCCGGCCGGGATAGGCCGGGTCTTCGAAACCGGGTTGCAACAGGAAAAGCGTGTCACGGGCCATGGGAAATCTTCCTTGCTGCATAGCCGGACAAAACGAGGCGGCCGGTGGTTGCTAACGATCCAATACGTCCTCGACAAAGTCGGTCTTCGCGCCGACGCATTCCAGCCTGGGAGAGTGAGCCGCCGCTGTTGCGGACAAGTCACCCAAATCCCAATCCGTCAGCGCCCCTCCAATCCAAGAGCCAGGACGGTAAGCGGCACCGGTTTGGGCACCGCTGAAACAATAGCCTCCCGCACCAGAAACATCCCGACGTCAACGCCCGAGCGGTGCTCATTGAGCTCCACCGCGGACAGTCTGGCGCGTAATGCGACGCTCTTATCGCCGGCAACGAAGTCGACAGGCCGAAAAGTTTCGAGGATGGGACTGAATCCATCATCCAGAACGCCTTGAAGCCGCCTGTGATTGTCATCCGGGGCGCCGTTCTTGAAGAAGAAGACGGCATACCCCATGAGGTCCATGAGGGTCATGGCCGCTTGCGCATTCTCCGTCGTTCCTGCGAAGAAATTGTCGCTCGGGACCGCGTTGTCGTAGTTCAGCGGTATACCGGCATTTTGAAGTAGCGTCCGATACTCGTTCAACCGCGCGAACCGGAACCCCCAGAATTCCTGGTCGATGCCCAACAATTGGCTCACCTCGGCCCTCGACCGCCGGTAGGTCTGTTCGACGTTCAACCATTCCAGTCCGGTTTCTGTATCGCGCATCAACAACTTGTCGCCGGGAACCCGCCAGTCCGCATTGACCAGTTCGGCTTGCGCGGGCGAGAGCACCGACATGCAGACGAAGAGGAAGCCCATCATCGTTACGTGCAAGCGGAACATTGAAAACGCTCCCGATCCCAAGCAATTGAGATCAAAGTGTATTTAACGCTGCTTTGACGCGTCAAACGTCGATGTCTGGATCTGCATCACACTTTGGCGATGCAGCTGGACGAACCAATAGCCTGCTTGCCGGAATGGCTTCACAACGGCGATAGGCAGCGACCAATCCTTGATTGTTGGCGAAAAGAGGTCACGCGGCGTTACGTGGTCGCGTCGCGCTGCGCCACCCAGTCGCGGGCGGCGTTCATGCTGACAAAATGACGCCGTGCGGCCAAGCTAGAATTGTCACCCGACATTCGCCAGAGATCCAGCACCAATCGGTCGACATCGTTCTTGAAGACAGCGGCGATCCGATAATGCGCCGGAATTGAAAACGTCTCCTGTTTGGTCCTGACCTCCCGCATGGAGTTCATGTCCATCGTGCTGAGGTCTCCGGTTCGAAAGTCCCAGACGAGTCCGTTCAGTGTCGGTGCATCGGGGCGCACGGCTATCGTCTCAATAACGGATAACATTTTTTTGGAGTCGAACTGACCTTCGTAGGATATCTCGATAAGGTTCAAGGCTTCATTGAGATGGTAGATCATACTTACCAGACCTCCCCTTGAAATAGGACATCCCCGGCACCTGCCGTCACCTATCGAGCCAGGAAGAACACCCTACCCGTCCAGCTTGTCTTTCAACAGCTTGTTGACGACACCCGGATTGGCCTTGCCCTGGGTCTGCTTCATGACCTGGCCGACGAACCAGCCGAGCAGGCCGGTCTTGCCACTGCGATAGGCGGTGACCTGGCCTTCGTTGCCCGCGATGATCTCGTCCACGATGGTCTCAATCGCGCCGGTATCGGTGATCTGCTTCAGGCCCTTCGCCTCGACAATCGCGCCCGGATCCTTGGAGGTTTCGAACATCTCGTCGAAGACGTCCTTGGCGATCTTTCCCGAAATCGTGTCATCTTTGATCAAGCCGATCAATTCGCCGATCTGCTTGGCCGAGATCGGGCTGTCGCCGAGGTCGGTGCCCGCCTTGTTGAGGCGACCGAACAGTTCCACCGTGATCCAGTTGGCGGCCAGCTTGGCGTCGCCGGCGGCCTTGGCGGCTTCCTCGAAATAGGCGGCGGTTTCCTGATCCGCCACCAGCACGCCGGCGTCATAGGCGCCCAGGCCGTAATCGGCCATGAAGCGGGCCTTCTTCTCGTCCGGCAGTTCCGGCAGGCTTTTCAGGCATTCCTCGATATAGGCGTCTTCCAGTTCCAGCGGCAGCAGGTCCGGGTCCGGGAAATAGCGATAGTCATGCGCGTCTTCCTTGGAGCGCATGGACCGCGTTTCGCCCTTGTTCGGGTCAAAAAGGCGGGTTTCCTGCGTGATCTCCCCGCCGCCTTCGATGATCTTCACTTGGCGCTTCGCCTCGATCTCGATCGCCTGACGGATGAAGCGGATGGAGTTCAGGTTCTTCAATTCCGTGCGCGTGCCCATCGGCTCCCCCGCCTTGCGGACGGAGATGTTGACGTCCGCCCGCATCGAGCCTTCGGCCATGTTCCCGTCGCAGGAGCCGATATAGCGCACGATGGAGCGCAGCTTGGTGAGGTAGGCCGTCGCTTCGTCCGCCGAGCGCATGTCGGGTTTGGATACGATTTCCATCAGCGCCACGCCGGACCGGTTCAGGTCGATATAGGTCTTGCTGGGATGCTGGTCGTGCAGCGACTTGCCCGCGTCCTGTTCCAGGTGCAGGCGTTCGATGCCGATCGACTTGCTGGTGCCGTCGGCCAGGTCGATCTGCACTTCGCCCTCGCCCACTACCGGCTCTTCATACTGGGAAATCTGATAGCCCTGCGGCAGGTCGGCGTAGAAATAGTTTTTGCGGGCGAAGACCGACCGCTTGTTGATCTTTGCCTTCAGCGCCAGACCCGTGCGCACGCCCTGGCGGACGCATTCCTTGTTGAGGACCGGCAGCATGCCGGGCATCGCCGCGTCGACCAGGCTGACCTGTTCGTTCGGGTCGCCGCCGAAATTGGTCGCGGCGCCGGAGAACAGCTTGGACTTGGAGGTGATCTGGGCATGCACTTCCAAGCCCATCACGATTTCCCAGTCGCCGGTTTCGCCCTTAATGATGTCGCCCATCGTTCGCGTCCTTCAGATCTTCAAACTCTAAAACGCCCAACCATTCGATCTCAGTCGATCACTCAATCTCTCAATCGAGAACTTGGCCGAACTTGAACAGGACCCCATCGCGGTCCCAGATGTAAAACTCGCGCATGCCCCATTCGCGGTCAGTCGGCGCGTCGCTGACCCGCGCCGGGGCCTGCACCTTCGGCGCCAGCCGCGCGAACCATTGATCCACATCCTCGACGCGGATGTAGCAGCTGGTGTTCTGCGCCACATGCGGGTCCTTCATGTCCAGGAAGTGGAACTCGACTTTTCCGTCCCGGACGATGCCGTAGCCGCCCGTCTCCTCCCCGAAGACTTGGCCGAATTCGAAGCCCAGCTCCTGCCAGAACCCGACCGCCGCCGCCGTATCGGAGGACGGCAGGATCGGGATCGCGACATTCATCGGTTCCACGCTCATGCCCTCGCCTCCCGCCGGATCAGGCCGCCATCAGGGCCGGTTTGGCGGAGAAGCCCGCCGCCGTTTCCAAGACACCTGCCGCACGCAGCACGGTTTCCTCGCCGAAGGCCGGGCCGATCAGCTGCAGGCCGAGCGGCAGACCGTCCTTGTCGACGCCCGCCGGCACCGAAATGCCGGGCAGTCCGGCCAACGAGGCCGGCACGGTGAAGACGTCGTTCAGGTACATCGCCACCGGATCGTCGAACTTTTCGTCCATGCCGAAAGCGGCCGACGGCGTCGTCGGCGTCAGTAGCAGGTCGCATTGGCCCCAGGCGTTCTTGAAGTCCTGCGCGATCCGGGTACGGACCTTCTGCGCCTTCAGGTAATAGGCGTCGTAATAACCGGCCGAGAGGACATAAGTGCCGATCAACACGCGGCGGCGTACTTCGGCCCCGAAGCCTTCGGCGCGCGTGTTCTCGTACATTTCGTTCAGGTCCTTGCCCTCGACCCGCAGCCCATAGCGCACGCCATCATAGCGGGCCAGGTTGGAGGACGCCTCCGCCGGCGCCACGATGTAATAGGTCGGCAGCGCGTATTTCGTATGCGGCAGGGTAACGTCGACGACTTCGGCCCCGGCATCCTTCATCCATTCGATACCCTGCTTCCACAGCGCCTCGATATCGCCCGGCATATTGTCGACCCGGTATTCCTGCGGGATTCCGATCTTCATGCCGCGGATATCGCCGGTCAGCGCCGCTTCGAAATCGGGTACCGCCATATCGACGCTGGTCGAGTCCTTCGCATCGAACCCGGCCATGCTGCCCAGCATGATCGCGGCATCGCGCACCGTGCGGGTCATCGGCCCGGCCTGATCCAACGAGGAGGCGAAGGCGACGATGCCCCAGCGGGAGCAGCGCCCATAGGTCGGCTTGAACCCGACCAGGCCCGCGAACGCCGCCGGCTGACGGATCGACCCGCCCGTATCGGTGCCGGTCGCGGCAATGGCCGCATGGGCGGCGACAGCGGCGGCAGAGCCGCCGGAAGACCCGCCCGGCACCAGCGCTTGGTTCGAACCCACCTTGGTATAGGGGTTCTTCACCGCGCCGTAATAGCTGGTCAGGTTGGACGAGCCCATGGCGAATTCGTCCAGGTTTGTCTTGCCCAGCATCACTGCGCCCGCGTCCCACAGGTTCCGGGAGACGGTGGATTCATAGGTCGGCGTGAAGCCTTCCAGAATATGGCTACCGGCGGTGGACTGGACGCCCTCGGTGCAGAACAGGTCCTTCATCCCGATCGGCAGGCCTTCCATCGCGCCGGCCGTGCCGGCGGCGATACGCGCGTCGGACGCCTTGGCCATTTCCCGCGCCTTGTCCGGCGTCTCGGTGATGTAGCAGTTCAGATCCCGCGTCTGCTCCATGGCGCTGAGATACGCATCCGTCAGTTCAACGGCGGAGATTTCCTTGGCGCGCAGCTTATCGCGCGCTTCGGCGAGGGTGAGTGTCAGCATATCGGACATGGATTCCATTCCCCTACTCGACGACTTTGGGAACGACATAGAAATGCAGTTCGGTGGACGGGCCGTTGGACAGCACCCGGTCCGGATAATCGCCGTCGGAGATTTCGTCTTCGCGCAGGCGCAGCTTCAGGTCGACGGCCGAGGTCATCGGCTCGACGCCGTCGGTATCCACTTCGCCCAGTTGCTCCACCCAGCCGATAATGCCGTTCAGTTCGCCGGCCAGCGTTTCCAACTCGTCGTCGGCGACGCGAATGCGCGCCAAATGCGCGACCTTGGCCACGGTTTGCTTGTCGAGCGCCATATCCGCCCTTTCCGTTCCTGCACTGAAAATGTCTTCGAAAGCCCCGCCAAATCAGGGCGCGCGGAAGCTACCACCCAGAACCGCGCCAAACAAGGCGGGAGGGACGATGTATAGTACCAGTAGCCACAGGCCCCAAGTCAGCACTTTCCGGCGCCAAATTCACGATGCCGTGCCTGAGCGACGGTTAGATCGGTGTTTCCACTTACGGTGCGTGCCATGACACGCCAAACATTGTCCATGCGGGCAAAAACATGCGAAACGAGTACGAAAAAGTCTCCAAAAACAGTCAATTCCGTAAGAACGGCGACCGTCTCTCCACAGGCAACAGAGTCGTATTCGCTGCGATAACGAGCAGCACCAAGTTCGCCGAAGAGGTCTTTCGAAGTATTCGTAACTCGCTGACGGAGTTCGGTTTGTGCTTCGGCGTCCAGGAACGCCTCGTTCGAACGAAGGTAGATGTCTGAGTAGGTGTCAAAATCGCCTGCCGCTAGTGCGTCTATCAACTTTGCATGCAAAGCATAAACAGCGCGATCAATAGACACTTCATGGGCCGATGCCGGAACGCTCCAGAACACTACAATCGCAACGGCAACTTTCCAGAAATTCTGCACAACCCACCTCAACCCCCGGTAATATTCATGCCAGTCTATCGCGGCTGAATTCCATCAGTACAGGCTAAAATCACCGTTTCAAAGGTCCCATTGTTTCGAGAAAATGACCTGTCATCGGGATTCCAATTGGAAGCAACGGAATTGATGAGATGCCGCGAGCAAGACGATACAGCCTTGGCCCATGCCGGTACGGCGCATAGATTGACCCCGAACGAGCCCGGCTACAGCACGAGTCGACTATTATTACGATATTCTAGGGGGCCGAGATGGCGACGCTATTCACCGGTGGTAAGGTTTTCGACGGCAAGGGCGCGCTGCTGGAAGGGCACGGCGTTCTGGTCGAAGGCAAGAAGATCTCAAAAGTCGCGCCGGTCGGCGAGTTCGACGGGTTTGCGGGCGATGTTGTGGACACCTCCGGCGGCACGGTGCTGCCCGGCATGGCCGATTGCCATGTGCATCTGTGCTATGACGCGGCCGCCGACCCCAACGCGTCGATGATGAAGAAGTCGGTCGGCCAGATCGCGCTGACCGTGCTGTCGAATGCCCAGACCAGCCTGAAATCCGGGATCACCATGATCCGTGATTGCGGTGGCAAGGATTACATCGAATTTTCCGTCCGCGACGCGATCCGCAAGGGCGAATTCGTCGGCCCCTCGATCAACGCGGCGGGACGGATGATCTGCATGACCGGCGGCCACGGCAACCGCACCGGCCGCGTCGCCGACGGCGTGGACGAAGTGAAGAAGGCCGTGCGCGAGCAGGTCCATGCGGGCTGCGACCTGGTGAAAATCATGGCGACCGGCGGGGTCATGACCCCCGGCGTGAACCCGGAGGACGCCCACTACAGCCCGGAGGAAATGACCGCCGGCGTGCATGAGGCGAAACGCTTCCACAAACCCACCGCCAGCCACGCGCAGGGCACCGAGGGCATTTTGAACGCGGTGCGCGCGGGGATCTCCTCCATCGAGCACGGCATTTTCATGTCCGAGAAATGCTACGAGGAAATGCTGGAAAACGGCACCTATCTGGTCCCGACGCTGGCGGCGCTGCGCAACATTCTTGAAAACGCCGGCAACGGCATTCCCGACTATGTCATCGAAAAATCGCTGCGCATCGCCGATATCCATAAGGCAAGCTTCAAACGCTTTTACGAGTTGGGCGGCAAGGTCGCCATGGGGACCGATGCAGGGACCCCCTTCAACAAGCACGGGGAGAACCTGCAGGAGCTTCGCTATATGGTCGAAGGCGGCATGACGGCGTCGGATGCGTTGATCACCGCCACCGGCAACGCGGCGGACCTGATCGGCCTGCCCGAACAGGGGTCGATCGCCGAAGGCATGCTGGCCGACCTTGTCATCGTGAACGGCGATCCGGTCGCCGATATCGAAATGGCAGCGAACAAGGCCAATCACCGCGCGGTCTATAAGAACGGCACCCTTGTCGGCGGCAGCTTCACCGCGGCCGGCGGCTTGGCGCTCGCCGCCGAATAACGGAAAGGCGGGCCCGCTCCGTGATCGTCACGCTCAAGGAATTGCCCGACGCCCTCAAGAAAGGGTGCCGGCTTCTTGCGCTCGACCTGGGGGAGAAGACCATCGGCCTGGCGCTCGCCGATCCGGGCCTGACCGTCGCGACCCCGCTGGAAACCATCCGCCGCACCAAGTTCACCAAGGACGCGGAGGCCTTGGACAAGGTGATCGCGGAATGGAATATCGGCGGCCTCGTCCTTGGCCTGCCGGTCAACATGGACGGCACCGAAGGCCCGCGCTGCCAGTCCACCCGCCAATTCGCGCGCAACCTGGAACACCGGGGCCTGACCCTCCCCATCACCTTCTGGGACGAGCGCCTGTCGACCAGCGCGGTCGAGCGCTTCCTGATTCAAGGGGCCGACATGAACCGCAAACGCCGCGGCGAAGTCGTCGACAAAATGGCCGCCGCTTATATTTTGCAGGGCGCTTTGGAGGCGTTGCGGCAGGGCGACCTATGACGCGGCCCGACGATTTCTCCGGCAGCTACCGCCCCGCCCCGCTTTGCCGGTCCTGGCTGTTCGTCGAAGGCGCGAATGAGGAGGCGTTGCGCACCGCACCCGCCTCCGGCGCCGATGTGCTGATCCAGGAATTGGAGGATTTCACCCCGCCGTCGGAACGCCCCAAGGCCCGCACGCTGGCCGCCGAAACCTATGCCGCGTGGCGCACGGCGGGCGCGGTTGTCGCGGTGCGGGTCAATCCGCTGGCGGGTGACGGGATGGACGACCTGGAAGCCGTGATGAAGGGCGCGCCGGATATCGTCGCGCTGCCCAAGGTCCATGGCCCCTACCATGTCGTTGCACTGGATGAAGCAGTAACCCGGTTCGAACGGGAATACGGGCTGCCGAAAGGCCGGACCCGGCTGTTGCCGAATATCGAATCCGCCAAGGGTTTAGTGAGCCTTTTGGCGATCGCTGCAGCCAGCCCGAGGGTTGTCGCCTGCCTGATCGCGTCGGAAGACCTGGCCGCCGATCTGGGCGCGGAACGCGGGATGGACGGCGCGGAACTGGATTATGCACGGGCGCGCTTTCTGGTCGACTGCCGCGCGGCGGAGGTTGTCGCCGTCGACTGCCCCTTCACCTTCCGCGACGATGACGGCGCGGCGGCCGAAACCCTATGGGCGCGGCGGCGCGGCTATACCGCCAAAAGCGCGGTCCATCATGCCCACGCCCGGATCATCAACGATATCCTGACCCCGTCCGAAGACGCGGTCGCGCAGGCACGGATGGTCAAGCAGCGTTTCGAAGCGGCGCGCGCCAAGGGCGAGGCCCGCGTAGAGGTCGACGGCGCGCTCGTCGAACTGCCGAACTACCTGAACGCCTGCCGGCTGATCGATCGGTACGAGGCACTGAAACGCTGACGGCGGGGAAATCCCCGCCGCCGCGCCAGTCAGAGTTGTTCGGACCGCTGCCTTCTAGGCCCGCATGCCGGCCCGGCGCCGGAAAAAGCCGAGCGCCGCGAGACCCGCAATCATCATCCAGCCGGCGGCCGGAAGCGGGACCGTGCTCACCGTTCTGCCGACCAGCAGGTTTTCGAAAAGCACTTCGTTGTCGGAATCGGCGCGGCGCGCGGTATCCCAGACATTCTGGTCGGTGATCAGGAAGATCGACCCGCCGCCGATATTCTCGAACCCCATCATGATGTCGCTGGTGTCGTCCTCCCCCAACATCAAGGCGATGCCATTCGCGCCCATGCTGAGCGGCGCGAAGGCCGCATAGTCATAGCGGTTTACGCCCGCGGTCAGCGGATGGTTAAGAATTTGGCCGTCGGCCACGGTCGCAGTACGAACGCCGATATCGACAAGTTCGTTGATGATCGACATCGTGCTGCCGAAGACGGAAAGGGCGGCGTTGATGCGATTGTTTTCGTTCGGGGCGAAGGAGCCATGTTCGCCCATGAAGGCGATCCGTCCGCCGCCGCCGAGGAAATCCTGCATCGCGGTCAATTCGGCGCCGGTATAGGCGTTGCTGGGCTGAACCGCCCAGAGCAGGTCGATGCCGGAAAGCGCGCCACCGGTAATCGAGCCCAGGATCGAGGAACTGTGCCCGGCGAGGCCGTCATAGAAATTGTCGATAACGCCCAGACTGAACCGTTCGCCGAAAACACCGACTGTGCCGGCCTTAGCGGTCGATGCCGATGTGATTGAGCCGATTGTGGTTGCGAGGCCGATGGCGGCAATCGCGATCATTGATCGCAGGCGCATGGTAAGGGTTCCCTTTATGCCGGTTGAAAAAGTAATACGCACCTACCCCACGATCACGCTATCCAATTGCTGAAAATTTAGCTATAGCAATGTCTTATAAGCATTTTAACAGCCGTCGACATCCCGTTGACACATAGCAACAAAACCCGACCGGCGCCCCGCCATTTAGCCGTCGGGAAAGCCGTAAGCGCCCGCTTATGCGCCTGCGTTTAAGCGCATCGCCAATTCCGGCAGACCCGGAACATCGCTAACTCCTGACCACCGACGCCACACGGCTTCGGACATCCCCACTGCAGGAGTTTCCAGATGACCTACAAGACCATTCTCGCCACCGCGTTTTTCGCCGCTTTCACCGCGACTTCCGCGATGGCCATGGACCTCACCACCGGCACCCAACTCGGCACGACCATGGAACAGGTCCAGGCCAAGCTGAAGGATATGGGCTACGAGATCCGCAAGGCCGAAATGGAAGACGGCAAGATCGAAGCCTATGTCGTGAAAGACGGCAAGATGGCGGAAATCTACGTCGATCAGCAGACCGGCCAGATCACCAAAATCAAGTCGAAGTAATCGGGCCATGGCATCCCTCGACACTTCCGAAGGTCGGGAGAAGGGTGGGCGCAATACCGAGCAATCGGGCGCCCTCCCAATTTCCGCCCCACCCGCCCGCACCGTCGCGGTCTGGGACCCGCTGGTGCGCCTGATCCACTGGACCCTGGCGCTTGCCATTCTGATCAACAGCGCCTTCACCGACGAGGATAGCGCTCTGCACGAATGGGTCGGTTATGCGGCCCTCGGCCTCGTCGCCGTGCGGCTTCTCTGGGGCCTGATCGGTACCCGGCCGGCCCGGTTCAGCGCCTTTCCACCCAGCCCCCGCCGGGCCTTACGCCACCTCGGCGCCATGGTGATGGGCGATCGGACGGTTCATCTCTCCCACAACCCGCTCGGCGCGCTGATGGCCTATAACCTCTGGGCGACCGTCGCGGCGCTGGGCGCGACCGGTTACATGATGGGCACCGTCGCCTTCTTCGGCATGGAATGGGTCGAGGAAGTGCATGAAGCGGCCTTCGGCTGGCTGATGTTCTCGGTCGCTCTGCATGTCGCCGGCGTGTTGTTCGACACCTGGCGCTCGGGCGTGCCCCTGGTGCGCGCCATGGTCGACGGTCGGAAAAAGATACCGGAAGGCAGGCCGGTCGCGTGACGCGCCGCCCTGTTTGACCCCGATCAAAGTTCCGGACCGTAAGGTAGGCGTAAGATGGCCCTGGGATAGACGGCGGCATCGGGCACCCGGGGCCGTCCTGGCAGTCACATCTTTTTTGGGGGGCAAGCGCACCGAATGTTTTCCGGCTTGATGCCTGCGCTGACGCAGGAACGGCGGGCGGCGACGCTCGCCGTCATCATTCTGTTCCAGGCGCTCTGCGCGCTGTTCTTCATCGGCGACGTCATCGTCGACCTGCAAGGCGGCAACGGGCTGGTGGAAATGCATCTGGCGATCGAAGCCGCGGTCGCCGTCGGGCTGATCGCCGGTGTGGTCTTCCTGATGATGGAGCTCCGGCTGCTGCTGCAGCGCGTCGCCGCCATGGAAACCGGGTTGCGCGCCGCGCGCGGCGAAATGGCCGACCTGGTCGACACTTTTTTCGACCAATGGGGCCTGACACCGTCGGAACGCGATGTCGCCCTTATGATCCTGAAAGGGATCGAGAACGACGCCATCGCCGAGATGCGCGGCACGGCCCCCGGCACGGTCCGCGCCCAATGCGCCAAGATTTACGCCAAGGCGCAGGTCGACGGCCGCTCCCAACTGCTCAGCGTCTTCCTGGAAGAGCTGTTTGCGCAAGGGATGGATGTGGACTTGGAAACGGCCGAGACTCGGAAAGCCGAAGAAAAATGTTGCGCCTGACGACTGCGATGGAGCGACCTACGGCGACAAAGCAAACATGCTGTAGCAGGCTTCGTCGACGCGACCGTCTTCCCGGTTCACACCGTAGTCTATACTTAGGCTCCAACCCGCGAAGTTCGTAGTCAATCCAAACGAAGAATAATCGCTTCGCGACCAAGGAATGGCCAAAGCCCCGGTTTTGCAGCGCCGATTCCGCCCATATTCGTTTTCAGCAGAGCGGCATTCCAATCCAAGATCGGTGAGGTAGGCGCTCAACACCGCTTCCGTTGGCCTTTTTTGACCGATCAGGTCTTCAACGGATAGCAGATATGGTACCGGCAACACCCCCTCAAGCGGATTATAATCGCAGGGCTTATCCTGTGCCCCTCCTCCGTGTCGCAAGCGGTGGAAATAGTCCTGCACGATCCCACGCAAGACCACATTGTCACCGATCCCGGCAGTTCCAAAAACGCAATAACCATCCTCAAGCTTTCCCGGTTCCTGGAGCAGCCAGGCAAGGCAGGAGAATTGGGGCATAAATATCGCTCTAATATCAGCTGCCCTTTTTTTGTCGATAAGGGCTTTGCCAATGCAATCGTTGTAGTCGAACGTCCAAATGGACCGACGGCGGCGCTCGGATTTTGAGGCTGCCCGCCAGCAACTCTCCGTCAGGTAATGGTAGAGATAGGGGTAGCCTGGTTCCCCATGCCCCTGCACGTAATCGAGGCACGTTTCCACCGGAACGGTGCGTTCATACGCTACGCCCTCACCGCGATCGGCAAGAATCCAGACACCGCTGCACAGGCTCTCCAGTGCGACGCGTTCGTCCTCCGTCGGCTCGGGAAGCCGGTCAACAATGGAGCTGCAGCCGACAGCAACAAACGTCATAAGAAGAACGGCTAGAAATCTCATCGGCAGACGAACCCGGACAAGTGGAAGCTTCGAAATTCCACCCTAACGGGCTCATCCCCTGTCCACCACCACCTCGTATCCCCGCTCCTCCGGTTCGTCGTCGAGGATTTCGGGCGGGAAGCCGGGGGCGAGGACCTTGATGCCGGCGGGTTCCTCGTAGCGGCGGATGA
>CAYGKA010000022.1:0-57044 GCA_964350445.1 uncultured Flavobacteriaceae bacterium
TATTGTCCCCGGCCTGTATTGTCCCCGGCCTGTATTGTCCCCGGCCTGTATTGTCCCCGGCCTGTATTGTCCCCGGCCTGTATTGTCATCGTGACAATGTTGCGCTTGAGGACATCGGCGTCGGATGCAAAATCTTCCCCGTCGGATGGAGAGGAGACGCCCGTGGCGGACCGTGCATTGGTGAGGAAGATGGTCCGCTATATGGACTGGGCGGACAATGTCGTGCTGGAAAATGCGGCGCGGCTTCGCGCTGAAGAGCTTGTCGCTCCCCGCGATACCTTGTTCGGCACGATCAGCGGTACCGTCGACCATATCCTGCTGGTGGCGGAGGTTTTCCGCGCCCATCTGGAAGGAACGGCCCATCCGCACCAATCGCGGCACCGGCCGGAAACCAGGCCGTTTTCAATCGTCGCGGACGCGCTTCGGCAGATGAACAAACATTACATAGACTATGCGGATTCATTGGATGAGGGCGGTCTCGATCAAATCGTCCGCTTCACCTTTGTCGGCGGCGGAGAGGGCGCCATGACGCGCGCGGAAATTCTCCTCCACCTCGTCAATCACGCGACCTATCACCGGGGTTTCATCAGCACCCTGATGTTTCCGTATAAGCTGGACGGCAAGGCGAACGACCTGACCGTTTTCCTG
Source organism: uncultured Flavobacteriaceae bacterium (assembly GCA_964350445.1). GTDB lineage: Bacteria > Pseudomonadota > Alphaproteobacteria > UBA8366 > Aestuariispiraceae > Hwanghaeella. The sequence goes on from CAYGKA010000022.1 coordinate 649, forward strand.
CGCGATGCCTGGCCCGGTCTGGTCCAGCAGGACCCGAGCCTGACCGCACCGTAACGCCCGGGTAAGGAAACGGGGCGGCTGCAAAAACAACCGCCCCGGCTTTTACCGATATAGGGTTCCGGTTACTCCGCGGCAGCAAGCTTGTCCTGCGTCTTGGTGTCGAAGTCGCCGGCATCGTGGCGCTCGTGAAGCTGCTCCCACGGCTCGCCGGAAAGTTTGTTCACCTTGCGGCCGCGCTGCACTGCCGGGCGGTCCCAGATTTCCTTCATCCAGCGCTGCACATTTTCATAGGATTGAACCTGAAGGAAGGTTCCCGCGTCCTCATACTGCGCCCCACGCGCGAGGTTGCCGTACCAGGGCCATGTCGCCATATCCGCAATTGAGTAATCATCCCCGCCCAGGAAGCGGCTTTCCGCCAAGCGGCGGTCCAGCACGTCCAGCTGCCGTTTGGTTTCCATCGCGAACCGGTTGATCGGATACTCGAACTTTTCCGGCGCATAGACATAGAAATGCCCAAAACCGCCGCCAAGATAGGGGGCGGACCCGTGCAGCCAGAACAGCCAGTTGAGAACCTCCGTGCGCGCGGCGCGTTCGGTGGGCAGGAAGTGGCCGAATTTCTCCGCCAGATACACCAGGATCGAGCCGGACTCGAAAACGCGCTGCGGCGGGTTTTCGGAGCGGTCCAGCAGCGCCGGGATTTTGGAATTCGGGTTGATGTCGACGAAGCCGCTACCGAATTGATCGCCGTCGCCGATCCTGATCAGCCAGGCGTCGTATTCCGCGCTGCTTTCGCCCAGTGCCAGAAGCTCCTCCAGCATGATCGTGACCTTCTGCCCATTGGGCGTGCCCAGCGAGTAGAGCTGCATCGGGTGCGTTCCGACGGGCAGCTCCTTGTCATGCGTCGGGCCGGCGATCGGCCGGTTGGTGCTGGTCCATTTGCCGCCATCCTGATTGTCCCAGGTCCATATCTTCGGCGGTGTATAGGTGCTTTGCTGTGTCATTTCTGTGCCTCTCCGTACAGGTATTGCCGTGTTGGCTTTTTATTTAGGGCATTTGGCGTGCCCGTCTATACCGCTCACCGCAACGGTCCGTTGCCTTTTTCGTGAGCATCTCCGTATGCCAGAAAGTCCAATGACCGTGTCAAACCGACGCCGCCGCCCGGCACATCACCGCCAGTTTCCGGCGGGCGAGATCGCGGGTCAAATGGCCCAGCCCGCAATCCGGTGCGGCGATGAGGCGGTCGCGGTCGATATGGCCGAGCGCCGCGCGCAGCCGTTCCGCCACGTCCGCCACGGTCTCCACCTTGCTTTTCGCCACCGCGATACAGCCGAAAATGACGGTCTTCTGCTTGAACCGGTCGATTAGGGAAAGATCGTTGTGGCGATGCGCATCCTCGATTGAAACCTGGTCGATGGCGGCGATGTCCAGGGCATCCGCCAATTGGAAATAGCTCGCCGGATCTGCCTTGTGATAATCGGTCTGGTCCAGATAATTGGGATAGCCGCAACACATATGCATGACGCGGGTGACGCCGGGCGGGATTCCGGCGAAGCATCGTTCGAGCGTTTCGATGCCGTAATCCAGGGCCGCGTCCGCCTTCCGCGCGAATAGCGGTTCGTCAATCTGGATGACCGCGCATCCGGCCTCGGCAAGGGCGCGCACTTCGGCATTCAACGCGTCGGCCAGATCGCGGGCCAATGCCTTCGGGTCGCCATAGTGATCGTCCGCCGTCGTATCGGCGATGGTGATCGGGCCGGGCACCGTGACCTTCACCGGCCGGTCGGTGAATTGCTGGGCCGCCTTCCAGTCATGCACCAGGAACCCGGTATTTCGAACCGCAATCTTGGCCCGGATCGTCGGCAGGTCCGTCTCATAAGCGCCGTCCCGCAGAACGCGATGGGTGAGGTTCTTGAAATCAAACCCGTCCAGATGGCGGCAGTGATAGTGGATATAGTTCTCACGCCGGACCTCGCCGTCGGTGGGAATGTCTATTCCCGCGTCGACCTGATCGGCGATCACTTCCTCGGCGGCGCGCCGGAAAAATTCTTCCGCCTGCTCGCCGGCCTCAGCCAAGTTCTCTTCATAGAGTTCCGTCGCGACGGAGGTGGACATGCCGTCCGGCAGTTTGAACCAATCCTGCACCGGAACGTAGTCAGGCTTCGGATACGCGCCGATGGTCGTGGTCGGAATTCTGTTGTTCGGCATATCGTCCCTGCATGGCCGTGCGACCTCTACCCAGGTTGCTTCTCATTGCGTCCGTAAACAATAGCCAAGCGGGTTTGACCCTGGCAACCGGGCGGCTGTTGCGCGGGTGTTCGGCAGGGCCCAACTAGGCGGGAGGCGCCGGAACGATCTGATATCGGCTGTTCTTATCCGGAAAAACCCACTCCAAATCCGCCCGGCATGTCGGGTTGATACCGGTAAGAATTTGATTTGGGCGATACCCTTTGTTTCGCAGCGCCTTCCCGATCTTTTCCGCTACCGACCGCGAAACCAAAGAATCGTTCAGCATCGTACCGGCCGACCCGCCGCTTACCATCAATCGTGCGACAACCGGCAGATCCGGATTCTTCTTTATTACGTTTTCGATGTCCTTCACGAAAAGGTCGATCACCTTGTCATTGAAACCGTTCGCCAAGTTTCGGCCGATGCCGAGGCTGAGCCATTGTTCCCTTTCCGCCCCCAAATCAAATTCCATGGACCGTGGAAAAACAGCCACCTCCGCACTGAACGCGCAGTGCCGGTTGAAGTCCGCCGACCCGTCATAACGGCCGATAGGACAGACGCCCGGGTCACCCTTCCCGGCGCCCAACAGACACAGCCGCGCAGATTGCCAACGCTTCTTGGTCGCCGCGATATTCTCCTTGTGCGCCAGGGCATTGCCGATCCATTGATGCGTAAGGAGAACCGATGTTCCCTCCAATTCCAGATGCATGACGGCGCCGCCGGTGGCCTGTTCGGTTCCGGTCGGCGTGCATTTGAAGATCGTCAGCATGCGGTAGAGAGACTCGCTCTCGTCCACATACTCTTCTCTTTCGATCTTGTTGTCGCACAAGCGTGAAAAATCGGGGTAATAGTGTGAAGAACTGTAGTTCTTGGGAATTTTGGTCTTTACGACGGCAACCTCGAAAACGTGGCGATGCACCGGGACCCATTCATTCCCGCGTTTCACATTCTTGAACTCTCCGTATTTGAATATGGCCCGGTCCAGGCGAGCATCCGTATCGAGTTCGGCTTCCAACGGTAAACTGGCCAGCAGCACCATGCCCGACGGGAGGGGGTTACGGAAATCCGCTTTGATCTTGGCGGTTTCAGTCTTTCCTTTGCTCAGGTTCGTAACCGAGCGGGGAAGTTCGAGAACTGTTTGGACGCTCTTGCTGGCCATCCTTTCGCCTGCGGGAACAAAGCCTTGAGCAGCGCTTTTCTGCACCGTCGGCGTGTTTGCCTGGGCCGGCGGAGAATCCGTACCACCCAGGGTGCCCAAGTTAACGCAGCCCGACAGAAGCGCTGCGGCGACAGCGCTTGCAAAAATGTTTCCCTTCACCCGTCAGCCCCCCGGTTCGATAACAATCCAGTTTGAAAACTGCGGGATGAACATGCCGAGATCAAGTGTGCATGCACGCTGATGTTGTTTTTCTTCCGGCGTCGATCCAGGGGGTCGATCCAGGGGTGTTGATCCAGGGGTGTTGATCCAGGGGGGTCGATTCCGGAAGGCCAATTCAGGGGCGCAGATTTGCGGGCTTCGGTACCCGGTCGACGCACCGGCCGCTCACCTGTCCCAGGTCACCGGGTCAAGCGGATGGATCGGCCGGCGCACTTTCTTGAACGTCCGGTATGAAAGGTCGTCGGAGCTCATCCCGCCTGTGTCGCAGACAAGGATCTCGGATGCGATCGGGCCAAAGGCGCCGCGGAAATGTTGCTGGGACTTCACGGCGAGGAAGTCTTTCCCTTCCGGCTGTATCCCGACGGCGCGGAACAGCGCGCGGTCCAGCATCTGCACATTGATGGAGACGACGAGAATATCGATATCGGCGCCCTCCGCACCCGTCACCCGGAAACAGGCACTGGGCCCCAGGTCGCCGGCGACACCCGTCGACATCGGGCCTTCATGAACGAACTTGCCGCTGCCCAACGCCGTCACCGTACCGGTCAGGGTCAAGGGTCCGCCGCCGCGCGCCGGATTGGTCTTGCCGCCGAGCGGCAATGTCAATTCCGCGCCAATCCCGGCGCCGTGCATTTCAGCCGCCGCGTCAGGATCGTACAGACCGCCGATCGCGGCGTTGCGCATGCCGGCCCCGATCATGATTTCCAGCAATCGCGTCGCGTCGCCATAAGCGCCGGCCCCCGGATTGTCAGCAAAGTCCGCGATGACGACCGGGCCTGAACCGGTTTCCTTTTTGCCGTGGGCATACACCGCGCGTCGGATGGCTTCTTCCGGGGACATGATCTCGACACTGCTCTCGTCGCGCCGCCGCCAAATCTCCGCCATGATCCCGTCGGCCAGTTCCCGCCACCGCGGTGACGCGCCGTCACCGGTGACGGTCACGCTGGGCCCGGCCTCTGCGATATCAGCATCGACGAAGCCCGCATTGACCGAAACGGACAGAATGCCGGGTTCCTCGCCCTCCAATCGCCGCGCCGCGGCCAGATGGTCCAACATCTGACCCGTTCCTGTCGTTCGCCCATCGTCGCAGCCGACCAGCAGCGGGCCGCGCGAAACAACAGTCACGGGGCGACAATCGCCGGCAAGACGGCGGGCCATCAGGCGCGCCGCTTCGGCCCCGCGTTCGCGCATGTCCACATGGGGATAGGTCCGATATGAGAACAGAGCGGTCGCCAGGGACGCCATTCGGTCCGTGACATTGGCGTGCAGGTCCAGCGTTGCCATGATCGGAACCTCCGGCCCCAGACGGTCGCGCAGCTTCAGCAGCAGCGCCCCTTCCCCGTCATCGTCCGTTTCCGTCACCATCGCCCCATGCAGGGCGAGCAGAACTCCATCGACCGGGCCACCGTCCAACCCGGCCAGGATACCGTCGGTCACGAACCTCTCGGCCTCTGCAGTCACCACGCCGCTGGGTCCGGCATTCGCGGCGACGGTCGGCACCATCGTCCATCCCTGCTCCTGGGCGACGTCCAGGAATCCGGCAATTTCCGAATTGGTGTCACGCAAACGGTCCGGGATTTCGGAGCCGGCATAGAGCATGTTCGCGCGGAAAGCGTCCAACCCTGTCGGCCGGCTGGAGAACCGGTTGGTTTCATGGGCGAATTTCGCGACCAGTATCCGCGGCGTCATCAAGATGATTTCCGGCCGATCCATGCCCTTAGCGCATGCAGAGCGCCACGGCGGCTTCGAATCGCCCAGGCCGGGCGCCACGCGAGTTGAGCCGCTCGGGCGCCCTTAACCGCGGCATCGCCGGATTCGACCTCGGCGACAGCATCGCGGACTTCCGCACTCGTCATATGGGGAGAAGGAGACCGCCCGACGGCACCTGGGCCGGTATGTCCGGATTCCACAAGTTTTGATTCGGCTCGTCTGGACCCGACGGTCATGCGCCTTCAGACCAGATGCGCCCGATTGGCGGGAAATGGCCCTGAACGTAGGAATTCACGACCGACCCGCCCGACGCCGTATCCGTCGATGTCGGCGGAGGCGGGTTGATAATCCGTCCTTCGGCGTATCCGCTGTTGATCAGATCTTCCGTTGTCGCGACACGGGTTCGATTGAGCATCTGCTCAGCCGCCGCTTCAGGCGTGTTTGCGCCGGCGTGCGGGTTCTCTCCCGCCCCGGGATAGTTCGTCGTCAACAGAGGATTATGATGCGCGGCTCCGCGCCGCTCAAAGCGCTGTCGTTTGCGACGCTCTTCACGCCGCAACGGTTTGAAGACACCATCAAGTATTGCCTGAAGTTCCGTCGACCCGTCTAGTTGGATCACGTTTCACCCGCCAATCATGTTTTTTGTGGACAGGGACAACCAGCCTTTCACTTCTGTGATCCGGTGGCGCCATGCTGTCGTAGCATTATACGAATGGACCGGAAGCTGGGCAAATGAAACGGCCCGCCCCTATGGCCCGGAAATGATAACCATTCGCGATATGCATCTTATTTTGCGACTCCCGTTGCATTCCGCCAAGATTTTTCCGTCAGGCCTCTCATAAAAAAGCGGCCCGGAGGATGTCCGGGCCGACAAGGCGAGGGAGAGTAAGAGGCAAAAGGGAAGAAACTTCTCACCGAAAATCGGCTAGCGAAAGAACCCTTTTGATGCGTTCACCCTACCCCTGCCCTGTCCATGAATAAGTGACGCGTGTCACACCAGGGTAGTTTTTTGGTATTTCTTTTCTATTTTTCGGGCATCGTCACCCGGCCGTTTGCCCAGTTTCGCCATTCCGTCCGGTTTTTGACCTTCAACACAGACAAAAGACTTGCAGTCTCACGCCTGCCGCAATATCAGACGGTCGCGATGGGCCGGCTTAGCTCAGTTGGTAGAGCACATCATTCGTAATGATGGGGTCGCGTGTTCGAGTCACGCAGCCGGCACCACCCGCCCAAAGGCATTCCCTTAGAAATTGGCTATTTGATCGGCGCGTTGCTTTGCGGCGTGCGGCCCGCATTCGCTTTGTCGGTGACGGTGGTTTACTGCGGCCGCCCCAGACCGCGTTCGGCAAAGGCCTGCGAGGTCCGCTCACCCAGTGCCGGCAATTGGCGCAGGAACACGGTGGCCCGCGCAAAATCGTCCTTTTCGTATGCCTTCTCCAGAACAGCGGCGGTAAGCTCCATGGCGCGCGCACCGAAGGAAGCCGAACTGCTTTTCAAGGAATGCGCCCAACGGGTTCTTTCCTTTGTGGAAACCGAGCCGTCGGAGCTGGTCAGCGCAGAAATCAACCGATCCGCCTCACCCAGATACATCACGATGAGGTCCTTCATCGCATCCGGGCCGGCATCCTCCTCCAACTGGGAAATCTTCTCGCCTTGGATCAGGACCGCCTGGCCGAGTCCCTCGACCTGAACGGTTTCGCCGTCATCCTCATCACCCGCTGGGCCCGCCGTCTCCTGGTCCATATCGTCGCCGGGGCGCACATTGCGATCCAAGACCCGGACCAGTTCCGCATAACGCAGGGGTTTGGCGATATAATCGTCCATGCCCGCTTCCAGGCACCGTAACCGGTCGGCCGGTGTGTCATGCGCGGTGAGCGCCACCACCGGAACGTCGCAATTCGGCGCCGGCAATTGCCGTATGGCCCGTGTCGCCTCGACGCCGTCCATGACGGGCATGGCGACATCCATCAGGATCGCGACATAGGAATGCTGGAGCGCGAGGTCCACCGCTTCGGCGCCATCGAAAGCTTCATCCACGACGAAACCGGCGCGCCGAACCATGGCTTTCGCAATCATTCGATTGGTCTCGCCATCGTCCACAAGCAGCACCCGCCCGCGATCACTGCGTTCGGATTCGCGATCTATTTCCTGTTCTTCCGTTGCAAGAACGCTTTGTTGCATCACCTGTGTACTCTTCACATCCGGCGCCCAACACTGCAGGATTTAGGCCAAATCTGGGAAAACATGCACGCAGAATATAATTCGACGGGACAATGGCATGGTCATTTTTTTCACGGACTTCGGTTGGCAGGGCCCCTATATCGGCCAAATGCATATGGCGGTAGCCGAATATGCAAGCAGCATGCCGCTGATCGATCTGATGCACGACGCCCCAAAACACGACCCCCGCGCGGCCGCCTATCTGCTCGCCGCATTGGCGCGCACAATGCCTGAAGAATGCTGCTGCGTCGGCGTCGTCGACCCCGGGGTCGGCACTGAAAGGGACCCTATCATCTTGCAAGCCGGCAGCCGGTTCTTCATCGGACCCGACAATGGTTTATTCGCCATCGCCGCCCGTCAAATCGGCGGCCAAAGCGGCGATGCGCGCTGGCACCGGATCACCTGGCGCCCGCCTACGCTGTCGGCAAGTTTCCACGGCCGGGATCTGTTTGCGCCGGTGGCCGCGATGATCGCGGCCCACAGGTCCGGCGCAGCGGGGCGGCAAAGCCCGTTGCCGGCTGGATTGACGGAGGAAATCGACGGTCCCGCCATAGACCCACCATGGCCCGACGATGTCGATGAGGTGATTTATATCGATGGTTTCGGGAACTGCATTCTGGGACGCAGGGCAGATGGTTTGGGACCGGCGGCCGGGATAGATGCGGGCGGCGGGTCGTTTTCCCATGCCGCCACCTTTGGCGACGTTGGGGAGGGCGCGGGTTTTTGGTACGCGAACTCCATGGGTTTGGTGGAGATCGCCGTCAACAAGGGAAGCGCCGCGGATTGTTTCAATTTACGGCTTGGGATGCCGGTCACGATCGCCTAGCCGGCGCGCGGCCAACGGGCATCGTTCAACCGTTGACCATGCCGCCATAGTAGAAGGTTCCAGCCCAGGCCAAACCGCCCGCCGCGACGGCAACCAGCACCCAAACCCAAACGGGCGTTCCTTTGGGAGCCGGCTTCTCGGTCGATACCTGGGCAATGTCCTTGTCGATCGTATGGATGCGGGCGGCGACTTCCTGCGCCGCACCGTCCTTCTGATTGGGAAGGCGCTTGTACAGATCGATCTGTTTCTGGCGCTCATCGCGAAGAGCGGCCAGTTTGTCGGCCTTGGAACGCGTCTTGGCCATATCCCAGGCCTCCTCTGCCTTGTTGCTTCGGATACGCCCCCACGTGCCCCGCGCGGCGGACGGTATCCAGCGTTGCGTCCGGAGGCAATGGGAAATCAGTATTTTAGCAAAGGCTTGCCCTGAATTGCCATCAATCCGTCATTTCCGTGTCACGCCCGGTTGGTAAGGGGTGACGGTTCGTCCCGTGGCACAAAGAACCGACCGACCATGACAGACATCACCGAAACCCCGACCATCTCCTACGCCACCGACGGCGACCCCATCCTGCGCCGGTCCCTGATCCGCGCCATCGAAAAGGTTTCCGGCCAGCGCAGGCTGAAACGGCTCTATGACGACTATCGTCTGCAGGGCGACAGCGGCCTTCCCTTCTGGCAGGAGGCGATCGACCGGTTGCGCGTCAGCCTGGATTACGACGAGGACCAGTTGCGCAACCTGCCCGCGGAAGGACCGCTGATCGTCGTGTCGAACCACCCCTTCGGCGTGCTCGACGGGTTGAGCGCCTGCCATCTGGTCAGTCAACGCCGCAACGACATCAAACTGATGGCGCATGCCACCTTCGACCGCGCGCCGGAATTGCGGCCCTACCTGCTGCCGATCCATTTCGAAGGGGCGAGCACCGCCTTGCGCAGCAATGTCGCCGCGCGCCAAGCCGCCTTGCACCATCTGCGCGACGGCGGCGCGGTCATTATCTTCCCGGCCGGCCGCGTCTCGACCGCGGAGAGGGTTTTCGGCCCTGCGACCGACGCGCCTTGGAAGCTCTTCGTTTCGGCAATGGTCCAACGGTCGGACGCCACCGTCCTGCCGATCTATTTCGAGGGCCAGAATTCCTGGCGCTTCCATCTGGCCAGCCGGATCGGCGAGGCCTGGCGCGAAGCCCTGCTGATGTATGAACTGGCGCGCCGCATCGGCAGCGACGTCACGGTGCGCATCGGCCAACCGATCCAGGCCGCCGACCTTCCCGATATCAGCGACCGCCACCGCCTGCTCGACGACCTGCGCTGCCGGGTCTATGCGCTGGCGGACCACCGGCCCATCCAAAAAAGAACGGGGCCCTGAAGGACCCCGTTCAATCGGCTTGCGCCGGTTCAGCTGTTCAATTTGCCGCCGTTACTTCCGGTTCTGGCGGTTGTCGATCAGGTCGTCGACGACGCCCGGATCGGCCAATGTCGAGGTGTCGCCCAAGCTGCCGAATTCATCCTCGGCGATCTTGCGCAGAATGCGGCGCATGATCTTGCCCGAACGGGTCTTTGGCAGGCCCGGCGCCCATTGCAGCCAGTCGGGGCTGGCGATCGGCCCGATTTCCTTGCGGACCCACTGCACCAGTTCTTTTTTCAAGGCATCCGTCGGTTCCACGCCGACATTCAGCGTCACATAGGCGTAAATGCCCTGACCCTTGATGTCGTGCGGCGCGCCGACAACCGCGGTTTCGGCGACCTTGTCATGGGCGACCAGGGCGCTTTCGACTTCCGCCGTCCCCATCCGGTGGCCGGAGACGTTGATGACGTCATCGACGCGGCCGGTGATCCAGTAATAGCCGTCTTCATCGCGGCGGCAGCCGTCGCCCGTGAAGTATTTCCCCGGATAGGTCGAGAAATAGGTCTGCACAAAACGTTCGTGATCGCCATAGACCGTGCGCATCTGGCCCGGCCAGGATTCGGTGATACAGAGGTTGCCCTCCGTTGCACCCTCAAGCGGGTTACCCTCATTGTCGACGATCTGCGGCTCCACGCCGAAGAAAGGCAGTGTCGCGGAACCCGGCTTCAGGTCCGTCGCGCCCGGCAGCGGGGTAATCAAGATGCCACCGGTTTCCGTCTGCCACCAGGTATCGACGATGGGGCAGCGCTTGTCGCCGACCACTTCGTGGTACCACATCCAGGCTTCCGGGTTGATCGGTTCACCAACCGAGCCCAGCAAGCGCAAGGACTTCCGGCTGGTCGATTTGACCGGCCCATCCCCTTCCCGCATCAACGCGCGTATTGCGGTCGGCGCGGTATAGAAACTGTTCACCTGATGCTTGTCACAGACCTGCCAGAATCGCGAAGAATCCGGATAGTTCGGCACCCCTTCGAACATCAGCGTCGTCGCCCCGTTGGCGAGCGGCCCATAGACGATATAGCTGTGCCCGGTGACCCAGCCCACATCGGCCGTGCACCAGTAGATATCCCCGTCGTGATAGTCGAAGACGTATTGATGCGTCATCGAGGCATAGACCATGTAGCCGCCGGTCGTGTGAAGAACGCCCTTCGGCTGACCGGTGGAGCCTGATGTATAGAGGATGAACAGCGGATCCTCCGCGTTCATTTCCTCCGGCGGGCAATCCGGGCTCGCCTCGGCACAGACATCCTCGTACCAGACGTCGCGCCCGTCGACCCAGCCGATATCGCCACCGGTGCGCTTAACGACGATGACGCTGGTGACTGAGGGGCAGGTTTCCAGCGCCTTGTCCGTATTGGCCTTGAGTGGAATTTTACGGCCACCGCGCACGCCTTCGTCGGAGGTGATGACCATCTTGCATTCGGAATCCTGAATGCGGTTCGACAGGCTGTCGGGCGAGAAGCCACCGAAGACGATGGAATGCACCGCGCCGATGCGCGCGCAGGCCAGCATCGCATAAGCCGCTTCGGGGATCATCGGCATATAGATGCAGACGCGGTCGCCTTTCTTGACGCCCTTGGCCTTCATCGCGTTCGAGAGCCGGCCGACATGGTCCGCCAGCTCGTTATAGGTGATCTTGGCGTCGTCCGTCGGCTCGTCGCCTTCCCAGATGATGGCCACCTGGTCGCCGCGCGTCGCCAAATGACGATCGATGCAATTGGCGCTGGCGTTCAGCGTGCCGTCCTCGAACCATTTGATCGAGACATCCGGCGCCGTGAAATTGGCATTCTTGACCTTGGAATACGGCTTGATCCAGTCGATCCGCTTGCCGTGCTCGGCCCAAAACCCGTTCGGGTCCTCAACCGATTTCTTGTACATCTCCTGGTACTGATCCTTGGTAACCAAGGCGCGTGCTTTTGCGTCTTCCGGCACCGGGAAGGTGTGAACTTCGAACATATTGTCCCCTCCTGCTCTTTGATATGGCACACGAGACGCGGGATTGCTCCCGCAGACCCCGTCTGCGGACTCCGTCATGTATCATATGACGCCATCCCATCTGTCCGGCTGCCTCTCGGAACTGGCGGCGCGAGGGCATGATGCTGCGACAAAGCCGTAAATTCAACGGGTTCCTGGGGCAAATAACCGAATAACGCAGGTGAAAAGCGGTGTTTCCCGCCTATGCGCCCGCGACATGGCGGCGCAGGAAGGCTCCGCCCAGCGCCAGCGCTTCGCGGGAGGCGTCGACCATCCGGCTCATATGCAGGAATCCGTGCAGCACGCCCTTGAAGAGATGATAGTCGTGCGGAATCCCGGCATCGACGCAAAGTTCGCTCAACGCATCGCTGTCGTCGCGCAGGGGATCGCATTCCACCGGCCCTATGAAAAGCGGCGGCATGCCCGCCACGTCGCGCGACAACAGGTTGAGCCGCCAATCCGGCTTGGCCGCACCCGGCGCCATCAAACAGTCGCGGAAGAAGGCGAGGTTTTCCGGCGACAACCCGTCCTCGGCCCCACCGAAAAGCCGGCGGCTGCGCGAATCCCGCAACCCGTAGGATCCATAATAGAGCAGCCCCGCCTTCAACAGGTCCGGCTGTTGTTCCTTGATCGTGTGCAAGGTGCCAAGGCTTAAGGCCGCGCCCGCCGAATCGCCGCCGATCGCCAGTCGATCCGTATCCAGGCCAAGGGTCGCGCCGTTTTCCGCCAGCCATTGAACGGCAACGACCGCATCCTCGTTCGCGCTGGGAAACGGCGCTTCGGGCGCAAGGCGGTAGTCCACCCCGACGACCGCCATGCCGCTATCGGCCGCCAACTGACGCATGATCCGGTCATGAGTATCGAGATTGCCGAGCACCCAGCCGCCGCCATGCAGAAAGATCAACGCCGGCAGGGGCCGGTCATCCACCGGGTAGTGTATGCGCAAGGGAAGGTCGCCGCCCGGCCCGTCGATGGTAAGGTCGACGCGGTCGGCCATGGCCGGCCCGCCCTCGTTCCAGAAGGCGCGGTTGGCGTTGTACAGCCTGCGCTGGCCGACGACGTCATCCGCCGCCGGCGCGCCGCCATGCGCCGCCGCGACGTCAGCGGCAAGCCGCGCTTCCTCAGCCAAGGCGTCCTTCAATTGGGACGAAAGTCTGGATGTAATATCTACCCGTGCCATGGCCGGACTTTGGCATGACCCGTTTCCCAGGAAAATAGCAAACAACGCTGCGGGATGAGAAAACCGGCCACCCTTTCGAGCAGCCGGTCTTGGATAGTCAATGCCGTGACAAGGCGGTGATGCGTTATTCCGCGGCCGCCGCGTGTTCGATGATTTCGCCCCGGCCCGGATAGTCCTTGGCGACGACGAAATCGATTGCCTTCACGATGTCCCCGAAAGCGGGGCGGGCGAAGGGCATGGTCTGAACCGTGCCGAAATACAGCTCGCCATTCGGGCGGACGAGGTAAAGCGCCGGTTCGGAGAACATTGCCGGCTCCTCGATCCCGACGGAGGTTTTGCCGCGGCCGGCGGAGATGAAGAGGCCCCATTCCCGTGCGGTATCCAGGCTGATCCCGTAGCCAAGGCGCAGGTTCGGCAGGTTCCATTTCTGCTTGGCTTCGGTGGCGCGCTCCTCATCGTCGGAACTCAACACGATGACGTTCACGCCTTTCTCGGCGAGGGCATCGAGCCTGTTGTGCAGATCGCCGAGGTAGTTGGCGCAGATCGGGCAATGCAGGCCGCGATAGAAAACCACCATGGTGAAGTTTTCCGGACTTTCATCGGCCAAGGTGAAGCTGCCCCCGCCGACCAAGGGGACTTCAAGCGCGGGGACCTGTTGGCGCGGATAAAGAATGGCGTGCTGGGACATGATCTCTCCTAGTTTAGAGGCGGCGCCCGAATTGAAACGGGCCCGTCCGCCTGTCGATTGACGTTGGGCCCCAATCTAGAACGATTGTTCCAAAAACCAAATCACGCCCGCGTGACGGGAACCGCGCACCGCCGCTTTGATCGTATCTTTATGACGGGTCTGTCGCGCCCATCTTGCAGATCAGTTTCCATGACGCCGGATCGATCGGCATCACCGACAGCCGGGACTGCTTGATCAGCGAGAGTTCTGCCAGTTTCGGTTCGGCCTTGATGTCGGCCAGCGTGACCGGTTTTTCGAAGGGCTTCACCGCCATGACGGTGACCATGCCGAACCGTCCTTTCGCATCGGTCGGGTCGGGATGGTATTCCTCGATCACCTCGACGATGCCGACGATCTGCTTTTCGTTCACCGAATGATAGAAGAAGCAGCGGTCGCCGATCTTCATCGCCTTCATGTTGTTGGAGGCCTGATAGTTCCGGACCCCGTCCCAGCCTTCGCCCGTCTTGCCTTTCTTGACCTGATCGTCCCAGGACCATGTGCCGGGTTCGGATTTAATCAGCCAATAGTTCACAGACGCCTCCTCCAAAAAAGTGCATGTATTCGACCTGCTATCAGGCCGCCGGTCAGCGGGCGTTATCCAACGCCGGGCGGCCCGCTGCAAGATAGAGCCGCGCCGCCAAGGTGCAAAGCGCGATGCCCAAGGCGGCGTAGCCCACCAGCATCCACCCGACCGTGCCGAGGGACAGTCCCATGTCGAACAGGACGCCCATCGCGACCGGCGAGGCGGCGCTGGAAAACACCATCAGCGCGGTCGCCAGGGCCCGGATCGCGCCCAGATGCCGTCTGCCATAGACCTCCGGCCAAAAGGCGCTGATCAAGGTATGGGTGATCCCGGTCCCCGCGCCGGTCAGCATCATGTAGGGAATCAGCAACACCGGATCGTTGCCCGAAATCAGCACCACGACAGCCAGCATCTGCGGCCAGAGGAACCAGGGCAGCAGCCGCGCCGCGCCGAACCGGTCGATGGCGATTCCCGCCAACAGCGATGCGGCGACGGTGGTCACCGCGTAGACGGGATAGGACGCCGCCAACGCGGTTTTAGACCAGCCTTGGATATCGACGATGATCAGGATCTGATGAAAGAAAAGGCCGGTGAAAATGAAGGACGGCGCCAACAGACCCGGCAGGACGAGGTACAGACGAGGATCTCGGATCACTTCCGCCCGCGTCCATGACCTTTCGGCAATGGTCCGGCCCGCAGCCGCGTCGCGCTCCGCCGTCTCCAGCCGGTCAAGATAGGCGCCGTGCCGTGCCTTCTGATCCCCCAGCAACAGCAGGGCGAGGGGCACGACCAACAGTGCCAGAACGCCCGCGATACCGGCCCAGCTTTCCCGCCAGCCGACAACCGCAACCGTCGCCACGACGGCAAGCGGCAGCAGCGCTTCGCCGAGCGGATAGCCCAATGCGGCGATGCTCAGCGCCTTGCCGCGGCCGATGTCGAAATACCGCCCCATGGCCGTCATCGCCGTGTGACCGGGCAGGCCCTGGCCGCACTGACGCAGCAGAAAGACGATGAATACCAGAAGGGCGACGGATTGCGTCACGCTCATCAGCACCGCGGCCAAGCCCAGGCCCGCGAACACAACGACAATGTAGAGCCGAAGGTCGATCCGGTCGATCAGCTGCCCCGTCCACAGCAGCAGGAAGGCGCTGGCCAGGGTGCCCATGGAATAGACCGCGCCGAACTCGCCGTCGCTCAACCCGAACTCGGCCCGGATTTCAGCCGAGAACAGCGAAATGAAGAATGTTTGCCCGAAGCTGGAGGCCAAGCAGAGCAACGCCCCGAAGCCGAGCATGCGCGCATTGGCCCAGATGAACCCGAAATATCCAACCATGTGATTTCTGAACCGGATCGAGTGAATGAACGCGCGTCAGCTGCACGCGTGGCTGATGAGGGTGGTTGCTTGGCGTCTATCCGCCACCCGCACAATCGACGCAGGTCGGCACCGCCGGGTCAAGCCGAAGGCGCTTTTCCGCGATCGGTTCGCCACAGGCAATGCAATATCCAAAGTCGCCGGTTTCGACCCGGCGCAAGGCCGCCTCGACACGGCCGAGTTCCGATTCGCGCCGCCGGTCCTGTTCCTGCGCCATTGCCTGCCCCTGCAGCGCATCCATGCGGCTCAATCGGCCGACCGATTGCTGATCCAGTTCGACGACGGCCCGCGCACCCTCGCTCTGAGCACGCAAAGCCGTCAGTTCCGTCCGTCTGGCGAGCAGGAGTTCCTTGAAATCGGCTGGATCCATGTCTTCGGTCACCGGTTGCCCCTCACTCATCCAAAAAATTGTTGCATTGCAAAATAACTGTTGAATTAGTCATACGAATTAGACATATAACTTTTTGTGCGGCGCAAAATTATTGGTAAGAAAGCCGCATTGGGAGGAAGACACGCTAACGCGACTTCGATTGAGAAGGAGGTCTTCCAATGTCTGAGTTCACCAAATATCCCCTATCCAAGCAACTTCCCGAACAACCCAATCCCGAAGCGGTCGATCCGTCTCCCTACAGGAACGATCTGTCGATGGACGACATCGCTTTCCATGTCCAACGCGGCAAGCAGCTTCATTCAAAAGCGATCCGCGGGGCGCTGTTCGCCGGTTTCTGCTCCGTCGGCAAAGCGGCTGACCGCGCTGTAACCGCGATCGGCCATGTCTTTCGCAAGGAAGGGCATTCGCCGTCCTGACGAAGTCCCGGCGGGTCTGAACAACCAGCTCTGATACGGATGCCGCCCCGGACGGCTTGCCCTATGGCTTGCCGTCCGTCAGGGAGGGTGCCGGGATGTCGGTGCCTTCCGAGTCGCCCGGCAGATCGTCCGTCGGCTCCGTCGCCGGTTCTTCGGCGGTAAGCGCGTCTTCGGGATGTTCGATTTCGGGACTCATGGCTGCGGCAACGGATGTCGTGCGCGGCAGGGCGACGAAATGGCTCTGTTCCTCCATCGGCAGCGCCGGCCGCCGCGTCATCCGCCAAAAGGCGAAGGCCACCATCAGGATGTGAATGCCGGCGATGGTGGTGTAGAAGCCGTTCGGGCCAAAGACCTCCATCGCAGCCGCCCCGATATTCGGGCCCAGCATCGCCCCCAAACCGTTCGTCATGACCAGCGCGCTGCTTGCGGCCACCATCTGCTTGGGATTGAGGTAGTCGTTCGTATGCGCGATGGCGAGCGAATAGATCGGGAACGTCAAGCCGCCAGCTATCCCGACAACGATAAAGACAAGCAGCCGATTTTCGCCGCCCAGTGTCGCCCCGAACGCCCCGATCGCCACGGCCGCGCCCGCGGTGATCGCGATCACGGTCCGGCGGTCCATGATGTCGGACATCTTGCCGATCGGCCAAGTGAACACGAACCCGCCGATGAAGATCGCGCTCATGAAAATCGAAACCTCGGCAACCGAAAGACCCTGTTGATACGCATAGGAGGGGCCCATCCCGACCATCACCCCGGCGCTGGTCCCGACCAGGAACATGGAGACCACGCCGAGCGGAGAAGCCTTGTAGAGACGGATCGGCCCCATCGTTTCGGGCGCTTCGAATTCCGGCACCCGCGCCGCCGAAACGAGGACCGGCACGACGGATAGCGAAATGAGAACGGAAACAATGGTGAAGAGCTGGAAGTCCGCGGGGCTGTAGAGGTTCAGCAGATACTGCCCGCCGGCCAGGCCGAGCAGCGAGATGATCATGTAGATCGACAGCAACTGGCCGCGCGTTTCGTTGGTCGCCCGGTCGTTCAGCCAGCTTTCGCAGATGATGTAGAGGCCCGCATAGCAAAGCCCCGTCAGCACCCGAATGAGGAACCAGGCGATCGGGTCGACGAAAATCGGGTAGACCAGCACGCCGAACGAGGCGAGAGACGCCAAGGCCCCGAAAACCCGGACATGGCCCACCCGCGCGACCAGCCGGGGCACGATCAACGAGCCCAGGAAGAAGCCGACGAAATAGCCGGCCATGACGAAACCGATGACCGACGTATTGAAGACTTCGAACTGAGCGCGCACCGCGACCAGCGATCCCTGCAGACCGTTGCCCACCATGATGAAGGCCAGGCCGAGGAACAACGCCCAGGCCGACTTGATGGCTTCGAACATGCCGTGTTCCTCTCTTGTCAGCCGCCCGGTGGTTTCTTGGGTGCGCCTGGTTGCCGACCTGATTCAATATGCCGGATTGTTTGCGCCAGATCGCCTGCCTGAGACTATCGCAGCGACGACTGCCTGCAATACCGCCGCGACGGATGACGGAAGGCGATTCGCGAAAGCACGCAAACCCGCTCCGCCGCGCCGCCCACCGGCAGTGTCAAAAGGTTGAAAAATCTATTTTTTTGCACGCCGGATCACCCGCTTGCACCGGATAAGGCAAAGGACTACCTAACAGCCATGCTGACCGATACACACACCCTGCCTTCCGCCGCATCGCGCCCGATCCGCATTGCGCCAAGCATCCTGTCCGCGGATTTCGCAAAGCTGGGCGAGGAAATACGCGCCATCGACGACGCCGGCGCGGACTTCATCCATGTCGATGTCATGGACGGGCATTTCGTGCCCAACGTGACCATCGGGCCGCCCGTCGTGAAAGCCCTGCGCCCCCATACGGCGAAGATTTTCGACGTCCATCTGATGATTTCACCGGTCGATCCGTTCCTGGAAGCCTTCGCCGATGCGGGCGCCGACATCATCACCGTTCATCCCGAGGCAGGCCCACATATTCACCGGACCCTGCAGGAGATCCGGCGGCTTGGGAAAAAGGCCGGGATATCGTTGAACCCGGGAACACCGGCGAAGATGATCGACTACCTTTACGACATGGTTGATCTGATTCTGATCATGACGGTCAATCCGGGCTTCGGCGGGCAATCCTTCATCGAGAGTCAATTGCCGAAGATAGAAGCCGTTCGGAAGCGTATCGACAAGGAAGGCCTCGACATTCACTTGGAAGTGGACGGCGGCATCAATCCGGAAACCGCCCGTCGCGCGATCGACGCCGGGGCGGACGTCCTCGTCGCCGGGACGGCAACCTTCAAGGGCGGCCCCGCCGCCTATGCCGAAAACATCCGAAAGCTGCGTGGGGATGTCTGACCGGGTGGACGATCTACCGGGATTGGGCCACCGGCGGGCGGAGAGTGCTCCCCCCAACGCCCCCGACAGACTTTGGGCGGGTTTGATATTCCGCCTCGCTCGGATGGGCCGCACCTTGCCGGGTTACGGCGCGACGCTGGGCGACAGCGACCCGGGCGCCCTTCTGTTCCTGAACAAGTCACCATGGCGCGGCGATGCCCGGATCGGATCCACCATCCTGGGCGGTGTCTTTCCGCTGGCCGGCCAGACGGTGCGCCGGAATACGGATATCTGGTCCGAAGTCGGCGTTCGGGCATCCTGGCATTCGGCGCTTCACGGTTTCGCCTGGCTTGGCGAATTGGCCGCCGTCGGGGACGAGGCCGCGCGCCGCAAGGGCATCGGCCTGATCATGGATTGGATCGACCACAATCACGATTGGACGCCGCTTGCCTGGCATGCCCCGGTGCTGGGAACGCGGATCGCCGCCTGGCTTGCCTATTATGACTTCTTCTTCGGAACCGCCGACGAAATGGTTCAGCGCCGCGTGCGGAAAAGCCTTGCCCGCCAGGCCGTGCATCTGAGCCGCATGGCGACCCATGAATGCGATGGGGCTGACCGGATTCGCGCGCTTGTCGGCACCGTTCACGCCGCGATCTGTCTGCGCAAGCAACGGCGGCGCCTGGATGGTGCCCTGCGGACCCTTACCGGAGAACTGGACCGTCAGGTCCTGCCCGATGGCGGTCATGTCGAGCGGAACCCCTCCATTCTGGTGGAAGTCCTGCGTCAGACAGCCGAGGTGAAGAGATGCCTGACCCAGGCTCAGTTGGAGGTTCCGGCGGGGCTGCAGACGGCGGTCGACCGGATGGCCCCGATGGTGCGGTTTCTGCGCCACGGCGATGGCGGCCTCGCGCTTTTCAACGGCAGTGTTGAAGGCGACCCATCGGAAGTGGACCGTGTTCTGCAACTGGCGGAAAGCACCGGACGGGCTTTCAGCTCTGCCCCCTATGCCGGATTCGAACGGCTTGAGGCCGGCCGCAGCCTGGTCCTCGTCGATGCGGGCGATCCGCCGCACGCGGGATGGGACGGCCATGCTCATGCGGGCGCGCTGTCCTTCGAGTTCAGCGCCGGGAAAGAGCGGTTGATCGTGAATTGCGGCGCGACCGTTCATGACGACGACGCTTGGCGGGACGCCCAAAGATCCACCCCCGCGCATTCAACGCTTTCCCTGTCCCTGACCAATTCCAGCGCGTTGACCGAAACCGGTTTCGGCGACCGGCGCGCCCATGTGGCCGCCGAGCGCAAGGACGCGGAAGGCTGCGGTTTGGTCGAGATGCAGCATGACGGATTTGTCCGGCCCCTCGGCTTCAAGCATTTCCGGCGGATCTTCCTGAACCAGGACGGCACCGACCTGCGCGGTGAAGACCGCCTTATTCCCGCCGATCCGAACCAACCGGTCGCGCCGCGCCGGTTCGAGGTGCGTTTTCATCTGCACCCGGCGGTGCAGGCATCGCTGCTGGCAAATCACGAGGCTGCCCTGCTGCGGCTGCCGAGCGGCGCGGGTTGGCGCTTCCGGTCCGGGGGCGCGGCGATCCGCCTGGAGGACAGCATTTACATGGGCCGACGGGGCGACGCCCGCCGGTCTCAGCAACTGGTTCTGACCGGTGAAACCAGTGAGGACGTCCGCATCGTCAAATGGGCGGTCCGCCGGGAAGCCTCGAAGTAAGGCCTGTCAAAGGCTCCAGCGCCTCAATCCCTCACCCAGATCGGCCCCGCGCCAGATACCCTTGATATCGGCTACCAAGCCGCCCGGCTTGAGTAGATCGGCCAGCCGCAAGGCGCTGAATTCCGCGTGCGGGACGGCCCCGACAACCGCGTCGTATCCGTGCGACGGCGCGTCGATCAGGTCGACGCCGTATTCGGCCTTCGTCTCCGCGACATCCGCCAACGGGTCGTAGACGCTGACCGTATGGCCGAACAGCTCAAGCGCCCGGACGACATCGATGACCTTTGAATTGCGGATATCGGGGACATTCTCCTTGAAGGTAATCCCCAATAGAAGGATTTTACCTTCCTCTATTGCCAGATCCTTGTGAATCCGTTCCGCCAGGATCGCCCCCATCGCGTCATTGATCCGGCGTCCGGACAGAATGACGTCGGGGTCGTATCCCATCTGCTGCGCCGCATGGGAGAGATAGTAGGGATCGACGCCGATACAGTGCCCGCCGACCAGTCCCGGCTTGAAATCCAGGAAGTTCCACTTGGTCCGCGCCGCGTCCAGCACGTCATAGACCGACAGCCCCATGCGTTCAAAAATCAGGGCGATTTCGTTGACGAAGGCGATGTTGATGTCGCGCTGCGCGTTCTCGATCACTTTCGACGCCTCTGCGGTCTTGATGTCGGGCGCGATATGGATGCGGTTGCCGTTCATCGACCCGTAGATCCGGGCCAGGGCCTGGGCGACATCCGGCGTCTGTCCGGCCACAACCTTGGTAATCTTGTCGACCGTGTGAACCTTGTCGCCCGGATTGATGCGCTCCGGGGAATATCCGAGGAAAAAGTCGGTGCCGGCCTTCAACCCAGATGCGGCCTCGATCACCGGACCGCAAATGTCTTCCGTCACGCCCGGATAGACCGTGCTTTCGAAGACCGCAATTCCATCCTTGCCGATCGCCTTGCCGACCGTCTCCGCCGCTTTCCTGACCGCCGTCAGGTCCGGTTCGTTTTCGGTGGTGACCGGCGTCGGCACGGTAACGATGAAGATGTCGCGCCCCTGCAGGGCGGCGGCGTCGTCCGTTAGCCGGGCCGGGGCGGCCTGCAGCGCTTCCGACGTCAATTCATGCGTCCGGTCGAAACCGCCGGTCAGTTCCCGAATACGGGAGGTGTCGATATCGAAACCGACGACGTCGAAATCGCGCGACAGGGCCACAGCCAAGGGCAGACCTACATAACCCAGTCCAATCACGGCGATTGTCGGGTTCTTCCAGCGATCCATTCTTCACTCTCACTTCTATTGGCCGCGGCACGGGGCAGCGCGTCCCCCGGGGCTTTCATCTCAGGCGAGTTTGCGCCGAGTCGGGGGGCGTCAGGCAAGCCGGTGCACTATCCCCGCCCGTCCATCCTGTCAAATGCGGGAAAAGCGCGCCGGCCGCGCCGCCGCCGGCCGCGCCGCTCTTCAGCCCAATGCGACTCTTGACGTTCATGACGTGAACGCTTTATGTTCACGTCATGAACACAGAGTCCCGGCCATGGCATGAAACAACATGCCGCCGGCCGATAAGGAAACACCGGATACAATGACCGATCAGGCGTCCCGAAGCGTTGCCATGGATGACAGTGAGGGTGAAATCACGCTCGGCATCCTCAATGCGGTCGAGGAGAACAGCAAGCTGACGCAACGCAGCGTCGCCGGTGATCTGGGCATCGCGCTGGGCTTGGCCAACGCCTATCTGAAACGGTGCGTCCGCAAGGGCCTGATCAAGGTTCAGCAAGTTCCGTCCAACCGCTACGCCTATTTCCTGACACCGCAGGGCTTCGCGGAGAAATCGCGTCTGACCTCGGAATATCTGACATCTTCCTTCCAGTTTTTCCGCCGCGCCAAGGTGCAATGCACCGAGATTTTGGAGGAATGCGAACGGCAGGGCGTTTTGCGGATCGGGTTGGTCGGCGTCAGCGATTTGGCCGAAATCGTCGCCCTTTCCGCCCTGGATTCGAAAGTCGAATTGGCGGGTATCGTCGATGCGTCAGTCCGAATAGACCGTTTCGCCGGCAATCCTGTCTACTCCGCCGTGGCTAAGTTGGGCAAAGTCGATGCCTTGATGGTGACCACGTTGAAGGATCCCCAGGACCGCTACGACATACTGCGCCGGGAGCATCCCGCAATACCGGTTCTGCATGTTCCTTTGCTGCGAATCAGCGATAAAGAGGCAATTGAACAAGGGTCCGATGCAATGTCGGATTCGGAGAGGCGTCCATGAAACGCTGGTATGTGGCACACACCAAACCAGGCGCGGAACGGCTGGCGGAGGGGAACCTCGAGCGGCAGGGATTCCACGCGTACTTGCCCCGTGCCCGGCTGCGCAAACGCGGCGCGCGGGGGCCGTCGATGGTCACGGTTCCCTTGTTCCCGCGCTACATCTTCATCCAGCTGGACCTTGAAAACGCGCCCTGGCGTGCGGTGAACAGCACCTATGGAATCAGTAAGATGGTCTCGTTCGGTGAGCGCCCGGCGCATATCGATGACGCCGTGATCGCGGAGATCCGCAAACGCGAAGCGGAAGACGGTATCGTGCCGCTGACCGACTTGGTTTCGTTCAAGTCGGGCGAAGCTGTGGAAATCACCCACGGCGCCTTCAGCGACCGGACGGGAATTTTCAAATGCCGCTCGGACAAGGAGCGCGTCGTTGTCTTGTTGAACTTGCTCGGCAGGGACCTGTCCGTGACGGTCGAGCAGGATTTCATCCAGAAAGTCGCTTGAGCCTGAGGGCTCCACCTGCCGCCCCACGCCGCCGGAGTCAAAGCGGCCCATCGCTTGGTTTCGGTTCTGGTCCCGTTCCGCAACGCGGGCTATAAGCGGCCCATGTCGACCGCCTATCTTCCAGACGCCCTGTTGGGCCTAGCCGCCTTCGCCACCAGTTGCCTCGGCGTGCGGATGCTGATCGGCTATCTGACCAAGAAAGCCATTCTGGACCATCCGGTCGGGCGGTCGAGCCATAGCACGCCGACGCCGCGCGGGGGCGGTCTCGCCGTTTCCGCGGCCATCCTCGCAGCCTGGATCGCGATCCATTTTATCACCCCGGTGGCCGGAACCGTCTTCCTTATCGCCGCCGCGGGTCTGCTCGCCGTCGTTTCCTGGCGCGACGACGTCCGCTCTCTGTCGGCGGGGCTGCGCCTTGGCATTCAATCCGTCGCGGTGGCAGTCGGGCTACTCTGGCTCACGGGGCAGGGATTGGTCTTCCAAGGTTTCCTTCCGGGATGGCTCGACCTCTTCCTCTCCGCCTTGTTATGGCTGGGCTTCCTCAATTTCTTCAATTTCATGGACGGTATCGACGGTATTTCCGCCGTCGAAGCGGGGGCCATCGCATTGGGCCTCTGTCTGATTGCCTATCTGCGTCTGGATAGCGGACTGACGCGCGATGATGGGCCCTATCCGTTAGTCATCCTCGCCGCTGCGGCGGGCTTCGCCATATGGAACTGGTATCCGGCGCGGATCTTCCTGGGCGATGTCGGCAGCATTCCGCTCGGCTTCCTGCTCGGCGCCCTGCTCCTGGGCCTCGCCGCACGCGGCAGTTGGGCCCCGGCGGTCATTCTGCCGCTATATTACCTGACCGATGCCGGGTTGACCTTGGCCCGTCGCGCGCTGCGCGGTGAGGCGGTCTGGCGGGCCCACAAGGAGCATTTCTATCAACGCGCCGTGCAGCGAGGCCTGAGTCACGCGCAAGTAAGCACCGCGATTCTTGCCGCCAATATCGTTCTCGTCGCCTTGGCCTTCGTCGCGGCGGACTATCCCCTGCCCTGTCTGGCCGGGGCGGCCATAACGACCGCCCTTCTTCTGCTCTGGATGGTGAAATGGCCGGCCGCGTCCTCCTGACCGGGGCGACAGGGTTCGTCGGAACCTATCTCGCCCCCATCCTGCGCGAGCGGGGCTTCACCGTGGATGCGGTGGGCCGCGCCGACACCGGACCACTGGGCCCGAACACCGATTGGCGGCCCTTCCTGCAGGAAGACACATCTGCCATCATCCATCTGGCGGGCCGCGCCCATGTGATGCGGGAGGAAGACGGCGACCCCGTCGCCGCCTATGACCGTGTCAACCGCGGCGCAACGCTGGCCCTGGCGGAGCAGGCCATGCGGGCCGGCATCAAGCGTTTCGTCTATGTCAGTTCCGTCAAGGCCATGGGCGAACAGGGGCTGGACCTGAACCCGTCCATGCCGCCCTTGCCGTCGGACCCTTACGGAGAGAGCAAACTGGCCGCGGAACAGGGACTGATCGCGTTCGGCAGTGACCTCGACACCGTCATCTTGCGCCCGCCGCTGGTTTACGGGCCCGGCGTGAAGGCGAACTTCCTGGCGCTGCTGAAGGTCGTCGACAGAGGCATTCCCTTGCCGCTCGGCATGGTCCGCAACCGCCGCAGCCTGATTTCCCTGCGCAATTTGAGCGACGCGTTGATCTTCGCCCTCGACTGCGCGCCGGGCATCTATTGCCCGACAGACGACACGCCGATTTCCACGCCCGACCTGATCGCGGGCCTGGGCCGAGCGCTTGGCACACGTCCGATACTGCTTCCGATTCCGGTTTGGATGCTGAAGGCGCTTGGCGCCGTGCTGGGCCGGTCGGCGATGATCGACCGGCTGACCGGCGACCTGACCTTCAGCGGTTGGCCGCCCGGTTGGTCGCCGCCGCAGTCCGCGCCGGAAGGTTTTGCTGAAGTCGCCGGGTGGTACCGCGCCCGGCCGGCGAAAGGCGCCGATGCCGGGAATTGAGGTCGCTTGCCGCGCAACGCGGGGGTAAGTATGAACAGACCATGAAATTGCTGCCCCATCATCAACGCGCCCGGGTCGCCTTCTTCCATGATTTGGTCATGGCGGGGGCCTCCGTGCCCTTGGCGCTTTGGCTGCGCACGGGACAGCAGTTCGACTTCTATGCCGAAAACTTCCTGCTTGAGGCGACCTGCGCTTTCGTGGTGATCGCGGCCGTCGTGTTCCGGTTCAGCAAGATGTACCAGGGCGTCTGGGCCTATGCGTCGATCCACGACATGCTGGCCATCACCCGGTCCGTGACCATCGCCATTCTTGTGCTTCTTCCTGTCTTGTTCCTGGTCGACCGCCTGCAGCATTTCCCGCGCAGTATTCCCATCATTCAATGGTTTCTGCTTATCGCGATGCTTGGCGGACCGCGGTTCATCTATCGCATCCTGAAAGACAGGCGGCTCGACCGAATGGCCCTGGCGGCCAGCAGCCAGGCGATTCCGGTCATTCTGATCGGCGCCGGCGATGCGGCAGACCTATTCCTGCGGGACATCAAGCGCACGCGCAACGCGGCCTACCGGGTCCTGGCCATTTTCGACCAGAAAGGCTCGCGCGTCGGCCGCGCCATCCACGGCATCACCGTCCGGGGCAATATCGACGAATTGCGCAAGATGCTGACCGAGAAGACCTTCCACCCGAAACCGCAGCGTCTGGTCATCACCTCCGACAAGATCGCCGGTCCGGTCGTGCGGGAATTGCAGGACCTGGCTTCCGAACACGGCATGACCGTCGCCCGGCTGCCGAAATTGAGCGAACTTCGCGCGGAAGGCACCGACGGCGGCATCCGCGTCCGCCCGATCGATGTAGAGGACCTTCTGGGACGTCCGCAGAACGCGCTCGACAGGCCGGCAATCGACGCCATGGTCCGGGGCCGGCGGGTTCTCGTCACCGGCGCCGGGGGCACGATCGGATCGGAACTGACGCGGCAGGTCGCGGCCCTGGGGCCGGCGCGCCTCGCCCTTCTCGACAGTTCGGAATTCCATCTCTACGAGATCGACCAGGAACTCGGCACCGACTTTCCCGCCGTCGACCGCGCGACCATTCTGGGTGACGTCCGCGATCCCGGACGCGTCCGGTCCGCGTTTGAGCAGGAACGGCCGGAGATCGTCTTCCACGCGGCCGCCTTGAAGCATGTCCCGATGGTGGAGGCCAACCCGCTGGAAGGCGTCATGACCAACGTGATCGGCAGCCGTACCGTCGCCGATGCCTGCCTGGCTTCCGGCGTTCAATGCATGGTGCAGATCTCGACCGATAAGGCGGTAAACCCGACGAATGTGATGGGGGCGACCAAGCGCCTCGCCGAAGCCTATATCCAGGCGATGGATGCCGCCGACCGCCCATCGGATGCCGGCGGCACGCGTTTTGTCGCGGTGCGGTTCGGAAACGTCCTGGGATCGACGGGGTCGGTCGTGCCGCTGTTCCAGAAGCAGCTGCAGCGCGGCGGGCCGCTAACCGTGACCCATCCCGATATGAAACGGTATTTCATGACCGTCCGAGAAGCGGTGGAACTTGTTCTGCAGGCGGCGACCACGGCCTTGCGCGACGAAAACCAGACGCGCGGCAAGATTTTCGTTCTGGATATGGGCGAGCCGGTGAAGATCCTCGACCTCGCGCATCGCATGATCCAGCTTGCCGGGCTGGAGCCGGACAAGGATATCACCGTCGAGTTCACGCAGCTGCGGCCGGGCGAAAAATTGTTCGAGGAGCTTTTGCACGATCAGGAGGAAGTGATCGAAGGCGACACAACCGGCATGACGCTCGCGGCACCAAGGGTCAGCGACCTGGACTCCCTGATCCGGGACATGGATGCCTTGCGGGAGTTTTCCGTAAGCCGCGATCGCGTCGGGGCCTTGCGGCTGCTGTGCCGTCTTGTTGCCGAGTACACCCCCGATACGGGCGTGGCATCCCTTCTGGCCGACGCCGACACCGCACCCGGCGCCCCGGCAGGTGATTCGGGCGGAATCGGGAGTGCCGGCCGCCATGCCGCCCAATAGAAGGGTTTCCGGGCAGAAGCCCCGCGAGAGTGTAGCCGGGTAGTAAAACCCGTTCGATTTACGGCCGTTCTGAGCGTTAATCCCATCGCGGCATTGACCTGCCGCTGTGAAACAGTATCAAGCCCGCACAAGCCCATGAGGGGCATAAAGTAGGAGAGATTGATGGCCGAAAAACCGATAGCGCGCGCGCTGATTTCCGTGTCGGACAAGACCGGGTTGATCGAATTCGCGACGGCGTTGGCCCGGCACAAGGTCCGCTTGCTGTCTACGGGCGGTACGGCGAAGGCGCTGAAGGAAGCGGGACTGGCCGTCACGGAAGTCTCCGCCCATACCGGCTTTCCCGAAATCCTGGACGGCCGGGTCAAGACCTTGCATCCGATGATCCACGGCGGGATCCTGGCGAACCGCGAAGACCCGAAACACCGCACCGCGATGGAAAGCCACAGCATCGACCCGATCGATCTGGTCGTGGTGAACCTGTATCCCTTCGCGGAAACCATCGCGTCGGGCGCCGACTACGCCACCTGCATCGAAAACATCGATATCGGCGGCCCGGCGATGATCCGCGCCGCGGCGAAGAACCACGCCTATGTGTCGGTAGTGACCGACCCCGGCGAGTACGATTCCGTCATCCAGGACATGGACGAGCACAACGGCGCGGTCGGCGCGGAACTGCGCGCCTGGCTTGCGCGTGAGGCCTATGCGCGGACCTCGTCCTACGACGCCACGATTTCCGACTGGCTGGCGCGGCAGCAGGGTACGCTTTGGCCGAAACGGTCCACCCTGTCCGGCCGACGGCAGCAGGAACTCCGCTATGGCGAGAACCCGCATCAGGAAGCGGCCGTCTATCGCCGCACGCCGTACGAGCCGGGCATCGCAACCGCCGAGCAGCTTCAGGGCAAGGAGCTGAGCTACAACAACTACAACGACGGCGAC
This sequence comes from uncultured Flavobacteriaceae bacterium, assembly GCA_964350445.1. Taxonomy (GTDB): domain Bacteria; phylum Pseudomonadota; class Alphaproteobacteria; order UBA8366; family Aestuariispiraceae; genus Hwanghaeella. The sequence goes on from CAYGKA010000022.1 coordinate 28,808, forward strand.
GCCGCGCTGATGGCGGCGGCTGAGTTCGAGGAACCGGTCATCGTCATCGTCAAACACGCCAATCCCTGCGGCGTGGCGACGGCAGACACTCTGTCGGCGGCTTGGGACAAGGCCTTGGCCTGCGATCCGGTTTCGGCCTTCGGAGGGGTCGTAGCGGTCAACCGGCCGATCGACGGCGACCTGGCCGTCAAGATGGTCGAACTGTTCCTGGAAGTGATCATCGCCCCGTCCGTTACCGACGAAGCCCGGAAAATTCTGGCGGAAAAGAAAAACCTGCGCGTCCTCGTCACCGGCGAAATGCCGAAAGCGACTTCAAAACAAAACGTCCTGCGCACCATTTCCGGCGGCTTCCTGGCCCAGACGGCGGATCATGGCCATGTCCTGCGCGAAGATTGCAAGGTGGTCACCAAACGGCAACCGACCGAGGACGAATGGCGCGACTTGATGTTCGCTTGGCATGTCTGCAAGCACGTGAAAAGCAATGCGATTGTCTATGTCCGCGGCAACGCGACGGTCGGCATCGGCGCCGGTCAAATGAGCCGCGTCGATTCAGCCCGCATTGCCGCGATCAAGTCGGAAAAACAGCAAGGCACCCAAGGGTCCGTCGTGGCCAGCGATGCCTTCTTCCCTTTCGCCGACGGTTTGCTGTCGGCGATCGAGGCCGGGGCCACCGCGGCGATCCAGCCCGGCGGGTCGATGCGGGACGAGGAAGTCATCAACGCGGCCGACGATGCGGGCATCGCGATGGTCTTCACCGGCATGCGCCATTTCCGCCATTAGGTTGAAACGGACTACCGCCGGAAGACGACCGTCAGGTTGTTGGCGGGCATGTCGATGACCGCGTCCAAGGCCAATCCGTTCTGCGCCGCAAGGGCGTCGACGTCGTCCAGGTCGCGGACACCCCATGCGGCATCGCGCGCCCTGAGCGATGCGTCGAAGGCGTCATTGGATGGCGCGGTATGGGCGCCGCCGCGCTTGAAAGGGCCGTAAAGACAAAGCAGCCCGCCCTGGACCAACAACCGGCCCGCGCCGCGCATCAGCCCTTCGCAGGCAGACCAGGGTGCGATGTGGATCATGTTGATACAGACGATTCCTGACATGTCGCCGACAGGCCACTGCGGTGCGGCCGTATCCAGGCGCTTCGCCGGCAGGATGATCCGCCCGTCCGGATCAGCATCCCGCGCATGCGCGTCGATGCTGCTCAAGGCATCAGGATCAATATCCGTCGGCTGCCACCGCCAGGATCCGCCCGAAGCGGTTTCGTCGTGGGCACGGTTGGGGGCGAGGTTGGGGGCGAAGAAAGCCGCATGCTCGCCCGATCCGCTGGCGATCTCCAACACCAGGCCGTCAGGGGGCAGAACCCGGTGCAAAACATCCAGAATCGCCTGCCGGTTTCGGGCCGCGGCAGGCGCGTAGCGTCGCGGATCGCTCATCGAAGTCCTTCCTTCTCACCAAGACATGAATGAAGTTGGCGGAATCCTGCCCCGGCCTATCGCGAAATGGTATTGCCCAGCAAGTTGAATGCGATATACCTGTCGGCCAAATCGGGCGGTCCCTTCACCAGCGCTTGTGAAACAGCACCGTCGTTACGGAGTCACTAAGGAGAGTAGCATGACCTATGTGGTCACCGAGGCCTGCATTAAGTGCAAGTATCAGGATTGCGTGGAAGTCTGCCCTGTCGATTGTTTCTACGAGGGCGAGAACATGCTGGTGATCCATCCGGACGAATGCATCGACTGCGGTGTGTGCGAACCGGAATGTCCGGCCGAGGCGATCTTGCCCGACACAGAAGGCGAGGCCGAGAAATGGCTTGAGCTGAACCGCGATTTTTCCGAGAAGTGGCCGAACATCACCGTTAAGGGCGACGCCCCGGCGGATGCGGACGAGTTCGCGAAAGTCGAGAACAAGTTCGAACAGTTCTTCTCGGACGCACCGGGAAAAGGTAGCTGACAGCGCTTCGGGCCCCGGACGGACAAAATCGGTCCGCCCCGGGATAACGCAGAGGGATACCGCAGAGGCATACCGCATTGCGGTAAGCCCATGATACTTATGCGCTGCGGTACGAAGGGGCTGGGAAAAGCCCCTTTTTTGTGCTATATATTCCAAACAAACTAGTCGGAAAGATCCCTGGCGTAGACCGCCCGGGGCGTTTTTCTTCAAACTTTCCAGTTTTGAGGAGGTTTGGAGTGGCTCGCCATCACCCTTGTGCAAGGGCCGTTTTGTCGCTGTGTGCGATACGGCGGCGCAGCCGAAGAGGGGATGGATACAGGGCGGATCAACCGACCGATTGAGATGGACTGGTCCGAGGCGTTCGATCGAAAAAGGACGCGCCGGTGTCGGTTCTTTTTGTCTGTGACCTCCGCATGCGCAGGGGCGGTCGGACCGGGTGGCGAAGAAAAGCAGGCCCGATGACCGAACGGATCGTTCCGGAATGATCCATGCGGGCGGCAGGCCCAGTGTTTTGTATAGGACCGGCCCCACCGGTTTGGGCATGGTCCTGTTGTGTGGATTTTGGAAACAAGGATTGAGGCAAGAATGTCGAAAGGCGCGAAGTATCAAGCAGGCGACCATGTCGTTTACCCGACCCATGGCGTCGGCATGGTCAAGGGCATCGAGCAGCAGGAAATTGCGGGCATGTCCCTTGAGCTTATTGTTATTGAATTCGACAAGGACCGAATGATCCTGCGTGTTCCGGTCGCGAAGGCGGACGATTCCGGCCTGCGGAAGCTGTCCTCCCCCGACCAGATGAAGTCCGCTTTGAAAACCCTGAAGGGCAAAAGCCGCGTACGCCGGACCATGTGGTCGCGCCGTGCACAGGAATACGAAGCGAAAATCAATTCGGGCGACCCGATCGCGATTGCGGAAGTCGTTCGTGACCTGTTCCGGAATGCCAATCAGCCGGACCAATCCTATAGCGAACGCCAGCTTTATCAGGCCGCTCTCGACCGGTTGGCGCGTGAATTCGCCGCTGTCGAAGCGATCGGTGAGGAAGAAGCCGCCGAAAAACTGGAAGACATGTTGCAGAAAGCCGCCGCCTGACCGGCCGGCGCGCCGGCGCAAGCCGGCAGCCTGCAAATGCGATACCGGGGTCCGCACACCGTGCGGGCCCCTTCTTTTTACCCGAACCGCAAGGACGCATCGTGCGCCGCCGCCGCCCGGGAACGATCGCAATCAATCCGGGCCGCATGCGCCATCGACTGAGACCTCTGGGAGGCGCGCGGGGGGCTTCCCAGCCGCCGTCAAAGTCGATAGCCTTGCAATTCAAGGCACTTCCATAATTTTAGGCCGTTACAGTCGGCCATAGCCTTCGGCGGGGGAACCGGAAAGCGCATGGCGGCGCCATCACACAGCACGACCACACAGGTCCGGTCCCGGAGCAACGTCGATCAATTCTATCCGATCCTGAAACGGGCGGTTTCGGATACCGGTGGGCGCGTATGGGCGATCGGCGCCATCCACGGCGAAATTTACAAGTTGGAGATGCTGCACGATGCAATCGCCGCGCGGCTGCAGCCCGGCGACTCCGTGGTCTATCTCGGCAATTATATGGGCTACGGCAACGACGTGACCGAGGTGTTGACGGAAATGCTCCGTTTCCGCTGCTGGTTTCTCGCCAGGCCGCCTTTCGTGCACGAGGACGATTTCGTCATGCTGCGCGGCGCGCAGGAGGAGATGTTCCAGAAACTCCTGCAGATTCAGTTCGCGGCCCATCCGCAGGACCTGCTGGATTGGATGCTGAAGCGCGGACTGGAATCGACCCTGCTGGCCTATGGAACGGACGCGGCGGAAGGCTATAAGGCCGCCCGGGAGGGTACGCTGGGTCTGACCTATTGGACGACCGATATCCGCCGGCAACTGAAAGCTCATCCGGGCCATGAAATCCTGATCACCAAGTTGAAGCGCGCGGCCTATACGGAAGAGGGAAGCCTGCTTTTCGTCGCCGCCGGATTGGACAGCGCAAAACCGCTTCAGGGACAGGCCGATGCCCTTTGGTGGGCCGCCCGAAGCTTCGAGGCAATCGACGAACCCTATCGCGGGTTTGCAAAAGTCGTTCGTGGCTACGACCCCGATCACCGCGGCCTGATGGAAACGGAATTCACCATTTCCATCGACGGCGGCGCAGGCCGAGGCGGCACGATGGTAGCGGTTTGCTTGAACCGTGAGGGTGCGTTGGACGACATCGTTACGGTATGATTCCGTCCCGCCGGGATGGGTCGGTGGCCCGCTACCGCCGTCAACTCTCCCTTTCCCATGCGTCTCCAATAGAACTATACTTTTTGACGCTATTATCTATCTAACTGTTTTTAATATAAAAATACGTATTCTCTGTAGAATTCTCTACGTTTTCCGGATCCGTCCACGCGCATCCTCTCGGATATGTGACGTGGAGATGTGGTCCAATCGTAATAACCAACCGTAAAACTTGGTAAATAAAGAAAGTGAGTGCGTTTGTCCGAAAGTCTTTAGTGGAGGGAGTTTTAGTCACATGGCCCATATCGACGATCCTCAAACACAACGCGCGAACATGTCCTACATCCGCAAGTCGATGAACGAACCGCTACTCGACCGCGACGTTGAACAGGACCTGGCCCGGCGCTGGCGCTACGAGCAGGATGAAGAAGCGCTGCACAAACTGGTCCGCGCCTATACGCGACTGGTCGTCAGCACCGCATCGAAATTCCGCAATTACGGCCTGCCCATGGGCGACTTGGTCCAGGAAGGCAATGTTGGCCTGATGCAGGCTGCCGCCCGTTTCGAACCGGAAAGGGACGTCCGTTTCTCGACCTATGCGTCTTGGTGGATCCGATCTGCCATGCAGGACTACGTTCTGCGCAATTGGTCGATCGTTCGGACCGGCACGACGGCGGCCCAGAAGTCCCTTTTCTTCAATCTTCGCCGCCTGCGCGCCAGGATCAGCGACGCGCCGAGCGGACGGATGACGCAGGAAGGCCGTGAATTCGTCTCCAAGGAGTTGAAGGTCGGCGTCAGAGAAGTCGAATCCATGGAACTTCGCATGTCGGCATCCGACAAATCGCTGAACGCGACAATCACCGACGGCTCTGACGGCGACTGGCAGGATTTCCTGGCCGATACCCGGCCCGATCCGGAAACCACCGTCACCGACGCCCATGACGCCAGAACGCGGTCCGCCTGGCTGGCGGAAGCCATTGAGGAACTCTCCGACCGCGAACAGGTGATCATCATGGAACGCCGGATGGTCGAGGAGGGCGCCACCCTTGAACAGTTGGGCCAACGCCTGGGTGTCAGCAAGGAACGGGTCCGTCAGTTGGAAAGCCGTGCCCTCGGCAAGCTCAAAGCGTCGATCCTGAAACGGGTCGAAGATCCGAAGGATCTGCTGATCGAAGCCTGACGGGGTCCGCTGTCCCTTCCCGCAGGAATTCGATCTGATCGGCGGCGGCAATTTCCATGTACGGCCCGTTGTATCGACGGACCACGCCGCGCACGCGCACCAGCCGTCCTTCCAAGTCGTAGAGGGAGAGTGCTGCGCCGTCCTCACCGACGGGCAGATCCTCCGGCGTCAAACGCACAGTGACGCCGGCGGTGAAATCCTGACGCCAATCTTCGCCAAAATTAAGGAAGACCACGCCGTCCCCGCGCCCGACGGCGCGGATCCGGCCTTCGACGATCTGGAATCCATTATATATGTCGTCCGGGGCCACGGCAGGCCGCAGCGCATAGCGCGGGTTTCGCCAGACGCCGCGTCCCGCGATCCGCGCGGATTGTTCCGATTGCAGCAAGGCGGTCCGGTCGCTTCTGCCGACGACCCCGCCCGCGAACCGGGCGAGGCCCAAACGCAGTAGCCGTTCCTGGACCCATTCCCCGTCCGATGTCTCGACACGGCCTGAAAGCCGATGATACCGGTCCCGGACGGCATCCTTGATCCGCCAAGGCCCACGCGTTTCTTGGAGCGCGCGCATTTCCCGAAGGAAGGCCTTCGTCGCCGGCGCCAACCCCAAGCCCACATCCAGGCCTGTCAGCACCAGTTCCTCTCCGCCGGGCAGCGCAAGGGTTCCGTCCGGCAGCAGATCGGCACCGGCCGTGACGACGTCCACCGCCACGGCGGGCCCCGATTGTTCCTGTTGCGCAGCGGAGGAATTCGGAATTCCAAGCGTCGCGAGCAACGTGAGCGCGGCGGCGCCACCCGGCCATGCCGCCGCGAAGAATTTTTGAACCCGCGTCTGAACGCCCATTGTCTTGCTAATCCTGCCGCCCATGCCGTGCAAAAGGGAGGGGAAATTCAATATAATAAGTGGCTAGGTTACCACACTAGCCGCTATATTCAGCGGCTGTGATCATCGTTTCGGAACACCCCATGCCGCGTAGCGAACTCTACCCCGCCATTGAGCCGTATGGGTCGGGACATCTGGAAGTTACACCCCCGCACAGCCTCTATTGGGAGCAATGTGGAAACCCCGACGGGTTTCCGGTGCTGTTCCTGCATGGCGGGCCGGGTGCGGGCTTTTCCTCCGGCCACAGGCGATTCTTCGATCCGCGCTTCTACCGCATCGTCCTTGTCGACCAACGCGGTGCGGGCAAGTCTCTGCCCTACGCTGAAATCGACGGCAACGATACGCACAGCTTGGTCGGCGACATGGAAGCAATGCGCCGGCACCTGGAAATTGATCAATGGCTGCTGTTCGGCGGATCCTGGGGGTCGAGCTTGGCACTGGCCTATGCGGAGGCGCACCCATCCGTCTGCGCGGGGTTGATCCTGCGCGGCATTTTCCTGTGCCGGAAACAGGAAGTCGACTGGTTCATGGCCGGGATGCGCCAATTCTTCCCAGAGGCCTGGGACGCCTTCATGGGCTATTTGACCGAGGAGGAGCGCGCCGATCCCCTGGCCGCCTATTATCGCCGGCTTTGCGATCCCGACCCGGCAATCCATATGCCGGCTGCGGCGGCATGGAGCCGGTATGAGGCAAGCTGCTCCACCCTGATCCCCAGCCCGGCGACGATCGATGCGATGAGCAGTCCGGAAACATCGCTCTCCTTGTCCCGTCTGGAAGCGCATTACTTCGTCAACAACCTGTTCCTGCGCGAAGGCCAATTGTTGGAAGACGCGCATCGGTTGCGCGGCCTGCCCGGCATCATCGTCCAAGGACGCTATGATGTGGTCTGCCCGCCGGCATCGGCGTGGGAACTTGCGGAAGCCTGGCCGGATGCGGAATTGTCGATGATCGCGGATGCCGGTCATTCAGCGGCGGAGGACGGCACGATGCGGGCGCTGGTCCATGCGACCGAACGCTTCAAGGATCGGCTGCCGTCTCCAAAATCCGTCCCGAAAAGCCCTAGGACCGCGCAAACAGGCTGATCAACCGCCGCGCCGCGATGGTCGGTGGCAAGGTTCCGTTCGCCACATTGCGTTCAACATCGGGCAAATCCGCGACGATATCCGGATGTGCCTTCAGGGCGGCGATCAGGCCTTCGCCGACCTCCGTCCACAGCCAATCGAGCGCCTGGGCGGAGCGCCGCCGGGTGATTTCCCCGCTGGCGCCCAGCGCATCGCGAAAAGCCTCTATCTTCGTCCAGGCTTCAGCGATCCCCTCCCCCGTCTGCGCAGAGCAGGAGAGAACGGGGACCGTCCAGTTCGGCGAAGCCGGGCGCAGCATGCGCAGTGCGCTGGTGTATTCGGCGACCGACCGCTTGGCCGTTTCCACCAAATCTCCATCCGCCTTATTCACCAGGATCATGTCGGCCAGTTCGACGATACCCTTCTTCAATCCCTGCAATTCGTCACCGCCGCCGGGCAGCAGCAGCAACAGGAACATGTCCGTCATTTCCGCGACCGCCGTTTCCGACTGCCCCACCCCGACGGTTTCGACCAGGATCACGTCGAAGCCGGCGGCCTCGCAGACCAGCATGGCTTCCCGCGTTCGCCGCGCCACCCCGCCCAGCGTCACACCGGCCGGCGACGGCCGGATGAAAGCGGATCGGTTGCGTGACAGTTCCTCCATTCGGGTCTTGTCGCCCAGGATGGACCCGCCGCTGCGTTTCGAGGAGGGGTCGACGGCGAGGACGGCCAATTTGTGCCCTCGGTCGATTACTTGCGTGCCGAAATTTTCGATGAAGGTGGATTTGCCGACGCCCGGCACGCCCGAGATACCGACGCGGATCGACTTTCCCGTCGCGGGCATCAGGCTTTCCAGAAGCATTTCCGCCGCCGCACGGTGATCGGCGCGGGTCGATTCGACCAAGGTGATGGCACGGGCCAAGCTGCGGCGGTCACCCGCCGCCACGCCCTCGGCAAGCGCGGTCACATTGACTTCTTTCTGCGTCATTTCTTGATTTGGCTGCCAAAGACCGTCTTGGCCATCATCCGGAGCTTCTTTTTGGACGCCGGGTCCAAGTCATCCAGAACCTTCTGTTTCTGCCGGTAGATCAGCATGGCGGACCGGACAAGGTCGTCATGCTCCTGGGCCGGCGGTGCGGAACGGGCGGGCGCGGCGGATTGCGCCGGCGCCGCGGTCTTGCCCCTGGGCGGGGCATCCACCGGCAGATCGCCGCTTTCGACCAATTCCCGGTGGGCCGACGCGATCGCCTCCCGGATCGTCTCCCGATCCAGATCGGTCGCATTCGCCTTGTCCCGCAGACTGCCGTTCGATTCCCCGTCACGGGCGGCGTTGGCGGCCGCTTCGGCCAAAGATTCGGGCATTGGGGATTCGGACGTCCGGGATTCAGGGTCGGCAGCTTTCTGCGCTTCCGCCTTACGGCGTAAAACGGCGTCGCGTTTTTCCATCGCGTCGCGGGCTTCCTTGTTCAGGAATACGGTTTTGACGAATTTGCCGAGCATCGAGCCACCTTAGCGCATGTTTGCACCGGGGTGAATCGCCAAGATTGAGCAGACGATCACGGCCGGCGGCATTGGTATATATTCACAAGCAACTATGGGGCCAGTTCAGGGTCGAGAATCGCCGCCATCAACAATTCGTCGACCGGTTGACCGTCGATCATCACCGACCCCCGTTTTCGCCCCTCCACGGTGAAGCCCAAACCCTTGTAGAATCCGATCGCGGGGTCGTTCGTCACCATGACGGTCAATTCCAACCGGCAGATACCGGCGGACCGGGCCAACGCCATGATGTTCCGCATCATCAACTTGCCTATTCCGATGCCATGATAGGCGGCGAGCACGCCGATCCCGATTGTGGCGGTATGCCGTGTCCGGCTCAACTGACCGGCGACGAGGAGGCATTCCCCAACCGGCCGATCGCCATGCCAGGCATTGACCAGCGCGCATCCGGGGGCGCCCACTACCGAGCGGATGACGCCTTCCATCTCCGCCGCCGAGGCGGCCCGTTCCGACGGCAACCGATGAAAGAACGGGGTTTCGGCCAACAACACCTCGCCCATCTCCTTCAAGGCGGCGGCATCGTCGGGCTTTGCAGTCCGCAATACGATCTCTTCGATTGGAATTTTCGCCAACCCCGCCGTCCTCCACACCCAGACACCCAAGCCATCTCCTTGGAAATCCTACTCATTTTTACGGCGATTCGCCAGTTCCCTCGAACTATGGCGGGGCGCCGATAGGGCCGCGCAAGAATTTTGGAATTCTGGAAAGGCTCGACGAACCGGCTGTAAAATGGCTGAATTCACTACTGGGGTGTTGTCGTCGCTGCTGAGCGCCACGCGCGCATGCGGCTTGTAGGGTGAAAATCGAGATGACGGTTTCCGCGCGCGGTCTAGGCAGTACGCCTTTGCCGCCGGACTTTGCGCAACGTGGCGTGGCTGTGCCCTTCACGACACGGCTGCTTTTCTTCGCCCGCGCGCGGCGCGGGACGGACGGGACGTTGGAATATCTCGTGCCGGGTTTGGCCGGCGGGCTGAAGACTTGTGTCATCCCGCATGGAAAGATCGGCGAGACGCTTTCCATGACCGTCTTCGACCGCGCCTTGATGGAAGAGCTTTCAGATATATCGCCGATCACCCCGTCCACAGTGGAACAGGCGGCGCTTTCCGTCGGGTCCACGGGGCTTGGCGGGTCCCGCCTGATGCAGCAGGCACACCGGCGTGCGGAGGCGGACCGTTACGGCACCCTGGCCCTGGAAGGCCTGTTGACCAATGGATTGCTGTCCGTTTTCGATGAGAAGCCGATCGACGTCACCTATCTGGAATTGGCCGATTTGCGCGACCGCGCCAGGAAGGCGCTGGAAACCCACACCGCCAAGCTCGATGCCCCTCTCGACGCCATCCTGTCGCGGCTTGCCCAATGGGCGCAGATCGTGCTTCCGGTCGGTTCGGAAGAGGCGGATTTCACCGGCCCCTATGTCGCAACTTTGGCAGATATGGAAAGTTTGGCGGCGGATCTTTCCACTTGGTTGATCCCGGAACCCGTCGGCCCGGCGGAAATGGCGCAGCGGATCGCGGTCGCCGCCCGCAAGACCGCAGCAGCGGCGCAGATGCGGGTAGACCGGATCGACGAGTATCGTGGGCGAATGATACAGAGCCTGCAGGACTGGGATGCGGTCTGGGCGTCCCTGACAGCCGATGTTGAGATGATATCGAATGTCATCGACGGCTGGCAGCGCTTGATCGACAAATGGGACGCGGTCAGCCGCATGGACCGGGTCGACCAGCGGGAGATCGTGGAGCTGTTCGCGCTCTACCTGCCCGTCCTGCCGCGCAAAGCGGTGGACGAGAATCACGAGTTCTGGACCTCAATCCGCGAAAACCAGAAACGCTGGAATGATTCCGTCGGCACACCGGACTTGATGGCGACCGACGACGATCTGAGAGACAAGCTTGGCGACTTCAAGGTGGAGCACGCCTGATGGATGAGGATCTTGCCCGCAAGACGCTGACGTCGCTGTTCGAGGATCTGCCGGAGGCGCAGCTGAAAAAATTGGGCGCCAAGATCGAACTGGATCGAACCGAGAACCGATTCGGTCTGCCGCATCAGGCGATCATCTCGCTGATGCGGCCGTATCTGGCCGCGGTCCGCGCGCCGCGCGTCCACACGCCCCAGCGCATTCTCTGCGTCCCTTTCGAGGACATGTTCACGAACCACGATCCGGGATTCAAGCGCATCGGGTTCATCAACCGGAAAAGCATCGCACCATTCTGGCGCTGGCTCAGCCGGGACCTGATGCCGGAAACGCTGCCCGCCCTGTCGGAACGTTTTGCCGCCGCGCAGAGGGCCGGCGACGAAGTCGCCACCGCGCAGGCGGCAAGCAGCCTTTGGGCGCAAGCCGCGGCGGCGCTGCAGGAAGGTTTGGACAAGGCGGAGGTGAGCATCGCCGCCTATGAGGCACTTGCGAAGGTTTGCGGCGGGTCGGCCATCGTCGAGGATTTCGCGGAGATGACGAAGGTTTTGACCATCGCGGACCATGTGGAGGCGATGAAGCATGAACTGCCCCACAAACCGATCGCCCTGCTGACACCCGACAGCGTGTCGACGATCATTCGGCACTACACGGCTGTCGGCGCCGAGAATCCCGGCAAGGAAATGTTCCTGCTGCTGATCGTCATCGGCCGGCTGTTGCAACCCTTCCCGATCCTCAAGGTTTTCCGGTCGCTGTCCCGCAAGGGCGATGATTCCGTCATTCGAACGACCGACCTGAGCATAGCCGGCGACATCGTCATCAGCGCCCTGGAACAGGATGCGGTGGAAGCGGCCCGCGTCGCGCAGGACCGGACTTCCGGAGAGGAAGAGATCGTCCGCAAGGCCGCACGCTTCGCCGCCGCGTTCAAGGGCATCACGACAGATATCGGCATCCGGCGCGACGGCGAATGGGGCCAACGCATGTACAAGAGCCGCAATGCGGTCGCCGAGGCCGTGGAAAGCCGCATTCTTAACAATGCGCACAGAACCGTGTTGTCCGCTTTGTCGGAACGCCACGGCAGCCAGATTTCGGCGCTGGACACCTGGCCGGACGAAAACGATTTCGAGGCCGCCGAAACCCGCGCCAGCGCGCTGGCCGCACTGTACAGAATATCGGACCAGCTCGGCGTCCGCGCGGTCTGTCAAAGCATGCTCGACGACATCCGCAAAAGCTTGAACGACTATAGCGTCCCGCTCGTCGAAGCGCTCAACCGGCTTCCAAAGGATGAGCATCCGCCGGCCTTTGCAAACCTTGCCGTGGTTGTGCGCTTGCTTGAACTGGTCGCCAATTCGGACGATGCCGACTTGCTGCGCAGACGCGGGCGCGCGGCCTTGGAAGGAACGATGCTGGATTACTGATGCGCCGTAATTGATTGGAAAAAGCAGGTGTTACTGAACGTCTTCCCGCCCTGTCGCATGGCAGAGCAGGACATAGAGCTTGCCCACATCCGCCGTCATGAAGGTCGACTGCAACAGGTGTTCGGGGTCGTTCGACTTGGCCTGATCCAACAGACGGTCGAACTGCTCGATATACCGCGTCACGTAGTCCCGCGCTTCCTTGTCCTGCTTCACTTTTTCAGAAATCGCCCGAATCAACGCAGTCGGCTTCCCACGCAGCAAGGCCCGGGTGAAGATTGACCGGTCGCCTTTGATGTAGCGGCGCCAATCCGCCTCTGCAACATCGCCCTCGACAATGCGGGTGAGGTCGATGGTGGTTGAATTCAGATCTTCCACGATGAAGCGGGCGGATTTCAGGAACAGGTCCCGCTTCAGGGATTGGTCCAAATCCTGAATTTCCGTGTGACGCTTGGATACCTGCTCCGATGCATCGATCAGGGCCTTCGCTTGTTTCGAGAAGTCCTCGCCGATGGCGCCGGCGTCATCGCGGGCCGAGTTTACCGCGCGGATGAGCTTCTTGCTGCCGGTCTCCACGGACTCGCTCAGGCCCGTCAGCGTCTGCTGTGTTTCTTCCGCCACCTTGGTCAGCGTCTTCGTTTCGGTGTTCAGGGACTTCGCGACGGTTTGGATCTGGTTATTCGCCAAATCGCCCGCCGCGGACAGATCGCCGGTCTGTGTTCGCAGCAAGGCGACCAGGGTTTCGATGCGCTTCGCAATCCTATCCGACGCATTGCTGACGCCTTCTTCCTGCTGCGCGAAAGCGTCGCCCAACAACCGCGCCGCGGTTGCCGCGGCCGCTGCGGCTTCGGTCATTTCCGCCGCCTGCCGACCCAAGGCGCTGCGGTGATCCTCGATTTGCATGCCGGCGCTGACCGATGTCGTCGTCAGGCGCTCCGCTTCTCTGCCCATCTTCTCGGACAAGTCGCCGAACAGGGCCATCGCCTTGTCCATCGCCGTCCCGAAGCCTTCGCTCTCCGTGCGGAAAGTATCCCCCGCCTCGCCGATTCGCGTCTGGATCGCATCCGCCGCGGACAGCAGCGTGTCCACCTGGCGCTGCAAAACGGCGCGGATACCTTCGGTACGCTCTTCGGCGATCTTTGACGCTTCCGCCATGGTTGCCGTCTGGCCCGCCAGGCTGGATTCGGTGTTCGAGGCACTTATGGCGATTTGCTCCGCCAAGGTCTGAAGGGCGTTCGCATCCTGCCGCAAGGAGTCGCGGATTTTCGCGATATCGGTACCGGCCTTTTCGGAGACATCGTTCAACGCGGAGACATTCTGGCGCAGCGTTTCGTTCAAATCCTGGATCAAGGCCGCCGCCTTGTCCGACGCCGTCTGCAGGTCCGCGCTGCGCTTCTGTAGGGAATCACCGATCTTCTCCGTCCGGTCCTGGACCCATTCCGCCGCATCGCGCAACTCCGCACTTTGCTTGCGCAGAACCTCGGCCATCTCCCTCCCCTGAACAACGGCCGGATCGAATGTATCCACAAGTTCGGCGGATCCCGCCTGCAAGGAATCGCGCATTTCCTTCATGCGCGCCGCCAGCAACGCATCAATATCCGCCGCCTGTTGCGCCGCGCGGTCGGATGCGGCGACAAGGTCTTCGGCCTGCTTTTGCATCAAAGCCCGCATCGTATCGGCGCGCATGGCAGCCGTGTCCGTCGCGCCGCCTATCAACTCCGATTGCTCGCGCAGGGCCGCGCCCATGGCTTCCATCTTCTCCGTCGCGGATTCGGACGCGGCCAACAACTGTCGGCTTTGAGAATCGGCGGCACTGCGGACAAGGCCCGTCTGTGTGGCGATACGGGTCGCGGCTTCGTTCAATTCCTCACTTTGTGCCGTAACGGATTTCAGAATTTCGCCGGTCTGGCTCTCCGTCTGCGCGGCGGCGTCCATCAGCATTTCGACCTGCTGCTTCAAGGCCTGCTGCATTCGCCCGACGATTTCGGCATTGCGGTCGACCGCCACGGTCAGGGACTTCGAACTGCGGTCGATATCGTTGCCCATGGCCTCGGCGAACCGCCCTGCCTTCTCGCCCAACTCGTCGCCCATTTTCTCCAGCCGGCCGCGCGTTTGATCCAGCAACTCGCCCTGCTCGGTCTCGATCCGCCCAAGGGCGGCGACGATCGCACCGGTCAGAATCTTTCCCTGGCGTTCCAACAGCGCGGTCATCTGCGTCACCCGGTCAGAAGTCTCCTCGCCGAATTTCCGGAAGGCATTGCGCTCCGCTTCGAAACTTTCATGCAGCGTGCGTGCGGTCCGCGCGGTGCGTTCCTCCATGTCCCGGACCAGGGCGTCCGTCTTACCGGAGGCTGTTGCGGCGTACCCGTCGAAGGCCTCGGCCTGATCCTGGACTCCGCTTTCCAACCGCGCCACGACCGCCGCAACATGATCGTCGATCGACCCGGCGGCGGCGCTCAGGCGCGCCTCACTGTCGGCGACCGAATCCTGCAATTCCACAGCATGGCGCGACACCGCGTCCACAAGGCGCGCTGCCGATGCATCGACAGCCCCGGCCAAGGTTTCGCTTGCCGACGCGGCCTTGGCTTCCGTCTGCCGTGCGAAGGCGGAAAACGCCGTCATCTGTCTGCCGAGGCTCTCTTCCAGCCCGGACGACAATTCCTCCGCCTGGGCCGCCAGCTTGTCGCCGATCGTCGCGATCAGCGCTACAGTATTTCCGTCGAAATCGGCCAAACGCTGGTCGTGTTTGTCGAAGGCTTCCGACAGCGCCTCCGACGCCTTGACGGTTCCATCCCGCAGACGGGCTGATAGGCCGGCAAGGCGATTGTCCGTCCGCGACGCGAAGGCTTCGAAACTATCGATCTGCGACTGAAACGCCTCTTCCACCAAGCGCACCGTATCCTGCGCCCCGCTGCGCACCTGGTCGGAGAATGAGCTGATCTGGTCGGAGGCTTCGTCCCCGGCCCGGCGCAGATCCTCACCGCTGTCTTTCAACAGGGCGGCAATCGCTTCGGCCCGGTCGCCCGCCTGTTCGGCCACTTTGTCGAGGTCCTGGCGATAGGCTTCCAGCCGCTCACCGATTTCCTCGACCCGCCGCGCGGCATGGTCGGAAGCGCCCGTCACCTCGTCGGCCTGCGCCTTCAAGGCGGACGCCACGCCATCGCCGCGCGTCGCGGCGGCATCCAAGGCCTCGGTCAGGGTCGTTGTTTGGCGATCCACCGAGTCGGTGATCGCCTTCTGTTGCGCTTCCAACCGGCTGATCAGCGCCCCAAGCTTTTCCGCCTCTGCCGATAGGATCGACCGCATCGCCCCGCCTTCGCGGGAGGCATCGCCGGTACGGGTTTCCAGTTGCGCCAATTGGTCCTGCAGGCCGCCGGAGAGCTCACTCAACGCGCGCACCGTTTCCTCGCCCGCCGCGCTCAATTCCTTGGCCTGGCGACGAAGCGAATCGGCCACAAGCTCAATCCGCGCCTCGGCATCCTCCGCCGGATAGGCCAGAAGCGCCAATTGCCGGCGCAGGATATCCGTATGATGGCGGACGTCCTGTCCGCGCCTGAAGAACAACGCGGCAAGCCAGAGGAAGGCGAGCGGCGCGAAGACACCGGCGAACATCCCCGCCAGTTCATGCGGCAACAGGGCCGGCAACAAGGCCCAACCGACGACATTGTGAAAATACCAGCCGCAGACGCCGAGCCAGGCCAGTGTCAGCGCGCCCGTCGCCGACCCGATCCAGACCGTCGCCCGTTTCGCACGGCGGACATCCTGCTGGATCTGCTCCGGCGTCGGCGCACCCGCGCGGGGTTCGGGTTTCGGGAACTGGGTGATTTCGGCGGCCATCGATTCTTTCCCATTGTCTTCGCCGTCCCGGCGGTCGGGCGGCTGAACCTTCAACCGTTGGAAATTACGCTGTTCCGGCGGGAAATCAAAGCCGCGCGCTGGTTTCCGCAACAGCGCCGGGCACTTGGCGGAAACGGGCAGGCGCTATATGGTGCGCCCACTGCGCGGACGGTATTGAATCCGGCCCGCGCCGGAACCCACCAAACGCCAGATATCAGGAGAGCGCCCGCATGCCGAGCCACCCCGACTTCCCGAATTTGCGCGTCCTGGACCATCCCTTGATCCAGCATAAGCTGACCTGGATGCGGCGGACCGACACACCGACCTCCATGTTCCGGGGGTTGTTGAAGGAGATCTCCCTCTTGATGGGGTATGAGATCACCCGCGAAATCCCGCTCAAGACAACCCGGATCGAAACCCCGGTTGCCCCGACCACCGCGCCGGTCCTGGCCGGCCGCAAGCCGGCCATCGTGTCTGTCCTGCGCGCCGGCCTCGGCATGGTTGAAGGCCTGCGGGAATTGATGCCCGGCGCGCGCGAAGGCCAGATCGGCCTTTACCGGGACGCGGAGACAAAACGCCCGGTCGAGTATTTCGTCAAACTGCCGGAGCCGGAAGGCCGCCTGTTCATCCTGTGCGACCCGATGCTGGCGACCGGATATTCCGGGGCTTATGCGGTCGATGTCCTGAAACGGGTTGGCGTCGAAGGCCAAAACATCCGGTTCATGGCGCTCGTCGCGGCCCCTGAAGGCGTTCAAGTCATGCTGGACCAGCACCCGGACGTTCGCATTTATACCGCCGCGCTGGATGAATGCCTGAATGAAAAAGCCTATATCGTCCCGGGATTGGGCGACGCGGGCGACCGGATTTTCGGGACCAAGTAAGACGGCGGCATGGGCGCCGGCCGCGGACCTCGACCGCTGGCGCCCGCCGTACCACCCGCAGCACCGGAGCCGACCGCGCCTTTACCTTGGTAACCGGCGCAGGGTATGACGAAGGCTGTGCGACATTGGCCCGGGCCCGCAACACCGCCCAGGCCCAACAACATGCCGGGACACATATGCGCCGCTGGATTCTGATAGCGTTCGGACTGATTTGCGCGGCTGCGTCGACGCAGGTGCCGACCTTCCATCAGCAATACATGCAGCGTCTGGGCGGCCATGTGGACGAATTGGCGCAACAGGTTTCAGCCATCGACGAGCGGGCCGGGAAAGTCGGCAAGGACCGTTACGACTACATCCGCGACCTTGTCGGCAATGCCGATCAATCAGCGCGGCAGGAAGGCGATTACCTGCTGGAACTGGTGACGCGTCACGTGACGTTGCGCAACTCGCTGCAACGCCTGGAAACGATACCGATGCTTTATCTCGGCGGGGCGCTGCTGCTGGAATGCGACCCCCAAATCGCGCTGGCCACGTTCAAGAATCTGAAGCCCGCCGTGCCGCTGACCCTGGCTGGACTGGGATACGGCCTGGCCGGTTTCTTCATCGGGTATCTGGGACTGATCCTGCTGATCAGCCTATTCCATTGGCGGAAAGTGCCGGTCGAACAGCCCGAAGCGTGACCCGGCGGCCCAATGCAATGGTTTGAAGCGGTTTGTGCTGTTAATGCCCGCCGCCGAAGATTCCGGTTTTCACCGAATAATCGACCGCCAGTTCGTAATTGGGGTCGTCTTCGGAATCGACCATCAACTGCCCGGCGCGATTCAGCAGCTTGTGGCAATCGCGTGACAGATGGCGCAGTTGCAGAGCCTTGCCCTGCGCTTCGTATTTGGTCGCCAGATCCTCGATCGCTTGCAGCGCAGACTGATCGACCACGCGGCTGTGGGTGAAGTCGATCACCACCGTTTCCGCGTCGGTTTCCGGATGAAACAGTTCCGCGAACCCATCGGTCGATCCGAAGAAAAGCGGACCTTCGATGCGGTAGACGGTCATGCCGTCCTGTGTCGTCTTGACCGAGGCATGGATGCGCGTGGCGTTGTTCCAGGCATAGGCGAGCGCCGATACGATCACGCCGACCACGACCGCGACGGCAAGGTCGCTCATCACCGTAACGGCGGTGACCAGCACCATGACGGCGGCGTCCATCCACGGAATCCGCCGGATGATCGTCAAGCTGCGCCAGGCGAAGGTGCCGATGACCACCATGAACATGACGCCGACGAGGGCGGCGAGCGGGATCTGCTCGATCAGGCTGGATGCCACCAGGATGAACAGCAGCAGGAAGAGCGCTGCGGAAATACCTGAAATGCGTGTCCGGCCGCCCGACTTCACATTGATCATCGACTGCCCGATCATGGCGCAACCGCCCATGCCGCCGAAGAAGCCGGTCACCGTGTTGGCGGCGCCTTGGGCGATGCATTCCTTCGACGCGCCGCCGCGCTGGCCGGTCATCTCGCCGACCAGGTTCAGGGTCAACAGGCTTTCGATCAAGCCGATCAGGGCCAGAATGAAGGAATAGGGCAGGATGATCTTCAGGGTTTCCAGCGTCAGCGGCACCACCGGCAGATGGAACATCGGCAGCCCCCCTTCGATGGAGGCCAGGTCGCCAACGCGCGGGACGCCGATGTCGAACCCGATGACGATCGCCGCGACGACGGCGATACCGGCCAAGGGCGCCGGAATGGCGGTCGTCAGTTTCGGCAGCGCCCAAATGACCGCCATGGTCAGCACGACGAGGCCCAGCATGACGGCGAGCGGCCAGCCGGTCATCCAGACCGGTGCGCCGTCCGGCCCCGGCACCTGAAACTGGCTCAACTGCGCCAGGAAGATGACGATGGCCAAGCCGTTCACGAAGCCCAGCATGACGGGATGCGGCACCAGCCGGATGAATTTGCCCAACCGGAAAATGCCGGCCAGCAGTTGCAGGATGCCCATCAGGACGACGGTCGCGAACAGATATTCGACGCCGTGATTGGCGACCAGCGCCACCATCACCACGGCCAGCGCGCCAGTGGCGCCGGAAATCATGCCCGGACGCCCGCCGAAGACGGCCGTGATCAAGCCGACGATGAAGGCCGCGTACAGGCCGACCAGGGGATGCACATTGGCGACGAAGGCGAAGGCGATCGCTTCGGGCACCAGGGCAAGCGCCACGGTGAGACCGGATAGAATATCGGTCTTGGTCTGACTGATCGTATATTCAGAAATGAGACTGATTCCTTGTAAAATCCGGGGCCGCCCGCATCGGAAATATGGTCGCTAAGATGCGGTGAAAATCAATTTACGTCAAAATAGGTGCCTGCCCGACGGACCGACGGGTTCGGTTATAGTGACCTCATGTTGCATTGCAACATGATTTAACCGCCATCCGACCAATGGCTTGCCCGGGGCATGTTCAGACTTGATCGGATTTTCGGCTCACGAAATCAGGATCGCGGAAGATCCGTCGTTTCGAATTGGATGGTACGGCCCTT
Organism: uncultured Flavobacteriaceae bacterium; assembly: GCA_964350445.1. Classification (GTDB taxonomy): domain Bacteria; phylum Pseudomonadota; class Alphaproteobacteria; order UBA8366; family Aestuariispiraceae; genus Hwanghaeella. The sequence continues at coordinate 48,253 of CAYGKA010000022.1, forward strand.
ATCGTCCTTGCCTTTGCCGTGATAGCGCAAGGGATAATCCGTTCTGACGAGGGTTCCGCCCAATCGCCCGCCATCATCGCAGGCCATCGTCCAATTGGCGATTTTTGCGTTGATGAACAGCAAGGTCCCCTTGCAGAGGACACCGTCCAACGCGTCCATTTCCAGAAGCATGCTGCCTTCGCTTCTTGGAACATGGTAGGTCAACAACGCCGGCAGGCCTTCCCCGATCCCTTCCCAGTAGACGGTAAGATCGACCTTTTTCCGTCCCTTGGGGAAATCGGTGGAAATGTAGGTATCGGCGTTCTGAAGTATGTCATCCCGGTCCAAATCGCCGACATAGGCGCCGTTGAGATGAATGATCCGACACCGCGCCACCGACTCGTCCTTCCACGACCGGCAATGGCGCTCCGCGTTCGAGATCGCGTCGTCGATGGTCAATTGGGACGACGTGGTGCCGCGCGCCATCAACACGCCGGACGCAGAGACGGCGGCGGCGAACGCTTTCTGCCCCGTTGTCTTTTTGTAAAACTCGAACAGTTGGCTTTCCTCAAGATCGGCCTGAACCGCCTGATGAAAGGCCGAACCTGTCAGCGCTTCGCGGCCTTCCCATGGCTGCCAGGCGCCGGGATTCCGCCACACGATGTCACGGCCCTTCGCGAATAACCGACAGGAAGTACCATTCGCCGAGGCACAGCGATCCATTGCCATTTTGAGGGCGCCGCTGGCATTGCAGAGGTGATCGGAACAGGTGACGCTGAAAGACTTGCGCCCGTCCTCGGACAGCGCAAAGGCCAGCGGCGGTTTTCCTCTCGTATAGGCTTCACAATTTTCATATGTGCTGGAATTCATCCTGACGGGCCCGGAACCCGCCGCGGTCTCAACATCCGCGCCGGTCGTTTGGCAGGCCGCGATCGCCAGACAAACCACACCGGCAAAAAATCCCCGCCGCATTGCATCCTCGCCATCATTGAACGGCATGCACACTACTTTTGATTACTTCCCTCGACAAGGAAGCCTTGACCTTGAGCGGCAGATTTTCGCACATCCGGCCCCACGCTCAGTTGGCATCAGATCGCGTTGAAATCACCGTTGCGGCCCTTGCCGCCGGCGAAGCGTGACGCACCCGTGGTCGCATCCGATTTGAAGGACGCGCAGCCGATTTCCGTTTCGAACCGCAAGGCGTCTTCCATCGACAGGGACCATTGTTTGAGCGCGCTGGCGCGGTCGTTCCGCATGCAGGTTTGCGGGAAGGCGGCGATTTGCTCGGCGATGCCGATCGCTTCTTCCAAGGCTTTGCCGGCGTCAACGACACGGTTCGCCAAACCGAAGGCGAGCGCTTCGTCCGCCGCCACCGGGCGGCCGGTCAGGATCATGTCCATGGCCCGGGACTGGCCGATCAGGCGCGGCAACCGCACGGTGCCGCCATCGATCAACGGCACGCCCCAGCGCCGGCAATAGACGCCGAAGACGGCCGCGCGCCCCGCAACGCGCATGTCGCACATCAGGGCCAGTTCAAGGCCACCGGCCACCGCCGGGCCCTCGACCGCCGCGATGGACGGTTTGGTCAGCGAAAGCCAGGTCGGTCCCATCGGGGCTTCCGGGGCCAGGCTTTCCCCGGCGGCGATCGATTTAAGGTCGTAGCCGGCACAGAACGTGCCGCCCTCTCCGGTCAGGATATGGACCAGCACCTCGTCATCCGCCTCCCCCGCTTCGAATGCCGCTTTCAGCGCCTGGGCGGTTTCCGGGTCCACCGCGTTCCTTGCCTGCGGCCGGGAGATTGCAATCACCCCAACCCTGCCGCGCCGCTCCACCCGAATCTTTTCAGTCATGATACGTTCCCTCCCTCCCCAGAACCGGGAACAGGCATCCTAGCGGGAATGCGGTCACCGGCGGAACCGCCGCCCTAGCACAATTATTGTTTGGCATAGGAACGATTTCTGCGGTGATTGCTCTTGATGCCCGAGCGGGACACGGTAGGCTCACGTAACAACAAGAGCGCCAATTTCAAGTCAGTCGGGAGGAATGCACATGACCACGGACGCCCCCATCATCATAGCCGGCGGCGGTATCGGCGGCTTGGCGGCGGCCATCGGCTTGGCGCAGAAGGGATTCCCTTCCATCGTGCTCGAAAAGGCCCCGGAACTGGGGGAGATCGGCGCGGGAATCCAGCTTGGACCGAACGCCTTTCATTCCTTCGACTATCTGGGCGTCGGCGACGCGGCCCGCGGCATGGCCGTCTATATCGACAGTTTGCGCCTGATGGATGCGATCAGCGGGGACGAGATCACGCGTATTCCGTTGGACGATGCGTTCCGCGCCCGCTTCAAGAACCCGTATGCCGTCGTCCATCGCGGCGATTTGCACGGTGTGTTCCTGCGCGCCTGCCGCGAGCACGACCTTGTCGAATTGCGCACCTCCAGCGAGGTCGTCGATTACGACCAGGACGGATCAAGCATTTCGGCGATCCTGGCCGACGGGTCACGGATCACCGGCAAGGCGCTGATCGGGGCGGATGGTTTGTGGTCCAATATGCGGACTCGCATCGTCGGCGACGGCCAGCCCCGCGTTTCGGGCCACACCACCTATCGCTCGGTCATTCCGACCGAGGAGATGCCGGAAGACCTGCGGTGGAACGCCGCCACCCTGTGGGCCGGGCCGAAATGCCATATCGTCCACTACCCGCTATCGGGTTGGAAGGTCTTCAACCTTGTCGTCACCTATCACAATGACGCGCCGGAGCCGGTCGCCGGCAAACCGGTCGGTCATGATGAGGTCCGCCGCGGATTCGAACACGTGAACCCGGTCGCACGGCAAATCATCGAGAAAGGCAAGGACTGGAAGCTGTGGGTCCTGTGCGACCGCGACCCGGTGATGAACTGGGTCGATGGGCGCGCCGCCCTGCTGGGCGACGCCGCCCACCCGATGATGCAGTATTTCGCACAGGGCGCCTGCATGGCGATGGAAGATGCTGTCTGCCTGGCCGCCGAGATGGAAGCCGGCAGCGGCGATGTCGAAAAGGTTCTGCCCACCTACAACGCGAAACGGCGGGTGCGGACGGCCCGTGTGCAGTTGCAGTCCCGCGCCATCGGCGACCACATCTATCATCCAGCCGGTGCCCATGCCGCCTTGCGCAACCAGATCATGCAAGCAAAGACGGCGGAGGACTGGTACGACGTTATTCAATGGCTCTATGGCTCCACCGGGTTGGAAGGTGCGGTTGCCTGACCCGTCGGCGCATTGGCTATTCCAGGGAATGAGATAAATACATGTCGGATATACTGCTGCTGCGCGTGGAGGGCCCTATCGCCGTCCTGACCATGAACCGGCCGGAAAAGCGCAATGCGATGTCGGACGGGTTGATTGGTGAAATCGACGCCTTTTTTACGAAGCCGCCCGACGGCGTGAAGGTCGCCGTCATCACCGGTGAAGGCGGTCATTTCTGTGCCGGGCTCGACCTGTCGGAACATGTCGAACGCGATGCGGAACAGGCCATCCATCATTCACGCTGGTGGCACCGGATCATGGACCGTATTCAGTTCGGCGGCCTGCCGGTGGTCTCTGCCCTGTCGGGCGCCGTGATCGGCGGGGGATTGGAACTCGCCACCGCGACCCATGTGCGGATCGCGGAACCGTCGACCATCTTCCAACTGCCCGAAGGCCGGCGCGGCATCTTCGTGGGCGGCGGGGCATCCGTCCGTGTCGGCCGCATCCTGGGCGCGGACAGAATGACGGAAATGATGCTGACCGGCCGGAAATACGGCGCGGAGGAGGGTTTGGCCCTTGGCCTTGCGCATTACGCCGTGGGCGAAGGGGAAGGCTTTGGCAAGGCCATGGAATTGGCCGAGACGATTGCATCGAACGCGCCATTGTCGAACTACATGATGATCCAGGCGCTGTCGCGCATCGAGGACATGCCGAAGGCGGACGGGCTGTTCATGGAAAGCCTTTGCGTCGCCCTGGCGCAAACAAGCCCCGACGCGATCGAGGGGCTGCGGGCCTTTCTGCAAAAACGAAATCCGGATTTCCGGTAGGGCGGCCATGGCGAACCATATTCCCCACTCCGTCATCAGGGAGGACCGCGCCGACGGAAGCATCCTGTTGCGCTCCAGCGTTCCGCTTGGACCGGTTGCCCGGAATGTCGGTGACTGGCTGGACCAATGGGCGCGCGATACGCCGGACCGTACGTTCATCGCGGAGCGGGAGGGCAAGGATCCCGATGCCGGTTGGCGGGAAGTCACCTATGGGGAAATGCGCCGCGCCGTACGCGCTGTTGCCGCCGGTCTTCTGACCCGCGGCCTGGGCCCCGATTTGCCGGTCCTGATTCTGTCCGGCAATGGTGTCGATCACGCCATCCTGGCGCTTGCCGCGCATTATGTCGGCATCCCGGTCGTTCCCTTGGCCGATCAGTATTCCCTCATTCCCGAAGCGCATGGCCGCTTGGCCTATGCGGTGGAAAAGGTCCATCCCGGTCTGGCCTTTGCCCTAGACGCCGCAGCGTTCGGCAAAGCGCTGTCGCTCGACATACTGACGGCGGTGGAAAAAGTCGCCGTGCTGACCGATGGATCGCCCGTGCCGGTGACGCCTTTTGACGACCTGTTGTCCGCCGATGACGATGCTGCGGTCGATGCCGCGCATGCGGAAGTCGGTCCCGACACCTTGGCGAAGATCCTGTTCACATCGGGATCTACCTCCAATCCGAAAGGCGTGATGACGACGCATCGGATGCTGACCACCAACCAGGCGCAGATGATCGCAACCCTGCCAATGGTTTCGGAACGCCCGCCCAAAATCATGGACTGGCTTCCCTGGAACCATACTTTCGGCGGCAGCCACAACTTCAACCTTGTGCTGGCCAATGGCGGCAGCCTGTTCATAGACGATGGTCGGCCCACACCCGGCGGCGCGGAACGAAGCATCCGAAATCTGCGGGACCATCCAGGCACGCTTTCCTTCAACGTGCCGGTCGGATTTTCCATGCAGATCGACGCCATGCGAGACGATGCCGGTTTGCGAAAGGCGTATTTCGAGAATCTCGACTTCGTTTTCTATGCGGCGGCTTCCCTGCCGATGGAGACCTGGCGGACGATCGAAACCTTCGCGCGGGAAGTTCGCGGCGAAGTTCCGTTGATGATTTCCGGTTGGGGTCTGACGGAGACCGCACCCGCCGCCGTGATGGTGCACGAACCGGTCGACAGGTCCGGCATCATTGGCGTGCCGCTACCGGAAGTCGCCTTGAAGCTTTTGCCGCTGGGCGAAGGCCGGTATGAGATCCGCCTCAAGGGCGACAACATCATGCCCGGATATTACAAAGATCCGGAAAATACGGCCAAGGCCTTTGACGACGAACACTACTTGATCACGAATGACGCCGTTCGGTTCGTCGATCCGGATGATCCGGATAGGGGCTTGATATTCGATGGGCGGATCACTGAGGATTTCAAACTCTCGACCGGGACCTGGGTGCGGGCGTCGAACCTGCGCCTTGCCCTATTGAAGGAATTCGCCTCGGTCGCGACCGATATGGTGATTGCGGGTCACGACAGGGACCAGATCGGACTGCTTCTCTTCGCCAATACGACTGCATTGCAATCCGCCGGCATTTCCTACGAAAACGACGGCACGGTGCTTCATGGTCCCGCGCTTGTGTCCACGGTAGAGAAAATTTTGCGGGATATTGAGGAAACTGCGACAGGGTCGTCGACACGGATTGCCCGCGCCATTTTGATGGCCGAGCCACCCTCTGTCGCCGATGGCGAAATTACCGCGAAGGGCAGCTTGAACATCCGGAAAATTCTGGACCGGCGATCCGGTTTGGTCGCGCGGCTGTTCGACGACGCGGACCCCGCCGTGGCACGCGCCTAAAACGCCTTATTTGCCGGTGGTCGCCAATGCGTCCACATCCAACAGGGGCGCCGCATCCAGATCGCTGCCACCGAGCAAGGCGGCCACTTCGTCCAAGGTGGCGACCATCGCTGTCTGTTTTTCGGGGGCCAAATCGGCAAAAGCCTCGACGAACTTTTCATGCAAAAGCGGGGGCGCCTTCTTGAGCGCCTTGCGCCCCTCATCCGTCAGCTTCGTATGGACGATGCGTCGGTCGCGGTCGCTGCGATAACGTTCGACAAGCCCGCGTTGCTCCAATCGGTCGAGGATCGTGGTCACCGTCGCCTGGCTGAGCGATACCGCGTCCGAGAGACGACCTGTCGTCACCTCACCCAACTCGCGGATTGACCGCAGCACCATGACTTGCGGTGTCGTCAGTCCTGAGGTTTTCGCGATCCGCTTCGACTGCATGTCGATGGCGCGAATGATTCGACGCAACGCGACCAGCACGTCGTGCGTTGTGTTTGTACTGGCTTCTTCCCTGGCTGCGGCGCGCATCGGCCGTAACTCGATCCGTATTAATGTTGCAGTCTGAGACTGTATCGAACCACGGCCGCGGTCAACAGATGGTTACAGGGCAAACCTTTTGACAGCGAAAGTTTCGAGGTGTAAGTAATGGCCCACAGAACAAAACCGCCCTTCACCCAGCCTGGTTCAACGCCACGGCGTCGGAGGGCGTCGCCGTGTGCCTTCACCAACGACCGATCGAGGCCGGCGCTGAGCAGATACTTAAACAGAACACGATATTAGATCCTATGTGTGGAATATGCGGCGAAGTTACCTTCGACGGCAGTTCGGCGTCCCTGGGCGCCATTGAAAAGATGATGGATGTCATGGTGCCGCGCGGCCCGGATTCGGGCGGGGCGGTCCTGCGCGGCCGCGGCGCGCTGGGCCATCGGCGTCTGAAGATCATCGACCTTTCCGACCGCGCCGAACAACCGATGGTCGACGCGGACCTGGGTCTCACCGTCGCCTTCAACGGCTGCATCTACAACTACAAGGAACTGCGGGCAGAACTGGAGAGCAAAGGACACCGCTTCTTCTCCCACGGGGATACGGAGGTGATCCTGCGCGCCTATGCCGAATGGGGCACCGATTGCGTTACCCGTTTCCAAGGCATGTTCGCCTTCGCGGTCTTTGAGCGCGAGACAGGCCGCCTTGTCCTGGCGCGCGACCGTTTGGGTATCAAACCGCTATATCTGACGGGCAACCCGGAACGCGGCCGCTTGCGGTTCGCCTCGTCCCTCCCCGCTCTTCTGGCGGCCGGCGATGTCGATACGGCAATCGATCCGGTCGGTCTGCATCATTACATGACCTTCCATGCCGTCGTGCCGCCGCCGCATACAATATTGCGCGGCGTGAAGAAGCTGCCGCCGGCGACTATTTCCATCTTTGAGGCTGATGGCCGCCGAAAGGACCACGTCTATTGGGACGTCAAGTTCGGCGCGACAGCCGAAGAAACCGGATATTCGGACGAGGACTGGCGCGACCGCGTGATGGAAGCCCTCCGCCTTGCCGTCAAACGCCGGATGGTGGCGGATGTTCCCGTCGGGGTGCTGCTATCGGGCGGCGTCGATTCCAGCCTTATCGTCGGGCTGCTTGCCGAAGCGGGCCAGGAGGGGCTGAAGACCTTCTCCGTCGGATTCGAGGAAGCCAACGGCGAGAAGGGCGACGAGTTCCAATATTCCGACCTGATCGCCGAGCACTTCGGGACCGATCATTCCAAGACTTTCGTCGAGTCCAACCGCCTGCTCGACACCTTGCCGAAAACGTTCCGGGCGATGTCCGAACCGATGGTGTCTTATGACAATGCAGGTTTCTTCCTGTTGTCGGAACAGGTGTCGAAACATGTGAAGGTGGTTCAGAGCGGTCAGGGCGCGGACGAGATTTTCGCCGGCTACCACTGGTATCCGCCGATGATGAAATCGAACGATCCCGCGACGGATTACGCAAGCGTCTTCTTCGACCGGGACCAGGACGAGTATGCGCGGACGATTTCGTCCAAGTATGTCGGGGAAGATTATAGCCGCGCCTTCGTCGCCGAGCATTTCGACCGTTTGGGCGCCGACGCCCCGATCGACAAGGCGCTGCGGATCGACACCACGGTGATGCTGGTCGACGACCCGGTGAAACGGGTCGACAACATGACCATGGCCTGGGGGCTGGAAGCGCGCGTTCCCTTCCTGGATCACGAGTTGGTCGAACTCGCTGCGCGCGTTCCCGCCGAGTTGAAACTGCGGGATGGCGGCAAGGGCATTCTGAAGGACGTGGCCCGGCAGGTTATCCCAAGCGAGGTGATCGACAGACCCAAGGGATATTTCCCGGTCCCCGCCCTGAAGTATATCGACGGCCCCTATTTGGACTATGTGCGCGATGCATTGTCATCGAAAGCGGCACGGGACCGCGGGCTTTTCAAGCAGGACTATCTGGACACGCTGCTGGACGATCCAACCGAACACATTACGCCGTTGCGGGGATCGAAACTCTGGCAGGTGGCCTTGCTCGAGATGTGGCTTCAAACCCATGACATTTGAGGCAATGGAACTTTCATGAGCGCTTTACAGGACGCACAGGATATGGCGACGAAAAAAGGGGCTGACCTGACGGGGACGAGACTGCACCTTGCCTCGCTCAAGAATTGGGGCGAACCGCCCGAACCGACCGCCGAACACGCGGTGGAAAACGACATCAGCGTCGATTGCGGCTGGGGCCGTCTGTTGTTCGGGCAAACCTTCACCAGCGCCAAAACGCTGGCCGAAACGATTCAGGAGGAAGGGCCGAACCGCCGCGACGTGGCTTTCTATGTGCGCGAGCCCCATGTGGTGTTAGCCACCGCGCCGCAAGCCTTGTTCCTGGACCCGTCGCACACGTTCCGCCTGACATTGACCGGCGACATCCCCGGCAGCATCCCC
>CAYGKA010000022.1:57144-68387 GCA_964350445.1 uncultured Flavobacteriaceae bacterium
CATCCCCGGCAGCATCCCCCGCGACAGCCTCGTCGAAGGGATACATATTCGACCGGCGGAACCGGGCGATGAGAAAAAGGTGAACCGGCTCTACCGCGCCTGGTCGATGGTGCCTGTGAGCGAACCCTTCTTCAAACGCGTCAAGACCGACCCGACGATTCAGGTCCTGGTCGCGGAGGATCGCCCCCGCGGCGGTGGGACCAGTGAGATCGTCGGCGTCGTCATGGGAGTCGACCACAGAAAGGCGTTCAACGATCCGGATAACGGGTCGAGCCTTTGGGCCCTCGCGGTCGACCCGCAAGCGAAGAATCCGGGCATCGGTCGCGCTTTGGTCACACATCTGGCCGGTCTCTTCAAAGAGGTCGGACGCAGCTTCATGGACTTGTCCGTGATGCATGACAACAAAGAGGCGATATCTCTTTACCGAAAACTGGGTTTTGAGCAGATTCCTGTTTACACGATCAAGCGCAAGAACCCGATCAATGAAAAACTATTCGTCGGCCCGATGGAAGAAAGCGGCTTGAATGTCTATGCGCGGATCATCGTGAACGAGGCAAAGCGCCGGGGCATCTTCGTCGAAATCGAGGACGCCGAAGCCGGCCTGTTCCGGCTGACTTATGGCGGGCGGTCCGTTGCCTGCCGGGAAGCGCTGAGCGAATTGACCACCGCCGTTGCGATGAGCCGGTGTGACGACAAGGCCGTCACGCGCCGCCTGCTGATCAAAGCGGGCCTGCGGGCCCCGGACCAGATTTCCGTCGACCCCGACGACGGCAATGCAATCCCCTTCCTGGAAGAACATGCCAGGGTCGTCGTGAAGCCGGCGCGCGGGGAACAGGGCCAAGGCGTTGCGGTCGACCTGACGACCGAGGACGAAGTGCGCCGTGCCATCGCCCAGGCGCGGGCGATGTCGGACCATGTCATCATGGAAGAATTCGTGCCGGGACAGGACCTGCGGATCATCGTTATTGATGGTGAAGTGGTCGCAGCCGCCGTAAGGCGACCGCCTGTCATTCGCGGGGACGGCGAGCACACGATCGAGGAACTGATCCAAAAGTTAAGCCGGCGCAGAAGCAATGCGACCGACGGGGAAAGCCACATTCCAATGGACGAGGAAACCGAACGCTGTGTTTCCGTTGCCGGGTTCGCCATGACAGACGTGTTACCCAAAGACGAAACCTTGGCCGTGCGCAAGACCGCGAACCTTCATACTGGCGGCACCATTCATGACGTCACCGACGAATTGCACGTGTCCCTGCGTTCCGCCGCGGTCGAGGCCGCGCGTGTGTTGGATATCCCGGTGGTCGGCTTCGACTTCATGGTCCGCGACCCGGGCCAACCCGGATACGCGATCATCGAAGCGAACGAACGCCCCGGCCTGGCCAACCACGAGCCGCAGCCCACGGCCGAGAAGTTCATAGACCTGCTGTTTCCGCAAACGCGGTCGACATCCGCGAAAAGCGGCACCCGGGCTTTCGAGAAGCAAGAATAAGCAAAGAAACGGAGATTACCGTGACTGAGATTAAACCGCTTACCCCGGAACTGTTGAAAGCCAGCAAGAAGGGCCGGGACTGGGACCTGGATCATGACTACATGATCGATGTGCTGCACCAGTTGCTGACCACCCCGAGCCCCAGCGGCATGACCGATGCTATCGTTAATCTTGTCTGCGGGATGTTCGAAGAACTCGGCATTGAATACGAGCTGACGCGGCGGGGGGCGATTCGCGCCACGCTGCCCGGTGTCTCCAAGGCGCCCGACAGGGCTATCGTCGCCCATTTGGATACATTAGGCGCCATGGTCAAGAACCTGAAGAGCAACGGGCGGTGCGAGGTTGTGCCCATCGGCCATTGGTCGGCGCGGTTCGCGGAAGGCGCGCGCGTCACCATCCATTCCGAACTGGGCCAGCATCACGGCACGATCCTGCCGCTGAAGGCGTCCGGTCACACGTACAACAAGGAGATCGATACCCAGCCGAGCAATTGGGAAAACCTCGAAATTCGCGTCGACCGGCGGATCCATTCCAAACAGGACCTGATCGACCACAGCATCAATATCGGCGATATGGTCGTCATTCACGCCAATCCGGTTTTCACCGATGACGGTTTCGTCTGCTCCCGCCATTTGGACGACAAGGCGGGGGTGGCGGCCTTGCTGACCGCCGCCAAGGCAATCGTGGAAGGGAAGTTCCGCCTGCCGCTGGAATGCCACATCCTGTTGACGATTTCGGAAGAGGTCGGCGTCGGCGCGTCGCATGTCCTGCACGGCGATGTCGCGGAGATGGTCTCGATCGACAACGGCACCATCGCGCCCGGCCAGAACACGTCCGAATACGGCGCAACCATCGCCATGCAGGACATGGCCGGTCCCTTCGACTGGCATCTGACCCGCAAGCTCCTGACACTCGCCAAGGCCTTCCAGGTCGATCACAGCCGGGACGTCTTTAAATACTACCGGTCCGACGCGGCCGCCGCGCTGGAAGCCGGGAACGACATCCGCACGGCGCTGGTCTGCTTCGCCTGCGACGCCAGCCACGGCTGGGAACGCACGAACCTGGATTCGCTGGAAGCCGTGGCGGATCTGATGGTCGCTTATATGCGAAGCCCCATCCTGTTCGAACGCGACGAAATGGCGCTTGGTCCGAAAGAAGATTTCCCGGCCGCGGTCCTGCCCCCGGAATCCGAGGACGCCTACGGCGACGATTGAACCGCGAAACCCGGCTCTGGCGGCTCTGGTGACGGGGACGACACGGTACTTGTCCGTAATGCAGCTTGATGACCGGCGAATTGCCGATAGGCTCGCTGCGCTATGTCGGTATTCAAAGATCTATCTCCGCAGTTGATATCCAACGCGTTCGTGGCCTTTCTGTTCGCCGCGAGCGGACCGGTTGCGATCATCCTGTCGGTCGGCGCCAACGGACGGCTGAGTTCCCAGGAACTCGCGTCCTGGATTTTCGGCGTCTTCATCGTCAACGGCCTGCTCAGCCTCTATTTCTGCCTGAAATACCGGCAGCCTCTGGCGTTTTTCTGGACCATCCCCGGCACGGTGCTGATCGGCCCGGCCCTGGACCATCTGACCTTCCCGGAGGTCGTGGGCGCCTTCCTGGCCACCGGTTTGCTGATGGCCGTCCTGGGCATGTCGGGCGTCGTCGGCCGGTTGATGAAAGCCGCTCCGATGCCGATCGTCATGGGCATGGTCGCCGGCGTTTTCATGCAGTTCGGCTTGAATTGGATCGGCGCCCTGCGGGATGACGCGGCCATCGCCATCCCCATGACCGTTGCCTTCCTGGCACTTTCCGCCCTGCCGCGCCTGGCCAAGGCGATGCCGCCCTTGATCGGCGCCTTGATCATCGGGATCGCCGCTTGGGGCATCGTTCACGGATTCAATGTCGATCTGGGTGACAGTGTCTCGCAGGTCGGCCTGCCGTTGATCCAAACGCCGGTATTCAGCCTGCAGGCGATGATCGAACTTGTCGTGCCCCTGGCGATCACCGTGTTGGTCGTTCAGAACGGCCAGGGGGTTGCGGTCCTAAAGGCGGCGGGCCATGAACCCCCGGTCAACGCGGTCGCCGTCGCCTGCGGCGTTGGCTCGATGATCGCCGGTATGGTCGGCGCCGCATCCTCCTGCCTGACCGGCCCGGTCAACGCGATCATCTCGGCCGACGGCCCCAAGGAAAAACACTATGCGGCCGGGGTCGTCGTCGGCCTGCTCGCCATTCCCTTCGGCCTGATGGCGCCGGTTTTCACCAAGGTCATGCTGGCCGCGCCAGCCGCCTTCATCACCAGCCTGGCGGGTCTTGCCATGTTGCGGGTATTGCAGATGGCTTTCATGACCGCGTTTCAGGGACGGTTCATCTTCGGGGCGCTGATCACGTTCCTCGTGACCGTCTCCGACTTGACGATCTTCAACATCGGGGCCGCCTTCTGGGGCCTCGTCTTCGGCGTCATCGCGTCCTGGCTGTTGGAACGGGACGACTTCAAGACCTTGGCCGAAAGCTAGACCAAGCAATTCCACGGTTCACCGCGGCTTTTTCGATCGCGGTTCGACGTCTCCGTGGATGGGGCGCCACGGCGGCTCATTCGGCGGCGGCGGCTTCCTCGCCGGTGGCCAGGGCAAGCCAGTTACGGGCCTTCTCTAGATCGCCGTGCTCCGACTCCTCCAACTCCGCCATCAACCGGCAAACACGCGGCTCAGGCACCTTCTTTTGCTTGGCGACGATATCCAGGTGATTGCGTGCCTCGCCCCAAAGCCCCGCCCGCAACGCCGCTTCGGCGAGTGCGATATGACTTTCCTTATGATTGGGGTTGAGACTGAGCAGATGCTCGAAGCGCTTGACCTGCTCCAGCGGGCTCGCCCCTTCCGGCGCGATGTCGCGATAGGCGCGGCTGATCGACGGGTCCGGCTTGTTGCGCCAGGCGTCCTCCAGCACACGGGCCGCCTTGCTGTCCTTGCCGCGCAAGGCAAGCAGACGGGCCGAGAGCGTGACGCCCTCCGGCAAGTCGCCGGCCAGCTTGTTGGCCTGGCCGGAAAGTTTCAGTGCCTGTTCGAAATCCCCCGCCGTGCGCCGTTCCTGCGCCTTTTCGATCAAAAGCTTGGCCTTTGTGCGTTTGCCTTCCCCTTCCGGCAGGGCCTTGTGACGGATCGCCTGTTCCACGGTCTTTAGGGCCGCGTCCACATCGCCGCTTTCGCGCTGCAGGTCCAGCAAGTGCCGCGCCGCCCAACCGGTGGCCGGGCGCAGATTGAAGGCCTTCTCCGCCAATTGGCGCGCCTTGGCGGTGTCGCCGTCGCTGATCGCCTGCATCAACAGGCCGCGCGTTCCCAGGAAGGCCATGTCCCGGTCTTCCAGCATTTCTTCGAAATACTTGGTTGCCGCCTTGGAATCGCCTTCCAGTTGAGCCGCTTGTGCGGTGAGCAACCGCGTCAACGGCGGATCATGCAGCAGGGATTCCGCCTTTCGCGCCAATCGCCGCGCTTCTTGCGGATCGCCGGCGGCAACCGCCACGAGGCCCTGGGTCAAGGTTTTGTAGCCGCGCTCCCGGCGGGCGGCGCGGCGGTTTTCCATGAAACGACCGGGCGCACCCAGCAGGCCGCCTGACATCCGCGCGAAGAGAATCGCGAGGATTACGAAAACGAGCATGCCCAGCGCGAACAGGCTGGCGGAGATATCGACATGCCAGCCCTGCCAATCCAGGCTGATTCGCCCCGGATATTTGGCAAGATAAAGCGCGGCCGCGACGATCAGCCCGATTTTGATGAAAAGTAATATCGCCCGAACCATATGCCTATCCCGTCTCCAGCCGGAGTATCCCGGATTCCTCAGCCGCCCGTCGCCGCCATGCGCAGCCGCGCCAACGCGGCGCCGCGCAACGCCATCAAGGCCTCGCTTGCCGTAATCCGCTGTTTGGCTTGCGTCACCCATCCGGCAATGGCCGGGTCTTCGCCGGCCAACGGCTCGACCGCCGCAACCGCGCCGGCCAGATCGCCTTGCTCCAAGGCGGCTTCCGCGCGCGACACCGCGGGCGCGGATTCGGATGAATCCGTCCGGCGGATGCTGATCAAACCGCGCATTTCCGCGAGGGTTTCATCGACCCAGCCTTCCGCCCCGGCGACCCGTTCCGCACGGTCGACGGCCGGCGCCACATCGTCGAAAGCGTCAATGATATCGGCACGGCTGGCAATGATCGCATCCTTCAGCGGCGCGAGGGACGCAACGGCCTTCTGCACCGCGTCGTCATCCGGCGCCAAGGCCGCGATATCCTGCAGCGTGCCGCCGAAAGGCTCGGACGCCGCCATCAGGCTGTCCAATTGACCCACCGTGAGGACGAGAGCCGCCTCGCTGCCGCTCGGCCCGCCATAGTTGGATTCGATTTGGGCAAGACGGCGTTCGACCGCGGCAACCCGGTCCGTCACCGTTTCGATACCGCTGCGGATCGCATCGAACTGATCGGCGAAGGTCGACAACTCGGCCCGGAACGCGTCCAGCGAGTCGTCGGCCCGCGTATCCATGGCGTTAACGCGCGACCGCAAGGCGTCGACCGCCGCGTTCAGCGGCGAAAGGTCCACCTGATCGGCCGACGTTGCCGGCGCCGTGGCCATTGCGTCTTCCAAAGCCGCCAAACGGTCGGAAAGCGGGGCCAACGCGCCCTCTATATCGACCGGTTCACCCGCGGCAACCGTTTCGGCCACCGGGCGATTTTCCAACGCACCGACGCGGCCCTTCAAGGCGTCGACGGTTTGCGCCAAGACCGGGTCCGGCGGCGCCGGCGTCTGTGCCGGGGGCGGTCCAAAAAACTGGCTCAAATGCGCGTTCAGGGAAGATTCCACACTCGGACGCCAATAGCTCTGCGTCGCCACGCCGGCTGCCGATCCCAGCGCGACGATCAGCGCAATCCAGGCGAGCCCGCTGGGCCGCCGCGGCGGGGCCGCCACCGCAACCGGCGGCGGGGTCGGCGCTTCCTGCTCTTTCACGTTGCTTGCTGCGCCGCCATCCGCTTTCTCTTCAGCCTTCTTCCCGGCTTCTTTCGTCTCGGCCATTTCGGATTCAGCCTTTTCTGCCGTCACCGGCGTTTCGTCCGCCGCTTTTCCGTCCGCCCCATCAGACCCGTCGGGCTGCATCGATACCTGCCCGGTGCCGCTTCGGGAGTCGCTGTCGGATTCCAGGGACACGCCCTCGCGCTCGGCAACGGCGCGAATTTCGTCCCAGCGGTTCTCGGGAACGTGGTTGCGGGCTTTCCATCCTTGGATCGTGCTGGGCGTAACGCCGAGCTTCTGCGCCATGGGGCGAATGCCGCCGAACCGTTCGATGACGGTTTCCGCGTTCGGCATCGTTTCGACCGGCGTTGCGTCTGTCGTATCGTTCATGGTCTCTCCCGGCAGCGGCGTAACGGTATCTGGCCCTTCACGATCGAATCGGCCAATCGCCGCTTCTTGGGCCGTGGTATCCGGCTTGTCGGCTGTTTGCGTAACCCCAGTGTGCAGCGCTTGACGTACAGCTTGCAACAGAGAACCCCGGTCCGGCGCGTCCGCGATGACGATTTCACGCCAATCGAGTGTCTTTGCGACCTCAGCGACGTTGGCACTGAGGCATAGGGCACTGAGGGCCGGTGCGGCATCCCGTCGCCCCGCCTTGGCCAACAGGTCGCAGACGATCCGCGCCGTTCGCGGCGAGAACAAGACGACCGCATCAACCGCGCCCGCGTCCAAGGCCTCAGCGACATTGCCCGGCAGATTCTCCGCCGGTTCGGCGTCGTACAAAACCCGTCGATCGACGGCAAATCCGCCTTCTTCGAGCAGGCCTGCCAAGTCGCCGGCCCGTTCGCTGGCCGCCACATGCAACAGAGTGCCGTCCTCGGGTTTCCGATGCCATATGATGTAATCGGCGAGTTTGTCGACATCGCCACCGGCCACATGGACGTCGCCGAAGCCCGCCGTACGTGCTTCCGCAGCGGTATTCTCCCCTACCGCATACACGGTCAGATTCCGGCGCGCGTTCTGTTTCGCGAAGGCGCGTACGCCATTTGCGGAAGTGAACAGCATGGCCCCGACGCCATCCAGGGGTACGTCCGCGTCCCGGATGGAAATAGTGAGTACCGGTGCAATCAGGGACTGAATGCCGTACGTCTCAAGCTCAGACGCCAGCGCCTGTGCGTCTTCCCACGGGCGCGGGATCCAAACGGTCGGTGCCGGTGTTTCCGGCTGGACGATGGGTCCGTCAGGGTCTGTTGCGGTCATGGCCGGTAGCTGTCGTCCATATCCACGGCCAGGAATTTCCCGGCATCGGTCGCCACGGCGACAGCGTCGGCGATAGAGCCCGTCCGCTCGACACTCATCAAGCCGGACCCGTCGGGCCGTGCAACCAGGCCGCGGAAACGGACCGTGCCGCCCACGGCTTCCGCCAAGCCCCCGATCGGCGTGCGGCAGGATCCGTCTAGCTCGGCCAAAAAGGCGCGCTCCGCCGTCACCCGCCAAGCGGTTTCCGGATCATTCAGCGGCGCCAGCAATTCCATAATATCGTCCGCATTCGACCGGGTCGTGATGCCGATCGCACCTTGCGCCACCGCGGGAAGGAGTTCCTCCGGCTCAAGCGCGGTCTCGGCGATGTCTTCCATGCTGAGGCGGTTGAGCCCGGCCATGGCCAGCAACGTGGCATCGGCTTCGCCGGACGCCAGCTTGCGCAGACGTGTCTGCACATTGCCGCGAAAAGGCACGACTTTTAGGTCCGGCCGCTTCGCCAGGATCTGCGCCTGCCGCCGCAGCGACGACGTGCCGACGACAGCGCCTTGCGGCAAGTCCGCCAAACAGTTCGCCGTCGGGCAAATCAGCGCGTCCCGGACGTCTTCACGGGGCAGGAAGGCCGCCAGGGCGATCCCGTCCGGCAGCCAAGTTTCCAGGTCCTTCATCGAATGGACGCCGATATCGACGCGATTTTCCAATTGGGCCGCGTCCAACTCCTTGCTGAAAAGGCCCTTGCCGCCGATCTCTGAAAGCGGGCGGTCCTGGACCTTGTCGCCGGTCGTCTTGATCTCGATGATCTCGACTGCCAGGCCGGGATGGGCGGCCAACAACCGGTCCCTGGCTTCATAGGCTTGCGCCAGGGCGAGCGGCGAGCCGCGCGTCCCGATTCGAAGGGGTCCGGTGAATGACTGGCGGGGAGACGATGATGATTGCATGGCCGAACCTGTAGCCTATTGGGTCGGGTTGCGCTACACCCCGCATGCAGAAACTGGGCACAAATTGGGGGGACGTCGCGGCGCATATCGGCGCGCGATTTCCCGAAAGTCTTGAAGGTCGTTCATGCTGGTATTGGGGCTGGAAACCTCCTGCGATGAAACCTCCGCGGCGATCGTGCGCGACGACGGCACCATTTTGAGCAATGTGGTCCTGTCGCAGCTTGAGGAACACCGCCCCTACGGTGGCGTGGTGCCGGAAATCGCCGCCCGCAGCCACCTCGATCACTTGGACGGGGTGGTGCGGCAGGCCTTCAAGGAAGCTGGGGTGGGTTTTGGCGACTTGGACGGCATCGCCGCGACCGGGGGCCCCGGGCTGATCGGCGGCGTGATGGTCGGCGTCACCGCCGGCAAGACCATGGCCCTGGCCCGCAATCTGGATTTCGTCGCCGTGAACCACCTGGAGGCCCACGCCCTGACGGTGAGGCTGAGCGCAGCCGTCGCCTTTCCCTATCTGCTGCTGCTCGTCTCCGGCGGCCATTGTCAGTTGCTGGCCGTCCGCGGGGTGGGCGATTACCGGCTCTACGGTTCGACCATGGACGACGCGTTGGGCGAGGCTTTCGACAAGACCGCGAAGCTGCTCGGCCTGGGTTATCCCGGCGGTCCCGCCTTGGAAAAAGCGGCCGCCAGCGGCGATGCGGCGCGCTTTGACCTGCCGCGGCCGATGGTCGGACGGCCGGGCTGCGACTTTTCCTTCGCCGGATTGAAGACGGCGGTGCGGCAAACACTCGACCGTTTGACGCAGGTGGATGAGCAGGACATCGCCGATATCGCCGCCGCCTTTCACGAATCCGCCGCCGCCGTCCTGCGTGACCGTTGCCGCCGCGCGGTGGACCGGTTTCGCGATGAGGAGGGCGTCGAAGGGGTCGTGACCCTGGTGGTCGCCGGCGGGGTTGCCGCCAACAAGCGGCTTCGGGCCGAATTGACCGACCTTGCCGAAACGCGGGATTTGCAGTTCGTCGCCCCACCCATCGCCCTGTGTACCGACAACGCCGCCATGGTCGCCTGGGCCGGGATCGAACATCTGCGCCTCGGCCACAAGGATGGGCTGGACTTCGCCCCCCGGCCGCGCTGGCCGCTCGACCCCGACGCCAAGACCCGCAAGGGGAAGCTTGCAGCCCTGCCCCAGCACGGCGTCCCCAAGGCCGAACAGGGGAAAACGCCATGACGAAACTGGCCGTGATCGGCGGCGGCGCCTGGGGCACCGCGCTTGCAACACTTGCCTGCAAGGCCGCAGGCGGGACCGAAGGCGGTGAAACCCTGCTTTGGGCACGGAACGAAGACGTCGTTGCCGATATCAACGCTGGGCGCGGTAATCCGCGCTACCTGCCCGATATCGACATGTCCCCCGCACTGAACGCGACATCCAGCCTGCAAACGGCCGTCGCCGGGGCGGAAATCGTCCTTCTGGTAACCCCGGCCCAAGCCTTGCGGGATGTTTCACGCAGGCTGGTCTCGTTTCTGGAACCGGGCGCCGCGCTCGTCGTCTGCGCCAAGGGCGTGGAACAAGGCAGCCTGAAGCCGATGACCACCGTGTTGGCGGAAGAAGCGCCCGGGCATCCCGCCTTGATCCTGTCCGGGCCGACTTTCGCGCGCGAAGCCGCCCTGGGCCAGCCGACCGCCTTCGTCGTTGCGGGTAAGGACAGGACGGTCGTGGATGCGGTGTGCAGCCGCATCGCCCTTCCGACATTCCGTCCCTATGCCAGCGACGACGTCATCGCCGTCGAAATGGGCGGGGCGGTGAAGAACGTGCTGGCGATCGCCTGCGGTATCGTTTCGGGCCGTGAGTTGGGGGAGAACGCGAAAGCCGCCCTGATCACCCGCGGATTGGCGGAAACCGGGCGCCTGATCGGCGCGCTCGGCGGGCGTTTGGAAACCGTGCATGGGTTGAGCGGCATGGGCGATCTGGTGCTGACGGCGGGGAGCCTGCAGTCGCGCAACATGTCGCTGGGCTTCGCCCTTGGCCAGGGGAAGTCGCTTGAAGAGATATTGGGCGCGCGGCACGCCGTGACCGAAGGTGTCTGGACAGCGTCGGCCATTACCGACATGGCGCGGAAATACGGCGTCGACATGCCGATCTGCGCGGCGGTGAACGACATCGTTACCGAGGGGAAAGACATCGACCGGGTGATCGGCGACCTGTTGGCGCGGCCCCTGAAAGAGGAATGACTGACAGAGGAATGACCAACCGTGGAATGAAGCGTCTGCTTCCGCGTTACCGCCGGAACAACGTCATGTGCTGGTCGATGGACTTTTCGAGTTCCGCATTGAAATCGGCCATCAGCTTCTCGGTCATTTCATACCAGACCTTTTCACGCTCGTTGAAGGTCGCGTCTTCCGGCACGGTCTGACTGCGTTTCACGGTGACCGTGATTTCCGCGGAGCGCTGGTTGTTCAGGTCCTCGGCGGACAAGTTCGCGGTCAACGTCGCATCATAGCGATGGCCCTGGTCGGTGGTGACCAGCCCTGTCAGCCCGGTTTCCTTTTCCAGCTTCGTTTCAATGGCGCTGGCCTCCAGGA
>CAYGKA010000023.1:0-68349 GCA_964350445.1 uncultured Flavobacteriaceae bacterium
GGCAGCGGCTCCGCCGCCTCCGCCGCCTCCTCCGCCTGAGGACACTACGCAGGAATTTAACGGCGCGACGGTGAGCGAAACGACGTTGTTGTCCGCCACGGTGGATACGGTTGAGTTCACGGTCGGTACGGAAATCATCAAGGTCACTGGGACGGCCGAGGCCGGCGATTCATTCGTCGATATCGGGGCCGCATCCCCGCAGTTTTTGGTGCTGAACGATAACGTCGCCCATACATTCTCGGTCAATGGCGTCGAGAACGTCTTTTTCAATCACACGCTCAGCAGCGCGAATGTCCATAACATCACGGTCGTCGGCAGCACGGCGGTCAACTTCGATGCGCTGGGCGGCAGCTTCAACGGGAACGTCACCGGCGACGCCTCGAACAACGCGCTGATCATTAACGAAGGCAGCGGGATCGAAACTTTCCTGACCGATCTGGTCTTCCCAAACACCGTCGGCGACACTTTCGACGCCGATATCAACCTCCTGGGCGGCGACGACACGGTAAACATCAACGGTCTGGACACGGCAAGCACGATCACGCTGACCGGCGTGGAGCATTTTGTCGGCGGGACAGACGACGATAGTGTCACCGTCACCGATGTTCAGACGGCCGGATCCACCTTCGACGGTGGTGGCGTGGTCGCGGTTGACGCGATTTTCCTGGCCGCGGGCGCGAACACCGCCAGCATCACGAATTTCACCGATATCAACGGCAGTACAGCCGCGGACACGCTGACGCTTGAGAATGGACTGACAGCGTCGCCCGGCACGATCATCGACATGGACGCGGGGGTCGATATTCTGAATCTGGCCGCCGGCGGAAACGTCGTGACGGTGACGAATACGGAGACGATCAACGGTAATACCGGCAATGACTCCATCGAGCTCCTTTCCGGGGCAGATACCATCGCGCTCGGCGCCGGTTTCGACAGCGTCGACGCGACATTGCTGGGCACGCTCACCGTCGCATCGATGACCGGAGTCGAAAATTTCGTCGGGTCCACGGGCGTGGACACCGTCACATTGTTCGATCTGCTGACCACGGGCAGCAATTTCGACGGAACGGATGTGGGCGGTGCCGACGTTCTGAATCTGTTCGACGGAGTGAATACCGCCAGCATCTTCAATTTCGAATTCATCAACGGGACCGTGTCGGCGGATGACCTGACACTCGAGAACAATCTACTCGGCGCCTTCGGGACCAAGGTGGACCTCGGCGCCGGGGTGGACATCCTGGACCTGGCCGACGGCGGAAACGACCTGACCGTCGAGAATATCGAAACCGTCAGCGGCGGCGCCGGTGCGGATATCGTCAATCTGCTCGACGCGCTGGTCACCGGCGATGTCTATGACGGCGGCGGTGCCGCGGACGGCGACGTGCTGAACCTCCTGATCAGCGGCACTCATCTTGGGACCATCATCGGCTTCGAGACAGTGAATGGCGTCGGCGGTGTCGCGGAAAACGTGACGCTGCAAACAGCCACGGCAGAAAACCAGTTCTTCGACCTTGGCGATTTCGGGGATGGCGACAGCCTGACACTGGCCGACGGCGCGAACCAGGTCAAAGTGGCCGATATCGATCTACTGACCGGGGGCATCGGGGACGATCAGGTGACGATCGAATCCCAAACGGTCGGCGACATCAATTTGGGGGCCGGTATCGACTTGGTGGACGCCTCCTCCCAAGCCCAGTTCGCGAATAACAGCTTCACCGGCGTGGAGAACTTCCTGGGCTCAACCGGCATCGATGTCGTGACACTGGCCGATGTGTTGTCGGCCGGCAGTAGCTATGAAGGCAATGATGTCGGCGGCGCCGACGTGCTCAATCTTCTGGGCGGCGTAAACGTAGCTTCGATCACGAATTTCGAGACCGTCAACGGTGTGGACGCGGTTTTCGACGATTTGACGCTGGAAACAAGCGTTACGAACGACGAATTGTTCGACCTCGGCCTGTTCGGCGATGCCGATATCCTTCGGCTGGCCAACGGACCTTTCAATATCCTGCGGGTGCAGGATCTCGACACCCTGTTCGGCGGCACCGGCGACGATGATGTCGGGGTATTGTCCGATTCAGCGAACTTCTTCGACCTGGGATCGGGATTCGACACACTTGATGCGACAGGCGCGGCCAATTTCACCATTGGGCAAGCGATCAATATCGAGGTCTATCAAGGGTCATCGGGGATAGACATCGTCACCTTGGGCTCCGACCTTGTGGCCGGGTCGGTCTTCGATGGTGGCACCGGCGCAGACGTGCTCACATTGTTTGGCGGGTCGGTTAATAGCGCGACGATCGTGAATTTCGGGCAGATTTTCGGCTCCGGCACCAGTGAGACCTTGGTCTTCGAGGCGCCGGTCGGCGGGTCGCCCGTTACAATCGATATGAGTGGCGGCGTCGACGACGTTCATTTGGCCATCGGCGGGAACGTCGTGACCTTCCTCAATACGGAGCAGGTTTTCGCCGGAGACGGTGACGATCTGGTTATCCTCGACGACACGTTGACGACGGATATCAACCTCGGCAACGGATTGGATCAGGTCACGCTGAACCAGAATGGCGGAACCTATTTCTTCAACCAGTTCTCGAGTGTCGAGTTGTTGACGGGTGTCGAAGGCGGTCCCTTTGAAATCGTCACTTTCAGTGACGCCCAAGTCGGTCTGGACATAGATCTGGGGCTGTTCGGGGACGGCGATCAAGTCACTCTCGCGGACGGCGTGTCGAATTTTGTCAGGATTTTCGACTTGAACAACATCTTCGGCGGCACGGGGAACGACGCCGTCGAGCTTGGAACGTCGAATGCCGGCCAGATTGCCCTCGGAGATGGTTTCGACAGCGTTGACGCCAGCTTCGTCGCCGGTTCCACCATCAACACCCTGACCGATGTGGAAAGCTTCCTGGGATCTGCCGGCGACGACTTCATCACGCTGGGATCGCTGCTCCTGCCAGGCTCGACCTATAGCGGCGGTACCGATGGCGACAACGATATTCTACAACTCCTCGACGGTGTGAACATTGCCGATATCGCCCATTTCGAGCTTATCCTCGGTGGCGGTGGGTCCGATAATCTGACATTGGAAGACACACTCTTCGCGACCTTCAACACCGTGATCGACCTGGGGTTGGGATCGGATATCCTGAACCTGTCCGACGGCGGCAACGAATTGACGATCAGTGATGTCGAGTTCACCGACGGCGGCTTCGGCAGCGACGTCATCCGAGTCCTGAATTCGTCGTCGATTGTCACGATTACCGATATCGACACGGGCGATTTCGACCATGTGATCAATGAGGACGACGACACCGGCATCTTCAACCTGGATTCGATCGAGCAGTTCACCGGCGGCTTCTCATTCGACAACGTGACCCTACTATCGGGTCTGCAGTCGGGATCCATCTACGACGCGGGCAGCGGCGGCGGTCTGCTCACGTTGGCGTCGGGGACGTTCAACGCGGGATCGATCCTGAACTTCGATCAGGTACTCGGAGATTTCAGCAACGAAACCCTTTTCCTGGAATCTTCGGTCGGCGGAGTGCCGTTCCTCATCGATATGAGCGGCGGTACCGACGACGTGGATCTGGCCGATGGTGGCAACGTCGTGTCCTTCCTTGAAACGGAGTCTATCTTCGGCGGAAACGGCAATGATCTGGTTACCCTGGACGACACGATCACGGAGGATATCGACCTCGGAGCCGGCGTCGACGACGTCGTGCTGAACGCGATTGGTGGCAATTATAACTTCTTCCTTTTTGCCGGTGTGGAGTTTTTGACTGGCCAGGATGGCGGTCCATCGGAATCGGTCACCTTCAACGAAACCCTGCTCGGATTGGACATCGACCTGGGTCTCTTCGGTGACGGCGATGTGGTTACCCTCTCGGATGCGGGCGCGAACACTGTCCGCATTTCCGACCTGAATAACCTGATCGGCGGCTCGTCGAACGATACCGTGGAGTTGGGGACGTCCAACGCGGGATTGATCACGTTGGGCAGCGGCTTCGATATCGTGGACGCCAGTCTTGTGACCGGGTCGGTCATCAACACTTTGATCGATGTCGAATTCTTCCTCGGCTCGACTTTCACCGACGACGTCACCCTGGGATCGAACCTCATAAGCGGGTCACAATACGACGGTGGAGGAGACGGCGACAACGACACGATTCAGTTGTTCGACGGGGTGAATTTTGCAGATATTTCCCGGTTCGAAAATATTTTGGGTAGCGCTGCAGCCGATACGCTGGACTTGGAAGGCGCGATCGCCGTCAACTTCAACACAACCATCGATTTGGGTATTGGCTTCGATGTCTTGAATTTGTTCAATTCAAACAACTCACTCATTGCCACGAATGTGGAACTTCTCAACGGCGGAAATGCCGACGATTTTATTGTTCTTGGCTCCGACATGGTGAGCGGGAGCAGCTTTAACGGTAATGGCGGTTTCGATACGCTGACCCTGCTGGGGGGTGGCTTCAATCAAGGCATTATCGTCGATTTCGATGAAGTGTTGGGGAATGACGGCACCAGCGAGACCTTGATTTTGGAATCAACGGTCACGACGAACACGCTGTTCGACCTTGGGCTTTCCGGCGACTCCGACAGCCTGACGCTGGCCGACGGCGGTAATTTCGTCGATGTCAGGGATCTCCAACAATTCAACGGCGGGTTCGGCGACGATATCGTGACCGTGCAGGGAACTCTCGTCAGCGGCGCCATCTATGACGGCGGCGGTGCGGGCGGCGATAGCGACGAGTTGATTTTGCAGGACGGAACGACTGTCAGCGCTACGATTCTTGATTTTGAACTGATCACTGCCAACACGGCCGGTGGCATCGACCTCACTATCGAAAACGGCGGCGGGTTTGTCGGCGATATCGTCTTCACCGGGGCCGGCAACGATACCGTCACTTTCAACGGACAGCCGAACAGTTTCGGAATTTCGGGAGTTGAAACCGTAATCGGCGGTACCGGCGCCAGCGATACGGCTCAGATCCTAACAGGCGGCGAAGTGATCAGTTTCGCGGAGGTGGAAAACATCTTCGGCAGTTCCGGAAACGACACGATTAACATTGTCGATTCCACCTCGGCGATTATTGAACTCGGTATCGGTGACGATATCGCCACCGGCGCAAGCGGCGTGTCCGATGTTTATAAGTTCACCGCCGCCGCCGATGCCTTCGCCGACGGTATCGGCAACGGTGCGGAAACCATCACCAATTTTGAAGTCGGCATCGACGTCATCGACATCACGACCTTCGCTGTGGGCAACTTCTTCTACAATGGGGCAGGGGCTTTCACCGGCGGCGGCACCGCGTCATCGATTTTCGACACGGCCAACGAAACGCTGCAAATCGATGTTGACGGAAATTCGACCGCGGATTTGGAAATCGTGTTGAACGGTGTCACTGATGCGACGCTCACCTCGGGCGATTTCAGCTTCGTCTGATCACAGGTCTTTACCAGGCTGGGCGGGGCTGTACCTGGTGTGGTATGGAGATAACCCCGTTCCAAGCCGACAACCGCCACGCCGAGACGAATGACCGAACTGATTGCCAGACTGCTGTCTCGACCGGGCGTCGCCGCATTATTGCTGGTGGCTTCCTTCGTCATCAGCACCTTGATGCTCGTTCCGCCGATCTTCGTCATGCAGGTGTTGAACCGGTACGTCGCCTTCGGGGTCGACGGCACGCTCTTTACCCTGGCTTCGGGCGCCTTGCTGGCGGTTGCGATCGAATTCCTCCTCCGTTGGGCCCGGCTGCGCATCGCCAGCAGCGTGTCCGTGCGCGCCGACGACGAATTGGCCCGGAAATTGGGCGAAGGGTTCACCGATATCCGTCTTGGCCATTCCGAAACCGTCAAAACCGCTGTCAAACGGCGTTTGATGATGGATTTGGATGTCGTTCAAAGCGCCTATAGCGCGCCGTCCATAAACACGGTCTTGGACGTACCGTTCACGGCGATCCTAATCGTCGCCCTGATGTTCATAGACCCGATACTGGCGGGCATCGCGATCGCCGCCTGCCTATTCCTTCTTTTTTGCGCCATAGCATCCGCCGCCGCCGAGAAACATGCCGCGCGCGACCGAAACAGCGCAGACCGGCCGGCGATCGGCCCAATTCAAGACGATATCGTTTCCGCCCCGGCCGCGGTTCGCGCCTTTACCGGCCGAACCTTCATCCTGCACGGGTGGCGCACGGCTGTACGGGCCCAGCAGGCGATGGCCAGACGGTTGGCCCATAATCGCGGCCTTGTCGGCGCCATCAGCAACGCCACGACAGCCGTTACCACCATCGCCGTCGTCGGTGTTGGCGCGATCCTGGTCGTCAGGCAGGACATCGATGTCGGGGTTCTGATCGCGGCGAACATCTTGTCCGCCCGTGCTGTCGCTGGTTTTTCGCGCGCCGCGCTGGTCGCTGGAACGTTCGGGCGGGCGACGCAGACGCTGCAGCGGCTTCGCCAATTGGAAAAGCTTCCGCGGGAGGCTCGGTCCGGGGCAATGCTCGGGGATTTTGCCGGCCGGCTCACCTTCGATGACGTGACCTTTGCCTATGGCGGAACCTCGGCGCCGCTGTTCGAAGGCGTTACCTTCACGTTGGAGGCGGGCGACATCCTGATCGTTCACGGCGCCAATGGAGCCGGAAAGACCAGTTTCGCGGAACTCGTCAGTGGCCTCCGCGATCCGCTGCGCGGCGCCGTCCTCGTCGATGGGGTGGACCTCCGCCAGGTGGCCATGCCCTGGTGGCGCACCCAGCTATGCTACCTGCCGCAGGACACCGCGATGTTGAACACATCGATTTCCGACAATCTGCGCATCCTCAGTCCGGATCTGGACGGCACCGCCCTCAACCGCGCGATCCAAGCGGCGGATGCGCGAGAACTCGTCGCCCGGCTGCCGGCTGGATTGGAAACGCCGATCGAGGATAACGGCCGCCACCTGGCTCCCGGGGAACGGAAGCGGCTGGCGCTTGCCCGCGCGCTGACCTCGCAAGGTAAGCTCGTTTTGTTCGACGAACCGCTTGAGAGCTTGGACGCGGCGGGGAAGGCGGCAATCGGCAGTCTGCTGAAGTCCTTTGCCGGCAGCGGACGCACGATCATTGTCTGCTCGAGTGACCCGTCGATCATCCGCGAAGCCGATTGGCTTCTGGACCTGGACCAGAAACCAAGGCCCGTTCTGGAAAAAGGGCCGGGCCGCAAGGGCCGGGATACACGCGCCAAGCTTGCCTTGGCAGACCTCGACGCGCCCGCAGCGTCACCCAACCCGTCGCCAAACGTGTCACAGGGAGGGCAGGTCTAGATGGCCGTTTCCTGGACCCGACCGCTGCCGCCGCAGGCGGAAGAGAGCATGTCGAAGGGCGTCGCTCTGTTGATAGGCTTGCTCACACTTCTTGTCGTGGCCTTCGTTCTCTGGGCCAATAATTCCTCGCTGGCGATCGTCAGCGTCGCGGTGGGGGAGGTCAAACCGAGCAGCCGGGTTAAGCAGATACAGCATTTGGAAGGCGGGATCGTCGAGGAAATACTCGTTAGGGAAGGGCAGGAGGTGACCCAAGGGCAGCCGCTGATGACCCTTTCAACGACGCGGAACGACGCCGACTTGGCTGAATTGAACGCCCGCCTGCGGACCCGGCGCGTCGACCGCATCAGGCTGATCGCGGAAATCGATGGGGACGAAACCGTTACATTCCCGGCTGATCTTGAAGCTGAGGCGCCGCAGCTTGTCGACAACGCCCGCGCCATGTTCGAGACACGCCAGCAGCAGGCCGTCGCGGAAGCAGGGCGGCTGTCCAAGCAGGTCCAGCAACGGCAGCAGGAAATCCGTTCCATCGAGACGCATTACGCCAGCGCCAAGGAAAGCCTGAGCCTGGTCGAAGAGCAGTTTCAAATCAGTTCGGACCTGTTGGCCAAGGGAATTACAAACCGGTACAGCCATTTGGAATTGCAGCGGGAGGTCCAGCGCATCAAAGGCGAGATCGCGCAGGACAGGGAAGCGATCAAAGGGGCCCGGGCCGCGCTTTCGGCGGCCGAGAGCGAACTCGAAGAGGCGCGGCTGAAACGGCTCGAAACAGCACGGATCGAACTGGCCGCGGTTGAGACGGAACTGTCCGAACTGGGCGAAAGACTACGCAAGTTCGAGGATACGTTGGATCGCACGACGATACGGGCCCCGGTCTCGGGCACCGTCAAGGAAATGGCAGTGGCCACGGTCGGCGGGGTGGTCCAGGCCGGCGAGACGGTGTTCACCATCGTGCCGGAGGGCGATACCTTGATCGTTGATGCTCGACTGGCTCCGCATGAGGCGGGATATGTCCGGCCCGGTCAACGGGCGGTAATCCGTCTGAATTCCGCGGAGCTTGCGCGTTTCGGCAATATGGAAGGAAAAGTTGAGGAGGTCAGCCCGGATCGGCTCACCTCGGAGGACGGGACACCGTACTTCCGCGTCCGGATCAGTGCCGAGAGATCCTTCTTCGAGTCCAAGAATACCCGCTATGAATTGTTTCCTGGTACGCAGGTGATCGCGAACATCCACACCGGTGAGCGGACGGTCATGGATTACATCACTGCGCCTTTGGTGAGTGAGGGGCGGAGAGCGTTACTTGAACGGTAGCAAAAACGGCAATTTAGTGCTATCGAGCCGCAAGATTTCGTCGTGGCGTCGATATTGCTGTATTGATGCTGCGCAAGAGTCGTGGTCAAATTCAGTCGATTACTTATTGCATGGTCAAAATACTTGGCGCGTTGAAGTAAAAGGGGAGTGTTCGTGAAAACGAAACCGGCCAAACTATTTTTTGCTGCCGCATTGTTTGCGTCCGTATCCTGGCCGGGCTTTGCCAGTGCTCAAGGTTTCAAGGACAATTTGGCCTCTCTGTTACAGGAACATAATCTGGTTGAGGTCGCGCGATTGGACCTTGAAGCGGCGGACGAAAGGGTCCGCGAAGCTTGGGGTGCCTATTTCCCGACTCTGACCGTAAACGCGTTCGTCGGCCGTCATGGCAAGTCCAACAACCAGGCGGCCAGCACGCAGTTGAACCCGCGCCAGGCGAAATTCACGTTGACGCAGAAGCTCTACGACTTCGGGGCGACGGATGCGAATATTCGCCGGAGCAAGCTGGAGCGCCGGTCCGCCGAGACCTTTCAGAAAATCGCCGTGCAGGATCTCCTCTTGCAGGCCTTGACCGCCCAGCTCAACATCATCCGTGCCGCAGAGGTCGTCGATTACGCTCGGCGCTCGGAACAGAATATTTTGAAACAGGAACAGGTCGAAAAAGACCGCGTCGACGCCGGCGGCGGCCAGATCACCGACCTGTTGCAGGTGCAGTCCCAGCTTGCCGCCGCGCGGACACGGCTGGTCGCTGCCG
This sequence comes from uncultured Flavobacteriaceae bacterium, assembly GCA_964350445.1. Lineage (GTDB taxonomy): Bacteria > Pseudomonadota > Alphaproteobacteria > UBA8366 > Aestuariispiraceae > Hwanghaeella. The sequence continues at coordinate 9,351 of CAYGKA010000023.1, forward strand.
AAGGGCAGCTGCAACTGGCGCGCAACCTGTACAAACGCGTGTTCGGGGATTTTCCCGCGCCTGATGCGGCGAAGGAAGTGCCGGTTATTCCAACAGCCACCCTGCCGAGTTCGGTGGACGATGCGGTGGAAATGACCAAGTCGGGGAACCTACGCGTCATTGCCGCACGGCTTGGCGCCGATGTGCTGAAGGAAACGGCGGAAGCGGCCAAGGCCACGGCCTATTACCCGACATTGAATGCGATCGGTGAAATTATCGCCAAGAACGAGGTGGATGGCGTTAACGGCCACGAGAACGAAAAGCTCGCGAAGGTCGAATTGAATTTTCCGTTCAATATGGGATGGACGGCCCGGAACACCGTACGGGCAGCCGAACTGACCCAGGAATCCGCATACCGCCGGTCAAACCAGGTTTTCGTCGAGTTGGAAGAGCAGGTTCGGAACGCGTGGCAGAATTTCCGCACCGCCCGAGCGAATGCGGTTCTGTTGGGCGATCAGGCTGACCTCGCTGCAAAGTTCCTTGAATTGGCCCGGGAAGAACGCAAGCTCGGCAAGCGGTCGCTGATCGATGTCCTGGCCGGGGAAACGGCGTTGCTGAACGCGCAAGCGGACGCCGCCGCAGCGGAACGCGATGTGGCGATCAACGCGTTCACGGTGTTGAGTTTCGTATCCAGCCTGACATTGGCCGATGTGGAACTTGTTCCTTACGACGGCCCGGCACAAATAGCGCAGATCGTTCAGTAGGCCGTCACCGTCAAGATCTGACGGACCCTAGCCAATCCGCACCAGACAGCTCCGCAATCCGATGAAGATGTCGTTCTGTACGGGGGACAGCGCACGCAAGTCCCCTGCGGAAAGGGGGCGCCCGTCCAACTCATACTCCCCTTGGAAACCGAAGCGGTCTTCAGCCTCGGCCATGAGTGCGAATGGCGTGCTGCTGTCCTTGACCCGATGGGTGCAGCCCTGGGCGATGACGGTGCCGCCGACAGTGTTCAGAAATTCCTCGAAAACAGCGGCCGGAACTCGGCTTGAACGACAGAAGGCCGCATGAAACCGGCCTGGATGGTTTGCGTTCGTTCGGGATATGACATCCATCAAAAGCCTCAAGCCGAATGCCCCGACAGGGTCGTCCCGATCACCTGGGTCGACAGCGTAATAGTCATCGGGATTCCAGCGTCCATCATCGGTCGGCAGGATGGCCGGCAATTGTGGAATGTTGGCGATGATCAGGTCCGGAGGGCCGTCACCGGCAGGCAGATTTTCGGATTTCCGAATGTCCAGTTGGTGAAAGTGCGGTCGCGCACTTGCTTCACCGAACAGGTGATAGTTCAATTCAAGATTGCGTCCGGCGGCTGCTTTAAGATCGCAGCAAACGATATGGAATTGCCTGTCGGGATAAAGGCGATTGAGGAGAAGCGGGATCACGCCGGAGCCGGTGCCGATATCGTGTATACGAACCGCCTTTGGGAACATATTTAGCGTTGTTAGAGCAGCTTCAAGGGCGATTTCGGTCCATTCATCGGGTTGATAAACATTCGGCAGGACAACAAAAGGAAACGATTTTCCGGCGCTGCGGTACAGATTGAGTGAGATTTCCTTTTCGAGGACGTCGAAGCCGAATTTCGGGCGGGCGAGACAAGGATTTGCAGTCATGGATCCTCAATCGGAAGTTTCCCGTTGTTGTGGGGATCACCTTTCAGTACACCGCCTTGAGGGGTCAATGGCTCATGGGCCGAATGCCCGGTGTTGTATATGAAAAAGTAACTAAAAGGGGTGATTGGTATAGAGGTAAGGTCCGCGGCGGGCTTGCGCGGATCGAGAGGCCTGAAAGGATATTTGGCAGGCTAGTTGGGCTTCCGTTCCGTAAACAGCAGTTTGATATAGGATCGCAGCAACAGGATCTGCTGTGGCAGGACATCGGGTTCGCGCAGGGTCTTGGACATGATGATGCCGCCTTCGCAGGTGTTGGACACCATGTCCGCCAACTGATCCAAATCGACGTCATCGCGCATCTCATACTGTTTGGCGATTTCCTCGAATGCCTTGCGGAAGCGGTTGCGCCAGGAAAGCATTGCGTCGCGGCTCAATGCCTGGATTTCCTTGTCGAACAGGCGCTCGTTATAGCAATAGGTGGCGATCAGGCAGCCGGGATGACCCTTGGGCAAATCGGCCATTATTTCCGAAAGCAGCTTTAGACCGATCAGGAAAGCGTGAAGGGGGTCGTCGTGAAGCTCCCGCGCCCGGTCGAACAGTTCGTCGAAGAAGCTGTCCTCCAAGCTGATATAGCGTTGCAACAGCGCCTTCGCGAGGGCGTTCTTGTCTGCGAAATGATAGAAGAATCCGCTCTTCGTGATGCCGGCCTCTTCAATAATTTCCTCGATTGAAGTCGCCCCAAAACCTTTGGCAAGAACTGCCGATTCCGCGATGTCCATGATGCGGTTCTTGGTTTCCTGTCCTTTCCTCATGACGACCTCCCAAAGACGGCTGTCGGTTGGCATTCTTACAGCCCAGCCGCGATGTCCTGCAATTTACTGTACCGCGGGTATGGTTTTCCAGGGTTGCATGGTTCGAGGGGCTCTGACTACCCGCCCTACATGTTTGATTTCACGGCGAAATAACCAATTCATACTAGTTTACCACGGGCCTTCTATCGCAATGCGGTCTCGATCGGCAAGGTCCGGTCCTTCGACATGATCGGAAAGGCCTGGGTGCGCGTTGCGCCGCGGCAAAAGTTTTGGGAAATCGTTGTGACAAAGCCTAAGTATAGAAACAGCCTACCGCAATTGAAGGGCCGGCCGATGCTGACCGATGGCGGGCCGGAGACGACGCTGGTCTTCATTCAGGGTATCGACTTGCCGTATTTCGCCGCCTTTGACCTGTTGCGGACCGCCGAGGGTGCGAAAGTCATCAAGGACTATTACTCACCCTATGCGCGTGTTGCGCTGAAAGATGGAACCGGTTTCGTCCTGGCCTCGCCGACCTGGCGAGCCAGCAAGGGCTGGGGCGACAAACTGGGATATACCGGCACGGCACTGTACCAGGCGAATCGGGACTCGATCCGGCTTCATCCGTGATTTTCCACGATTCATTGGAGTGAATGATGATGTGCACGATTCAATACCGTCCCGGCATCAAGGCCGATGCGCGGGACCTCGCCCGACTGATCAATTACGCCGGCGAAGGGGTTCCGGTCTATTTCTGGAACAAGATCAAGCCCGCGGACCAGGATGTCTGGGCGTTCGGCGCCAGCCGGGCGGCGCGGGAAGAGGGGGCTTTCAGTTATCGCAACGCAATCGTGGCGACGGTTGATGGCGACGTCGTCGGTTGCGCCATTCGTTACGTCATCGATGCCGCCGCCGATCCGGTCGATTGCGAAGAGATGCCGCCGATGTTCGTCCCGATGCAGCAGCTGGAAGACCTGGCGGTCGGCTCGGAATACCTGAACGTGCTTGCCGTGGACCCCGCGTTCCGCGGCCGTGGAATAGGCACCAGGCTCTGCGGCATGGCGGAGATAGATGCCGAACGCGATCAAACCCTGATCGCCTTCGACAGCAATGCCGGAGCCTTGGAGCTATACAAGCGCCTTGGGTTCGAAATTGAAGCAAGCCGCCCGTTGGTCAAGGAAGATTGGGAAGGCGACGGCGAAAATCTCTTGCTGCTGCGGCGCCGCGCACGTCTTAGAAAGGTCGCTTGATAACGGGCATTTCCCGCGCATGCGGCGCATTTACGTTTACCGGGACAAACGCCGACCGGGCCGCGATGGGCATGTTTCAGCGCGTCCGAACCGGTCGGTCGTCGGACATGCATGGTGGATTCCGGAGAAGGAATGGGAGTAGAATTTTCCTGCAAGCCGTCAGAAATCGGCACGGTCTGATTTCGTGGCCGGCCCGGCCTAGGAGAGCGGGCCACGAAGAAGGAGCGACACTCAGTGGGGCCGAAGGTTTCCTTGCAGCAGTCCGGGTCCGATCGGCAGGCTGCCACGGCTATGACGGGGGATATTACACCTGACCAAAGACGGCTGCTTTCCGCCGTCGATGAACATTGCATGGTCAGTATCGCGGACGGCGCAGGCATTATAGTTCATGTGAATACGCCCTTCGCCCTGGCCACGGGCTTGTCTAAGGAAGAGCTCGTTGGCCGTTCATACGCCATTGCGCGGTCCGACGAACATCCAGCCGAGTTCTTCGCGGGACTTTGGAAAACCATTAAGCAGGGCAACGTCTGGCGCGGGCGAATACGGAATCGCGCCTCGAACGGCGGGTCGTATTGGGTCGACACCACCATCGTGCCCTTTCCCGGCGATGGGCCGGAGACGACCCGGTATGTCTCGATGCAGACGGATGTGACCCATAGCGTCGAGTTGGAGGAAGAACTGGCCGCCGCCAACCAGGACTTGGCCGATATGGGCACGATTCAGAGCAATTTCCTGGCGGCGATGAGCCATGATTTGCGCACGCCCTTGAATTCGATCATCGGGTTCACCGATATCATCAATGAAGAAATTTTCGGACCTGTCGGCAGTGTCCGTTACGCGGAATATCTGACGAGCGTGAATGGAAGTGCTAAACATCTGTTGACGCTGGTGAACGATATTCTCGACTTCTCCATCATGGAGGCCACGGGTTACAAATTCCAATTGGAACGGTACGACCCTGTCGCGCAAACCAAGACGGTCGCGAAAACCTTCGACTGGATCGCCGGTGAGAAGGAGTTGCGGATTGTGGTTGCCCCGGGCAAGCATGCGCCCGAAACCGTCCTGGCAGATCCCCGGGTCGCGACGCAGATCCAATCGAACCTGATTGCCAATGCCTGCCGGCACTCACCGAGGGGCGGGCTTGTATCGATCACCTGGGATCGCGACGAAAATGGCGACCCGTTCTTCGAGATCGGCAATGAAGGCGATCCGATTCCCGAAGAAATCATCAAGGGGTTCGGCCGGCCGTTCCTGGTCCGGAACCCGATGCATGCCTCCGACACAGAAAAATCCTATGGACTTGGTCTTTATATCTGCCATCGCTTTATCGATGCGCGCGGCGGCAAATTGGTCATCGGGCGGAACAATGGTGTCGGCGCTCTGGTCAGAGCGACTTGGCCCGAAGCGGCGTTGAAACCGTTGCCGGCCTGATCGGGCGCCGGCGCGCCAGGTTGCGCGACGGGGTTGTTGTCTTCCCTCGAAAAACAGGGCTATCCAATTCCTTAGAACGGGGGCGGCGCTTCCGTAAAATCTGTGGAGGCAACGCTATGACCTGGATTGCGACAGTCCCGTACGAGAAATCGGAAGGCCGCTTGCGGCAGCTTTACGACCGGGTCAAAGGCCCCGGCGACAATGTCGACAACATCATGATGTCCCACAGTCTTCGGCCGCATAGCATGGAAGGGCATATGGCCCTTTACAAATACGTCCTGCATCACGCCGCCAATCAGGTGCCCAAGTGGTTTCTGGAAACCCTGGGTGTCTGGGTAAGCCACCAGAACCGGTGTGACTACTGTGTGGAGCACCATTTTTCGGGCTTGAAGCGCTTGCTGAGGGATGACGCCAAGGCCGACGGCATATGGGCGGCGGTGATGGCTGGGGATATTGACGCCCTGCCGCTTGAAGCAAAGGAAAAGGAAGCGGTCCGCTATGCCAAGAAACTCACCGGTGCGCCGTCCAGTCTGACCGAAGAGGATATCGTCCGTTTGCGCGGCGCGGGCTATTCGGATGGCGAGATTTTGGAGATCAATCAGGTTTCCGCCTATTTCGCCTATGCCAATCGCACCGTGCTTGGACTCGGTTGCTCCACGGACGGGGATATTCTAGGCCTGTCTCCGAATAACTCCGAAAATCCCGACGACTGGTCTCACAGTTAGGGCACTGAAATAATGACAGAAATTGACAAGGAGCCGCTCGACGGCGCGCCATATCCGTATCAAAGCCTTATCGGCTATGATATCGCGGAATGGGAGGAGGGGCGCTGCGTCGTCACCATGCCCATGCGCGACGTCCACATGAACCGTCACGGCCTTCCGCATGGCGGCGTTTATGCGACGCTGTTGGACACCGCGATGGGATTTGCCGGCAGTTGCACGCCACCCGGTGAGGAGAAGCGTTTTGCGCTGACCCTCAGCATGACGACGAATTTCCTCTCCCGGCCCAAAGGACAGTTGCTGACAGCCGAGGCCCGTGTGACCGGCGGCGGACGCAATACGTTCTTCAGCGAGGGCAGTATCGTCGACGAAACCGGCGAGTTGATTGCGACGTGCGTCGGTACCTTCCGGATTCGACAGTCGAAAGCGTGACACCGTCGGTACTCCCCGAGAGTATGGCGCGGACATGTGTACAGACGACAGGCAAACCAACCATGATCCAATCATGAAAACCAAGACTTCGGCCGCGCTGGGCCTGGAAAAACGCCGAAAGAAAAGGATGGGCCCGCCATTGGGCCCCCGCGCCGAGAACGCAGCGGAAACCAAGGCAAGAATCCTTGACGTCGCGGTGGACCATTTTTCCCGGTTCGGGTTCAGCGGCGCGCGGACGGAAGCGATTTCCCAAGCAGCCTCTGTCGGAAACCGAATGATCTACCACTATTTCGACGGCAAGGAAGGGCTCTACATTGCGGCCTTGGATCACGTGCTTGGCGAGTTGCGGACCGAAGAACTCAAGATCGATCTGAAGGATCATCCGCCGCTGGAAGGGTTGCTTCAGATGTTCGATTTCACCCATGGCCATTTCGCCGGACATCCGGAGTTGATCCGGATGCTTTCCGCCGAGAACCTCATGGATGCCAAATTTCTCCGGAAATCGCTGAAAACTGCGGATAATGCATCGCCGGTTATCCAGCAAATCGGTGTCCTTATCGATCGCGGTGAAAAGGATGGCTCTATTCGCCGCGGTCTGAATGCGCTGCATCTGTATGTCATGATGGTCGGGTTGAGTTACTTCCATATTTCCAATGCCCCGACGCTCGGCGTGATTTGGAAGACCGACCTCTTGAACCAGGATTGGCGGGAAGTTCACTACCGGTGTGCGCGGGAAATGCTTCAAACCTATTTGGTTCCGCCTGCCGCAGAGACCGCCTGAAACTGGCGCAAATCCAGGCGTTCCGCTGGATTGCGGTGTTCGAATATTGTCCTCGCCACATACCCGGCACTGGGCGGGGTGACGCAACTGCCTTTGCCGTCGAGTGTGACGATCGATGGAGTGTTAGCCCTCAAACAGTAGCGTTCGGCGGCGGATGGTGTGGGTGAAAGAGCGGCTTTGCGGAATCCATGGCGCCGGGTCGGAAATACCGATCTATGCGGTCGCGGCGCCCGGTTGTCCCGTCTTATATCGGGCGGACAGCGCCGCGATATGGTCCGAACCGATGCCGCAGCACCCGCCGATCACGGTCGCACCGGCAGCCACCCATTTGTCCGTCCAGGTCAGGTAGCCTTCCGGGTCGAGGTCGTCCCGCATGTCGGAGAGACCCTCGTTGGCCTCGCCATCCCCGGCCTTGTTGACGAAAGCATTGGCATAGACGCCGACAGGCATGTCATTGCCCAGCGCGGCCAGTTTGCGCCGTGCCGAAACGATCGCATCCTCCATCACTTCGGGCATTGAGCAATTGAACAGGAGGGCTTCGGCGCCAAGCTCACCGGCCAGCGCCACAGCCTCATCGACGGGTTCGCCGGAGCGCAGTCTGGGAAGCCGGTTCGGGTTTTCGGCATCGGCATCGTCGAGGCTGCACGAAATCCACAGCGGTTTGCCGGTCCCCGCCGCCGCTTCGGCGGTAACGCGTATTTCCGCCAGGCTGCTCATCGTTTCGGCCAACCAGAAATCGACATGGGCGGACAGCCCCGCGACCAGGGGGGCGAGGATTTCGCGCGCCCGCACCGCATCGAACCGGTCGGTGAGGTAGGACCCGCAGGCCGGGGGCAGGCAGCCGGCGACTTTCGCGCCGGGTCGAACCGTCCGCACATTGTCCGCCGCCTTCCGAGCGAGACGACCGGCCAAGTCGGCCAGTTCCAGCCCGCGCCGGGAAAACCGGTCCTCCCCGATATGGTAGGGAACGACGGCGTAATTGCTCGTGGTCGCGATCTCCGCGCCCGCGCGGTAGAAGGCTTCATGGGCCTTGCGCACGGCTTCGGGACAATCGATCAGCGCGCCGGCCGACCATTCCGGCTGCCGCAATTCCGCTCCGAAACGAACCACTTCACGGCTGAAACCGCCGTCGAGTAGTGTGATGTCTGACATGTCGGCACCTTGATCACTGCGAAATAAGTCAGCGCAGATACCGTCCTCACGCATGAAGACGCAATATCCATATTCGCATTTCTGCCATGCGAACGAGGGCCTAGAGACAAACTATTTGAAAAAGGGGAGTGTGGCGGAGCGGGTGGGATTCGAACCCACGAGACGGTTTCCCGCCTGCTGGTTTTCAAGACCAGTGCCTTCAACCACTCGGCCACCGCTCCATCCGGGGGATGTCCCCACAGGTGCCGGCGGTGGTTGTCGTCCGCCGGAAGGCGCTCCGTCTAGCAAACGGCAGGGCGCGCGTCCAGCACGAGAGAGAGGATCACTCGGCGGGGCGTTCCAGGGCCGCCACCGGGTCGGAGGAGGGAAGCATGCTGTGCCGGCCGCCGGGTGAGATGCATTCGAACCGCCGGTGCAGATTCCGGCCAAGCCGATTCTGCTGGTCGCGCATTACGGCGCAGGCCGTCAGCGTGTCAAAATGCCGATTGGTGAACCCTTCGCCCGCGCCGGGGACCCAAACGCCGCCCTGCAGGATGGCCGCCACCAAAATCCACTTGCTCAAACTGCCGCTCCATTCTGGCCGGTACGGACCGGGCTAGGCATGCCCGCGCACCGGCATCGATGCTGACTCCGGCCCGCTGACAGGATCCCCGAAATAGGGCCCTTCCGCCAGGGCGTTCGGAATGCCGGACAAAAGCTTAACCGCATCGGCATCGGTCACGCCATTGAATATGACCCCGATTCCGTTCCGTCCGCAGCGTTCCGCCAATCCTTTGAGGGAAGGAAGGCTGTGTCGCAACATCTCCATGTCCCGGACGAGGGCCGGGTCGAGCAGCAGAAAATCCGCCGGAAGATTTCCCAGCCGTTCGGCGGTGATGGCGCCGATTTCCGAACTGTAGAGCGCCAGTTTGAAGCCGGACCTTCGTAGTGTCTGCAAGGCCGGTATGCGTGGGATGAGCTCGGGTGTCAGACCTTCAATCCGGAGGATGACGTTGCGGTTCATGCCGCTTTGGGCAATCTCCAGCAAGGATCGCAGGAGTTTGGGATCCAACAGCGACCGCAAACCGATTTGCAGGGCGACGGCGACGGATCCCAAATCGGGACGTTTCGCGATATCGCGGCACTGTTCCAGATCGACGCGCTTGCGCAGACGGGGATCGTCCTTGGTCAAGGCAATGATCTCGGCCGCGCCGAGCCCGTCATCGGCAAGGTCCGCGCGGAATTCCGCCACGAGATGCGCCGCCTCCCACGCCGTAGGGTCGACGACCACGCGGTAGGCCACGGTCAGCGCCTTGTTCTTCAACGCATCGACCAGCATTTCCTTGCGGTTGGCCTGTTTGTCGATCCAGGCGGCGTGGCTGTCGTCCAAAGTGTCGAAGATGACCGCGTCCAGCCCGGCTTCGATGAATTCATCGACCGCATGACTGATAGCGGACCGGATTTCATTCTCGCTCAAAGCCTTCGCCGCCAGGGGAACCGTCGTTGTGCCGACCGAAAGCACGCGATCCAAGGGGTCTACATCCCCCGCATAGTTGCGAAGGTCCGATGCCAGGCTGTTCATGTCGGCGGAAACATGGTGGACCAGCCCGTACTTGCCCGGATCGAATTCGCTCACTTCTTCCGTAAGGCTTGCTTGCAGCAGGCGGGAGTTCACCTGTTCCCGGAAGGTGTCCAACTCGCTTTGGGAAATTCCGAGTTCTTCCGTGAGGGCCTGAACGTCCCCGATACTGACAAGTGTCATGCCCAGGTCGTCGTCATTCCGGTCCATCGCCCGGATCACGCTGTCGACCAAACCGGCTTTTGAATCCCGCGTCTTGGAAGACCGGTCCAGCGCAGGGTCGATGGTAATTTCCAGGCGGTAATATTGCGGATCGCGGGGGAAAGGGTTGCCCAGAACCCGGCAGCCGAGCACCGCTCGTTCCGCCCCGGTAAGGAACAGAACCAGTTCCTCCATGTGTTCTTGCATCGCCGCCTTGTAAAGAACCTCTGAAATCAGGATTTGCGAATCGACATGCGCCAATTCGGACAAAGACTGACCGTGCAGATCGTCCGGGACTAATCCGAACCAACGGGTGATATCGCCCTGGGAAGAGACGATCCGGCCCCCTATATCGATAAGGAATTGCAGAAACGGCTCATCGGCGACGGAGTCGTCGGTATCAATAATTTCGCCGTCTTTAGTTAGAACTTGGGCCATCGATTTCCGTTTCTCGCGGTCGAGTCATGGTCCGTTGAGCTTGGGCCGGGGCGTGTGCCCCACGGGGAAGGCAGAACCTAATGGAGTTCCCTGGACATGTCGACGATTTGCGCGGTTTCTATGGCGTTTTGGACGAATCAGGCCTATCGCCGAAACCATAAGCTGCCCCATGCAATCTCCTGAACAACCAACACAGTCGGTGCCCGGAATGAAACATCCCCAGTTCCCCGTTCGGCCAGGAAGCGCGCGGTTCCGTACGCTTCTGTTTTCCGTGTTACTGCCCGCATTCTTGATTGCGCCTGCCGCGCAGGCGTCGGAGCCCTTCGATGTGTGGCTGACGAAATTGAAGGCCGAGGCCGCGTCGAAAGGCATCTCGTCCAAGACGTTGGACATGGCGTTCAAGGATGCCGCCCCGATCGAGAAGGTCCTGGAATACGACCGGAAACAACCTGAATTCTCGCAGACCTTCTGGACCTATTTGAACCGCGCGGTTTCGGACGCCCGGATCGAGCGCGGCAAAAAGCTTTTGCAGCAGCATTCGGCCTTGCTGGCCGAGGTCGAAGAGAAATACGGCGTTCAACCGCGTTTCCTGATTTCGTTCTGGGGATTGGAAACGAATTTCGGGGATTACACGGGCGGATTCCCCGTGGTTGGCGCCCTCGCGACCTTGGCCCATGACGAAAGACGAGCGCATTTCTTCCGCAGCGAACTGTTCCACGCACTGCGAATTTTGGAAGACGGGCATATCGCCCCGGACAAAATGAGCGGATCCTGGGCCGGTGCGATGGGGCAGACACAATTCATGCCCTCCACCTTCACGGGATATGCGACCGACGGCGACGGGGACGGGAAAATCGATATATGGGGCAGCCTGCCCGACGTTTTTCATTCGGCCGCCCATTACCTGTCCTCCGTTGGCTGGAAAGGCGACGAGACCTGGGGGCGGGAAGTCATGCTGCCGGCGGGCTTCGACCTGGATCTCACCCAGTTGAGCGTGAAGAAGCATATTTCCGAATGGCAGGCGCTGGGGGTCCGACGGTCGAACGGCGGCGATCTTCCGCAGGCCGATATCGAAGGGTCGGTCATCTTGCCTGCCGGCGCGAAAGGCCCTGCATTCCTGGTGTATCAGAATTTCCGCAGCACCATGGTTTGGAACCGGTCTATCCTGTATGCGGCGGCGGTGGGCTATCTTGCGGACAGGTTCATTGATCGGGGGAGGTTGGTCGCGACCCAACCACCCGACGACAAGCCGCTCTCGCGGGCGGATGTGATATCGCTGCAAGGGAATTTGAACCGGCTTGGATTCGATGTCGGCGAGCCCGACGGCATCGCGGGATCGATGACCCGGCAAGGGCTGCGCGCTTATCAGCGCGCCCGAGGATTACCGCCGGACGGATATCCCTCGTCGGAAATGGTGGACATTCTGGCGGCCGATCCCGGCTGATGCCGGGAAGATGGCAAGGCGTTGCCTATGAGATACCGGTAAGGAGCCCCAGCAGGAACGCCAGAAGGAACCCCAGAAGCAACCCCAGAAGTAACTGGGAAAGAGCCGGGAGAGACCGGGAATTTGATGCCGGACCGCCTCATCACCGCTTGGCAGTGAGGCCGGAATCGTAGAAATCTACCGGGTCATAGTCAGGGGTCTGGGAACGGGCCTGCAGGAAAGGGCCATGTAGATCGTGACGAAGGAAACAGGTTTGCTAAACCTCCTGATTTCTCAGCGCCTGCCCAGGTTTGCCGCCGCACTGGCCATGTGCGCGTTGGCGTCGGCCTGCGCGGAGGTTCAATTTCTGACACATGCCGCCAAGGAAGTTGCGAACGAACCGGCAGCGGCACCGGGGCGCTCCGGCGCGTCCGCTGAAAACGGCGCCAGCTACAAGGTGGGCAAGCCCTATCGGATCAACGGCAATTGGTATTATCCGAAGGCCGACTACAAATATGTTGAGGAGGGGATAGCCTCCTGGTACGGGCCGAACTTCCACGGCAAGCCGACCGCCAACGGTGCGGTGTTCGACATGAACAAAGTGTCCGCCGCGCACAGGACCCTTCCGCTTCCCAGCATCGTCCGGGTCACAAATTTGGAGAACGGCCGGTCCTTGAAGGTTAAGGTCAATGACCGCGGTCCGTTTGCGAAAGACCGTATCATCGACGTATCGCGGCGCACCGCGCAGCTTCTGGGGTTCGAGCGCAAGGGAACGGCCCTGGTTCGTGTCGAGATCGTCGAAGATGACAGCCGCCAACTGGCCGCCTACATGCAGGGCGGCGAACAACTGGCCGGCACCTCTTCATCCGATGCGGGCGCGCCGCCATTACCCACCGCCGCGCCGACGGTTTCCGTCAGCGGATCGGAATTGCCGCCACCGCCAGGGACGGCCTCCGCGCCGCCGCCCAGCGAGGCGTTTCAGGTGACGCCTGTTGCGTCCAGCCAGCTTCCTTCGGTGCGGTCGAGCAAGGTTCCGGATTCGGATGCGGCGATCACGCAACAAGTCGCGGTCGGCAGTCCGACAGTCTTCGTTCAGGCCGGCGCCTTCAGCCAATACGTCAATGCGCAGCGTGCGCAGATACTTCTTTCCGATATCGGAGATGTGCATGTTGAACAGGTGTTAACCTCCACTGTCCCCCTATTTCGCATTCGTGTCGGGCCCGCCGAAACCGTGGAAGCCGCGGATTTCCTATTGAAACGGGTGATAGCTGCCGGCTATCCGGATGCGAAAATCGTCGCGGTGAATTGAAGTTGGGCTTGAGATGTCACTGGCCGTTCTAGGAGCGGCCCTTGCCCAATTTGCGCCGTAAATGCAGTTTAATGGTTGAATGGCAAAAGCTGGGGGGCTGAGGCTGTTCAATCATGTCCATGGAAAGGCAGGCCATGGCTCTTGTAAAAGAACCACGTTCTAGAATCCGAAACTTCGTGATGGCGTTCTTCGTGCTGGCCCTGACCGCAGGTTTGGCGGCGGGGCAGACGCGTGCGCAGGCGATAGAGACAACCGCGAAACAAGCCTATCTGGTCGACTTCGAGACCGGCGCCGTCCTGTTGGACAAGGCGTCGGATGAGCGGATGTATCCCGCATCCATGACCAAGATGATGACCGTATACCTGCTGATGCAGCGGTTGAAGGACGGTCGGCTCTCGCTCGACGATACCCTTTCGGTCAGCGAAAAGGCTTGGCGCAAGGGTGGATCCAAGATGTGGGTCGAAGTCGGCAAACAGGTTCGTGTCGAAGACCTGCTTCGCGGGATCGTGGTGCAGAGCGGCAATGACGCCACCATCGTCGTTGCCGAAGGCTTGGCGGGGACCGAGGATGCTTTCGCGCGGGAAATGACCGCTACGGGCCGCAAACTCGGCATGACGGGCACGCAATTCAGGAATGCCAGCGGCTGGCCGGACCCGGAACATTATACGACCGCCCATGATTTGGCCGTATTAGCAATATCGATTATTCGCGATTTTCCCGAAATGTACCACTATTTCGCCGAAACTGAGTTCGCGTATAACGGCATCAAGCAGCAAAATCGGAATCCTTTGCTCTATAAGGACATGGGGGCCGACGGATTGAAGACCGGGCATACCGAGGATTCTGGATATGGACTTGTTGGGTCCGCCGTGCGCGACGACCGGCGCTTGGTCGTCGTGCTGAATGGCATGACCGCCACATCCGAGAGGGCTCAGGAGTCCGAAAAACTGCTGAATTGGGGTTTCCGGGAGTGGAACAGCTACGCGCTGTTCAAGGCCGGCGAGACCGTCATGGATGCAAAGGTGTGGCTTGGAAGCGAAGGCACCGTGCCCTTGGTCGTCGATCAGGATGTATCGATCACCATGCGGCGCCGCGCCCGCAACGACCTGAAAGTCAGCGTCGAGTATGATGAACCGATCGCCGCGCCGATCGTGGCCGGCGACAAGGTCGCGACATTGCGCGTTGCAGCCCCTGGCGTGGACACTCTGGAAATCCCGCTTGCCGCCGGTGCGGAAGTCGGACAGCTCGGTCCGGTTGGACGGCTCACGGCGGCGTTCAATTTCCTCGTTTGGGGTGAATCCGAATGAGGGAAGGGGGCGGATCCGCATCTCGCGGCCCGCGCGGGCGCCTCGTAACCTTCGAAGGGGGCGAAGGCGCCGGCAAATCCACTCAATTGGCCCTGTTGGCGGAACACCTCCGGAAAAGAGGTGTCGATGTCGTCGAAACCCGGGAACCGGGCGGATCACCCGGCGCGGAAGCGATCCGGGAATTGCTGCTGGACCCGGACAACAAGGGCTGGCCGCCGATGACCGAAGCCCTGCTGCATTTCGCGGCCCGCAGCGATCACATGACACGGATCGTAGAACCCGCCTTGGCGTCCGGAAAATGGGTGCTTTGCGACCGCTTCACTGATTCAACCATGGCCTATCAAGGGGTCGCGCAGGGGCTCGGCTCCTCGGTGATCGAACAGCTCTCGGCTTTGACGCTCAAGGGCCGCAAACCCGATCTCACCATCGTCCTGGATCTCGATCCGGAAATCGGCATGAAGCGCCTTGCCGAGCGGGGAGGGAAGCCGACCCGCTACGACCTGATGGACATCTCCTTCCACCGCCGGCTTCGTGAAGCCTTCCTGATGATCGTCAGAAGCGATCCCGCGCGCTGCGTCGTCGTCGATGCGACCTATTCGGAAGATTTCGTGGCCGAAATGGTTTCCGGCGCGGTTCTCGACCGTTTGGAACTAGACCTTGCCAGTTGACGACGGCGCGGCCCTGACGTCGGCCGCGATTTCCCTACCCCTGATCGGACATGAAACCGCGGAAGCGGGTTTGCTGAAGGCCTGGAATTCCGGCCGGTTTCCGCATGCCTGGTTGATCACGGGGCCCCGCGGGGTGGGCAAGGCCACGCTGGCCATGAAAATGGCCCGGTTCGTCCTTTCGCAATCCGCTGGTGGCGGCGCCCAGGGGGAAGGGGGCGGCCTGTTCGGGGACGCGCCCTTGCCGCTGGATAATTTGGATACCGATCCGGACACCTCATTGGCGAGGCGGATGGTCGCCGGCGGCCATTCCGATTTCCGACTGCTCAGGAAGCGGGAGGACAAAACCGTCATTCAAATCGAGCAAACCCGGGAGGTTGTCGACTTCGCCTATATGACGCCGGCGGAAGGCGGCTGGAAAGTCATCGTGGTGGACAGCGTCGACGACATGAATCACAACAGCGCGAACGCGCTTTTGAAAGCGCTTGAAGAACCACCCTCCAAGGCCCTGTTTCTGCTTATTTCCCACGCGCCGGGCGGTCTTTTGCTCACGATCCGGTCCCGGTGCCGGTCGCTGAAGCTGACGGGTGTGCCGAAAGACGGGATCGTAGCCCTTCTGAGCGCGGTACGGCCCGACCTTTCCGTTGAGGAGAGGGCCGTCCTGGCGGCTTTGGGTGATGGCAGTCCCGGCCGTGCGATCCATTTCGCCGAACAGGGGGCGGTTGATCTCTACCGCGCCTTGGTCGAATTGGCGTCCAACGCAAATCGGCTGGATATGGCGCTGGTCATGAAAATGGGCGACCAGTTGGCCAAGAAGGGCGCCGAGGACGCATTCGAAATGCTGTCCGACCTGCTGGACCATGCGTTGCTGCGCGCGATCAAGGCCGCGGCAATAGGCCGGCCGCTGGAGGATATCCTTCCCGGCGACGGGGCCGTCTGGGCGCGGCTGGTACTGCCGGAGCAGATCCCGCTATGGTCGGATGCCAGGACCGATATCAAAGCTGTCCTGGACAAAGCGGGGGCGCCCGCCCATCTTGGTCGAAAGCATGTACTGGTGAATGCTTTTATCCGGCTTGAGCAGGCCGCGCAGGCTCGCTAAACCAACGCAGCAGATTACCTTTTCACACGCGATGCTCTGCCGTATCCGTACGGGGAGCGTTATTCCATGGCCGACTTCCGGGTAAGCGGACCGGCGGCGGGCAAAGACGGACCGGAACATGAAGCGATATTATCTCTCGACGGCGATCTCCTATGTGAATGGCAAGCCCCATCTGGGCCATGCCTATGAAGTCATCTCGGCCGACGTCATCGCGCGTTTCATGCGTCTGGACGGTCACCAGGTCTTCTTTTTGACCGGCACCGACGAACACGGCCAGAAAGTGGAGAAGACCGCACGCAATGCAGGCAAGGAGCCTGGTGAGTTTTGCGACGAGATCGCCGGAGCTTTCCTGGACATGGCCCGCGACCTGGACATTTCCAACGACGACTTCATCCGCACGACAGAACCGCGCCATCATGAGAGCGTGCAGGATCTGTGGCGCAAGATCGATGCGAACGGAGATATCTATCTAGGCAAATACGCCGGCTGGTATTCTGTCCGGGACGAAGCCTTTTTCGGTGAGGACGAGTTGACGAAAGGCGAGGGGGGCAAGTTGTTCGCCCCGTCCGGCGCCGAAGTCGAATGGGTCGAAGAACCCAGTTATTTCTTCAAGTTGTCGGCCTATACCGACAAACTGCTTCAGCTTTACACGGACAATCCCGGGTTCATCCAACCCGACTACCGCCGCAACGAGATCGTCAATTTCGTGAAACAGGGACTGACGGATCTGTCGGTCTCCCGCACCAGCTTCAATTGGGGGATTCCGGTGCCGGGCGATCCGGACCACATCATGTATGTCTGGCTCGACGCGTTGACGAACTACATCACCGGCGTCGGGTATCCGGACACGGAGAGCGAGAGCTACAAGACGTTCTGGCCGGCCGACCTGCATATCGTCGGCAAGGACATCATGCGGTTCCACACCATCTATTGGCCGGCCTTCCTGATGTCCGCGGGACTGCCCTTGCCAAAGCGCGTTTTCGGCCATGGATTCCTGAATATCGAAGGCGAGAAGATGTCGAAGTCGCTCGGCAACGTCATCACGCCGCAATCGATGGTCGACGAGTTCGGCCTTGATCAGGTTCGTTACTTCCTGATGCGTGAAGTGCCCTACGGCAACGACGGATCGTTCTCCAAGGAAAGCATGGTCCATCGGATCAACAGCGATTTGGCGAATGATTTCGGGAACTTGTCGCAGCGCGTTCTGAGCATGATTGCAAAGAACTGCGACGGCGTGGTGCCGACACCCGGACCTTTCAGCGACGAGGACAAGGCCCTGACGGGCGCCGCCTTGGGCGTGGCCGACGCGATGCGGGCCGCGATGAAGGACCAGGCCATTCACCGGGCCCTGGAAGCGGCATGGAAAGTGGTTGGTGACGCGAACCGTTATGTCGACCAGCAGGCGCCCTGGGCCCTGCGGAAAAGCGATCCGGACCGCATGGCGACGGTGCTTTACGTCCTGGCCGACGTTATCAGGATGCTTGGGATTTATGCCCAACCGGTCGTGCCCGGATCCGCCTCGAGGATGCTGGACCAGTTGGCTGTGGCGGAAGACGCACGCGACTTCGCGTCGCTGTCTGTGTCCCTGCCGCCGGGAACGGCCCTGCCGAAGCCGGAGCCGGTGTTTCCCCGTTATCAGGAGCCGGAAGAGTAGGGGTCCCATGCTAGTCGACAGTCATTGCCACCTGGATTTCCTAGATCGAAACGGTGTCGACCTAGACGAGGTCGTCGCCCGTGCGGGCCGCGCCGGCGTCGGCCTCATGGTGACCATCTGCACGAAAGTGACGGAGTTTCCGGCAATCCTGGCGATCGCGGAACGCTTCCCCAATGTCTATTGCAGCGTCGGTATTCACCCGCATGAGGCGGAGTCCGAACCGGCGGTGACGGCACAACGGCTGATCGAGATGGCGCGTCACCCGAAAGTGGTCGGGATCGGTGAGACGGGCTTGGACTATTTCTATGAACACAGCCCGCGGGAGGCGCAGCAGAAAAGCTTCCGCGCCCATATCGCCGCGGCGCGCGAAACCGGCCTGCCGCTGATCGTTCATACGCGCGATGCGGATGAAGACACGATCGGCATCATGCGGGAAGAACATGAAAAAGGCGCTTATCCCGGCCTTATTCACTGTTTCAGCAGTTCGGCCTGGCTCGCCCGGGAAGCTGTCTCCATGGGGTTCGGCATTTCCGTTTCGGGGATCGTCACATTCAAGACGGCGGATGCCTTGCGCGATGCGGTGTCGGAGGTCGCGCTGGACAAACTTCTGGTCGAGACGGATGCGCCTTATCTCGCCCCGGTGCCGAAGCGCGGCAAACAGAACGAGCCGGCTTTCGTCGTCCATACCGCCGAGCGTCTGGCCGCGTTGAAGGGCGTTTCGACCGGCGAGTTGGAAGAAAAGACGACAGAGAATTTCTTGAATCTTTTCAAGAAAGTGGATCCGTCCGCTCTCGCAGCGTGATAAGGGCCGGGGGGCGGTGTCGATGCGCGTAACGATTTTGGGATGCGGCTCCTCCGGCGGGGTGCCCAGGATCGGCAACGATTGGGGCGATTGCGACCCTGCCAATCCAAAGAACCGCCGACGCCGCTGTTCAATCTTGATAGAACAGGACGAGACCGTTTTGCTGGTCGATACCGCGCCGGACATGCGCGAACAGCTCTTGGACGCCGATGTTCAGCGGCTGGACGCCGTGTTCTTCACCCATTCCCATGCGGATCAGGCCCACGGCGTGGACGATTTGCGCGTTTTCTACATCCGCGACCGCGGCCGGCTGGTCCCGATCTATGGCGATGATGAGACGATCTACACCTTGAAGCGGCGTTTCGACTACTGCTTCACCCAGGTTGCCGGATATCCGGCAATTCTCGAACCGAATGTGTTGGCGGGTCCGGCAACGGTCGGGCCGATCACGATGGAACCGTTTACCGTCGACCATGGCCATATCCAAGCGCTCGGTTACCGGTTCGGGCGGGTCGGCTATGTCCCCGATGTCAACGAGTTGCCGGATGACGCCAAGGAAATGCTCGCGGGACTGGATGTCCTCATCCTCGACGCCTTGCGTCGCCGTCCCCACCCGTCCCACGCGCATCTGGACCGGACGCTAGACTGGATGGCGGAACTCAAGCCGAAACGCGGTATCCTCACCAACATGCATATCGATCTGGACTACGACACACTGATCCGCGAACTGCCGGAGGGCGTGGAACCCGCGTTTGACGGCATGGTGATAGAAGCCTGAGCGGAGTAGGGAGCAGGAGGGGGTTGGCACCGGGCTCCCGTATTGCGTCGGCCCCGTCATTCCACGTTAGAGACGCCTTTAGGCCGACTCATCGCTGTTACGAATACTGCTGATGAAACTCTCCGTTTCCTGTTTGAGAAGGGAACTGTTCCGCGAGAGTTCATTGGCCGAAGCCTGCAGTTCTTCCGTTGCCCCGCCGGTCGAGGTCGCATCCTCCGAGACCGATCCGATATCAGCGATCACGCTGTTTATCCGATCGCTCGCCGCCCGTGCCGCGCGCGCGACCTCACCGGTCGTCGCGGCCTGCTCTTCGACCGCGCCGGCGATAGAGGTCATGGTGGAATTGGTCCGGTTCACGGCCTCGGTGATCAGTTCCACGGCCTTCGTCGACGCCGCTATTTCGTTCAGCATGTTGGATACTTGAGCACCGATGTCCTCAGTGGCCTTTTGCGTTTGCGAGGCCAGCGACTTCACCTCGTTCGCCACGACGGCAAAACCTTTTCCGGCATCACCGGCGCGGGCAGCCTCGATGGTCGCGTTCAGGGCGAGCAGGTTGGTTTGAGCGGCGATATCCGAAATCAGCGAAACGATGTCGTTAATTTTTCCACTGGCGGCGTTGAGGGCCGCAACCTTTTCACCGGCGGAGGCGGCCTGCAGCGCCGCATCGTTCGTCAGCCGTGACGTCTCTGTAACCTGTGTTGCGACCTCTTCGACCGCTTTGTTGACCTCTGAAACGGACTCCGTCACGGCGCTGATATCTTGGCCTGCATCATTTGCAGCGGCCCGGACATTGTTCGACCGGGACGCCGTACGGTTGGCGATGTCGCTCACGTCATTGGACGTGGACGAGAGTTGGGTTGCGGAAGACGAAAGCGCCTGGATCACACCGCCGACCGCGGACTGAAATTGATCGGCGAGTTTGTTAAGGGTCTCCCTCTGCTTCCTGGATGTTTCAATGCGGAAGGCGTCCTGTTCCTTACGATATTTATCGGCTGCGCGGCTTTCTTGTTTGAAACGGTACATCGCCTTGCACAGCGCCTTTACTTCCGGCGGGTTTTCATATTCCGGAACCCATGCATCCAAATCGCCTTCGGCCAGTTCGCTTTGCACTTTCGATACATGCACGATCCGTGGGACCACGAACTGCGTCGCAAAATATCCGGCCAAAACCAGCACAAGGGTTACCGAAATGGAGACCGCAAGGGTCACATAGAGGGCCAGCGTGCCGCTGCGTTCCAAACTCAACAATGAAGCGAACAGGGCGGCATCCGAAGTCTTCTTCAGCGCTAGGGTATTCTCTCGAAGATCGGCAACGGCATCGCCGATTTTCGCCGCGGCCGCGTCGAAATCGCCCATGATTTTGTTTCCGGCCTCAGGGCCGCCAGCGATGTAGGCTCGGGCCATTGTGTCGCCCATCTGATGATATGGGCCGAAAGCTTCGGTAGAGGCGGAAATAGCATTGACGATTTTCGTGGCGCCAAGGTCCTTGGCGAGGGCGAGGGCGCTGGTTGCGTCCGCCCGGAAGGCATCGGCATAGGCGTTGGCTTCATCAATGCCGTCGTTCAGACCGTCCAAACCGCGGGTGGCGGATATGTCGGTGAACCATTGTTGAACTTGCGCCGTTGAAAAGCGCATTTCTTCAATGAGGAGGACGAGGCTGTTGACCTTCGCATCCACGGCGAGAATATCGGTCTCGATCACGGTAACCGAGGTGGATTGCCGATTCTGGAAATATGCTGAGACGGCGGCGTTCACCAACGCAAGGATGATAAGGAATCCGAACGTGAGCAGAACTTGTTTCCGCAGTGTCATTATATTCTCCCCGCGATGAATTGTTTCGGGGGCGATTTAGACTTTTATGCTCTATAAGGCAATAATCTTATACATGAGTGCCGACGGCCGCAGAAGCTTTGGTTTGAACACCCCGCATGGGGCCGTAGCGACCCGCCGGCCTAGAATTCGGCTTCCGGGTATTGCAGAACGGATTCGCAGAAAATGCGTTCTCTTTCGGTGATGGCTTCGGCTGGCGTTACCGACAGGAATTCTCTTATACGGGCGGGCAAACCGGGCAGGGTGAAAACCGAGTAATTGTCATAATAACGGGTACCTTTGATCAATAGGGATTTCCCGATCGTTTGGACAATTTCCTTTCGGTATCCGTCATCGGCCAGTTCCATCAACTCTTCTTCAAAATCCAGCACCATGGGAAGCCGTTCCGTTGGTCCAAAGCCGGCGATCTTGGCGTTTGAAATCGGCACGATTTCGACCGGCCCGCCGCTTATCGACTGTTGGATATACTCCATACAATTAAGTGGTTGCCCTAATTCAT
This sequence comes from uncultured Flavobacteriaceae bacterium, assembly GCA_964350445.1. GTDB lineage: Bacteria > Pseudomonadota > Alphaproteobacteria > UBA8366 > Aestuariispiraceae > Hwanghaeella. Next base: position 31,125 of record CAYGKA010000023.1, read on the forward strand.
TGTGAAGAATGAATTTTCGGTCAATGTCCACGAGTATGCGTTTGCCGCTATTGGGATACCTGATTTCCGTCATGACGTGTGATTTTACAGGGTTGTAGGCTGTCGTTATGTCCTGAAACTCCCAAAAGACGGCGTCGATTCCGGCGTCCTGGCATAGGAACGCGAAGGTGTTCGCCGCTGTGATGCAAACGCCGCCAACTTTTCCCGCAGGGGCGTTTTTCAGGAAATACGCATGCAGTTCCCGCCGTGATTCCATGGTGTTCGACGTCAATTCCTTGGGCTCATTTGCAGAATGATAGAAGATCGCCGCAACGGACGCCGCGAATGTGATCAGGTCGCCATCGTTCACAATCCATTGGATGCAGGCCGCATCGTTCTGTCTGTAAATTCTATACAGACCGGGTTCGTCTATTTGGACGTATCCAATGCCTTCGATCTTGACGTATCCGCCGCTTGGAAGAACGAGGGAATAATTCTTGATGGGGGTATAAACGGTTACGTCCAGGTCCGAGACTATTTTGACCGGGTAACATTCCGTGCGGGTTATTCTATAGGCGATGAGGTTTTGGGAGCGGTTGAATATTGTATTGATGGATATCATGTTTCGCGGCCGGTTTTGGATGCGGAATATAGTCCCAGAACCTACAGTCACGTTACGCTGCGTACCATAGCTCTATATTTTCCATAATATATATTATCGCGTTTATGGGCTTGGATACGTGCTCACCTTCTGGGAGCCCTTCCGATTAAAGACCAGCGTTCGATCCAGAAACCAACGAGATAGACAACCGGATAGACTGGGACTTCATCGGGCTCGATTACCTTAGAGTTTTTTCGGGGCGAGTTGCGACAAAAGCCGCACCAAGCGCGATCAAACAAACGGCACCCGTCAAGAATGCTGGCGACGACAGCGTGGCTACGGCGATAGATGCGCCGACGGCCATACCGGCCAAAGCGATGACTTTGCTGCGCCGGGAAATCACCCCCTGCTCCACCATGTCGCGAACGACCTGCCCGTGGCGAGGGTGGCACGTAATGCGCCGGTAGAAGGCAGGGTTACTCTTGGCGAAACAGATCGCGCCCAGGATCCAGAATACGGTCGTGGGCATGACCGGCAGAAACATGCCCAGCACGCCCAGACCGAAAAACCCATATCCCAGGGAATTGAGCAAGAGACGTGACCGCATCGGGCATTCCGCCTTTTGCGCCTGCAGCGTGGCATCCGACATCGTATCGACCTTTCCGTCGGTCAGTGCGGCCTTAGCACGGATACTATCTTCATGAACGTTAGCGGGACATTAAGAACGGTGCAGTGGCCATCGGCACCAGAATCCCGATAGACAGATGAGACCTGAACCGCCTGGAAAAAGGATCCCAGATGTCCCGCAACATCGACCGATTGATCGAAATAATGGCCGCCCTTCGGGACCCGGAAACGGGCTGCCCATGGGACCTGAAGCAGGATTTCAGTACGATTGCGCCCTATACGATCGAAGAAGCTTATGAGGTTGCCGACGCGATTGAGCGCGGCGACTTGGGGGACCTGAAGGACGAATTGGGCGATCTACTGCTTCAAGTGGTTTTCCACGCGCGCATGGCTGAGGAGAACGGCGATTTCGCCTTTGATGACGTTGCCGGGGCGATCGCGGACAAGATGGTTCGTCGCCACCCCCATGTCTTCGGAGATGCGAGCGCCGATACACCCGATGAGGTGAAGGTTTCCTGGGAGGACACCAAAGCCCGGGAGCGCGCGGAAAAGGGACAGGACGACAGCGCGCTGGACGGGGTGGCAAGCGCCCTGCCCGCGCTGATCCGGGCCGAGAAGCTTTCAAAACGCGCCGCCCGTGTCGGGTTCGAATGGCCGACGGTCGATTTGGTCTTCCGCGACATCGAAGAGGAAATCGAGGAAATCCATCATGAAATCCGCGTCGGCGGCGGTCCGGACCGGCTGGAAGACGAGGTTGGCGATCTGCTGTTCTGCGTCGCCAACCTGGCCCGCTTCGTCGGTGTCGACCCGGAGAAAGCGTTGCGCAGCACCAATGAAAAGTTCAACCGCCGCTTCCGTGCCGTGGAAACCTCATTCAAGCAGGAAGGCCGGGCGCTGACCGAGTGCAGCCTGGACGAGATGGACGCCCGCTGGGATGTGGTCAAACGGAGGGAAAAGAAGGGATAGGCCCCCTGCCTGTGCCTGCCGTCCCGGGTCAAACCCTGAGGGCGTAGACCTGTTGCGGTTCGGAGACGCCGCGCAATTGATGGCTGCCCATCGGCTCCCAATCGGTCTGCACCAGGGACGAAAACTGGTTGGACGCCAGGATGGGACGCTCCAGGGTCTTGGTAAGGTCCTGTAGCCGGGCGACTTCGTTCGCCGTATGGCCGACCACGGAAAACTCCAGCCGCTCCGGCACGCCGATATTGCCATAGAGCACATCCCCGACATGCAGACCGAGGCCGAAGGAAATCGGCGGCTCATTCGGGGAACACGGCTCCGCATTCACCCGCGCCACACGGGCCAGGGAATCCCGTGCCGCCGCCACGGCCATCCGCGTCGCCCGTTCCGCCCCGCCCGGCCCGGCGATGGGAAAAATCGCCAGTACGCCGTCGCCGATGAAGCGCAGGACTTCGCCACCATGATCCAACACCGCGCCGGCGGTGCAGTCGAAATATCGGTTCAGCCGCGCGAGGAAGTCCCGCGCCGGCATTTGGTCGGCCAGCGCCGTCGACCCGCGCATGTCGCTGAACCAGATCGCCGCGTTGATCTCTTCCCCCGCGCCAAGCTGCACCTGGCCGTTCAGGACCCGTTCGCCGGCATGGGTGCCGAGATAGGCCGAGACGACGTTGTGGGTGGTCAATTCGCGGACATACATTTTCAACCCGGCGCCGAGGCGCGGCAGCAGGCGGCGCAGGGCCATTAATTGGGAATCGGTGAACCCGCCCGGTGCGTCGGAGAGCCAACTCGTCAACGCCCCGTCCATATGCGACCAGGATTTTTCGAGCGGGGAGGTAAAGGCAATCGCTGTGGTCAGGTAATCGGTGAAACCCTGTTCCAGGAATTCACCCAGGATCGGAAAACGGTTAAGCCCTTCCTTCTTGTGGATCCGGAAGCGCAGTTCGTTCAGGTTGCCGTCGAGAAGCGCCTTGAACGGGCTTCTAAGCCAGGCTTCGGTCTTGGCACTGGCATGGGCGAAACGGTTGCGTTCAACCCCCCTGACCTTGCTCCACGTGACGCTGAAGGACCGGAACATGGGGTGCAGGAAGCTGCAGGCGACATGCGCGCGGGCGATTGGAATGCCCGCCGCGTTCAGTTTCTCGCAGAACTCCCGCACCAGCCGATCGGCATCGATCCCGCTTAGTGCGGAATCGATGATCCAATCGCTGATCGCGGTGATCGCCGCATCTTCAATGACCGCCGCCATGCACCCCTCTCCGTCCGGACCTTGGTCCTTAGTCGTTCTGCAGCAGGTGGAGGAGGCTGGACGTATCCCAGCGATTGCCGCCGCGTGCCTGAACATGCGCGTAATATTGGTCGATCAATGCGGTGACCGGCAGACGGGCGCCGTTGTTCTTGGCTTCACCCAAGCAGATCGACAGATCCTTCCGCATCCAATCGACAGCGAAGCCGAATTCAAACTCACCCTTCGTCATGGTGCCGGCACGGTTTTCCATCTGCCAGGAACCCGCCGCGCCTTTCGAGATCACGTCGATGACCGCATCCATGTCCAACCCGGCCTTCATGCCGAAATTCACGCCTTCCGACAGCCCTTGCAGAAGACCCGCGATGCAAATCTGGTTGACCATCTTGGTCAGTTGGCCGGCGCCGCTGGCACCCAGAAGGCGGCAAGCGCGGGCAAAATTCATGATCACCGGTTCAGCCTTGGCGAACACATCCGCGTCGCCGCCGCACATGACCGTCAGAACGCCGTTCTCCGCCCCGGCCTGACCGCCGGAAACGGGTGCGTCGATGAATCCGATGCCGTTTTCCTTACCTTTTGCGTACAATTCGCGGGCGACTTCGGCGCTGGCCGTTGTGTTGTCGACAAGCGTCGACCCGGCGCTCATGCCGGCGAACGCGCCGTCCGGCCCCAGGATGACGGAGCGCAGATCGTCGTCGTTTCCGACACAGCTGAAGACGAATTCTGCCCCTTCGGCCGCTTCACGTGGCGTGGTTTTGAAGGATCCGCCGTATTCGGCGGCCCATTTCTCGGCTTTCGCGGAAGACCGGTTGTAGACGGTAACGTCATGACCGCCCTTTTTCGCCAGATATCCGGCCATCGGGTATCCCATTACGCCCAATCCGATAAATGCCACTTTTGCCATGCTGTAATTCTCCCCTCTCGCGCGACGGCTAGCAGACCGCCGCTCGGTTCATGATCTATCCTGTTGTATATTAGAGCGGTTCGGACGAAACCGCACACCCCCTGGAGGCATTTCGATAAAGCCTTGGGGCCGGGACCGGTACGCACAAAGTAAGCGCATTTGCGGCGGCATCAAGTCCGACTGTGGATTTGTGAACGGTTCCAAGGGGCCGACCTTTCGCGGTGCGGATCCAACGGTCCCGAAGGCCTGTACCGTCGGCCGTATCATGCCGCCCGCGAAGTCTTTGATCGAAAAAGCACGCAGATTTAAGACGCCTTACTCATTCGGCGGAAAAGACGCGGCGCAGCGCTTCCCAAGTCTCTTCGCTGCAGGCTGAAAGGAGAGACCGGACCCGGTCTTCCGGCCGATAGGGCATGTCATCGATTCTGGCGACGTGCCCGCCCGCTTCCCGCAGCAGCAGCACGCCCGGGACATGATCCCAGCTCCAAAGCCTATTGTAGAGAGCGAAATCCCTTTCCCCCAGGCTTTGGGCCAGGAAATCGTGTCCGGCGCAGCGCAGACGGTTCACCGTGCCGAAGGTTTCGACGAACGTGTCCCGTTTCGCCGCGCGGTCCGCCTCTGGAAAGCAGCCGTAGTTGATCTGTCCGATCATCTCTTGAAACGGCTTCCGCTCCGGCGTGCGCAAGCGGATAGCGGCCTTGTTGGGCCTCAACAGGAAAGCCCCTGCCCCATGCTCCGCGACCGCTGTCCGGTCCTGGGTCGGGTCGTGGATGAAACTCATCAAGGTCTCGCCCTTCTCCACCAGGGCGACCATCATGCAGAACATGGGATTGCCTTCGGAGAAGTTCTTCGTGCCGTCGACCGGGTCGATCAGCCAGACCGGCCGATCTTCCTCCAGCAAGTCCAGAATGCCGGGCTTTTTGGCGTAGGCCTCTTCCCCCACGACCACGGATCCGGGCAGCAAGCCCGGCAAAAGCGCGGTCAGCCGATGTTCCGCGTCCAGATCGGCGACGGTCACCACGTCCCCTGGCTTCTTTTCCATCACCTCGTGCTGCTGCAAGGCATTGAAACGCGGCATCACGTCGAGGGCGGCGGCCTCTCGCAAGGCGGCTATGACGCGATCTGGGTCGATGTCATGCATGAGCTGGATATCTGTTTATAGCGGAGAAGGAAATTGTCACGGACGGGCGGGACGTAGCACAGCCAGCCGGGATTCGAAAGAGCGGCCCACCCAGCCATGCGCAGTGTTGACCGCAATAGTGATGCGCGCGCGCCGGTATGCTACCAGGGAAGTGATGATCCACTGCGGTGAGGCGTGCGTTCGTGTTTATCGTTTTGTCGAATAGAACTTATCGGCATCTCTTCCTGGCCCAGATCTCGGCCCTTATCGGCACCGGATTGGCGACGGTGGCCCTCGGCCTGCTGGCTTATCGCATGGCGGGCGGCAATGCCGGCATCGTGCTGGGGACCGCTTTGGCGATCAAGATGATCGCCTATGTGTTTGTTGCCCCGATTGCCTCGGCCTTGTCCGAAATCCTGCCGCGCAGGACAGTGCTGGTCACCCTGGATTTGATCAGGGCGTCGATGGCGCTTTCTTTGCCCTTCGTGACCGAAATCTGGCAAATTTATGTCGTGATCTTCTTGCTGCAATCGGCGTCTGCGGCGTTCACGCCGGTCTTTCAGGCCACGATTCCGGACATCCTGCCGGCGGAGAAGGATTACACGAATGCCTTGTCGCTATCGCGTTTGGCCTATGATCTGGAATCGCTGACCAGCCCGATGCTGGCGGGTTTCCTGCTGCTCCTCGTATCCCATGAATGGCTGTTCGTCGGCACATCCATCGGGTTCGTCGCCTCCGCGATGATGGTTGTTTCCGTCATGATACCGACACCGGACATGCCTGTTCGCCGCGGCATATGGGACCGCACCACGCGCGGCCTGCGGATCTACCTTTCCACACCCCGGTTGCGCGGCCTTTTTGCGATTTGCATCGCTTCCGCGGCGGCCGGGTCGATGGTTATCGTCAACACGGTCCTATTGGTTCAGGAAGGATTCGGGCTGGGCGAACGGGAAACCGCCTGGGCCTTCGCCGCTTTCGGCGGCGGGTCGATGTTGGCCGCCTTCCTTTTGCCGAAAGCGCTGGAAAAACTGACGGATCGAACCGCGGTGATGGCGGGTGTCGCCATCATGACCGCCGGCCTTTGCTGTGTCGCCTTAACGACGGACTACCCGCTTATGCTGGCGGTGTTCTCAGTGCTGGGGTTCGGTTACTCCGCCAGTCAAACACCGGCCGGGCGGGTTCTGCGGCGCTCCTCACAACCTGCCGACAGACCGTCCCTGTTCGCGGCGCATTTCACGCTGTCGCATTTCTGCTGGTTGTTTGCCTATCCCCTGGCGGGATATGCCGGAGCCAAATTCGGTATGGCCGCGACGGCGATTATCCTCGCAATCCTGGCCCTTTCGGGCCTGGTCCTGGCTTTCTGCCTGTGGCCGAGGATCGACGCCGTAGAGGTCGAGCACAGCCATGACGGCCTTCCTGCCGGGCACCCGCATTGGGATGAAGGACATCACAGGCAGGGCACACAGCATGTGCACAAGCTGGTCATCGACGACATCCACCCTGTTTGGCCCGAAACGAATCTCCGGTAGGTCAACGGTTTGACCGGGCAACTGCGGCAAAGAGAAAGGGCGGCGCTTGTTCAGCACCGCCCTTTCCTGAAACGTTATGCTGTAAGCGGATTGCTTACATCATGCCGCCCATGCCGCCCATGTCGGGCATTGCCGGCATGGCGGATTTGTCTTCCGGCTTGTCGGCGACCATGGCTTCCGTCGTGATCAGCAGGCCCGCGATGGAACCGGCGTCCTGCAACGCTGCACGAACGACCTTCGCCGGGTCGATGATGCCGGCCTTGACCATGTCCGTATAGACACCGTTCTGGGCGTCGAAACCGTAGGTGATGGACTTGCTTTCCATCAGCTTGCCGGCGACGACGGCACCGTCGGTGCCCGCGTTCTCGGCGATCTGACGGACCGGGGCCTGAATGGCGCGACGAACGATGTCGATGCCGACATCCTGGTCGTGATTGGCGCCTTCCAGCTTCCGCAGGGCACGTTCGGAATACAGCAGCGCAGTGCCGCCGCCCGGGACGATGCCTTCTTCGACGGCAGCACGGGTCGCGTGCATGGCGTCGTCGACGCGGTCCTTGCGTTCCTTCACTTCAACCTCGGTCGCACCGCCGACACGGATGACCGCAACACCGCCGGCGAGCTTCGCCAGACGTTCCTGCAGCTTTTCACGGTCGTAATCGGAAGATGTGGCATCGACTTGCGCACGGATCTGACCGCAACGCGCTTCGATGTCCTTCTTCTTGCCGGCACCATCGACGATGGTCGTTTCGTCCTTGGTGATGGAGACGCGCTTGGCGGTGCCGAGCATGTCCATCGTGACGTTTTCAAGCTTGATGCCGAGGTCTTCGCTGATGACCTGACCGTTGGTCAGGATCGCGATGTCTTCCAGCATGGCCTTGCGGCGATCGCCGAAGCCCGGCGCCTTGACGGCGGAGACCTTGAGGCCGCCACGCAGCTTGTTGACCACCAGGGTCGCCAGCGCTTCGCCTTCGATGTCTTCCGCGATGATCAGCAGCGGACGGCTGCTCTGAACGACCTGTTCCAGAACCGGAAGCAGCGCCTGCAGATTGCTGAGCTTCTTCTCGTGGATCAGGATCATCGGGGCTTCGAGTTCGCAGGTCATCTTGTCGCTGTTCGTCACGAAATACGGCGACAGGTAACCACGGTCGAACTGCATGCCTTCGACGACGTCCAGTTCCGTTTCCAAGCCCTTGGCTTCTTCAACGGTGATGACGCCTTCGTTGCCGACGCGCTGCATCGCTTCCGCGATCATTTCGCCGACTTCGGAATCGCCGTTAGCGGAAATCCGACCGACCTGGGCGACTTCTTCCGAGGTCTTGATCTTCTTCGCACGCTTCTGGATGTCGGCGACGACCGCTTCGACCGCCAGGTCGATGCCGCGCTTCAGGTCCATCGGGTTCATGCCGGCCGCAACCGCCTTGACGCCTTCGCGAACGATCGCTTGGGCCAGGACCGTCGCGGTCGTGGTGCCGTCACCGGCGATGTCGTTGGTCTTGCTCGCGACTTCGCGGACCATCTGTGCGCCCATGTTCTCGAACTTGTCCTTCAGTTCGATTTCCTTGGCGACGGTCACACCGTCCTTCGTGATGCGCGGTGCGCCGAAGGACTTGTCGATCACGACGTTACGGCCTTTCGGGCCCAGGGTGACTTTGACCGCATCGGCCAGGATATCCACACCCGCCAGCATTCTGGTACGCGCGTCGGTGGAGAATTTTACGTCTTTGGCTGCCATATCGGAACGTTTCCTTCCTTAGAATTTGGTGCCTGGAATTCGTCTTAGAGACCGGGGAATGTCGGGCTTATCAGCCTTCCATCACGCCCATAATGTCGGCCTCTTTCATGATCAGAAGGTCTTCACCGTCGACCTTGACTTCGGTGCCGGACCATTTGCCGAACAGGACGCGGTCGCCCTTCTTGACGTCCAGCGGACGGATGGTGCCGTCTTCGGCCTTGTAACCACCGCCAACGGCCATGATTTTGCCTTCAGAGGGCTTTTCCTGGGCCGAGTCGGGCAGGATGATGCCGCCGGCTGTCTTTTCTTCGGCGTCGACGCGCTTGACCAGTACACGGTCATGCAAGGGACGGAATTTCATTTACGCTCTCCCTTAGAGGCTCGGATGATTCATCTGGTGTCGTTCTGTCGGCTCTTCGCCGATCGCGAGCACACCCGCTGTTAGCACTCAACTGAATTGAGTGCCAAGGAAATACGGATCGCGGCTGTCAGTGTCAACCCGTGCCGCGCAAATTCGTTATCCGGCAACGGTTTGCGGGTGGATTTCAAGTGTTGCAGGCAAGACTGTCAGGTCTGTGAGGCATCTACCGGGGCCCGCGCGGGGGCGTCCCCCGCTTCACGATCATAGAGCTTGAGATAGCGGTCGCGGGAATGGACCGGCATCATAACGCGGACGTATGTCCCGTCTTCGCGGTCGTCCCGTACCTGGACGTCGCCATGGCGGTAGAGCCATGCCAGTTGAGCCCCGTCTTCATGCGGTATCAGGACTTCAAGCGGTTCGTTCTGGGCGGAAATCCTGACGTCGATGAGTTTGCACAGAGGCTCGCAATTCTCCCCCGTCACGGCGGAGACGGCGATCACATTGTCGTCACGGACCGCACGCGCCAACACGGCCGCGCGTTCATCGCCGGCAAGCATGTCGATCTTGTTCATGACCTCGATCCGGTCGCCGGCATCCGGCCGGCCGAGGGATTCCAGGACCGCTTCGACATCCGTTTTCTGGATCTCGGTATCCTCGTTGGCGGCGTCGCGCACATGCAGGATGAGATCGGCGGATATAACTTCCTCCAGCGTTGCCCGGAACGCCGCGACCAGATCGGTCGGAAGGTCGGAAATGAACCCGACCGTGTCCGACAGGATCACCTTTGCCCCCGACGGCAGCTCGATCGACCGCATGGTCGGGTCGAGCGTCGCGAACAGCATGTCCTGGGCCAGGACCTCCGCATTCGTCAGCCTGTTGAACAGGGTGGACTTTCCGGCGTTGGTATAGCCGACCAAGGCGACGATGGGATAGGGAACCTTGCTGCGGGACTCACGATGCAGGGAGCGTGTCCGCTTCACCTGATCGAGTTCTCGTTTCAGCTTCGCGATACGTTCGTCGATCAGACGGCGGTCCAACTCGATCTGGCTTTCGCCGGGGCCGCCGATGAAGCCCAAACCGCCGCGCTGGCGCTCCAAGTGTGTCCAGCTTCGAACCAGCCGTGAACGTTGATAGCTGAGGGCGGCAAGTTCGACCTGCAACGTCCCTTCCCGCGTGTTCGCCCGCGCGCCGAAGATTTCCAGGATCAGACCGGTGCGGTCGATGACCTTGCTCTCCAGCTCGCGTTCAAGGTTACGCTGTTGCACCGGCGACAGGGGCCCGTCGACGACGATCAACTCGACCTCAAGCGCTTCCGCCAGGTCTTTGAATCGTTCGATGACGCCCATCCCGAAAAGGGTGCCGGGCTTCGGCTTGTCGACCTTGATGGATTCGGCGTGGACGATTTCCAGGTCAATGGCATGCGCCAGCCCCACGGCTTCTTCCAGGCGCGCGGCGGTCGTGCGTTTCGGGCCGTCGTCGGCGCCGCGAACACGGATGTCCGGATGCAGGACGATGGTGCGCCGGCTTCCCTCGCCCCGCAGGGGCGCACGTTTCTTGCCGCTTCCTTTACGCGGTGTTGCCATGAGGCCTCACTGCCGGAACGGACCCTTGAAATGCGGCCTTGATGCGCGCGGCCCGAAGGCCGGCGGCGTGGACTATTCGTCCACCGCCGTTTCGCCACCCTCGAACAACGACAGGGGCTGCGACGGCATCACCGTGGAGATGGCGTGCTTGTAGACGAGCTGTGAATGCGCGTCTCGGCGCAGTAGGACACAGAAATTGTCGAACCAAGTGATAATGCCTTGAAGTTTGACGCCATTCACCAGAAACACGGTAACAGGCATCTTTTGCTTACGAACGCTGTTCAGGAATACATCCTGCAAATTCTGATTCTTATCGGACGACATTGCAACGCCCCCTTATGTTCTTGTTGGGCCATCGATCTTGGTTCTACGCCGGAAACGCACCTACAGGGGTGGTGCCGACGCCTCGTTCCTCTTTGTAAGAGAATTTACGCTGCACTGCAACATCAGCGATGCGCTTCCAGCGACCGAAACGTCATCCGACACTGTTCAGAACATAGGTTAGTTGATCGAGGTTCGCCACCTGACATCGCGGAAGACAGTCAGAAAAAGCGCTTTTTGCCCGTTCCGGGTCGAGATGGAGCAGAATTCCGGTACAGCCGGCGTTACGCGCCAGTTCCAGGTCGCTGCGGGAATCGCCGACAAACCATATCTCGGGACCGCTCTGCAGCCCCATCGGCGCCAATGCCATGAGCAGCGATTCGGGATCAGGCTTGTCGCGCACCGCATCGCCTGCGCCGACGACCGACTTAAAATATCCGTCCCAGGCAAGATGCTCGACCTCCAACCTCAAATACCGGCCGGTCTTGTTACTGACGAGCGCCATCGGCACGTCCCTGCCCTGCAGATGGTCCAGGACGTCGAGCGCGTTCTGCAGCGGTGACAGAGAGTCGAGATGGGTTCGTTCGAAGGCGCCGTAATAAATGTCTCGCGCCTCTTCCCAACGGTCCCCGAACATTTCCGGGAAGGCGTCGCGCAGCGATTTGGACACGCGGTCTTTCGTTTGTTCCAGCGTCCAGGGCTGCTGCCCCATCGCCTCCAAGGTTGCCTGCAGCGCGGCATGAATCACCGGCCAGGTATCGACCAGCGTATTATCCCAATCGAAGACAACAGCACGCGGCGGCGTAAGGTCGGCCGGAACGAATGGCGGCATGGTTTCGGAACCTTTGGCGCTATCAGGCGGCACGGTTCCGCCGGCCCGCTGCATAGTCCTGATACATGCCCAGCAGCTGTTCCGACAGAGAGCCGGGCCTGCCGTTTCCGATGACGTGATCGTCGATCTTCACCACCGGCGTCACAAAGGAGGTGGCGCTGGAAACAAAGGCTTCCTTGGCCTCATAGGCTTCGTCCAGCGTGAATTCGCGTTCCTCGAAAGGCACGCCTTCCTGCCGGGCGAGGTCCAGGATTGTCTGCCGCGTTATGCCGTTCAGGATTTCGTGTGTCGCCGACTTGGTGACCAGAACGCCGTCCTTGGTGATGATCCAGGCGTTCGACGATGACCCTTCGGTCACATTGCCGTCCTCGTCCACCAGCCAGGCTTCATAGGCGCCGGCTTCGGTCGCGGCCTGTTTGGCAAGACAGTTGGGAAGCAGGCTGACCGTCTTGATATCGCACCGCCCCCACCGGATGTCCGGGGCGCTGACGACCGTGACGCCGTCAGTGAACTTTTTCATCTTGGCGAAGTCCATCTTCTTCGTCGTCATGACGATGGCCGGCTGAACCTTGTCGCTCGGGAAAGCATGATTCCGGGGGGCGACGCCGCGGGTGACCTGCATATAGACCAACCCGTCCTTCAGGCCGTTGCGCCGGACCAATTCGCGGACCTTCAACTTCATGGCGGTGCGCGCCATCGGCATGCGCATGCGAAGTTCCTTCAGGGAGCGTTCCAGCCGGTCCATATGCGGATCTTCGTCGACCATCTTGCCATTGGCGATGGTGACGACCTCATAGACGCCGTCGGCGAACTGATAGCCCCTGTCCTCGATATGCACGGCTCCGTCGCGATGCGGCAGAAAACGGCCATTCACATAACAATAGCGGGGCATGGGAACTCCTTTAGAGAGAGGCAGACGACTGAAACGGACCGAACTGGGCGGGTGGCTTGTTTCCCGTTACATCCCAGGTAGACCCCGGATCAGAAATATTCCAGCCGCACGGCGAACATCTTTTCCACTTTCTTCACGGCATGCGCGGCGGCCAGCAAAACGACGCGGTCGCCTTCGAATATTTCCGTATCCGGACGCGGAATGATTACTTCGGAATCGTTGCGAATGACAGCGCCCAGGATCACGCCTTCGGGCAGTTTCGCTTCCTTCAGCGGAACACCGACCAGGGGCGAGGTCTGCAGGGCCTCCGCCTCGATCACCTCGGCAAAACCGTCCCGCAGAGTGTGAACCGACCGAATCCGCCCACGGCGCACATGCTGCAGGATGGTCGATGCGGTGATTTCCCGCGGGCTGACGACGACGTCGATTCCCAGCGTGGTGATCAGCGGGCCATAGCTGGACTTGTTGATCAGCGCGACCGCGCGGTCCACGCCATAGCGTTTCGCCAGCAGCGAGGCCAGAATGTTCGTCTCATCGTGGTCACTGACCGCGACGATGGCCTCCGCATGCGCGACATTGGCTTCTTCCAGGATTTCACTATCCAAAGCATCGCCTTGGATGACCGTGGTGGTGGGCAGCAATTCCGCCACTTTCCGGGCCCGGGTCTTGTCCAATTCGATCACGCGGACGGTGTATTTATCTTGGTTTTCCAAATCGTTCGCCAGATTGACGCCGATATTCCCCCCGCCGATGATAATGACGCGGCGCGATTCACGTTCTTCATGCCCGAAGACCGCCATCGCGCGGTCCAGCTTTCCGGTTTCCGTGCAGAAATAGACTTCGTCCCCCGGCAGCATCTGATCGGTGGATTTCGGAATGATCAGCGTTTCGTTCCGGACGATTGCCATCACCGTGATGTTCAGGTCCGGGAACAGCGAGGTCAGTTGCCGTAGCGGCGTATGGATGACGGGGCAGTTGTCCTGACAGCGGACGCCGATCACGCGGACCAGGTCATCGGCCATCTCGATGATGTCGGAAGCGCCGGGAACGTGCAGACGCCGGCGTATGGCGCGCGCCACTTCTATTTCCGGCGAAATGATCACATCGATCGGCAACTGGTCGCGGGCGAACAGATTGGCCCACTCGTCACGCAGATAGTCCTGTTGCCGGATACGCGCGATCTTTGTCGGCACGTTGAAAAGCGAATGCGCCACCTGACAGGCGATCATGTTCACTTCGTCGGCGAAGGTGACGGCGATCAGCATATCTGCGTCGCCCACCCCTGCCCGCGCCAGCACGTCGGGATGCGAGGCATGGCCCACGAAGGCCTGAACGTCTAGTGAATCGTTGATCTTGCCGATTAGTTCGGGGGATTGATCGACGACAGTGACGTCGTTCTGTTCGCTGGAAAGGTACCGGGCAATGTGAAACCCGACCTGCCCGGCCCCGCAAATAACAACTTTCATCGTATAGAGCCTCGAAACCCGCCCAAGGTCACCTGTGTAGCGCCGGGAAGGGGCGAACGCCAGACCGACTTTTCACACCCCAAGGCCGCCGTCAGTCTTTTGCGCCGCGCAGGACGTTGTGAACGCCGAGGCCCTTGAGTTTTCGGTGCAGCGCGGCCCGGTCCATTTCCACGAACTCCGCCGTTCTGCTGATGTTGCCGCCGAACCGGGTCAGATGGAACAATAGGTATTCCCGTTCAAAAGCTTCCCGCGCTTCCCGCAGAGGCTGATTCATCACCTCTTGCGCCCGTTCCCAGCGCAGTACATCCACGCTGTCCTCGCCGATCGCCTTGGCGACGGTATCGGCCTTGATCATCTCACCGGCCTGGGAGGACAACAGCAACCGTTCCACCACATTCGCCAGTTCCCAGACATTACCGGGCCATTCATGCGCCTGCAGGGCGGTAATCGCTTCGGCCGACAGCGATTGCGCCGCCCGCCCTTTCGCCCTTGCTGACCGCTGCATCAGATGCTCCGCCAAGGGCGGGATGTCGTCACGCCGGTTTTCCAGCGGCGGAATGGTCAACGGGACCACATTGAGGCGGTAGTACAGGTCTTCCCTGAACTGTCCGGATTGCATCGCTTCCTGCAAATCGCGGTTCGTCGTCGCCAGCACGCGGACATTCACGTCCACCCAATGGCTCCCGCCCAGCCTTTGAAAACGCTGGCTATGGAGGACGCGGACGATCTTGCCCTGAACCGATGCCGGCATATCGGCGACTTCGTCGAGCAGCAAGGTTCCCATATGGGCCTGCTCAAGCAGTCCGACCATCCGGGCGGTTTGGCCATTCGGCTCACGACCGAACAGCGCTGCTTCAAAATTGTCTTCGTCCAAGGTAGCGCAATTAAGCACCACGAAAGGCCCGTCTGCACGTTGCGATTGCCGGTGTATCAAACGCGCCACCGCGCTCTTCCCCGCGCCCGCAGGACCGGTGATCATCACCCGGCTGTCGGTGCTGGCAACGCGGTCGATCGTCTTGCGGACATCCTGAATGGCGTTGGAGACACCGATCAGTTCCGCTTCGGCGCCGCCGGTCAGGGTCTTTAGGGCCTCGTTCTCGCGCTTCAGCTTGATATCGGTCAGCGCCCTTTCGATCGTGTGCAGCAGCACATCGGTCTGAAAGGGTTTGGCGATGAAGTCATAGGCGCCCTTCTTGGTCGCGTTGACGGCCATGTCGACCGTGCCGTGACCGCTTATCATCACAACTTGGAGTGCCGGGTGATCACTTTTCAAAAGCTCCAATATCTGCAGCCCGTCATAGGCGCTTCCGGTCAGCCAGACGTCCAGGATCACAAGCGACGGCAAGCGCGCCGCGACGGCCTCCAAGGCCACCTCGCCGCTGCCGGCGGTGCGCGTCTGGTAGCCCTCATCCTCCAGGATGCCGGCGATCTGTTCACGAATGTCGTGCTCGTCATCGACGATCAGGATTTCCTGGGCCATGGCGTCAGTTGGCCCCCTCTGCGGCGTTGTGGCTTTCGACGGCCGCAATCTTGCCTTGGAAACCGAGACTGATCAGTGCGCCGGCGCCATCCGCGTAGTCGCGCGGCGCGTCCGTCAATGTCAGCGTTCCCCGATGGTCGTCCATGATCTTCTTGACGATCGCCAAACCCAACCCCGTACCCTTGTCCCGGAAAGTCACATAGGGCTCTGTCAGGCGATCACGATCGTCTGACGGCAACCCTTTGCCGTTATCGATAACCTCAATGCGAACCTCGCGCCCTGCATCACGGCCGGACCCGATTGGTGCGATTGCCACGGCGCGTAAATTTAGAGCGATTCTGCCGCCGGAAAGATCCGTTCCGGGGCGGCTGTCTATCGCCTCTTTCGCGTTTTGCAGCACATTCGTGAGCACTTGTGCGACCTGCCGCCCATCGGCGGTGATGTGGATTGGTTCCTCGGGCATGTTGAGTTCGTACTCGATTCCCGGATTGGCGTTGCGCTGCAGGAAAATCTGTTGGCGGCACAAGTCGGACAGATCCACATCCTGCATCGTCGGCGCCGGCATCCGCGCGAAATTGGAGAACTCGTCGACCATCCGCCCGATATCGCCAACCTGCCGAATGATCGTATCCACGCAGGTTTCGAAGACATGAGGGTCGTTCGTTATGCCTTTGAGATATTTACGTTTCAGGCGTTCGGCTGATAGCTGGATCGGGGTCAGTGGGTTCTTGATCTCATGGGCGATCCGGCGCGCCACATCGGCCCAAGCGGCGGTGCGCTGGGCACTGGCCAGTGCCGTAATGTCGTCCAATGTCATCACGTAACCGGCTGCCCCGCCCCCCGGCGAAAGCGGACCGGACCGGACGATCAGATTGCGGGTCATACCGCCCCCATCGACTTTGATTTCCTGTTCAACGAATCCAGTTTCGGGGTTCGACAGAACTTCCGCTATGATCAGCGTCATATCAGGGACGATTTCGGCAATTTCATGGCCGATGAATTGATCGAGTTCCACGTTCAGCAATTCGGCGGCACGGCGGTTCGCCAATTCTATCTGTCCGTGCCGGTCCAGGCCGACCACGCCGGCGGAAACCCCGGTCAGCACCGTCTCGATAAAACGGCGGCGCTCATCGACCTGCATATTGGCCTGCAACAACTCGTTCCGCTGGCTCTGCAACTGCTCTGTCATCCGGTTGAACGCCCGGCCGAGGACATCGACCTCGTCGTTTTTGGACGAAGGCGTGACCTGAACGCTCAAATCCCCCGTCCGCACCCGTTCGGTCGCCGCGATAAGCCGGCTGATCGGCTCGGACAGGCCGGTCGCCACGTTCAAACCGACCCAAACGGCGGTCAGCAGCAGCAGCATGGCGACCAGAATGAAGGAAAGCGCGAACGAGACCTGGAACCGTGACCGTTCCGATTCAAGCTGTTCGAACTGTTTGGTCGCCCCTTGGGTCGCCGCGACATGGGCCAGAACGATCGGGTCGATGGCGCGCCCGACGATCAGGAACGTATCGATGATGGTATCCAGACGGACCAGGGCGCGGACCCTGTCATCGGCTTCGTTCCGAAGGATGACAACGCTGCCGTCGCGGGCTTCCTCGAAGGCGCTCGTCGGAATCGGTTCGAATTCCAGTGCGATGGTGAACCCGGCGCGCGCCAGGATCCGGCCGTTTTCCTCGAAAACGAGCGCTTCTGACAGGTTCCGCGTTCCAACCTGGAAATCGAGCAGACGTTTTAGCAATTGCGGGTTGGAGGACAACACCGGGGCATCGCGGTTGAGCGCGGACGCGATCCAGAGGGCATCCGCCTCGATGGTGCGCAAATGCTCGTCGAGATAGGCGCGCGCGACGGCGGAGCTCTCTGAAACGGCGGTCCGGACGCGGTCCGAAAACCAGGATTCAAGGCCGTAGTTGAAGAACAGCAGGGAAAACCCGGCGACGATGATCGCCGGTGCGATGGCGAAAATACCGAACATGGCCGCGAGGCGTACATGCATATGCGCCCCGGCGGCGCCCCGCTTTCGTTCGGACCACAATCGCACCAGACGCCGGACGATGATGACGCTGAGGAGCAACAGCAGAACGAGGTCGAGATAAATCAGAGCGACCAGATGCTCGGGGTCCTGGGCCAGGTTGTCGCCACGGCCGGAGAAAGCCCAGTAGGTGGACAGTCCGGCAGCCAGGGAGAGCGCGGCGAGCAGGCCCGCCAAGACGCGCGAGACCTTCGGGTGATCGAAAAAGCGGAAGGCCTCACTGAAGCGGGCGCTCCAACGCCCGACAGGCCGCGGGCCGGTTGAGGAAGTGGAAGGATCGTCGCCGACGGCCTGTTCGGTTGCCGGCATGGTCCCCGGCACCTTCAAGGAGTCGCTTTGTTGGCTCGACGACACGCGGCGCGTTCCTCTAGCTAGGGAAAAGGGCGAGCGGATGCCCCGTAGCGATCGAATGGGGTAACATGATCAGGAGTTTAGCCCACGGACCACAGGGATATCTAGTTCGCGGATCTTCTTGCGCAACGTATTGCGGTTGAGGCCGAGAAGGTCCGCCGCTTTCACCTGATTGCCATTCGTCGCGGCGAGCGTGAGCGAGATCAGTGGGCGTTCCACCTCCCGCAGAACACGGTTGTAAAGGCCCTGCGATGGCAAGGCGTCGCCGTGCGAATCGAAATACCGCCGCAACTGCCGTTCCACGGTTTCCGAAAGGCTTTCGGCCCGGTCGCCGTCCATATTATGCGCCGCGGCGACCGGCGCGTCGGCCAGTTCGGCTTCGACATCCGCCGCTTCGATGGCGTCCTGGGCATACAGCGCCGTCAGCCGGCGGATTAGGTTTTCCAACTCGCGCACGTTGCCGGGCCAGGAATATCGTTGCAGCACGCCCATGGCGGAGGCGGTGAGGCTTTTGGACTCCAAGCCTTCGTCGGCCATGATTTTTAGAAAATGCGAGACCAGATCGGGAATGTCCTCGCGCCGTTCGCGCAACGGCGGCAGGCGGATCGGAACGACGTTCAGCCGGTAGTACAGGTCCTCACGGAACAATCCTTGGGCCGCCAATTGCCGCAAATCGCGGTGGGTGGCGCTGATGATGCGGACATCGGTGCGGATCGGCGTCCGACCGCCGACCGTCGTGTATTCGCCTTCCTGGAGGACGCGCAGCAGCCGGGTTTGGGCCTCCAAGGGCATGTCGCCGATCTCGTCCAGGAACAGCGTGCCGCCCTGGGCTTGTTCAAAGCGCCCGGCATATCGCGTCGCGGCCCCGGTAAAAGCGCCCTTTTCGTGCCCGAACAACTCGCTTTCGATGAGGTCGCGGGGAATGGCCGCCATGTTGATCGCCACGAAGGGGCCGCTGCGGCGTTTGCTGAATTCGTGCAGCGCCCGGGCCACCAGCTCCTTGCCCGTTCCGGACTCGCCCGAGATCAGCACCGACAGATCGGTCGCCGTCAGCCGCGCGATTGCCCGGTAGACGGTCTGCATCGCCTGGGAACGCCCTATCAGCGGCAGTTTTTCATCGGATTCGGGCGCGGCGCCGGACCGTTCGGCCCGCGACCGGCCGGCGGTCAGCGCACGGTCGACCACGTCCAGCAGTTCCGGCAAGTCGAAAGGCTTCGGAAGGTACTCGAACGCACCCCGTTCCGCGGCCTTTACCGCCGTCAGCAGCGTGTTCTGGGCGCTCATGACTATGACGCGCAAGTCGTCGCGGCGCTTGCGGATTTGCGGCAGCAGATCCAAGCCGTTGCCGTCCGGCATGGCGACATCGGTAATGACGAGGTCCCCGTCCCCGTCGCTGACCCAGCGCCACAGAGTCGCCGTGTTACCGGTCGTGCGCACGTCGTAGCCCTTGCGGGTCAAGGCTTGGGTCAGAACCGTGCGGATGGCGCTGTCGTCATCCGCAACCAGGATAGTCGCCGGTGTGGTCATGGTCCGTCAGTCCCCGCGTACCAAAGGAAGCATGACGTTGAAGCTGGTCCGCCGTGGCTTGCTCTCAACGTCGATTATGCCGCCATGGTCGCCGACGAGTTTCGCCGTCAGCGCCAGGCCGAGCCCGCTGCCGTTGCGTTTCGTGGTGATGAACGGGTCGAACAGATGAGGGCGCAGATCTTCCGGCACGCCGACGCCGTTGTCCCGGACGCTGACCATCATCGGCAGATACATCCGGCTCTCGGACCCTGGAATGGCCAATCGCACGCCATGCCGAAAGGCGGTGACGACAGTGACCTCCCCATCGTTCCGGCCTTCGACGGCCTCGACCGCGTTCTTCACAAGATTCAGGAAGACCTGAACCAGTTGATCGTGGTTCCCATAGACCGACGGCAGCGACGGATCGTAATCGGTCGTGAACCTAACGTCCCGGCCGAAACCCGCTTTCGCGACTTCAAGGACCTGGTCCAGCACCTCGTGAATATTCACATTGTGGCGATCGAGAACCGGTCCCTCGGTGAATACTTCGAAACGGTCGACCAGTTTCACGATCCGGTCTGTTTCGCGGATGATCAATTGCGTGAGCGACCGATCGTCCGGTCCAACGACTGTGTCCAGCAATTGCGCCGCGCCACGGATGCCCGACAGCGGGTTCTTCACTTCATGCCCCAACATGGCGGACAAAGCGCTGATCGACCGCGCAGCCCCCTTCTGCGTGATGGTGTCGTCGATCTTGTTCGCGATCCGGTCCGCCTTGAACACCAGAACGATTTCGTCCGCGCTGTCCCCCAGCGGCGCCGCATCGACGCTGAGCAGATGGGAACCGATACGCGGTGTGAAAACGTGAATGCCGTATTCGGTCATGCTGCTTTGCT
This sequence comes from uncultured Flavobacteriaceae bacterium, assembly GCA_964350445.1. GTDB lineage: Bacteria > Pseudomonadota > Alphaproteobacteria > UBA8366 > Aestuariispiraceae > Hwanghaeella. The sequence goes on from CAYGKA010000023.1 coordinate 51,543, forward strand.
GACGCCGGACCTTTTGCACCAGTGCGAGGATCGGCGAGTCATGCGGGAACAGGTCCTGGAGGTTGGCGCCGAGCAATGTCGCCTCGCTGCCCTGGAAGAACTGTTCGGCGGCCGCGTTCAGGAAGATCAGGTCATCCGACCGTTGCACGACGATGACCGGGTCCGGCAAGGCATAAAGAATGGAGTCGCCCGAGACGGTCTTGGCGCTGAGGCGCGTCAACTTGGCGAGTTTTTCGACAACCGTATTCATGCGGCGAGATCCTGCGATGTTGCTGCGGTGGCGTTCGTGTCCTGGTCCGCCGTCCGGAAAAGTTCTGATACGAGGGTATGAACCGCCGCCGGGTCTTCGGCCTTCATCATGGCGTCGCGGAACCGGGCCGCGTTCCGAAACCCGGCCGCGTACCACCCAAGATGTTTGCGTGCCATGCGTATGCCCCGGTCCATCCCGTGGTGGTCCAGCATCGCGTCGTAATGCTCATGAACCAGGTCTTCCCGCGCCTGCAGCGACGGTACTTCAGCCGGTTGGCCGGTGCGGAACGCGCGCGCGATCAACCCGGGCTGCCAGGGCCTGCCATAGGCACCGCGGCCGATCATGACACCGTCTGCGCCGGACTTTTCCAGCGCGGTGACGGCGTCCGCATGGGTGACGATGTCGCCGTTGACGATGAGGGGAACGGAGACCGCGTCGCGCACCGCGCGAATAAAGGACCAGTCTGCCGAACCTTGGTATTTTTGCGCCCGCGTGCGGCCGTGAACCGTGATCATGCGGATGCCGATCTTCTCCGCCAGCGCGGCGAATTCGGGCGCATTGCGGTTTTCCTCGTCCCAACCTGTCCGCATCTTGGCGGTTACGGGCAGGTCGACGGCGGCGACAACAGCCTCCATGATCAGGGCGGCTTGCGGTACATCGCGCATCAGCGCGGAACCGCAAAACCGGTTGGTGACCTTCTTGGCCGGGCAACCGAAATTGATGTCGATGATATCCGCGCCCAAATCGGCCGCGAACCGGGCGGTGTCGGCCATGGCGGCAGGGTCGAACCCAGCGATTTGAACCGACTGGACCTCGCCTTGTTCCGTGCGCATCAAGCGTTTGTAGGTACCTTCGGTGTGGCGGAGGGCTTCATTGCTGGCGACCATTTCGGACACGACCAATCCCGCGCCCAAACGGCGCGCAAGGCGCCGGAACGGAAGGTCCGTGACGCCGGACATGGGCGCCAGGATGACCGGTTCCTGTATCGTCACCGGCCCCAGATCAATCGGGGATAATGGCACTCGCCCAACCTCGCTACGCTGACGTTATTGCCTTTTCTTCGATCAGCGGCGCAGCATTGCCTAAAAATTGGGCAGAATGCAACTGCTACTTTGATATGATGTGGTTTCCGTCCGTGGATACCGCCCGCCTCTGAAAATGAAACCGGGACTCTCAGCCGGCCAGAATATCCGTGATGAACTTCACGCCCGGATAACCAAGAGCAAGAAGCAGTTGAACCACCAGCACGACCTGAACGGCGCGGCGGCCCCGCCAGCCGAGCCATCGATGCGCGGAAAGCAGGAACAGGACCAGGAAGAACGCGATCAGCGTCAGCAGGCTCTTGTGATCGACCGGCAGGAAGGTGCCGTGGTTTTCATAGGATGTCGCCATGCCGGTGGCCACGACGGCCGCCAGAAACACGGCGCAGCCTTGAAGCAGCCGGAACTGAACCGCTTCCGCTTCCAACATCGGCGGAAGGCTCGACACGAACGGCGATTGACGCCGGTTTTTCAGCATCCAATCACGGATCCAAACCGCGACGCCCGCGATGGCGGCCAAAGTCGCCAGCGCGAAGGCGGTCACTGCGATGATGATATGAAGCCAGAACCACCAATCGCCCGATGCGACTCGCTCCACCTTGTCCCACCCGACCGAGCCGAAAAGCAGCGACAGGATACCGAGCGGCACGCAATACAGCAGAACCAGCGGTCCAAGCGCCGCGACGGTGCGCGAAATGGCCGACAGGGTGAGAAACGAAAACAGCGTCACCGTGATGATCACATCCAGCGAGGCGGCGAAATCGAAGGCCCAGCCCCGTCCCATGCGAATGTATAGCCATCCCGCCATGCAGATCGCGGCGGCCGCGGCCAGCAACCAGAATATCGGCGTGCCCGTGCGTCCGCGCACCGTCGCCGCGCCGACGGGCAAGAGGCTTGCGATCGCTGCCAGATGAAGCCAGAAGGGTGGGATTGCGAGCATGATGCTAGGCATATAGCACCCTTCTCGGCCCTCTGCCATTGGCTAGGTACAGGCCGGCGGCGGGCCTGACAGAATGACGCAGAGACATGAAAAGATGAGGAAAGCGCCCCAATGCCAGCCGGCACGGATACGGGAGTGACCCTACCGACAGATCCACCACCGACGGTGGCCTGCCTTGTGGTGGCGGCAGGCCGCGGTCTGCGCGCAGGCGGTGGGTTGCCGAAGCAGTTTCGCGCGATTGCGGGTGTGCCCATGCTGGCGCGCACTTTGCGGGCCATGGCGGCCATGCCCAGCGTTCATCGCGTCGTGCCGGTCATCGGCCAAGGCGACATGCAGGATTACCAAGCCCTGATCGGCGCAATCCCCGGCGTCGAGTACCCCGTTTTCGGCGGTGCGACGCGTCAGGATTCAGTCCGCAACGGTTTGGAGGCGCTGACCGCCGGCGGCCCGCCCGATCTGGTGCTCGTCCATGACGGCGCCCGTCCCTTCGCCGCCGCGGACATGGTCGACCGCGTGCTCGTCGCCCTGAAGGACGGGGCCTTGGCCGTGATCCCGGTTGCGGCGGTTACGGATACGGTGAAACGTATCGGCGAAGACGGGGTTACGGTGCTGGAAACCATTGACCGCGCGCACCTTCGCCGGGTTCAAACCCCGCAAGGTTTCCAATTTGAAGCCTTGTTCGACGCCCACAAGGCGGCTGCCGGGGCCGAGATGACGGACGACGCGGCGGTCATGGAGCGGGCGGGTATCGCGGTGGTCGCGGTCGATGGGGACGCCGCGAACATCAAGATCACGACAGCGGAAGATTTCGAGGAAGCGGAACGCAGAATGGCCGGAAACCTGACAGTGCGAACCGGAATGGGGTTCGACGTGCACCGGTTCGAACCCGGCGACACGGTGACCCTCTGTGGTATCCGCATTCCCCATACTGCACGGCTTGCGGGGCATTCGGATGCGGATGTCGGCCTGCACGCCCTGACGGACGCCATCCTGGGCACCATCGGCGCGGGCGATATCGGCGACCATTTCCCGCCCAGCGACCCGCAGTGGAAGGGCGCGCCGTCCGACAGGTTCCTGAGCCATGCCGCCGATCTGGTGCGCGCACGCGGCGGTTCGATCGACCATGTGGACGTCACCCTGATCTGTGAGCGCCCAAAGATCGGCCCTCATAAACAAGCGATGCGCGAGGCGATCGCCGGTATCCTCAAAATCGACATCGACCGCATCAGCGTGAAAGCCACGACGACCGAGAAACTGGGCTTCACGGGCCGGGGCGAGGGAATCGCCGCGCAAGCCGTGGCCACGGTCCGCGTGTAGCAAACAGGATGTCCGCCCGCCCCTCCCTTCGCCATCCGTCGATCCTGCTCGCAACTTGGTTCGGGGCCGGCTATTTGCGCCCCGCGCCGGGCACGTGGGGCACGGTTGCGGGACTGCCGTTCGCCTGGGTCATTCTGCACTTGACCTCACCGGCTGTGCTGATCGCCGCCTCCCTGGCGCTTTTCCTCGCCGGAATCTGGGCCGCCAATCGGTTCGATGACCAGACCAAAGGGCATGACGCGAGCGAAATCGTCGTGGACGAGGTTGTCGGCATCTGGCTGACGCTGGGTCTCATGGGCGTGATGGAGCCGCTTTCCTGGATCGCATGGAGCGTGGGGTTTGTCCTGTTCCGCCTCTTCGATATCGTGAAACCGTTCCCGATCCGTCTGATCGACCGTTCCGTTGGTGGGGGTTTCGGGGTGATGGCCGACGATCTTTTGGCCGGGCTGCTGGCCGGCGCCGTCGGTATACTCCTCTTCCGGCTTTGGCCGGCGCTTCAGCAGTTCTGACCCTCTTGGAGGCACGCATGTTCGACCAGGATCTGACAGACCTCGCCACACAAGTCCTGCAGGCCTTCGACAGCCGCGGAAAAACCATGGCTACCGCGGAATCCTGCACCGGCGGTCTGATTACGGGTGTGCTGACTTCCATCGCCGGCTCGTCCAGCGTGGTGGAGCGCGGGTTCGTCACCTATACGAACGAAGCGAAGATGGAGATGCTGGGCGTGACGCCTGGTCTGTTTCCGGATGTCGGCGCCGTCAGCAGCGAGGTGGCCCGGGAAATGGCGGCCGGCGCCGTGACGCATTCCCGCGCCGATATCGCCGTTGCGGTGACCGGCGTTGCCGGACCCGGTCAATCCGAACGGAAACCCGCCGGACTTGTCTATATCGGGACCTGCAAACGCGGCGAAGAGCCCGATGCTTTTGAGTACCATTTCACCGGAGACCGCGACGGCGTTCGCCGGCAAGCGGTGGTCGAGGCGCTGACATTGGCCATGAAAGTGGTGTCGAAGGCCCCGCCTTCTTAAGCAGGAGCGGCGGCGTATAACGCCATCAAGTCACGGAACGGATGCCCTTCCCGGTCCGCATAGCGCGCCAAATGACCGTCCCAATCATTGAACAGTGAAAAGAATGACCGCGGACTGTGAAAGTGCCGGACGGGATAGGCATGGAGCAATTGGATGGCCTCGTCGAGGCTCAGCGCGGTGGTGTCTTCGGTGATCCGGTCGATGTAGAAAAGGCGGTCCCGCAAACGGATTGTCGCGGCCAGAAGAATCCCTGCAACTTCAGCCAATCGCGGGCTGGATGCGGTGGTGAAATCCACTTGGTCAAACAGCAGCGACCGGCCGCTGCCGCTGATCAGGAAACAGACCCTGGCCTGCTGATCGCGCGACTCGCCCATCCCGCCGGAACGGACATAGGCGGTCAACTGTTCAACCTTCATGAGAGATTTCGGCGATAAACACTCCAAAACACGCTGACTTCCGAAATAGGTGTCCAGCGCATTCGGGCGTGCGTATTTGACCAGCGAAACAGTTTCGTGGACGCCGTCCTCATCCACCTCGACGCCGGATGATTTCAACGCCCGCTCTATGGCTTGCAGGGTGCTGCTGCGTGGATCGCCTACCCCGCGTTCGATGTTGTTTAGTGTTGCAAGGGAGACACCCGCCGCTTTCGCCAATTCGCTTTGCTTGACGTTCAGCAGCGCCCTGCCGGCGCGTATCTGGGCAGCGGTGATCATTGTCGGTCCGATACGGTCGCAATTGGGCGACTGCCTCAATTCGGTCCTGCATAGCAAATTCTAGGTATCAGACCTAGTCTTTTAGGTGTTTGGCGTGATTGTTTCGATGTCGTAATCGATGCGTTGTATCTGTGGAAATTGTATACACCAGATATGGGGTGGAGCCTTGGGACGGACTGACCCATCCGATCGCCAAACTGCAAATGAAGTTTTCGACGATCAAGGATTGGACGCGGTATCTCCATAGAGCGCGTCCGCGCGATGTTCGAACGCGGCGACCATTTTCCGCACTGCTTCGGTGAACACCATTCCGATCAGTTTGTCGAGAATCCGGGACCGGAACTCGAACTCGACGAAAAAATCGACGATGCAGCCCTCATTTGCCGGTTCGAATTTCCAGTGATTCTTCAGATATTTGAACGGACCTTTTTCATACGTGACGGTAATTTCCAAGTTGTCCCTATCCAATTGAACCCGACTGGTAAACCGTTCCGTTATGCCTTTGAAACCGATGACCAAATCGGCCACCAGCAGCTCTTCGGATCGCTGACGGACACGGACCCCCGTGCACCACGGCAGGAATTCAGGATACCGGTCGACATCGGCGACCAAGTCGAACAATTGCTCGGGCGTGTGGCTGAGAGGACGGCGTTCTGCGTGACGGGGCATGACAAAGCCGTTCTAAAGCGAGTCGCTTGCGGGAAAAGAAAGAATTGAACCCGCTACTCGGCGGCGGCCAATTTAGCCTGCCGGGCGGCCCGAAGGTTCTGGAAATCATCCCCGGCATGATAGGAAGACCGGGTCAGCGGTGAACTGGATACCAGAAGGAATCCCTTCCCGCGGGCCATCTTCGCATAGCCTTCGAATTCCTCCGGCGTCACGAAACGATCGATTGGCGCGTGCTTGGGCGTTGGTTGCAAGTATTGCCCGATCGTCAGGAAATCCACATCGGCCGCGCGCAGGTCGTCCATAACCTGACCGACCTCTTCCCTAGTTTCGCCCAATCCGACCATGATGCCGGATTTGGTGAACATCGCGGGATCTATTTCCTTCACCTCCTGCAGCAGGGAAAGCGAGGTGAAATACCGCGCGCCCGGCCGGATCGTCGGATAGAGGCGCGGCACCGTCTCCAGGTTATGATTGAAGACATCGGGTCTGGCTGCGACGACCGTCCCCAGCACGCCCTTCTTTCCCTTGAAGTCGGGCGTGAGGATTTCAACCGTCGTTCCGGGCGTTTTCTCATGGATTGCCGTGATCACCTGGGCGAAATGATTCGCCCCGCCGTCTCCAAGATCATCCCGGTCAACGGAGGTAATGACGACATGCTCCAGGCCGAGTTCGGCCACGGCGGCGGCCACGTTGAACGGTTCCAGCGGGTCCAGCGCGTTCGGCTTTCCGGTCGTGACGTTGCAGAAGGCGCAGGCCCGGGTACAGATTCCGCCCATGATCATCATCGTGGCGTGTTTCTTGGACCAGCATTCGCCGATATTTGGGCAGGCCGCCTCCTCGCACACGGTGTGCAGATTCTTGCTGCGGACGATTTCCCGCGTCTCGCGATAGACGGAGCTGGTCGGGGCCTTCACGCGAATCCAGGCGGGTTTGCGCTGAATCGGACTGTCGGGCCGATTGCGCTTTTCCGGGTGTCGGTGCTTGGGTTCCAGCGACTTATCCATGACAACTGCTACTTTCGGTGCGGATCGGATCCGCGTGGCGGCTTGATATCAAGAACGGTTCTTGATCACCAAACGGGAAAAGCCCTGTCCGTTCCGCTTCATCGATCGGCCGACGTGATCGGCGACGGAATGGAGTTTGTGGGCATCGTGCGCCGGCGCGGAAGGATCAAGCGGTATATCCGTAATGATCACGACGATATGCTCCCAACCCGTGGGGGACCAGGACAATTCCCGTTCGACCTTCACGATGTCCGGATGCTCAATCGTCATAGTGGGTTGCAGATTGCCTTCCATACTGAATTCCATTGTTTGCACAGGACTGCTCGCCGTCCGCCAACCGGAGGCGCTTCCCACGTTCCTAGGTGTAGTCGGAAGTATCGGTTCGGAAAAGTTAAAATGCTGCTAATTCCGGTGCGAATTCCGTTCAAAAGGCCTGTGAAAACACCTGTTCCGGTCCCCTACATATGGATTACGCGTCCATATGCGTCGAGAACGGATTCGTGCAACATTTCGCTCAAGGTCGGATGCGGGAAGACCGTATGCATCAATTCCGCCTCGGTCGTCTCCAAAGTCATCCCGACGGAATATCCCTGGATCAACTCCGTCACCTCGGCGCCGATCATATGAGCACCCAGCAACTCACCGGTTTTGGCGTCGAAGACGGTCTTGATCAACCCTTCCGGTTCGCCGAGCGCGATTGCCTTGCCGTTGCCGACGAAGCTGAACCGCCCGACTTTGACGTCGTGCCCTTTGTCCTTTGCCGCCTGCTCGGTCATGCCGACGGAAGCCACCTGCGGATGGCAATAGGTGCAACCGGGGATACGGCCTGTATCGAGGGGATGGACGTCCTTCGCGCCGGCGATCTTCTCGACGCAGATGACGCCCTCATGCTCGGCCTTGTGGGCCAGCCAGGGCGGTCCCGCCAGGTCACCGATGGCATAGATCCCGGCTTCCCCGGTTTCGCACCATTTGTTGATTTCGACATGAGTGCGGTCGACTTTGATCTTGGTGCCTTCCAGGCCGATATTCTCGACATTGCCGACAATGCCGACGGCGCTGATCAGCTTTTCAGCCGTGATTTCAGTGACTTTCCCGCCCTTTTCGACGCTGGCCGTCACTGAATTCGCACCCTTCTTCAGCCCCTTGACGGTGGCGCCGGTGATGATGGTCATGCCTTGTTTCTTGAAGGCCTTTTCGGCCATCTTGGAAATCTCTGCGTCCTCCACCGGCAGCACGCGGTCCAGGACTTCGACGACCGTGACCTCCGCGCCGAACGTGCGATAGAAGCTGGCGAATTCGATTCCAATCGCGCCCGACCCGACCACGATCAACGATTTCGGCATCGTCTTGGGCACCATGGCCTCGCGATAGGACCAGACGGTTTCCCCGTCCACTTCCAGGCCCGGCAGTTGTCGCGCCCGCGCCCCGGTTGCCAGGATCACATGTTTCGCCGTCAGTTCGGCGAAAACCTTGCCGTCCTTCTCGACCGTCACCTTGCGCGCGCCGGCCGAGCCGCCGGCCAGCTTGCCCCAGCCGTCGAAGACCGGAACCTTGTTCTTCTTCAACAGATGCCCGACACCGCCGTTCAATTGCTTGGCGACGCCGCGGCTGCGGGAGACGATCCTTTCCAGGTCGAAGCCCGGCTTGCCCGCGGACAGGCCATAGTCATCCGCATGGTTCATGTAGTGATAGATCTCGGCGCTTCGCAGCAGGGCCTTGGTCGGAATGCAGCCCCAGTTGAGGCAGATCCCGCCCAGATGGTTTGCTTCCACCACGGCGGTCTTGAGGCCGAGCTGCGCCGACCGGATTGCCGTTACATACCCGCCGGGCCCGGCGCCGACGATGACAACGTCGAAGGACTGTTTATCCATATTTCCCTCCCGTTCGGGATGTCTTTGCGTTCGGCCTGATCGTTCAGCCGGGAATTTTTCGATTAGAGCATCAAGGCTATGGGATCCTGCAGAAGGCCCTTCAACTCCTTCATGAAGGCCGCGGCGGCGGCCCCGTCGATGCAGCGGTGATCGACCGCCAGGCTGAGCGTCATCACCGTCGCGATGGCGACCGCCCCGTCCTTGACGATGGCCCGCTGTTCGCCGGCGCCGACGGAAAGGATACCGCCCTGCGGGGAATTGATGATGGAATTGAAGCTCTTCACCCCGAACATGCCGAGGTTGGAGATCGAGAACGTGCCGCCCTGATATTCCTCGGGCTTAAGCTTGCCGTCGCGCGCCTTGCCGGCCAGTTCCTTGGCTTCCTTCGAAATCGTGGCAAGGCCCTTTGCGGCGCAGTTCTTGATGATCGGCGTGATCAGCCCGCCGTCGATGGCCACCGCCATGGCCATATCCACCTGGGAGAACTTCAACACGGCGGTGTCTGTATAGGCGACGTTGCAATCAGGCACCCGGGTGAGCGCCAGGGCCGTCGCCTTGATCACCATATCGTTGACGGAAATCTTGTAGTCCGCGCCGTCGCGTTCATTCAGCTGCTTGCGCAAGGCCATGAGCGCGTCGATCTCCACATCCGCAAGCACGTTGAAATGCGGCACGTCACGCGCCGATTCCGTAAGCCGTTTCGCGATGGTCTTGCGCATGTTTGTGTTGGGCACGGCCTCATGCGGCGGCAACATTTGGAAGATCGGATCGTCGGCGGAAATTGTCGCTGCTGCGGCAGCAGCCGGTGCTTTTGGTCCCGCCGCCGGGGCGGCCTGGGCTGCAGGCGCGGCCGCTTTCGCGCCGCCGGACGCGATTGCCGATTCCACATCCGCCTTCACGACGCGGCCATGCGGGCCACTGCCCGAAATGGCGCCGATGTCGATTCCCGCATCGGCGGCGATCCGTTTGGCGAGTGGGCTTGCGAACACACGCGCGCCGCCGGATTGCGGGGCGGCGGCCGGCGTAGGGGCGGCCTTGGGTTCCGGTACAGCATCCGCTTTCGGTGCTTCCTTGGGAGCTTCCTTTTCCGGCTTCGGCGCCGGTGATGCGCCCCCGCCGGACTTGGCCGCTTCCGCGACGTCTTCGCCTTCTTCCGCCAGGATGGCGATCGGCGTATTCACGGCGACGCCTTCACTGCCTTCCTGTACCAGGATCTTGGCGATCGTACCCTCGTCGACCGCTTCGACCTCCATGGTCGCCTTGTCGGTCTCGATTTCCGCCAGCACATCGCCGGAGGAGACTTCGTCGCCTTCCTTGACGTGCCATTTCGCCAAGGTTCCTTCCGTCATCGTCGGCGACAAGGCCGGCATCAGGATGTCGATCGGCATGCTCTTCTTCTCCCCTGCCGCACCTTACCGGCGCGGCGTTATTGGTTCGGACCCCAGGGCCTGTGCAAGGCCGGTACTAGGCGCGGTAGCAGACGGATTTCGCCGCCTGAACGACGTCTTCCACCTGGGGCAGGGCCAGTTTCTCGAGATTGGCCGCATAAGGCATCGGGATGTCCTTGCCGTGGACGCGCGTCACCGGCGCGTCGAGCCAGTCGAAAGCCTGCTCCATCATCTGGATGGCCAATTCCGCACCGATTCCGGCGAAGGGCCAGCCCTCCTCGCAACTGACGAGACGGTTGGTCTTCTTGACCGACGTGACGATGGTTTCCGTATCCAGCGGGCGCAGGCTGCGCAGATCGATGACTTCCGCCTCGATCCCTTCTTCGGCAAGCAGTTCCGCTGCCTTCAGTGCATGGCCGACCATAATCGAGAAAGCAGTGATCGTTACGTCGCTGCCCTGGCGCACGACCTTCGCCTTGCCGATCGGCACGGTCCAATCGTCCGTGTCCGGAACCTCAAAGCTCTGGCCATAGAGCATCTCGTTTTCCAGAAAAATTACCGGGTTCGGATCGCGGATCGCGGATTTCAGCAGTCCCTTGGCATCCGCGGCGCTGTACGGGGCGACAACCTTCAACCCCGGGCAATGGGCGTACCAGCTGGCGTAACATTGACTATGCTGCGCCCCGACGCGGGACGCCGCGCCGTTCGGGCCGCGGAAGACGATGGGGCAACCCATTTGTCCGCCCGACATATAAAGCGTCTTGGCGGCCGAGTTGATGATGTGGTCGATCGCCTGCATGGCGAAGTTGAAGGTCATGAATTCGATGACCGGCTTCAACCCCATGAAGGCCGCGCCGACGCCCAGGCCTGCGAAACCGTGCTCGGTAATCGGCGTATCGACGACACGTTTGTCGCCAAACTCGTCGAGCAGCCCCTGGGTGACCTTATAGGCGCCCTGGTACTGCGCGACTTCCTCGCCCATGACGAAGACTTCCTCGTCTTTCCGCATTTCCTCGGCCATGGCGTCGCGAAGCGCCTCGCGAACCGTCAGGCTGACGGTCGGACCGGACCAATCCGGCTCGGGATCGACGACGGGCGCGCCCGGCGCGTCCGCGGCGACGACCTTCGGTGTTTCCGGAGGCTTGTCTGCTTTGGGCGCGGGTTCTTCGGCTGCGGCTTTGGTGTTGGAACCACCGGAAGATGCGCTCTCCTCCATGTCGGAGGCGTCCTCTCCCTCTTCCAGTATTATGGCGATCGGCGTATTCACCGCGACGCCTTCGCTTCCTTCGTCGATCAGCAATTTGCCGATCGTGCCTTCTTCCACGGCTTCGACTTCCATCGTCGCCTTGTCGGTTTCGATTTCCGCCAGGACGTCGCCGGAGGAGACGGTGTCCCCTTCCTTAACGAGCCATTTCGCGAGATTGCCTTCGGTCATGGTCGGCGACAACGCCGGCATGAGGACCTGAATGGGCATATGAATTCTCCCTACCCCGATTTCTTTCTTCAGTCGCCTGCCCGGATCGTTCGCCCGGGCGGCGGGGTCTTAGGCTTCCAGCAGAATATCCGTCCACAGTTCGGATGCGTCCGGTTCCGGGCTTTCCTGCGCGAAATCGGCGCTGTCCGCGACGATGGACTTGATCTCCTTGTCGACCGCCTTCAGGTCCTCCTCGGACGCATACCCGCCCTCGAGCAGCAGGTTCCTGACATGGTCGATCGGGTCGTGTTGCTGGCGCATTTCGTTGACCTCGTCCTTGGTCCGGTATTTCGCCGGGTCGGACATGGAATGGCCACGATAGCGGTAGGTTTTCATTTCCAGGATGAACGGTCCCTTGCCCGCATGGCAGTGTTCGATGGCCTCCGCGGCCGCTTCGCGCACTTTCAAGACGTCCATGCCGTCCACTTCCCGGCCGGGAATACCGTGCGCCATCCCGCGATCGGCCAATTTACGCCCGCTGGCGGAGTGGCGTTCTGCCGATGTGCCCATGGCGTATTGGTTGTTCTCAATGACGTAGATGACCGGCAGTTTCCAAAGCGAGGCCATGTTGAACGCCTCGTATACCTGCCCCTGGTTCATCGCGCCGTCGCCGACATAGGTCAGGCTGACACGCTTCTCGCCACGGAACTTGTAGGCGAACGCCAAACCGGTTCCGATCGGCACCTGTGCACCGACAATGCCGTGCCCGCCAAAGAAGTTCTTCTCCTTGGAGAACATGTGCATCGAGCCGCCCTTCCCCCTGGAATAGCCGCCCTCGCGCCCGGTCAGTTCCGCCATGACGCCACGGGCGTCCATACCGGCTGCCAGCATATGGCCATGATCGCGATAACTGGTGATGACACCGTCATCGTCGTTCGCGACACCCTGGATCCCGGTGACGACGGCTTCCTGCCCGATATAGAGGTGACAGAACCCACCGATCAGGCCCATGCCGTATAGCTGGCCGGCCTTTTCCTCGAATCGGCGGATGAGCAACATCATCCGATAGTCTTCTTTAAGCTGATCCACGTCGATGTTCGGCTTCTTCCCCGCAGCGGCTTTTTTTGCCCCGGATTTCTTGGCCGTCTTCATGCCCGTCGGACTCTTCGCCATGACGTTCCTCTCTGATGCCGTTATGCCGGCCGGCCCCGCTTCAGCACAAACGGCTGAATAACCAGCGGGAACATCCGGTGGCGCTGTTTCAACGCCTTGGAACGGATTGGCCAAACGGACCACCGTTCATTAGATGTAGATGAGTACCGCTTTGTGGTTTCGATTTCAAGAAAGCGATGCTTCAACCCTATCGCACCCCTATGTGAACGACAGGTATGGAAGGTGTGTAAATATTTGTTTTATTTTAAGAAAACGCCACTGGAACTAAAAATCACCATTTGGTGACTTAGTTCTTGGGGGCGGGCAAAAAGACGACCAAATCATTTGGATGGACGAGGTCGAAGCTTTGGCGGGCGCGTTCTTCGAGCATGTCCAGGTCCAAGCTACCCTTCCGCAAAAGGTCGGTCCGGCGCTCCAGCTTGGAGCGTTCTTGTTGTAGAGAATCGAAAGTGGTCTTCGCGCGGGACACTTCTTGATTGAGGCGGCCATAGGCAAGCAGACCCCGGTCACCCTGAACGGTGTGATAGGTGAAATAGCCCAGCACGCATGCCCCGATGACCGGAAACACGACCTGCTTCGACCGTCTGCGCAATTCTTGGATCACTGCCATGGGGTTCAAACAAACACAGTGAGATTCAGGGGTCAACAGGCAATATTTTCAGGGAGTTAAGGCGAGCCCACAGATTTGGGAAATATCTGCCCGGCTGCGCATTTTCAGGGGCCAAGGGCCAAGGAGTCCTCACCCGTTTACGGCAGCGTTGCCACGGGCGACATTGGTCACCAGCGGCAAGCTGAACGAAGCGACCGTCCCTCCCCCGTCGCGCGGTTTGAGGGACAATTCGCCGCCATGTTTCTCAGCCAGCTTGCGGGCCAGGGCGAGCCCCAGACCGGCGCCCCCGTCAGGCCCCGCGATGAAGCTGTTCCTCTCCATTCTTTCGAACGGGCGAAGCAGCCTCTCGGCCTCGTCCGCCGGAATTCCAGGGCCTCGGTCGCAAACATTGACGACAACTCTGCTATCCTTGCCCTCGCTCGCGGGTTGAAGGGAAAACGTGATTTCCACAGCCTCGCCGGATGGCGAGAACCGCACAGCGTTGCAAATCAGGTTCGTCGTGATTTGTACGACCGCGCGGACATCGGCGAGGACAGTTGGGGAAAACGGGCAATCCAAGGCCAATCCGACACCGTGTTTCTCCGCTTCCGGCATCGCCGTCCGGACCGCTTCCTGAAGGATTTCGACGAGGGGTACAGTATTCAGAGCCAATCGGACGCCGTCTTCCTCATGTTTCGCAAAGTCCAGTATGTCATTGACCAGCAGAAGCAGATGTGTACCGCTATCCCGGATATAGCCGGAATACTCCCTGTATCGGTCATTCCCCAACGCACCGAAGACTTGATCCTTCAGCACGTCCGAGAACCCGATGATGGCGTTCAGCGGCGTCCGCAATTCATGGCTGATATTTGCCAGCAGCCGGGACTTCGCCCGGTTCGCGGCATCCGCTTCCGCCAGGGCCGCTTTGTACTGATCCGCCAGGCGCCTGTTCTTGCTGTTCTCCGCGACCACGACACCGGCAAGCGAGACAAGCCCCATGGCGCCGACGACGATCGAAACATACAGGATAGTCAACAGGTTGCCCCAATAGGAGACGGTCTTGGGACCGGAAAGGCGCTGTACCGCGACTGTGACAGCATCCGATAATGCCAAGACTGCATTCTCAAGGCAGGTCCGGACCGTCCGGATCGCCTTGTGATCGTCCCTCTTGAGGCCGCTGAGCACCTTACCGAGGCCACGGAGTTCGCTCTCAAGCGCTCGGATGCGATCTTCCAGACCGTCGAAGCCCAACAAATCCCGCGCGGCAGGCCCTTCGCGCAATTCCCGCAGTTGCGCCATCAAGGTGCCGTGCCGCGCCTTCAGCAGGTCGAGGTCGATATTTTCGTCACCGGAGAAATAGCGTTCCGCGAATACGGAAAGGCGCTGGGCCTCGTTGTTTGCCTGAACGGCGTGCCATTGGACGGCCGTCTGATTGATGAGCAGGTCGTCATGGCGTTGGGCTGCGTAGAGCCCGCCGCCCAGTAAAGCCACGAAGACGACAAGGAGAACCGCCAAGGCCAACCGAACCGGACCTGACGACAATACGGAGCGGCTGTTCATACGAACGCTCGCACGGAACGACGCATGCCGGAAAATGGCGACGTGGTTGTGTCTCAGGAATACACGGAAAGCCCCCCATCCGTTCTGTGTAGACGGGAGGCTATACGATCGAATCGGTTTTGGGAATCACTTTAATGATTCCAAGGGGTTAGACTCTCATTGCGACTAGAGTCGAATGTTGTTCGCCTAAAGGTTGAAGGCGTCCCTGCCGGCGTAGTGCGCCGCCGGGCCAAGGTTTTCTTCGATACGGATCAATTGATTGTACTTCGCCAACCGGTCGGACCGGCTCAACGAACCGGTCTTGATTTGGCCGCAATTCGTCGCGACGGCGAGGTCGGCGATGGTCGCATCCTCGGTTTCGCCGGAACGGTGCGACATGACAGAAGTCATGCCGGCGCGGTGGGCCATTTCGACGGTCTTCAGGGTTTCGGACAGGCTGCCGATCTGGTTGACCTTGATGAGGATGGAATTTGCCGTCCCCTTCTCGATCCCCTGCGCCAGGCGCTCGGAATTGGTCACGAAAAGGTCGTCGCCGACCAATTGGACCGTGGCGCCCAGCTTGTCGGTCAGGGCCTTCCAGCCGTCCCAATCGTCTTCGGCCATACCGTCTTCGATCGATTTGATCGGGTACGCGGCACAGAGTTTGGCCAGGTAGTCCACATGACCGGCCGCGTCCAGGGTGATGCCCTCGCCATCCAGGACGTATTTGCCGTCCTTGTAGTATTCGGTCGACGCGCAATCGAGTGCGAGCACGATGTCGTCGCCAAGCTTGTAGCCGGCATCTTCAATGGCGCCGGAAATGAAGTCCAGGGCTTCGGTCGCGGATCCCAGCATCGGGGCGAAACCGCCCTCGTCGCCGACATTGGTGTTGTGGCCACCCTTCTTCAGGCGGCTCTTCAGCGCGTGGAATACTTCCGACCCGGCCCGCACGGCTTCCACGATGCTGGTGGAAGAGACCGGCATGATCATGAATTCCTGGATGTCGATCGGATTGTCCGCGTGCTGGCCGCCGTTGACGATATTCATCATCGGCACCGGCAGTGTCTTGGCGAAGGAACCGCCGACATAGCGGTAGAGCGGCAGGTTGGCCGCGTCGGCCGCCGCCTTGGCCACCGCAAGGGACGCGCCGAGGATCGCGTTCGCGCCCAGGCGTTCCTTGGTCGGCGTGCCGTCCAACTCGCACATCAGCGCGTCAATCTGCACCTGTTCCTCGGCTTCCAGGCCCGAAAGAAGATCGAAGATTTCTCCGTTTACCGCATCGACGGCCCGCTGCACGCCCTTGCCGTTGTAACGGTCGCCGCCGTCGCGCAACTCGTGTGCTTCATAAGCGCCCGTGGACGCCCCGCTGGGCACTGCCGCGCGGCCGAAAGACCCATCCTCCAAATGCACGTCGACCTCGACGGTCGGATTGCCCCGGCTATCCAGGATTTCACGCGCGAAGACATCAACAATGGCGGTCATTGGAAACTCCTCAAGGAAGGAAAAAGTCTGATATTTTGTGCGGCTTTCACTACGTCGTTTGGCGCTTTGTTGCAACGCCGCACAGGGCAGGATCGGCCTCGCGGAATGCGGTTATGATCATTCGCCTGACAAGCTGGAACGGAAAGGGCCTATTCCGCCGCCTGGCGCAGGGCCGGTTTGGCGACCCGATCGAAAGCTTTGAGGGTGGCGAGCAGGTCGCGCAGTTCATGGAGGGGAACCATGTTCGGGCCATCCGACGGCGCATTGTCGGGGTCCTGGTGTGTTTCCATGAAGATCGCCGACACGCCGACCGCGATGGCGGCGCGCGCCAGAACCGGCACGAATTCGCGTTGCCCGCCCGCCGCCGTCGCCTGCCCGCCCGGCTGCTGCC
>CAYGKA010000024.1:0-68222 GCA_964350445.1 uncultured Flavobacteriaceae bacterium
GCAAGACCAACGACATCGCCGGTGACGGCACCACGACCGCGACGGTCCTGGCCCAGTCGATCGTCCGCGAAGGCTCCAAGGCCGTTGCGGCCGGCATGAACCCGATGGATCTGAAGCGCGGTATCGACCTGGCCGTCGAAGCTGTCGTCAAGGACCTCGCCAAGCGTGCGAAGAAGATCCACACCTCCGAAGAAGTCGCCCAGGTCGGGACGATTTCCGCCAACGGCGACAAGGAAGTCGGCGACATGATCGCCGAAGCCATGAAGCGTGTGGGCAACGAAGGCGTCATCACCGTTGAGGAAGCCAAGTCCCTTCACACCGAACTGGAAGTCGTCGAAGGCATGCAGTTCGACCGCGGCTACCTCTCCCCCTACTTCGTCACGAACAGTGAGAAGATGCGGGCGGAATTGGAAAACCCGTACATCCTGATCCACGAAAAGAAGCTCAGCAATCTGCAGGCCATGCTGCCGATCCTGGAACAGGTCGTGCAGTCCAGCCGTCCGTTGCTGATCATCGCGGAAGACGTCGAAGGCGAAGCACTGGCGACCCTGGTCGTCAACAAGCTGCGCGGCGGTTTGAAGCTGGCGGCTGTGAAGGCCCCGGGCTTCGGCGATCGTCGCAAGGCGATGCTGGAAGATATCGCGATCCTGACCAATGGTCAGGTCATCAGCGAAGACCTCGGCATCAAACTCGAAAACGTCACGATGGACATGCTCGGTACCGCCAAGAAGGTCGACATCACGAAAGATGAAACGATCATCATCGACGGCGCCGGCAAGAAAAAGGACATCGAAGCCCGTTGCGAGCAGATCCGTGCTCAAACCGAATCCACGTCCTCCGACTACGACCGTGAAAAGCTGCAGGAACGTCTGGCGAAGCTCGCCGGCGGTGTTGCGGTCATCCGCGTCGGCGGTGCGACCGAGGTTGAGGTGAAGGAACGCAAGGACCGCGTTGACGACGCCATGCACGCGACCCGTGCAGCCGTTGAAGAAGGCATCGTCCCGGGTGGTGGTTCTGCGCTGCTCAACGCCATCAAGTCGCTTGCCAAATTGGAAGGCGCCAATTCGGACCAGAATGTCGGCATTTCCATTATCCGCCGCGCTCTGGAAGCCCCGGTTCGTCAGATCGCCGAAAACGCCGGCGTCGACGGCGCCGTGGTTGCCGGCAAGCTGCTGGAAAGCAAGAACATGGAACTCGGCTTCGACGCGCAGAACGGTGTCTACACCGATCTGGTCAAGGCCGGCATCATCGACCCGGTCAAGGTCGTGCGCCACGCTCTGCAGGATGCGGCTTCCATCGCTGGTCTGTTGATCACGACCGAAGCCATGATCGCGGACAAGCCTGAGGACAAGGGTTCGTCCGCAATGCCCGATATGGGCGGCATGGGTGGCATGGGCGGCATGATGTAAGCTGCTGTTCAAATAGTTGTTGCGACTCTGCAAGGGCGGCGCTTAGCGCCGCCCTTGTTCTATTTGGCCCCAAGGTCCACCTATGCGACCCGTCGCCCCGTCGGACGATGCGTCAACTTGCTGGAAAAAAACATCGCCAGTATAAACGGTAGGTTACGACCGCAATCACAAGAGCGAAGGCGCCATGCCCCTGGAAACCGACGTCGCAGCAGAGTCAAACGCAAAAGAGGCTGAGACAGCCCTTTCCGATCAAACCATCTTTCACGCCGGGAAAGCGACGGTCGGTGAAATTGTGGCCTGTTTGAAGCAGCGCGGTTACGTGATTATCAGGGACGCTTTCAACGAAGAATCGTTCAACGCTGTCGTCGACCGGATCGACGAGCTGTTCGAGAACCCCTCGCTGGCGGGCAATCTCGGTTACTTCAAGGTCGATCACCCGAAGGTCGTGCTCACACCGACGGTTATCGGCTGGCCTGTCTACGAGTTGCTGGCAAATCCGTTGATCGTCGAAATCTCCGAAAAGTATTTGGAACACGACTGCATCTTGGCGGAAGCAAACGTGAAGGCCGACAAGGGTGTCGGGTATACGTATTTTCCACTCCACGCCGATTTTTCGGATGGCTGGCGAAAAGCCGCGCATCTGCCGGTCATGATCGGTGCCGAGGAAATGAAAAAGCCTTTGGGCGTGGGGGGCGCGATCTATCTTCACGATACGACCGAGGGCGCCTTCTGTTACTGCGAAGGCACACACGAACTTGGCGCGCCGCATGGTCCTAATCTGGCCAGCTACCCGGCGGACGAACAGAAAAAAATACGCTCCACCTTGAAACGGTTGGACGGGTTGCGTGGCGACGTCGTGCTGTTCGATGATCGTGGGTTCCATGGGCCGGACCATCCCTCGAAAGCGGATCGGACCGTCATCCTGCTCGATTACTACAGGACCGATGTGTTCCAGAACAAACAGGTCACACCCATGCCGATCTGGAGCACCGATATCGGGAAAATGACCAGTGAGCAGTTACGGGTGATGGGCGCGTATAGCGACCACATGCTTTCCCCGAAAGAGTTCAAATGGAACGGCAGAATCAAGGCGGCCCGCGTCTTTCCGCTGATCAAGTTCCTCATCAACAACGCCTTCATCACCACGCACGTCAAGAACAAGATCAAGTCCTTCCTCGGCAGGTAAAGCCCCTCCGCTTGATGGAAAGCATTGAATAGCTTCTACTCTGTCGGCAAAGCCAGAGGGAGTTTCTTCAATGACCGCACCGCGTTTGGGATTCATCGGCCTCGGCCATATGGGCGGGGCGATGGCGCACCGTTTGCTGGCCCAGGGGTTGCCGCTGACCGCCTGGGCGCGGAACAAGGACCGCCTGCCCGCGTTTGTCGAGGCCGGTGCGACCCTTGCGGAGAGCCCGGCGGACTTGGCGCGCGATTGCGATGTCATCTTTACCTGCGTTTACAACACCGATGCGCTGGAAGACTTGCTGTTCGGTGAGGGACGCCTCGTCGATGGTCTGTCGGACGGCAAGATGCTGGTCGATTTTTCGACCGCCGATCCGGAAAGCTCCCGGCGCTTCGCGGACCGTCTTCGGCATGAACACGGCACCGGGATGATCGACGCCCCCGTATCGGGCGGCCCGCCCAGCGCGGAGACCGGCACGCTCGTCATCATGGCCGGCGGGTCGGAACAGGACTTCAACAAGACCCGCGGCGTTATCGAGGATAACCTTGCCGCCCGGCTGACACTGATGGGACCGAGCGGCGCGGGCCAGGCGACAAAGCTGATCAATCAAACCTTTGTCGGCAACCTGCTGGCCGTCTTGGCCGAGGCCGCGAAACTGGCGACCAATGCCGGGATTGAGGCCGACCGTATTCCCGCCGCATTGCAAGGCGGCAGGGCGGATTCCCGGTTGTTGCAGGAATGGTTCAACGTGATGCTGGAAGGCAAGTTTCCTCCAGGGGGCGCGGTCAGCACGATCGAGAAGGATTTGGATGCCGTCCTGTCGCTGGCCAAGAGCACGCGCACACCCATGCCGATGACCGCCACGGCCGCCCAACTGCACCGCATGATGACAGCCCGCGGCCATGCCGACGAAGACGTGACGGCGATCTACAAGCTCTACGGCGACGGTCCCCTTCCCTGGTAGCAAGGAACCGACGATGACCCTGGTTCAACAACCCATGACGCCCCGCATGGGAACGCAGCTGGCAGGCTTGGATCTGAAACAGCCGATCTCCGCCGCCTTTGGCGCGGAACTGGTTGAACTGCTCGCCGACAGGCTCGTCCTGATCCTGCCGGAACAGTATCTGGACATTCCTGCCTTGAAACGCGCGACGGAGGTCTTCGGTCCGTTGATGCGCTTGCCTTATGTGGCGCCCATGGCGGAGGACCCTGATGTGATCGCGGTCCTGAAGGAGGCCGAAGAACGCAATATTTCCGTCTTCGGCGGCAATTGGCATTCCGATTTCTCCTACCTGGAACGGCCGCCGGGCGGGTCTTTGCTGCAAGCGGTCGACCTGCCGCCGGTGGGCGGCGACACGCTCTGGGCCGATTGTGTGTCGGCCTGGGAGTCTCTGCCGGACGATTTGCGTGTCATTCTCGAAGGCCGGAACGCGATCCAGACCGGGAAGCCCTACGGCGTGAAGCACCGGCCCAAGGTCTCAACAAGCACATCGGTTAAGATGACGCGCGGCGATCCGGAAGCGGACAAGGAACGCGCCCTGCCGGCGGTTCGCCGCCATCCGGTCAGCGGTCGCGCGGCGCTTTTCGTCAACCCCACATACACGACGCGTCTGGAAGGGATGAGCGAAGAGGAAAGCGCACCGATCCTGGAACGGGTCTACGCCCATATGATCCGGCCGGAATTCCAATGCAGGCACCGCTGGCGCCCCGGCGATCTGGTCATTTGGGACAACCGCGCCACCATGCATTTCGCCGTCAACGACTATGACGGCCACCGACGCTTGCTGCTGCGCACGACCTTTGCCGGGGAAGCGCCAATCGGGGCGTGATCTACCAGTACCGCATCGCGTCAACAAATATCCCGCGCAGATCGTCTTTCGACACCGCCTTCGGCGCATTGACCAGCAGGCGTTGCTGCGGCCAGGCCTTATCGACGAGCTTGTCCAGGTCTTCCTCGGAATAGCCGACGCCATTGAGGCCGTTCGGGATACCGGTCGCCTTCATCATGTCGATGATCCGGTCCGCCAGCAGATCGCCGGCATCTTCCGGTTTCGCACCGGAAATATCGGCGCCCATGGCCTCTGCGCCCTGCAGATGCCGTTCCGGACAGGCGTCGCCCGTGAACCGGAAGACGGCCGGCGCATTGACGATAACGGAAATCCCGTGCGGCACCAGCGGATGGTTCGACGGCCAGCCTTTCGCCGTGTAGTCCCGCACCAGTCCCGCCACTGCATAGGACATGCCATGCGGCAAATGGCAGCCGGCATTGCCGAAGCCGATGCCCGCCAGCATGCCCGCGAACATAAGGGCTTCGTAGTTTTCATCCGTCGGGTCGTTCACCGCCTGGACGAGATTGCCGCCGACCAGTTTGATCGCCTGGAGGCAGGCCAAATCGCTATACGGGTTCGCGCCCTGGCTGAGCGGCCGTTTCGACGGGTCGGACGGCGCCTCGCGATGGGTATAGGGCCGCGCCGTGAGGCTTTCGAAGGCGTGGGAAAAAACATCGAACCCGTTCGCGGCCACCACCATCGGCGGAAGGGTTTTCAGAACGTGCGGGTCGAGCACCCCCAGCGCCGGGCGCAGCCGCGCACTGGCGATCCCAGTCTTCAATTCCATTTCCACGAAGTCGAAGATCGCGATGCCGGTACATTCCGAGGCCGTGCCGAAGGTCGTCGGACAGGCGATATGCGGCTTCAGCGGGCCCGGCGGCTGCTTTGCCTGACCGACCGGCGCGTTCACATAGGCCAGGAAGTCGTCCGGATAGGTGGCGTAGAGGTTCGCCGCCTTGCAGGTATCCATCGTCGACCCGCCGCCGAGCGAAATATACCCGTCGAACCCGCCCTGTTTGGCGAATTCCGTCGCCGCCTTGAAGGACGTGTCGGTCGGTTCGACTTCTATCGCGTCATAGACGGTGAAATCCACACCGGCTGATGTCAGCCCGTCGGTAATCTGGGTATAGGGTTCCGTTCCTTTGATCTTCGGGTCCACGAACAGGACAGCGCGGGTCATGCCCAGGCCCTTCGCGTCCAGTCCCACTTCCTTGAGCGACCCCAGACCGAACTTGATCTTCGGCGCTTCCACCGTGAAAGCGGTATCGCCGCCAGGCGATGGTGTGAAATAGGAAGAGAGCGACATTGGTTTTCCCCGTTGTTGATTCCCCCGCCGGGCCGCAGCTGGGGTTGATTTCAACACAGGGTCGGGGATCGCCCGTCGATTATCAAGAGCTTGTTCGTCCCAATCGATGGGATAGTCTTTCCGCACCAAGGCAAGGGAGGGAAATCATGCGGATCGCCATTATCGGGACCGGCGGGGTCGGCGGATTCTTCGGGATCAAGCTGGCTGACGCGGGCCATGATGTCGTTTTTCTGGCGCGCGGCAAGCACTTGGCCGCGATGCGTGACAAAGGGTTGTCGCTGGTCGGGTCGAAAGGCGACATCCTCCTGCCGAAGGTCACGGCGAGCGACGCGATTGCCGACCTCGGCCCCATCGATGTCGCATTGTTCTGCGTGAAACTCTATGACACCGAAGAGGTCGGTAAGGCGCTTGCGCCCGCGCTGTCTGACAACGGGTATGTCATCAGTCTGCAAAACGGCGTGGAAGCGGCCGAACGCCTCGGCCCGATCCTGGGGGAAGGCCGCGTCTGCGTCGGCAACGCCTTCATGTCCGCGAAGATCGAAGAACCGGGTGTCGTCCGCTATACGAGCGATATGTCCACGATGGAGATTGGGGAACCCTCCGGCGGCCCCTCCCCCCGGTTGGACGCCTTTGCCGCGATTTGCAACAAGGCCGGTTTCACCGCCCTCGTCACCGACGATGCGGAAGCGAAGCTATGGTCCAAATTCGTCCTGCTGTCGACCAATGCCGCCATCACGACAGCCTTCAGGCAACCCTGCGGCCCGCTCTACAGGAATCAAGAAATTCGGGACCTCGCGCGCGATGCAATGGCCGAGGTCGTGGCCGTCGGCCAAGCCAAGGGAGTGGATGTCGACGACAGCGCCATCGGCCGTGCAATGGCTCTGCTCGATACATTCCCGGACGACATGTACGCCTCCATGTATCATGACCTCGCGCGCGGCGGGCGGTTGGAGGTGGGAAGCTTGTCGGGCACGGTCTATCGGCTGGGCAGGAAGCTGGGCATCCCGACCCCCATCCACCGCACACTCTATCTCGCCCTGCTGCCGTATGAGAATGGAGCGCCCTGAGTCGGCTGGCTCACAGGGCGAGAAGTCCGACCTTAGGACGGATCGGGATCGATTTCCTGCAGTGACCCCAGGCGCGGTCGATAGAAGGCATGTTTCACGATTTCGCGCGGCCCGAAAATCGGCAACACAATCGGTTCATAGTTGTAGAACAGCTCGGCGATGACGACGGTTTCGTCCGGCCCGACAGGAATGCCTTCGGGGTCGGTGACCGTTTCGCCTTCCGATCCGATATCGCTGTTCCTTAACACAATACCGGCACCCTTGCGTTGCCATAACACGCGGGTCGGGTTGTTGCCGATACGCCCGACCGCACTGACCACGACAACGCCGTCCTCCGCGATGCTGAATGGGTTTAGAATCTGCGGCACGGCTTCGAACAAGTCGGCGACTGTCGATTCATTGACGTTTTCATCCCGCGTGATCAGATCTGCAACGGAAACCGCCGCATGCTGCAATTTCACATGCAATAGCAGATAAACCCCCGTTTCCGCGAGAGACGTAAACAGCAAGGCGAGGACCGGCGCCGTCAAAGCGAATTCCACGCTGGTGATACCCCGCCGCGACAGGCCGAACCGCTTCAACAAAGGTCTGATGCGTATCATGGCAGCCTCAAAACGGTTCGTTGCGAACCGCCACAGTGGCGGAATGATCTATTGTGCGAAAGAACGGGTCGAACAAAGCCGTCAAGGTGCTGATGCGGTATTGTATCCGATAGAGCACGATGTCGCCCGGCCCGCCGAGCCCCGCCAGCCCGACATCTGTGTCGTATTGGCCGTTACCGTTCACGTCCGTGAAGGACTCACCTTGGCTGTACTGGCCGTCACCGTTGGAATCCGCGAAGGGTTCCGGCCGACCGATGTCGGAGAAATTGTCGTAGACGATGGTATCGATCAGCACTTCTTCCTGATGAACCAGTCCAAACGTATTCGTGTCGATCAGCTCCCGGATAACGTCTTCGCGGGTGACGCCGTCCGGCGTGTTTCCGGTAATCCCGAACCGCGAACTGGCCAGGACGGCATTCTCCAGCGACCCGCTGACCAGAAAGACCATGCTCAATTCGATGATGCCGATCAGCAAGGTAATGGTAAGCGGTCCCAGAAGGGCAAACTCAATAATCGAAACGCCGCGCCGGTCACCTAGAAAGGCTCTGAACTTCCGCATCATTGCGAAATCCTCAGATTAGATAATTGCCGGCCAATTGTTGTAAACACGTCCTGAAGTTCGGCGTTGCTGGGTGCATGGAAGAAGAAACTATTCTTCGTCGCACAGTTCCGAAACAGGCTCTGTGTCGAGGAATTCGGCGTCGATCCGAAGGTAATGGCGTAGATGATGATGCCTTCCGCCTTCATCGCTTCGCAGGTCCGCCCAAATCGATCGTCGATTTCCGAGCGCGCGGCATCCAGTGTCGCAAACCCGAACTCACCGAGACGCCCATAGGCCGTGTAATCCGACCCGTCCGGCCCATTACCATTATCGGGGGAATGGTCCGTAAAGTCGAAGAACTGGTTCTGACCGTCGGTCATGATCACCACAACCTTGTCCATGAACGGCTCGGTGTAGGAAAGCGGCAGCGTACTGGCGGCCGTGCCTTCCCAAAACCCGCGCCATGACGGGGACAGCGCCCGCCATCCCCAGACCAGCCCAAGGTTCCCGGTCGTTCCGCCGCGGTGCCAAGGCTCCATCTGATCGATTGCGGCATTGAGCACCGCTTTCGACGCGACCAAGGGTGTGATCGGCGGCCCACAACCAAGATTGGGTCCGCGCCCGTTATTCTGCGCGGAGTTCTGTTCGGCCAAATCGAATCCCGTCACATTGCCGTCGCCGTCGGTGAGTATCCAGTCGTTGTCGACATTGTCGGCATATAGGTAGGGCGTGAAAGGGGCGAGGTCGGGCGTATCGTCGGTTTCGTCCAATCCGCCGGCACGCGCTTCCACGCATCCCCGCCAGGTCGTCGGCTGGTAGTTGCCGCCCACGCCGATATCCGCCTGTCCCTGCAAGGTGAGCCATTCGGTATGTTGCGTTCCGATATTGACGGTCGCCGTATAGGGAACGAGCGACACCCACAGGTTCGCGTTGACATCGTCTTCACCGAAAACCGCTTCGATCAAATTGTGGGCCGCGGTGATCGCCGCCCCCATCTTGCCGCCGCTGCGCATCGATCCGGTGTTATCCATCACCAGGGCGAGTTCCATGCCGCGGGTTTCCCGCGTTATCTGCGCCGTCTGGGTGAAGGTGATCTCGTCGAAGCCGAACAGGCGCATGAACGTGGTATCGACGGATACGGTCGCGGACACATCAATGACGGTATTGTCCGCATTCGTCGTCATGGTGAAGTTGCTCAACGTCGCAACATTTTCGATATTCGTGAAGTTTGCGTCGAAGAAACTTCGCGCGTCATCCGCCATCTCATCGACCAGAAGTGTATGGCCTGCCGCCAAGCCGGCGGCATCGACCGCGCGTTGGACCGAGTCCCGGACCAGGAACAAACGGGTGCCGTCTACGGCCAAGCCGCTGGCCGCCATCACAGGCAATAGAGCAAATGCAAATAACTGCATTACACTGCCGCGTCTATTGCGCAGGAAAGCCGTGGCCAAAAATTTCAAGTTGTTCAGTTTCCGGTGCATCATATGCGCCAATCCGCCCATCCCAATTGAACGAGATAAGCGGAAACTGCGCGGACGCGCCAGTTTAACCGTTTGACTTTAATAGAAACTTTTGGACTGGCTTTATTAAAATGCGGTCTATTTCAAGCTCGTCGCAACCTGTTACTCGACAGGCTCAATGAATACCGGCCTTCGGCATCAGTGTAGACAAAGCTATCCGGGCTATATCCGCCAATGGCTCCCGCGCGCCATAAACACGCGTCACGACGCGCATTCCCTGAATTGTGCTCACCAGGAACCGCGCCAGGGCGCGCGCATCCATGTTTGAGGTGAACTCGCCGATCTCCTGCCCCTTGAGGATCAGTTCGGCAAACGTGTCTTCAACCTGCCTGATTCCTTCGGCCACCTGTTCGGTGACCTCCGGGTCCCGATGGCCAAGTTCGGTGATCGTGTTGGTTAGAAGGCAGCCGCGCTCCCGGTTCACGCCTTCGCCTTCCTCCACAAGCCTATCGAACAACAGCTCCATCTGTTCCTTGGGACTGTAGTCGCCATCCGCCATTGCCGCCCGCATCGTGCGCAAGGTGTGCCAGTCCAGATAACGCGCCACGGCCTTGCGGTATAGGCGCTGCTTATCCCCGAACGTGTCGTAAAGGCTTCCGCGGTTGATGCCCATGGCATCGACCAGGTCCTGCATCGACGTCTGTTCGTAACCCTTTGTCCAGAACAGCTGAAGGGCCGCTTCCAGAACATCTTCCGGGTCAAATGCTTTTGATCGCGCCATATCGGTGTTTCTGCCGTTGCTTTCAAAGAAGAACATGGTGCCTTATCGGCTTCAGATCAATAATCTTGCGCCCTGTGCTTTTCCCGATCCGGCGCAGTTGCTAGTCTTCAACAACACATCCAAAACCTTTTTCCGTGAGGGATTTACGCCATGCAGGATTCCGCGATCGGTCGTTCCGTACCGAGGCTGGAAGATGCCCGACTACTTTCAGGCCATGGCCGCTTCGTCGAAGATTTGCGAAAGGACGGCACCGCTCATGCCGTCATGGTGCGCAGCCCCGTCGCCCATGCGAAGTTTCGCTCCATCGACCTGGACGCGGCGAAGGCGTCGCCCGGGGTACTGGCGGTCGTGACGGGCGCGGACCTTCTGCAAGCGGGGTTGAAACCGATGCCCTGCATCACCCCGCAGGACTCTTCCGACGGCACGCCGTTCCAATCCCCTGTTCGCTACGCGCTGCCCACCGATACGGTGCGCCATGTTGGCGAAGCTGTCGTCATGGTCGTCGCGGAAACCGAAGAACAGGCACAAGATGCCGCGGAGCGGGTGGATATCGACTATGAGGACCTCGACGTCCATATCGACACAGGGACCGCGCGCGAAACCGCCTTCGATTGGATGACCGGTGACACCGCCAGCGTCGAGAAAGCAATGTCGGCAGCTTCCCACATTGTCAGCATCGAAGGCGTCATCAACAACCGCGTAATCGTCAGCCCCATCGAAACACGGTCCTACCTCGCCGAATTCGACAAGGAATCGGGGCGTTACACGCTTTTCACGCAAAGTCAGGGTGTTCACCTGATCCGCCAACTGGTCGCCGAAACCTTGAACGTCGCCGAAGCCGATCTGCATGTGATAACCCCGGATGTCGGCGGAAGTTTCGCCGCCAAACTGATGAACTATCCGGAACAAACCCTGGTGCTGTTTGCCGCGAAAGAGCTCGGGCGACCGGTCCGCTGGGTTTCCACGCGCGGCGAAGCCTGCCTAAGCGACGCCCAAGGCCGGGATCAGGTAAGCCGGGCCGATTTGGCTTTGGACAACGACGGCAATTTCCTGGCATTGCGGATTGAGAGTAAGGGGGCGCTTGGCGCCTATGCTTCCGCACTCGGGCCGTCCATTATCGGGAAAGGGTTTGCGAAGGTTGCCGGACACAATTACGCAATACCCGCAATAACGGTCCGAACTGTCGGTGTCTACACCCACACGGCACCCACCGACGCTTATCGCGGGGCCGGAAAGCCGGAAGTGATCTATTTGGTCGAACGGTTGATTGAGAAAGCCGCGCGGGACCTTGGGTTCGATCGCGCAGCGCTGCGCCGCCGCAATCTGGTTGCGGAATCGGCCATGCCGTACACCGCAGCCACGGGTTTTGTTTTCGACAGCGGTAATTTCGCGCATGTCTTCGACCTTGCCCTGAAGGCATCGGGTTGGGACGGGTTCGCATCCCGCCGCGCCGCAAGCGAGGCCAAGGGATTGAAGCGCGGCATATCGATCTGCCCGACACTGCACCTGACCGGCGGCTCGCCCAACGAGGCGAGTGAGATTGAGGTGACCGGCGACGGCCACATTCTTGTCAAAACCGGTGTTCAGGCATCCGGACAGGGGCATGAGACGGCATTCGCGCAGCTTGTTGCGCAAAGGTTGGAGATTCCGATGGAGAAAGTCGTCCTCGTCGAAGGCGACAGTGACCGGGTGAAGATCGGCGGCGGCACGGGCGGGTCTTCCTCTCTTCCCATCGCGGCGACGACGATCGACCGGGCGGCATCCAACCTGATCGAGAACGGCAAGGAAGGCGCAGCGGAAATTCTCGAAGCCGCCGCAGCCGACATAACCTATGGCGACGGAGCGTTCACCGTTGTCGGAACCGACCGGCGCGTCGGGCTGTTTGAACTGACCCAAAAACTCGAAGAGCGCGGTCTTCCCGGCTGCGCCGGCGGCGCCGCTTTCGAAGGTAACCATCAGACCGTGCCGAACAGCGCCCATGTCTGCGAGGTCGAGCTCGACCCCGAAACAGGCCGCGTCGCGATTGCGCAATACGTGTCGGCCGATGATTTGGGCGTGAAGCTTAACCCGATGATTGCCGAGGGCCAGCTGCATGGCGGCATCGTGCAGGGCATCGGACAGGCTTGGTTGGAAAACACGGTCTATGAGGAAGGCAGCGGGCAGCTGCTGTCGGGGTCCTTTATGGATTATGCGCTGCCGCGTGCGTCGGACCTGCCGCAATTCACCCTTGTGGATGGCAGCTTAACGACGGAAATCAATCATCTAGGCATGAAAGGCGTCGGGGAGCTTGGGACGAATGGCGGCCTCGCCCCCTTCATGCTGGCCCTGTACGACGCCATGGGAACCGATGCAGTGGAAATGCCCGCCACACCGGAAAGGGTATGGCGGGCGCTTCAGGGCGCATAGGGTCCCCGCCACTTTTAGCCAAGCAGGGCGTAGGTCAAGCCGATCACGACAGATCCGCATAGCGCGATGCCCAGATAGAGCAGGAAGACCGGAAAGCGGACCAGCGCTTTCACCGCGATCGCGGCCGGTATGCTGGTCACCGCGCCGGCGACCATGAAGGTCAGCGCCGCAGGGGCGCTGAGGCCCATTTCCATCAGGCCGCTGGTCAGCGGGATCGCCGCATAACCGTTCAGATAGGCAGGAACGCCGATGAAAGCCGCCGCGGGGATGGCCAGCGCGCCGGCGCCGCTCAGCCATTCGCCAACTTGCTCCATCGGGGCATAGGCGAGCATCATCGCTTCCAGCAGGAAGGCCAGTGTCAGCCATTTCGTCAGGAACCATCCGGACCGCTTCGCTTCCTTGCTGAAGACCGTCCTGCGTTGCGCTTCCCCCCAGAAGCCCCAGACCGGCTTGTCCCCGCGGGTGTAGGCGCCGGTGCCGCAAGTCGATGCCGTCCCGATCAACGGATCGCGCAAAAGGGCCGACCGACCAAGCAACAAGACCGTGAACCCGCCCATCAACCCTATGGCGATCGCCGCCGCCGTCTTGATAACCGTGAATTCCGTTCCCAGAACAGCCGCTGTCACCACAAACATTTCCGGGTCCATAACCGGGGAAGCCAACCAAAACGCCATGACCGGCGCCAAAGGCACGCCGGACGCCAACAAAGCGGCAATCAACGGCACCACGCCGCAGGAACAGAACGGCGATAACGCCCCGACAATGGCGGCCATGAACGTCGCCTGTACGATATTGCCGTTGAACGCCTTGGCTATAAGCCCATCCGCGCCGGTCGCCTTCAAATAGGCCGCCAGCAGAACCGACACGATGATGAAAGGCGCGATACCAAGCAGGCTGTTTCCGGTGGCGATCACCCCATCCTGCGCCGTGCCCGCATCCGCCAGGAACCAGACAAGGGCGATCCCGGCAACGGTCAGCAGCACACGGTCGAACTTTCCGACCTTTAGCCTGATCCATCCTGCGGTACTTCTAGAATTATCGAAAGATCTAGGGTCGGATTGTTGTATCGTATCACTCATCGCATCTCTCTTTCGGGGAGCCCGGCCGGGGCCCAGCCACACGTAAAATCAGGTGTTTTCGAAGACCTTCCGCCAATGGCGGCCATGGCCCGCGGGCCCGTTGCCGGAACGACCATCATCGCCCGTGCCAACGTCACTGGAATCCGCGCAGCATTCATCGGCCAGATAGCCGATAACCGCATCCATCACATCGTAGCGTGCCCGGCAGATCAGGGTTGTTCCCTGCTTTTCCCTGGCCACCAGATCCACCGTATCCAAAAGCTTCAAATGATGACTGAGGGTCGATCCCGGGATCGAGACGACTTCCTGAATGCGGCCAACGCTCATCCCCTCCGCCCCCGCGCGGACCAGCAGACGGTAAATCTGCAAGCGCGTCGGATTGCCAAGGGCGTTCAGCCGGTCTGCGGTTTGTTCAAGATCGCTCATGGCGAGAATTTATCACAACCAACGCCTACGTCAACGGTATTTCTAGAATTATCGAAATAATGGTTTTCCGCTATCTCCGCTTGAAGCGCGGCAAGGACCGATCCATTTTCGGAACGACATTGGACGCCAACCGAATTGGATGTATACCCTGTGACCGACAGCAGCGGGCGTTTGCCTTTACCCGATATCCCCTCGCCCTGCGTCGGCGTCTGCGCCGTAAACCCGGCAACGGGCCAATGCCTGGGATGCTTGCGCAGCATTGATGAGATCGGGGCCTGGCCGCGCGCCAGCAACGAGGAACGGCTGGCCATCCTGCAAGAGCTGAAGGAACGCCGCCGGGCTGCCGGCCGCACAAGCGCGGCGGATCAACGGCCGCGCCGCAGAGCGCGCAAAAGGACCGGTGCGGCGGACGGCAACGACTAGGAGTGGCGTTTTTCCTGGAAGAACGACCGTAAAAGCGCGCCGCATTCCGCTTCGGCCATGCCGCTGACGACATCCGGTTTATGATGGCATGTCGGCCGGTCGAAAACCCGGGCGCCATGGTCGACACCGCCGCCCTTGGGATCATAAGCGCCATAGACCAATTTTGCGATCCGCGCGTGGGAAATCGCACCGGCGCACATTGGGCAAGGCTCCAATGTGACGTAAAGGTCGCATCCGGTCAGCCTGGGCGAGGTCACCACCGCCGCCGCGCGTCGAATGACCAACAACTCCGCATGTGCGGTCGGGTCCTTCAATTCTTCGACCCGATTGCCGTCCTCGGCAAGCACGTCGCCCGTCTCCCGGTCGACGACGACCGCGCCGATCGGCGATTCACCCCGCGCGGCAGCCTGCTTGGCTTGCTCCAGCGCGCGTATCATATATGGGTTGCGTCTTTCCTGCATGGCGGGCGAAGCGTAGAGTGCGCGCCGCCGCCCCACAAGTTCAGCGGGGCACAAGTTTGCAGGGCCCATAATACCCGCGCAGCGATTGCGCCAACCACCGAAGACAAGGAACCGACACCATGGATAGCCCGCAGGACGCCGACGCCCAACGCATCGCCAAAGTGATGGCCCGCGCCGGTCTGTGTTCCCGCCGGGAAGCGGAACGCTGGATCGCAGAGGGCCGAGTCGCCATCGACGGCGAAGTGATCCTGTCGCCCGCCGTGACCGTAACCGCTGAAAACAAAGTGATGGTCGACGGCAAGCTGATGCCGACCGCGGACCGGGCGCGCCTATGGCGCTACCACAAGCCGGCCGGTTTGTTGACCACGAGCAACGACCCGCAAGGCCGCCCGACCGTCTACCAGGACCTGCCACGGGACCTGCCGCGCCTGATCAGTGTCGGGCGCCTCGACCTCAATTCCGAAGGTCTGCTGCTGTTCACCAATGACGGGGAACTGGCCCGTAAGCTGGAACACCCGCTGACAGGCCTTCCGCGCAAGTACCGCATCCGTGTCTATGGCGTCGTCGACCCGGCGAAGCTGGAAAGCATCGACCGCGGCGTCACGGTCGATGGCGTGGAATACGGTCCCATCTACGCCGAACTGGAACGTCAGCAGAGCAGCAATGCCTGGATCACGATCATTCTGCGCGAAGGCAAGAACCGCGAAGTCCGGCGCGTCATGGAGCATCTCGGATACCGGGTGAACCGGCTGATCCGCACCGGCTACGGGATTATCGCACTCGGCGATTTGCCGCGCAGCGCCATTGAAGAAGTGCCGATCGGCGTGGTGAAGAAACTGATGGGCGAAAGGCACAAGGGCGCAAAGGCCAAACCCAAACCCGTGAAGCCGGGATACAAACGAAAAGCCGCCGCGAATAAATCACGCAGCAGGACGGATGCCGGTGCGGATCGTCGCGGGAAAACATAAGGGCGTACGCCTCGACGCCCCGGAAGGCCCCGCCACCCGCCCGACATCGGACCGGGCGCGCGAGAATCTGTTCAACATTCTGGGCCACGGCGACTATGCGGAAAAGCTGCGCGGCGGCCGGGTTCTGGAACTGTTCGCGGGGACAGGGGCGCTTGGCCTAGAGGCATTGAGCCGTGGCGGCGCCCATTGCGTCTTCGTCGAAAACAGCAAACCCGCGCTGGCGGCGCTGCGCGCCAATATCGCGAAATGCAGGGCCGAGGACCGCAGCAAGGTGGAAGCGTCTGACGCCTTTCGACTAAGGCCGCAGGCGAAACCCTACGACCTCGTCCTGATAGACCCGCCCTATAGGGAAAGGGCAATCGAACAGGCGATCAAGGCCGCGCTCGACGCCCGCGCGGTAGGCGCGGATACATTGGTGATCGCACAGCTCGACCCCAAAACGACGTGGGACACACCGGAAGGGTTCACACTGTTGGATGACCGCCGCTACGGGGCAGCCCGGTTCCTGTTCTTCACCCGCAGCCAATAGACCGGCGAGACGCCTAACTGCTTTGTTCCACGGCAATCCGCTTCCGGCTAAGCGCCAGGATCATGAACAAAACGGGTATCAAAATGGCGAAGCCGATCCAGAATTGCGCTGTCACATGGATATGTTCCAGCGCCAAGCCCGCAAGGGCCGGCCCGGCGATCCGGGCCAGGCTGGACGTAGACTGCGCGGTTCCCATGACAGCCCCTTTCCAGCCTTCCGGCGCTTCGCGGCTCATAAGACTTTGCATCGCCGGATTGTGGAATCCCATCGCGATGGCCAGCAGAGCCATGGGCAGTGCCAACCAGTAGAATTCCGTTACGAAGCTCAAGGCAACGACCGACAGCATCAGGGAAACCGCGCCGATCAAGGCGACCCGCGCCTCGCCCATCTTCTTGCTCAACCGGCCGACCAGACCGCCCTGAACGATCGCATTGATGACCCCCGCAAAAGCCAGGAAATAGCCGATCTCCCGCGGACCGATATCCAGCACATGCGCGCCCCACAGGGCCAAAGTCCCTTCGACGCCCGTGAAGACCAGGGAAACCAAAAAGAACGGCACCAGCAACCGAAGCAGCCAGGGTTGCCGGGCGACCTTCAAGGCGCCTTCGGCCAAGTCGGCCTGATGGACGCGGTGACGCGCCGGTTCCTTCACCATCACGGCCGTGATCAATAGCCCGATACAGGCGCAGCCTGCGGAAATATAGCTTGGAAAGGCGAAGTCCGGCTGGTCCGCGCCGACCGCCGTCGCGCCGATCGCCGGCCCGATGGTGAAACCGATGCCAAAGGCGGCGCCGAGCATCCCCATGCCCTTGGCGCGATCCTCGGATGTCGTGACATCGGCGACGAAAGCCTGACTGGTGGCCAGCCATCCAGCGGTGAACCCGGCAAAGGCGCGGCTCATGAAGATCGCCAACTGGGTATCGGCATTCGCCAGCCAGACATAGCTGATGACCGTTGCGAATACCGAGATCACCATCACCGGCTTCCGGCCGATCCGATCGGAGAGCCTGCCCCAGAACGGCGCGCTCAACAGGGAACAAGCAGAAAAGACCGAAAAAATCGCCGCAGCTTCGAAATCACCGCCCCCGGCTTCCTTCATCGCGAAAGGCAGCAACGGAATGATGATGCCCAAGCCGATGATGTTGACGCAGGTGGCTGCGGCAAGCGGGATCAGGGCCTTGAAATTGGATTCACTGGACAAGGACGGTTCCGGCAGGTGGTGTCTGACTCTGCGGGAGTAACGGGCCGAACCGGCAAAGTCAAAACCTCAACACGCGGCCGGTTACCGCCTGCCGAAGAGACGCTCGATATCCGCCAGTTTCAGTTCGACATAGGTCGGACGGCCATGATTGCACTGGCCGGAATGCGGCGTCGCTTCCATTTGCCTAAGCAGGGCGTTCATTTCCTCGGTATTGAGCCGCCGGCCCGCCCGGACGGATCCGTGGCACGCCATCGTCCCGCAGACCTCTTCCAGTTTCTCTTTCAGGGTAAAGGCATCGCCCAGATCGGAAAGTTCGTCGGCCAAATCGCGCACCAGCCCCTGTACGTCCAAATCGCCCAGCAGCGACGGCGTTTCGCGAACCGCGACGGCCCCCGGCCCGAATCCTTCGAGGACCAACCCCAGTTCCGCCAATTCCTCAGCGCGGGAGAGCAGTTTGGCCGCGGCCTCGTCATCCAGCTCGACGATCTCCGGGATCAGCAATCCCTGTCGCGGGACGCCTCTCTCGCCCAGCGCCTGCTTCATTCTTTCGTAGACCAGGCGCTCATGAGCCGCATGCTGATCGACGATCACAATGCCGTCACGCGTCTGGGCGACGACATAGGTTTCATGCAATTGCGCCCGCGCGGCGCCGAGCGGGTGATTTTCCCAGGCTATGGTCCCCGGCACGCCGTCATCCGACCGGGCCGCCGGGGCGAAGCCGATATCCTGCGCCCCATCCAACGGGCCGTGAAACGCTGCGGCGGCCTCCGCCAGACCGGCGGTCGCCCCCTGAAGCGGTGCATAGCCGGGTGTATAACCGCCGGATGGCATTCGCACGGCGCCCGAATGCGGCCGGCCTGTGAACGAAAACTGATGCCCCATCCCATTGGATCCTTGCGGCCGGATAGAGCCCAACGCCGCGGCGGATACGGTCGTTGAAGCCCGGTGGCCCGCTTCCGCCAGGGCATGTTTCAACGCGCCGACGACCAACCCGCGAACGGAACCGGGATCGCGGAACCGGACCTCCGCCTTCGCGGGGTGGACATTGACGTCCACCATGCGGGGCTCGACCTCCAGGAACAGCGCCAGAAGAGGATGCCGGTCGCGGGCCAGGAAATCCGCATAGGCGGCGCGAACCGCCCCGGTCAGTTGTTTGTCCTTCACCGGGCGGCCGTTGACGAAAAGAAACTGCATCGCAGCCGTGCCGCGGTTCAGCGTCGGCAAGCCGGCGAAACCGGACAGGGTCGCACCGTCCCGCTCCGCCGAAATCGGCAGGGCGTTCTCCATGAATTCCCGCCCCATGATCGCACCCAGGCGGGCCAGCCGTGTATCCAGCAATTCTCCCTGTTCGGCGCGCAGCCGGATCCGTTCCCGGTTGCCGTCATGCAGCGAGAAAGAAACCTCCGGATGGGCCATCGCCAGTCGATTCACGACCTCGATCACGGCAGAGGTTTCTGCCCGTTCGCTGCGCAGGAATTTGAGGCGCGCCGGAGTCGCATAGAACAGGTCGCGCACCTCGATCCGTGTCCCTGGCGGGCCGGAAGCCGGCATGACCGATCCCACCTTCCCGCCTTCGATCGCAAGCGCCCAGGCATTCTCTTCACCCGCAGGCCGGCTGGTCAGGGACATCCGGCTGACCGAGGCGATGGACGGCAAGGCCTCTCCCCGAAAACCCAGGGTCGCGATGTTGAAAAGGTCTTCGTCGGGCAGTTTGGAGGTCGCGTGGCGTTCGATCGCCAGCATCAATTCATCCGCCCCCATGCCACAGCCGTCATCGGTAATGGCGATCAGGCTGCGCCCGCCCTCGCGGATGGCGACATCGACCCGTTGCGCGCCGGCGTCTAGACTGTTTTCAGCCAATTCCTTCACCGCCGAGGCAGGGCGTTCCACCACCTCGCCCGCGGCGATGCGGTTCACGATAGTCTCTGGTAATCGGCGGATGGCCATGGGCCGGGAGGAACCCCCTCCTTAACTTGGATTCTGCAGATCGTATAGATACTGACGCGTCAGTTTTTTGCCGTGCTCCACCGCCGGCTGGTCAAACGGATCGACGTTCAGCAAATGCGCGGACAAGATCGTCTCAAGCATGAAGTGCATCATGATTCCGCCCAACGCGTACTCATTGATCGCATCGAAATGGATCCGGCGGACGGGTTTGCTGTGTTCGATCAGTGTTTCGGACGTGCCGCGGCGCGACGCATCCATCAATTCCGCAAGCGTCCGGCCGGCCAGATAGTCCATGCCGGTCAGTTTCGCGAGGTCGGGGTCGACCGGTTCGACGGTACCCGGGCCGACATTCTCGGTATCTTCCTCCAGCGGTCCGGAAAGCACGGTGAACATCTTGTCCGCCGGCCCATCGAGCCAAAGCTGCAATTGGCTGTGCTGGTCGACCGGACCGGTGCCGTAGATCGGGGTCGTCCCCTCGCCATCCTTGCCGAGGCTTTCCGCCCAAAGCTGGCGGTACCAACGGGCGAGAGAGCCGAGACGGTCGCTATAAGCCAGCATGACATGCGACATGATCCCGCAACTTTTGTTGAGGCCGACATTGACGGCGGCGCCCAGGGCCGGGTCGGCCGTAAGCGGGTCTTTCGCCGTCAGGGTTCGGTTCAGGATATCGGCGGCCCCTTCACGCACCGCCTTGGCATCGAGACCGGCAATCAGAGTCGGCAACAGCCCGACCACAGATAGAACCGAATACCGGCCGCCGACCTTGGGATCGTGATCCAGAACCGGCAGATCGAATTCCTTAGCCAGCCGGCGCAACGGGTTCTCCCCGGGCTCGGTGATGATGGTGACGTGATCCTTGATCCGGGAATCGCCCAAGGTGGCCCGCAACAACGGCAGCACGCTGAGGAACTGCATCAGCGTTTCCGCGGTGCCGCCGGATTTGGAAATCACGATCCAGCCTGTCTTGCGGCGGTCCAAGTGACGGATGACACGATTGAAGCCGAAAGGATCGACGTTTGTCACGATATGCAGCCTTGGCGCCAATCCGCGTTTGTCGGGGTCCGCCATGGTGTAGAGGGCACGGCCGCCCAGGCTTGATCCGCCGGTGCCCAGCACCACGACGTCCTCGAAGAAATTGCGGTACCGGTCGGCGACCGTTTCCATTTCCGGAAGATCGTCGCGCCGTTCGGGCAAGCGAAGCAAGGGCAGCGCGCCGCTTTCCTTCTTGCTGCGAAGGACTTCGATACCTTCCGACAGACCGGACGCATAGCCCGCGACTTGATCCTGTGTAAGTCCTTTCGGACCGATAAGGTCCGCCATGCAGGCTTCGGTATCTTGTTTATACGGCATCGTCGCTATCGGCTCACTATATGGTCTAAGGAAAGTAGGACTACCGGAACGCCCGACCTTAGGGCCCGCGCATACTCGCCCACCCTGCTTGGCCGTTCAAGTGGCCGCGATCACACAGCAGCAGGAGATTTATCCGCCGATATCCGGCACGGGCCGGGTCGCAACCACGCCGTCCGGCTTTCCGACGACGACGATCGTCAATGCATCGGGATCGAACAGTTCCCTGGCCACCCGGTTGGCTTGTTCCAGCGTAACGGCTTCCAGAAAGCCATTGCGTCTGTCGATGTAGTCGATGCCCAGCCCGTAATACTGAATGCCGGTCAGGGCGCCGGAGATCTGCCCCGTTGTCGTGAATCGCAGCGGGTAGGAACCGGTCAGGTACGTCTTCGCGTTTTCCAACTCTTCCGCGGTTACGCCTTTGTCCCTGACCTTGGCCCATTCATCGCGAATGATATCGACGGACTCCGAGACGGACTCGTTCCGCGTCGATACTCCGGCCATGACCAGAGTAGATCGTTGCAGGTCTTGAAGGGCCGCATAGGTGGAATAGGCCAAGCCGCGCTTTTCGCGAACTTCCTCCGTCAATCGGGAGGAGAACCCGCTACCGCCCAGAACATGGGTGACGAGATAGGCGGCGTAGTAGTCCGGGTCCATCCGGTCGATGCCCGGCTGCGCCATGGCCACAACGCTTTGCGGCACGTCCTGTTCGATCACGATGACGCCGCCTTCCGACGACGCTTGGACCTCGGGAAGAACCGCGATGTCGCCTTTCTCAGGCAGGCCGCCGAAAATCTTGTCCAGCATCGGCCTCAATTCATCGGCGGTGATATTCCCAACCACGCCGATGATAAGTCTGTCGCGCGTCAGCGTGCGGGTCACGAAATGCCGCATATCCTCGACTGTGACGGCCTGAATGCCAGCGATCGTGCCGCCACCGGGACGGCCATAGGGATCGTCGCCGTATAAAGTCTTCATCAAGGCCCTGCCCGCCCTGGCGTTGGGGCTCGTCTCACGGCGCTTCATGTTGATCAGGATCTGCCCTCGAATCCGCTCCACTGCATCCTCATCGAAGCGCGGCGCGGTCAGGGCAAGCGTCAGCAGCCGCACCGCCTCGTCGCGGTACCGGTTGAGCGTCATGAAGCTGCCGGAAAAGGAATCCCGCCCCGCCGAGAAGCTGATGCCGATGGATTTGTCGTTCAGAATGCGCTGGAAGGTCTGGCTGTCCAAGTCGGCCGCCCCTTCGTCCAGCAGACTGGAAACCAGCTCCGCCAGTCCTTCCTTTCCGACCGGATCGAGAGACTCGCCGCCCTGGAACAGGAAATTCATTGAAATGAGATCAGCCGTGTCGTCC
Organism: uncultured Flavobacteriaceae bacterium; assembly: GCA_964350445.1. Lineage (GTDB taxonomy): Bacteria > Pseudomonadota > Alphaproteobacteria > UBA8366 > Aestuariispiraceae > Hwanghaeella. The sequence continues at coordinate 22,320 of CAYGKA010000024.1, forward strand.
TCGACGAGCCAAGCCTCAATGCCGCCGGGGCTGACGACTTCCTGAATATCGATGGCCCTTGCCGGGCCGCTCCAGACGATCAGCACGCCGACCAGCGCCACCCAAACCACAGTAATATTCCGCATCAGGACTTTCCTTTCGCCGCGGCGTTGGCTTCCTGTGCCGTCTCATCGGCCGGCAACAGTTTGGACACAAAGGCACCTTGGTCTTTCAGGACAAACCGCAATGCCTCGTTGACCTGATCTACCGTCACCGCGGCGATCCTGTCCGGCCAGGCCTCAACATCCGCGGCCGACCGCCCGATTGTGACGGCGGCGCCCAAGGTGCGGGCGATCCCCTGGAAGGAGTCCTTCGCCAATTCGGCCGCATCGGTCAGACGAATGACGGCACGCGCCACCTCATCCTCCGTAACGCCGTCACGCAGGATTTCATCAATCGTCGCCTCCATGGCCGCCGTGGCCTCGTCCAGCGTCTTGCCGGGCGCCGGTGACACGTAGAAGCCCAATGTCGCTGGCCCGCGGCTGTCGGGCGAATACCACGCCCCGGCGGATGCCGCGATCTTGTCCTGAACGACCAGGGAATTGTACAGTCGGCTGCTCGTTCCGCCGCTCAACACTTCCACCAGCACTTGGAGCGGATAGGCGTGTTCCGCATCCCCATACAGGTAACTGGGCGCCAGATAGCGTTTGCTCCAGGACGGTTGGGTGACATCGCGATCACGCAGCACCACGGTGCCGTCAGACTGGTGCGGCGGTTCGCGCCAATCGACCTTGGCGGGAACGTCTCTGGCCGGAATAGCGCCGTAATATTTCTTCGCCAACGGCAGGACATCGGCCATTGTCACATCGCCGACCACAACCAGAACGGCGTTGTTGGGTGCATACCAGCGGTCATAGAAAGCTTCGATGTCCCCTGGCGTAAGGTCGTGTATTTCATGCGCCCATCCGATGATCGGTCTGCCATAGGGATGGTTCATGTAGAAAGCCGCATTCGCCTGTTCGGCCAATCGGGCGCCGGGCTGGTTTTCGGTTCGGGACCGGCGCTCTTCCAAAATCACCTTCCGTTCCGTCTCGATTTCGCCGGGATCGAACTTGAGGTTCCGCATCCGGTCGGCTTCCAGCCGCATGACGAGTTCCATCCGATCGACGGCAATCGACTGGAAGTAAGCGGTATAGTCGGAACTGGTGAAAGCGTTTTCCTGGCCGCCGTTTTTCGCCACGGTTTCCGAGAATTGTCCGGCAGGGATGGTTTCCGTCCCCTTGAACATCAGATGCTCGAAGAAATGCGCCAGACCGGACTTGCCCTGAGGTTCGTCCATCGCGCCGACCTTGTACCAGACCATATGCGTGATGACCGGCGCGCGGCGCTTGGTGACGACGACAACCTCCATCCCATTGGACAGCGTCGCGGTCTCAGGGTCGAAGACACCGGCAAAGCCGGACCGTGCCGTAAGTGACACCGCCGTCAGCGCCAGGATTGCCGCCAGGAAGAATGTATGTCGCTTTCGGATCACGTCAGCCTCGCTCGGTTGCACCCTTCCCTATATAGGGCGCGCAGGCCGTGACGGAAACGCAGCGGCTGAACAAAAGGTAGATCGGAGGCAGGGAAGCCGTCAGCGATGAGCCGACCTAGAACGGCCACTTGAAGAGCGGTTCTTCCTTTTGAGTGGTGATCGTCGGCGTGTCGCCTTCGGTCACGGGCCGGCCCAAGCTGGAGTTTTCCTGCAACCGCTTGGATTCGCCTTCCGCATCGACGACGGCGCCCGGCAAGGATTTGTCCTTCCAGAACAGAAGGTCATCGACGAAACCTTCATTCTCACGCGCGAGCGACTCGCTTTCGTCATCGATGACGCGGCGAATCTCAGGATCGACGTTCAAGGCGCTTGCCTTGGCAAGCAGAGCAATCTCACTAGGGCTATTGCCCTGCGCGACCTTTTCACGCACCAGGCGCTGCTGTTGCCGCGGTGTCAGGTCATTGCCCACCAGGGCTGCCCGAGCGGTCGAGCGCGGCGTCACACGGTTCAATTCGTCAGCGCCCGGATCAGGCGCCCGCAACCCGAAATCGGGCGGCAGGGTCAAAGGCGCGCGCTTCACGACGGAGAATTCATCGGGCCCGCCACGCTGATAACCGAACAGGTTGCCAAGATTGGATTCACACCCCGCCAACAGCATGGATGCGGCAATCACGGCGCAGACGCCTAACGTCCTGGAAATTCGAACCATGGTACTGTCTTCGTCCCGAAGCCTTTGCGGCCGATATTACGCCGCGTTGTCCGTCTTGTTAACTAACCCATCCAGCAGGATCAATCCAACCCCAACGACAATCGCCGAATCCGCCACGTTGAAGGCGGGCCAATGATAACCCGCTATATGGAGATCCAGAAAGTCGAATACAGCCCCGAACCGGACCCGGTCGACAACATTCCCGACCGCCCCGCCAATCACCAGTCCCAGCGCCAAGGCGAGCATCCAGTGCCCGGCCTTGCGCAGCCAAAAGAACAATCCGACGGCGATCGCAAGCGCCAGGGCGGAAAGGGCCCAACGCCCGAATTCCTCGCCATCCGAAAACATCCCGAAGCTGACGCCGCGGTTCCAGACCGTCACCAGATTGAAGAAGCCGGTCACTTCGATAGGGCCCTGGGCGGATTGGACGATACCCAGGAAGATCCACTTCGTGACCTGGTCCAGAAAAATCGTCACACCGCTGACAGCCAGTCCCAGCCACATCAGGGATCGGCCGCCCAAGGTCGTTCGTGTCATGCCGGCTTGTGTCATTCTGCCGCCGTTGGAAGGCTGCGAACCGCTTCGGCGCACCGGCCGCATGTGCCCGGCGCATCCGCGTGCTGACCGACATCGGGAAGAACACGCCAGCAGCGCTCGCATTTCTCACCGTCGGCCGGGGTCGTGGCGACGCCAATGCCCGGAACGTCGGACAGGGAGAAGACATCACCCGCGACGTCACCGGCCTGAACCGTCAGGCCGGATGTGATGCAAACTTCCGCCAAGTCCACATCCGATACCTTCGCCAGCATATCCGCGGGCACGGTCACGACCGGGGCCGACTGAAGGCTCGACCCGATACGCTTTTCCGCACGCTCGATTTCGAGCGCCCCCAGGACGACACGCCGGATTTGCCGAACAGCCGCCCATTTTTCCGCCACCGCCGGCGCGGCCCATTCACCCGGAACAGAGGGGAAGACCCGAAGATGGACCGAATTGTTGTCCGCATCGCCGGTATGGGCCAGCCATGCCTCTTCCGCCGTGAAACTCAAGATCGGCGCGAGCCAGGCGGTGAGGCAGGAGAACAACTCCTCCAGAACCGTCAGGCAGGCTCGGCGCTTCAGGTCATCGGGAGGGTCGCAATACAGGCTGTCCTTGCGGATATCGAAATAGAAGGCGCTGAGGTCGATGGCGCAGAAGTCATGCAACTCCCGGAACACCCGATGGAAATCGTATTCCACGATCGACTTCCGGACGATCGCGTCCAGTTCCCAAAGGCGGTGCAGCATCAACCGCTCAAGTTCCGGCATCTGCTCAATCGGCAAACGGTCGGACGGACTTTCACCGTTTAGATTGCCGAGCAGCCAGCGCAGCGTATTCCGGAACCGCCGGTAGTAGTCCGACAGTTGTTTCAACGTGCCTTCGCCGACGCGTAGATCGTTGTAGTAATCTTCGAACACGACCCAAAGGCGCAGGATGTCCGCGCCGTACTTGTCGTTCACCTCCTGGGGCACGACCTGGTTGCCCTTGGACTTGGACATTTTAGTCCCGTCCTCGGCCATGATGAACCCATGGGTCAGGACCGCATCATAGGGCGCACGCCCCCGCGTACCGCAGGATTCAAGCAGTGAGGAGTGGAACCAGCCGCGATGCTGGTCCGTCCCTTCCAGATAGAGCGACGCTGGCCATTGCAGGTCTTCCCGCTGCTCCAGCACGAACGCATGGGTGGATCCGCTGTCGAACCAGACATCGACGACGTCCATGACCTGTTCGAAATCGTCGGCATTGTAGTCGTTGCCGAGGAACCGGGACGGATCGGAACTGAACCACGCATCGGCCCCTTCTTCCCGAAACGCCTCGACGATACGATCAACGACCTGCTGATCGCGCAAAGGCTCGCCCGTCGCCTTGGAAACGAAAACCGGGATCGGCACGCCCCAGGCGCGCTGCCGGGAGATGACCCAGTCCGGCCGATTTTCGATCATCGAATACAGCCGGTTCTTGCCGCCTTTCGGGTAGAAGGCGGTGTTGTCGATCGCCTCCAACGCCTTTTTCCGCAAGTCGTTCGTCTTCATCGAGATGAACCACTGTGCCGTGTTCCGGAAGATGAGCGGCGCCTTGGACCGCCAGGAATGCGGATAGGAGTGCTTCAAATTGCCTTTTGCCAGCAATTTGCCGGCGATGGCCAGGTTGCGAAGAACCGTGCCGTTCGCGTCGCCTTCCTTGCCTTCCGTGGTCAGCACGGCCTTGCCGGCCAGCAGCGGGACATGGTCGTAGAACACGCCGTCTTCGCCCACCGTCTGCGGGATTTCCAACTCATTGGCCATGCCGAGCGACCAGTCATCCGCGCCATGGCCCGGCGCGATATGAACGAAACCGGTCCCGGCGTCGTCGGTGACGAAATCCGCGTCCAGGACGGGACAATCATAGTCGTAGCCGCCCTGCGCATCGTCATAGCCGCGCCAAGGATGCGCGCATTTCGTCCCAATCACCTGGTCGCCCTTCAGCGTGGCGACCACCGTTTTGCCGGTGATGCCTGCCTTTTCGCATACCGCATCCTGAAGCGCCTTGGCGACGACGAGGCGTTCGCCAACGACCGCCTTAGAGTTCTCTGCGATTTCCGTGACATCCATCACCACGTAGTCGAAGTCGCGATGCGCGGCGACCGCCCGGTTGCCGGGGATCGTCCAGGGAGTCGTGGTCCAGATGACGACCGTCGCGCCTTCCAGTTCCGGCACCGACGCGGCGACGACCGGGAACTTCACCCAGATCATCGTCGACTTGTGCTCCTGGTACTCGACCTCGGCCTCGGCCAGCGCGGTTTTCTCGACCACGGACCACAGCACCGGCTTGGACCCCTTGTAGAGCGCGCCGTTCATCAGAAACTTGCCCAGTTCCGCGACGATCTGCGCTTCGGCGCCAAAGGCCATGGTGGTGTAGGGATTATCCCAATCGCCCAGCACGCCGAGCCGCTTGAATTCCGACCGCTGGATGTCGATCCATTTGTCGGCGAAGTCGCGGCATTCCTTGCGGAACTCGACAATCGGCACCTCGTCCTTGTCCTGGCCGGCGGCGCGGTACTGCTCCTCGATTTTCCACTCGATGGGCAGGCCGTGGCAGTCCCAGCCGGGAACGTAGTTCGCGTCCTTGCCCAGCATCTGCTGCGACTTGTTGATGATGTCCTTCAGGATCTTGTTCAGCGCGTGGCCGATATGTAGATGCCCGTTCGCATAGGGAGGACCGTCATGCAGGATGAATTTTTCGCGGCCCTTCGATGCCTCGCGAAGCTGCCGCCAAAGGTCGATGCGCGCCCAACGGTCCAGCAGTTCGGGTTCCTTTGTCGGCAGACCGCCCCGCATGGGAAAATCGGTCTTCGGCAGCGCGATGGTGTCCCGGTAATCGGGCGCGGAGGGTGTATTTTCAGTCATTCCAGTTCCGTCCTGCCAGTTCCGTACTGTGGGGCTTTCGGCAAGCCCTGCACTAGTCAAATTGGATTATGGTCGATCTTGATCGTGTGGGACCGTCAGTCCCGGTTTTCGTCACAGTCGCTGTCGCAACGCGCCTGTCCCGGCTCCTGTCATATCGTCAGGGCCGGGCAAGTAATTCGACGAATAATCCGATAAGCTATCGGCGACATGGGCAGCATCGTATCAGCCTTGTTTCATGGCGCGCGATCCTAGTTTTCACGCCATACGGGGTCAAGCGCGGAAGACTGCGGGTTTCGGGCGCGCAAAAGTGCCCTCAGCCACCCGCCGCGCGGGTCTGAAGAATGCGCCGGGCGACGGCGCAATCGTGTTGGATCTGGTTCTGCAGCCCGTCAAGGTCGTCGAACTTCTTGTCGGGCCGGATGAACTCAATCAAGGCGACACGCAGATAACGCCCATAGAGATCGCCCTCGAAGTCGAACAGAAAGGCCTCGAACAACTCGCCCGTGCCATCGACGGTCGGCCGGTTACCGTAATATCCGGCGCCGTCATACCAGGTGACGCTGGATTGGTCCTGGGCTTCGACGCCGCACCGGACCGCATAGATGCCGACTGCAGGCCGAAGGTATTCGCCGAGGTCCAAATTGGCGGTCGGAAACCCGATTGTACGGCCCAACTGCTGCCCTTTTTCGACCCTGCCCTCGATCTCGAAAGGCCGGCCGAGGAGTGCCGCCGCCTGACCCGGATTGCCCCGGCGAAGCGAGTCCCGGATGCGCGTGGAGGAATAGATGATGCCGTCATGGGTCGCACGCGGATCGACCGTCGTCACCGCGATGCCGCTGCGATCACGGATCAAAGCGGGCGTGCCTGCCCGTCCCTTGCCGAAACAGAAGTCATAGCCGACGACAACATGGCCCGCCCCCAAGCCCGCGTCCAGAATATCGTCGATGAAGGATTCCGCGCTCATACCGGCCAATTCGGCATTGAAGCTGAGTACCACCAGGGCATCCACACCAAGCGCGGCCAGGTGATGGGCTTTGTTGCGCAAATCGGTCAACCGGAAGGGCGGTTCGTCCGGGACGAAATAGCGCCGCGGATGCGGTTCGAACGTCAACACCAGCAGCGGAACGCCCGCGGCTTCAGCGATTTCAGATGCCCGTCCGATGACTTCCTGGTGCCCGCGGTGGACACCGTCGAAGTTGCCCAGCACGACGACACCGGATTTAAGGTCATCCGGCGTTTCGGAAACATGGTGGAGAATTCGCATGGGTTTGGCGCTGGAAGCAGGGAACAACCGCGGGGCCGGCCTACTTCCGAAGCTCCGACCGGGACCGAACCATCATCTTGGCTTGTCCATCGCAGACAATGGTATCGCCGACGCGGGCGGTCGTTTTACAGATCAGACGGTTCTTTTCCGGGATCAGGTCGGTGACCACCGCGCGCGCTTCCACCGTGTCGCCGGGGCGCACGGGCGCCAGAAAACGCAAATCTTGGCTGAGATAGATGCAACCGGGCCCGGGCATCTTCGTTCCCAATACCGTGGAGATCAGGCTGGCCGTCAGCATGCCGTGCGCTATCCGGCCTTTGAAGATCGTGTCTTCGGCAAATTCCTGGTTCACGTGAACCGGGTTCATGTCGCCGGTCACGCCGGAAAATAGAACGATATCGGCTTCGGTAATCGTCTTCGCAAAAACGGCGGACATTCCGACACTAAGATCTTCGAAGAAATATCCGTTCAGATCTTCATGCAGCATTGCGCTGTCCATGAATTCTCACTCCCTCTCTTACGAGCGTACCCCGCGCCTTTTCAGCGTCCCGCCGCACCATCCGCCTGTTGAAAAGGCATGCTTTTTGACCGGCCGGAACGATAGCCGCAGCGCAACACCCAAGCAAGCAGCCTTCGCAACCGCAACAAACGCAGCCGGTGGCAATCCGTGTCGATGTCAGCTCTTGGGATCGATCGGCTTCGTGGAGATGCCCGAGGCCTGCTGGAAAAGATGAGCCATGCCAAGCAGTTCCCCGTCACCGCGCGGACGTCCGACCAACTGGATGCCGATCGGAAGGCCGTCATCGGTGAAGCCGCAGGGCACCGAAATGGTTGGGCAGGATGTGCAGGTGATCGCGAAAGACATCGCCAGCCAATCGATGTAGTTTTCGAATCGATGGCCGTTCACCTCCGTGACATAGCGCTGATCAACGTCGAAGGGGGGCACGATCGCCGTCGGGCAGGCCAGAAGGTCGTAATCCCCAAAAAAGGCCACGACCCTGGCATAAAGCGCGGCGCGCGCCCTTTCGGCCTTGCCGATATCGTCCGCCGTCAAGGCCATGCCCTTTTCGATATTCCAGATCACGTCCGGCTTCAGCTTGTCGCGGTGGTTTTCGAGGTCCAAGGCGTGCCCGGAGACGAAAATTACCGCGCGCATGGTTTGGAAAATGTCGGGCGTATCCGTCAGGTCCGGGCAGGCTTCTTCGACCGTCGCTCCCATAGATTCGAATGTCCCGGCGGCGGCGGAAATCACTTCGGTGACGCGGGGGTCGACGTGCAAAAACCCGAGGTTCGGCGATAGCGCCACGCGTTTCGGCGCGCTGGGATTGCGCACCATATCCAGATAACCGTTCGGCGGCGCGGGACGGGAAATCGGGTCTTCCAGATGCACGCCGGACATCGCATCCAGGAACAGGGCGACATCCTCCACCGTGCGCGCCATCGGCCCTTGCACGCTAAGCGGATCAAACGGCATCGAGGATGAACTGCGTGCAACCGTCCCGGGACTGGGCCGAAAACCGACCACATTACAGAAGCCGGCCGGCGTCCTGAGTGAGCCGCCCAGGTCCGACCCGGTGGCGAGCCAGGACATGCCCGTCGCCAAAGCCACCGCCGACCCGCCCGACGAACCGCCACAGGTCATCGCCGTATTCCAGGGGTTGCGGGTCTTGCCAAAAACCTCGTTGAACGTATTCGCACCCGCGCCGAACTCGGGCGTGTTCGATTTCCCGATCGTAATCCCGCCACGCGCTTCGATTGTCTCGACGAAAATATCCGACCGTTCCGGGACATTGTCCGCGAAAATGGGCGAGCCGTAGGTGGTCCGCACACCCGCGACATCATTCAAATCCTTTACCGCGACCGGCAGCCCCTTAAGCAGGGTGTTCTTCAGGGCCGGGTTGTCGGCGGCTGCCTTCGCGCGCTCCGGGCAGAGCGTCGGGATGGCATTCACCGCGCCATCGACCGCCGCGATCCGGTCGTAAGCGGCATCGACGAAATCGCCCGGTTTAGTTTCCCCTTTGCGGAGGCTGTCGACCGCTTCAACGGCGGTCATCGAAACAAGGTCAGTCACGGTACACCCTCCCCAATAAAACGCTTCGGATCTTTATCCGGATATTTCTTTCGTATGATGCAGCCCCGTAAGGCCTTGGTCCAACCGTTATCCTGGTTTAGGGAAAAGGATCAAGGCAAAGCCGAGGGAATGATGACGGATACGCAGCAAACCACCACCGAAGACGGCCAAGACCGCCTGCCGGTCAGCGTCCTCACCGGCTTTTTGGGGAGTGGAAAGACCACCCTACTGAAAGCGTTGCTGAAACATCCCGCCATGGACGAGACGGCAGTCGTCATCAATGAGTTCGGCGAAGTGGGCCTGGACCATTTGCTGGTTGAGCAAAGTTCGGAAGACACGATCGTGATGGATTCCGGGTGCCTGTGCTGCACGATCCGCGGCGATCTGATCGAAACCCTGCGCAATCTGGTGCGGCGCCGCTGGAAGGGTGAAATCCCCCCCTTCAAACGGTTGGTGATCGAAACCACCGGCCTAGCCGACCCGGCCCCCATCCTGCACACATTGATGACCGACCCGGTGATTTCGACCCGCTATCGGCTGGACGGTGTGATCACGACGGTCGACGCGGTGAACGGCGCCCTGCAATTGGATCAGAATCAGGAATCGGTGAAACAGGCGGCAGTGGCCGACCGCATCCTTCTTACCAAAACCGATATGATTCAGGGCCCCAATCCAGACCGCCTGGAAGAGCGGTTGCGCGCCCTCAACCCCGCAGCGCGGATCATCGCCGTCAGTCACGGGGATGTAGATCCCGAAATATTGTTCGACGCCGGGCTCTACAATCCGGCGACGAAGGCGCCTGATGTCGAACGCTGGCTTCAGGAAGAGGCCTTTGCCGACAATCACGGGCATCGCCACCACGATCACGGCGAGCACGACCACCATCACGATGTGAACCGGCATGACGATCAGATCCGCAGCTTCTGCATCACTTATGACACGCCGATTGACTGGGATGCCTTTGTCGAATGGATAGAGGCGCTGACATCCGTCCACGGAAACAACCTGCTGCGTATCAAGGGAATCCTGAACGTTGTACAGGCCGAGGGACCGGTCGCCATCCACGGCGTCCAACACGTTTTCCATCCCCCGGCCGTCCTACCCGGATGGACGACGGACGACAGGACCTCGAAAATCGTGATGATCACGCGGGGAATATCAAAGCAGCCGGTAGAGGAAATGCTTGTCGCATTCTTGGATGCCGCCGCGCAAAGCCGCCCGGCAAAAGCGGGTTTATGACGAAAGAACCGTCCCGGTCCTACGGATCGGGTGATCCAAGTCCCGCTTGCTCGATCTTCCGGTCGGTATTGTACTGGCTGAGTGCGTAGACCGCCCAAATCGCGGCCGGGACCCAACCGATCAGAGTGATTTGCAGAATCAGGCAGATGATCCCCTGTATCGGTTTGCCGATGGTGAAGAATGTCAGCCAAGGCAGGATAAGGGCGATAAGCAGGCGGATCATGAGGCTCTCTCCTTCACGGCAGTAAGTCTGTTACGCAAATACATCCTAGAGCGCTTCGCCGGCAAGGGACAAACCCGGACCGCGCCGATGGCAAACGTGCCGAAGCCCGTCCCCGCCGCATAAACCGGCCTTGGATCTTTCTAGGAATTGTCTTGGGGGGAGTTTGGATCGTCCCCATGGCACGCACTGGGGGGTACGGGAGGCGTGTGCGCCACGGGAACGATGCCAAAGGCGGCTGTCTCCAGCCGATCTTTCAGGTATGGATCCCCACGGCGACCACTGGGGGGTACGGGAGGCGTGAGCGCCGTGGGGACCAAGCCCTCGAGCGGAAACCGCTCGAAGCTCATATCGGACGTTACCGCCCGAAACTGATGACAACGCGACGGTTATTCTGTTCCTTCACGTTGTCGCCGGTGTTCACCGCCGGGAGGTCTTCACCCAGGGCCGTGGACCGGATTTTCGTCAAATTGAAGCCCTTCGCGGCCAGGGCGGAGAAGACCGCATCGACACGCGCTTCGGAGAGCTTCTGGTTATAGTCGTCCTTGCCGGACGTATCCGTGTGACCGGCGAGGCGGAGCACGGCGGCCTGACCGGCGCCGAAATCCGTGATCGCTTTATCGATCTTCGCAGCCTCGGATGCCGTGATTTCATCGCTGTTGAAGGCGAAATAAATCGTGATCGGCTTCGGCAACGGCGGCGGCGGAGCCAAGGGCTTGGGCGCCGGGGCGGCTGCCGCGGCTTCCTGCGGCTTCATCGCTTCTTCAAGCTTCTCGATATGGAAGATGAAAGCTTTCTTGCAGGCTTCGATATCTGCGGGCTGCAGATCTTCTTCCTGCTCCTGCATCCAACAGTCGAACCCGCCCTGCGCGCCGGCCGCATGTTCCGGCGACGCCTGACGGCCACCCGCATCCAGTGCCGCCATCAGACGCTCACGCGCGGCGGTCAAAACCCGAATTGTACCTTCCGGTAGATCCCGCGCCGAGATCTCTTCCGGCAGCGGCGCGTTGCCGTCGAGGACCGAGCGCGCGCGGATCGTGAACGTATCGGCATCCGCCCAATCAAATTCTGCGGCTTCCATCTCGGCGAGCTTCACATATTCTTTGTGAAGCGCAACATCGAAAGCGCCGCCCGACGGCGTCGATGCTTTGATATCCGGAAGACTGCTGACGGCGCAGCCGCTGAGCAGCGCGCCGGCAAATACGATTGCGGTGGTTTTCTTCAGATAGCTTTTCATTTCATTTCCTGTCTTATTCTTAGCTTTATCACTGCAGCGCTCCGGCTGAATGACGGACTACCTGATGATGAACTAATCTTGTCCTTCGACTTAACAAGAACAAGTTCTGTGCCAGTCTGCATAAGATTTGCGGCAGCGGTTTCAAAAAATGAAAAAACGTTGCTAAACTAATTAGTTAGACCAAAGGTCGACGGACATACTAATTTAGTGATATTGAACCTATAGCCCTGGATCGTACCATTTAGTAACAATTTATTCGCCATTTGAATTGCATATTGCGAATAACGCTATTATTTGCATTTTGCGTTTCTGGCGACGCCCTTGAAATCCGCCCGTATTGTCCCTTTTGATTTCGGTGCCTTGCCCTTACATGAAAAGGCATGCGCCATGACATTGGACCGTGAGGGATGCTGAACGTAAGACAATTCGGAATGAACCGGCGGCAGTTCCTGTTGGGGAGCGGGTGCGCCTGCGCCGCGTCGCTGACCGGTTGCGTCAGCACCAACAAGGCGACCGGCCGGAACTCGTTCACCGGATTCTATTCCGTCGAGGACGACATCGCCTTGGGCCGCCAGGAACACCCCAAACTGGTCAAGCAGTTCGGGGGCGAATACGACGACCCGCGGCTGCAACGCTATGTAGAGCAAATCGGATTCAAAGCCGCGCAGTTCACCGAGTATCAATTCCCCTACAAATTCACGATCGTCAATTCGCCGATCGTTAACGCCTTCGCGCTCCCGGGCGGGTTCGTATACGTTTCACGTGGCCTGCTGACCCTCGCATCCAATGAAGCGGAAGTGGCGGGCGTCCTCGCCCACGAACTCGGTCATGTGAACGCGCGCCACACGGCGGAACGCATCAGCCAATCACAGTTGGCCCAGTTGGGGCTTGGCGTGCTGGGTTTGGCGCTCGGCAACTCGACCGTCACCAATGCCTTGGGGCAGATTGCCGGCCTCGCCATCCAAAGCCATTCGCGGGACCAGGAACTGGAAGCCGACACCTTGGGCATCCGGTACATGTCCCAGGCCGGTTATGACCCTGACGGATCCGTCAGTTTTCTGTCCACCTTGCGCGAGCATTCGATGTTGGAAGCCGAAATGAACGGCCTTCCCCCGGGATCGGTCGACGATTTCAACATCATGGCGACCCATCCACGAACGGTCGAGCGTGTCCGCCTGGCGCAACAGCAGGCCGCGACGGTTTCGGTGCCAAATGCGGTAACCGGGCATGACCCACACTACAACGCCATCAACGGAATGCTTTATGGCGACGATCCTCAGCAGGGGATCGTGGACGGCAACACATTCGTCCATGCGCCGCTACGGTTTGAATTTACTGTTCCCGACAGCTTCCTGCTGCGCAACAGCCCAACCCGTGTCGCCGCGACTCATCGCGAAGGCGCCCTTATCCTTTTCGACATGGACAAAACCCCGCGCAACCGATCGATGATTTCCTACATCCGCAATGTCTGGGCGCCGCAGGCTCAGTTCAGCGAAGCAGAGCGGCTTCGGATCGATGGGGCTGACGCCGCAACAGCACTCACCCAAGGCAACAGCCAAAGCGGCCGGGTCGACATTAGGCCTGTCGCGATACGCGGCGACGGCGAAGACGTGTTCCGGTTTCTCTTCGTCAGCCCGGGCGGGTCGTCGTCCCGCTTCGCCGACGGATTCCGGCGCACCACATACAGCTTTCGGCGGCTGACACCTTCCGAGGCGTCGGCAGTGCACGGCCGACGTCTGATCGTCGCCCCCGCCCATCCGGGCGACACCGCGGAGGCGCTGGCCCGAACAATGCCCTTCGGCGAGTTCAATGAGCGCGCCTTCAGGGTCCTGAACGATCTTGGCCCGAACGACAGTTTGTCGCCGGGCCAATTGATCAAGATCGTCGCCGCTTGAACGCGGTGAATGTGTTCCACACCAGGGGTTTAATGGGACATTAGGACAGTCGTCGTCATCCGCTTCAGGATATGGTTCGACACTCCGCCCAGGATCAATTCACGAAGCCGGGAATGTCCATAGGCACCCAGGACCAGAAGATCTGCCTCACTATCCGCGACAGAGTTCAAGAGCACATCTTCAGGCGTGATGTCCTTCGCAATTTCTCGTGAAACCCGTGCGTTGATTCCGTGCTGCGCCAGGAAACGCGCCGCATCCGACCCGAACAGTTCTTCGTCCTCCGGCGGATTGACGCAAATGATCTCGACTTCGCTCGCCTTGTTCAGGAAGGGCAACGCATCCTTCAACGCCCGCGCCGATTCCCGGGTGGCGTTCCAACCGACGACGACACGTTTGCCGAAATTCTCCACACGGCCGATATAGGGTACAAGCAGCACCGGCCGGCCGGATTCCATGATGACGTAGTCCGGAACGCTGCGATAGTGCAGCGGATCATTGTCCTCGTTTTCCTGACCCATGATGATCAAGTCGACGGCACGGCCTTCCGTGCACATCGCGACACCGATATCGCCGCGCGCCGTCGCCCATTCCGAGCGGGCTTCCCAACCGGCCAACTCCATCGCATGGTCGAATTGCTTCTTAGCGGCTGCCATCTGCTCGTCCAGGTCCTTTTCGTACATTTCGAAAACTTCCTGCGGCACATGCACCGATGCATAGGTCGGAATGGCGACCGGCGGGCGCACGGCCAAGCCAATCAAATGCGCGTCATGCTCCCGCGCCAGTTTCGCTGCTACGGCGAGACTGCGTTCCGACCTAGACGTGTTGTCGACATATACCAGGATTGAAGTCAAATTCATGGACCGTCTCCGTTTCAAAATGCCCCGAGTCTGCGACCCGCCGTCTAAACCGTAACGTGCGCATCCCGCTTTTCATTATCAATAACCTATACGGAAAACGTGATCGCGCATTTGACTTGCATCAAAGGCGAAACTCTTTTTTTATAAAACGGTGCGTCTCGTATTTAATCATAAATTACCGTATTTCCTCTAGTATGACGCAATGCGTCGAAGGTGAAGAATGAATAGCGTCCGTGGCCGCCCCCGGTCGGAAGCCAGTGCCCAAGCCGTCTTGGCGGCCGCCGTACGGTTGTTCGGCACGAACGGCTATTCCGGCACGAGTATAGAGGCGATCGCCAAGGAAGCCGGTGTCGGGAAACAGACCGTTTACCGCTGGTGGCCATCCAAATCCCACTTGGCCGCGGGCATTTATGAACAACTTGCTCCCGGCAACAAAATCGCACCGGACACGGGCTCACTCCAATCCGACATCGCCACCATGCTGCGTACACTGTTCGACGCCTATGCCGCAGGGCCCGCCGCCGCCCTATTGAGCGGCCTAATCGTCGAGGCCCAAGGCAGCAACACATCCGTCATGGATTTCCGCAAAGGCTTTTTCGACAAACGCCGTGTCATAACGGTGGCCCTGTTCGACCGTGCGCGGGACCGGGGTGAAATCCCCGTCGGTGCGGATACAGGCATCCTGTCGGATATGCTGATCGGGGCGATATGGATGCGTTTACTGGCAGGCCACGCCCCACTGAACCATGTTTTCGCCGACGAATTGGCCGCCCATCTTGTCACCGCTGCCGGAACCAAGCCGCAGAAACCCACCGAAAGTGTCATCCAAGAAGGAGCATGAGGGTGATGGAGGAAACCGAATATTCCGGCTTCGAGCCGGGCGCCGTCGAACGGGTGATCGCGCTTCACATGGACTACTATGGGCCGAATTGGCGGTTCGGCGGCGCCTTCCAAACATATCTGCAGCAAGGGTTGAGCGAATTCACCGCCCGCCTGAACCATCAGCGGGACCTGTTTCTCGTCGCCAAGCGAAAGGGGGAGATCGTCGGGTCGGTCTGCATCGACGGCAGCGCCGCCGAAAACGCCCAGCTGCGCTGGTTCATCCTGGATTCATCGATCCACGGCAAAGGTATCGGCAACGGTTTGCTGGAGCGCGCCATGGCATTCGTTCGAAACGCGGGCCACCGCCGCGTTTACCTGTTCACCTTCCAAGGGTTGGATGCCGCTTGCCGGCTGTATGAGAAGCACGGGTTTCACCTGACCGAGACCCTTCCTGCGGACAATACCTACGGTACGCCGGTCACAGGGCTGAGATACGATTGGCACGCAGAAGGCTGAGCCTGAAGCCTTAAAAAACCTTGCGATCATTCACGCCGCATTCTGAAAGGTCCGATTCCCGTTAGACGGTGGTCAAACACCATTTGACGCTCCATTATCCTGGCCGGCGCGCAGATCGAGAAACGGGTGGTAAATCATGAAAGCTTTTGAAATCGTCAGTCCCGACGGGATCGACGCCTTGACCCTGGCGGACCGGCCAAGCCCGAAACCCGGGCCCGGCGACGTCCTTGTCCGAATGCGCGCAAACAGCATCAATTTCCGCGACCTGGCCACGATCCTGGACCCGGTGCCCCGCGGCCTTCCCTTCCCGCGAATCCCCAACTCCGACGGCGCCGGCGAAGTGGTGGCCATCGGCCCCGGCGTGACCGAGTGGAAACCGGGTGACCGGGTTGCGGGCACCTTCTTTCGGAATTGGGACAGCGGCGGGATCAGCGCCGCGGTGATGGCGAGCGCGCTAGGCGGCGCGACGGACGGTGTCCTTGCGGAAGAGGTCATCCTGCCGGAACGCGGATTGGTCGAGATCCCGGACTATATGAGCTATGAAGAGGCATCCACTCTTCCCTGCGCCGCGCTGACCGCTTGGCGCGCCCTGGTCGAAGAAGGCAAGCTGCGCGCCGGGGAAACCGTTCTGCTTCTGGGGACCGGCGGTGTTTCCGTCTTTGCCCTGCAGATCGCGAAAATGCACGGCGCCACCGTCATCCAAACCTCCGGCAGCGACGAAAAGCTGGCCCGGATCCGGTCCATGGGCGCCGATCACTGCATCAACTACCGCACGACCCCGGATTGGCAGGACGCGGTCCTGGAGATCACCGGCGGCATGGGTGTCGACCATGTCGTCGAAGTTGGCGGCGGCGGTACTTTGGCCCGTTCGGCCGGTTCGGTGCGCGTCGGCGGCCACATAGCCCTGATCGGCATTCTCACCTCCGACAAGATCGACCCGACATTGCTGATGCGGAAATCGGTCCGGATGACCGGCATCTATGTTGGGTCGCGGCAAATGTTCCGTTCGATGCTTCGGGCGTTCGAGGCCCATGAATTGCGCCCGGTGATCGACAGGACATTCCCGTTCGCCGATGCGAAGGATGCCTATCATCATATGGAAGCGGCCGGACATTTCGGGAAAATCACTATTTCCCTTTAACCTCTTTCGCCCGGTCTTATTCCAAAGGATACGTTTTACTCTAGTCAGCGTGCGGATCCCCGCATCGCGTCCTGCAACTTGGGTCTGTGATATCAGCCATGAATGAACCGATGAAACGTTCGACACTCTATTGGGCCTACTTGATGGTCCTGTTGGGGGTTTGCGGCCATGCCTCCAGTGAGTTCGTCGCGAAGCTGACCGGCGTCTTCGGTCCGGAACTGACGGTCTGGCGGTTCATGATCGGCGGTGTCGGGCTGATAACGGTTTCCCTGATCTGGCCATCTTCCCGGAACCTGCTGGAGCCCCTGCGCAAGGATGGCCTCGCGATCATCGCCCTCTCCATCCTCGGCATGACGGCGGCGCAGTTGCTGTTTCACTGGGCCTTGGATTACGCCACGGTCATTCAGGTGGCGACATTGGTCACGACCATGCCGATCATCGTCGTCGTCGTGAACCGCATCGTTAACAAGGTTCCGATTTCCAAGCCAAAACTGGTCAGCGGTTTGGGTGCCTTGGCCGGTGTCATCTTCCTGATCACCGATGGTTACTTGAGCCAGGTCCTGGCCGATGCGTCGGTCATCGGTATGTTCCTCGCCCTGTCCTGCGGCGCCCTTGGCGCGATCTACATCGTCTTGTCGAAGCCTTACTTCATCAAGTACGGCGCCATCAGAATGACGACCTACACTTTCGCGCTGGGCTTCTTCGCACTTTGGTTCTTCGTCGGCTTCGTCTGGGATATTTGGGTTAGCCCCACAACCCTGTTCGACCGGCCGATGGACAACGCGCTCGCGATCATCACGCTTGGCGTCTGGAATACCACCATCGGCTTCGTGCTGTGGCTGGGCGGCTTGGCGCTTGTGCCGGATACGGGCCGCGCCAACTACATGTTCTTCCTGAAACCCGTCATCGCCGCGTTCCTCGCCGTCTGGATCCTGAACGAACCCATCACTCTGGCTCAGGGGCTGGCCATCCTGGCCGTGACCAGCTGCGTCGCGGTGGAAGTATTCTGGGATGAAGTCGTCGGGTTCGTGAAGGGCCGTTCCAAGGCCTGACGCCGGTTCCGAGAGTCCAGGCAGTCAGGCGCTTAGCGCGCCGCCTTGCGAGACGTACCACCGGTAGGTTTCCGCCAAGCCGTCGCGAAACGGCGTCCGGGCCGTCCAGCCCAGGTCGCGCAGCCTGCTGACATCGACAAGCTTCCGCGGCGTCCCGTCGGGCTTGGTCGCATCGAAGATCAACTCGCCGTCGAAACCAACCACGTCGCAGACGGTTTCGACCAGTTCCCGGATCGTCATTTCCTGCCCCACGCCGACATTCAGCAGCGCGCCGGTCGATCCGTCGACATTCCGCATGCAATAAAGCGCGGCATCCGCCATGTCGTCCACATGCAGAAATTCCCGGCGCGGCGTTCCCGTTCCCCATACCGTCATCGATACGTCACCGCGGATCATGGCTTCGTGCGCCTTGCGCATGAGGGCGGGGATGACGTGACTTTTCTCCAGATCGAAATTGTCACCCGGGCCATATAGGTTCGTCGGCATCAGGCACAGGCTCTTGAAGCCATATTGCTTGGCATAGGCTTGGCACATCTCGATGCCTGCGATCTTGGCGACCGCATAGGCGCTGTTCGTCGGCTCCAGCTTGCCGGTCAGCAGCGCGTCTTCGCGCATCGGCTGTTCGGCAAATTTCGGGTAGATGCAGGTAGAGCCCAGAAACACCAACTTGCGAACGTCGTTGCGATAGGCCGCATCGATGACGTTGGTCTGGATCATCAGGTTGTCGCGGATAAACTCGCCCGAATAGCTGTCATTCGCGACGATCCCGCCGACCTTGGCCGCGGCAAGGAAGACATAGTCGGGCCGTTGTTCCGCGAAAAACGCCTCAACAGCGTCCTGGCGCGTGAGGTCGAGTTCCGCATGCGTCCGCGTCAGCAAGGTCTTGAAGCCGTCTTGGGCAAGCCGCCGCGCGATCGCCCCACCGACGAGGCCGCGATGACCGGCAACGAAAATGCGTGCGTCTTTCTCCATCGAACGGATCAGCCGAATTTGCGGGTCGGAATCTTATGCCCTGCATCGGACAAGGTGCGCTCCTGCAGGGCCATGTCCATGTCGTGGTCCACCATCATCTCCACCAATTGCTGGAAAGAGACTTTGGGCTGCCAACTCAGTGTGTCACGCGCCTTAGACGCATCGCCGAGCAGGACGTCCACTTCGGTCGGGCGAAGGTAGCGGGGGTCGAATTCGACATAATCCTGCCAATTCAATTCCGCATAAGAAAACGCGGCCTGAAGAAAATCCTTAACGGAATAGGTTTCACCGGTCGCGACCACGAAATCGCCCGGTTCGTCGGCTTGCAGCATCAACCACATCGCTTCGACATAGTCCCCGGCAAATCCCCAGTCGCGTTTCGAATCGAGGTTGCCGAGGTAAAGCTTCTCCTGCAGGCCGTGTTTGATCCGGCCCAGCGCACGGGTGATCTTGCGTGTAACGAAGGTTTCGCCGCGGCGCGGGCTTTCGTGATTGAACAGAATCCCGTTCGACACGAACAGGCCGTATGCTTCGCGGTAGTTGATGCCGAACCAATGCGCGGCGACCTTGCCCACCGCGTAGGGGCTGCGCGGATAGAACGGCGTCGCCTCCGACTGCGGTGCCGGCGCCGCCCCGAACATTTCGGAACTGCCCGCCTGATAGACCCGCACCGTCGCGTCGGTTTCCTTGATGTAGTCGCGGATCGCGTCCAGCAGGCGCAGCGTCCCGGTCGAAACGATGTCGGCGGTATATTCGGGCTGATCGAAACTGACGCGCACATGACTCTGGGCGCCGAGATTGTAGACCTCGTCCGGCTTAACCTTCCCGATCACCCGGCGGATACCGGTGGAATCGGCCAAATCGCCATAATGGAGAAACAGGCGCGCACCGGATTCGTGCGGATCCTGATACAGGTGGTCGATCCTGTCGGTGTTGAAGGTCGAAGCGCGGCGGATCAAGCCATGGACCTCGTAGCCTTTGGACAACAGGAACTCAGCCAGATACGACCCGTCCTGACCGGTTACACCCGTGACCAATGCGCGCTTCATATCACCCTCATGGAAAGCCTTCGGCTGGTGTTACGCCGGGCCGCCAACCGGGTCAAGCAAGCGCCCGCACTCAATCGGCGGGGTTCCGGCACGATGAGGCCCTGCACCGGGCTGGAACCTTGCGGCATCGGTAGGACTGGAAGAAACGGCGATCTTCCGCTATGCGAACGCCGTCGGCATCGCTTTGCGGCGCCGGCGGTGTTTCTGAAACGGCAAAACCTATGGGGTTCGCATGGCTTTCAAGACCTTGGACGATCTGTCGGTAAATGGAAAAACGGTTCTGGTCCGCGGCGACCTCAACGTACCAATGGATGGCAGCCGGGTTACCGATACCACGCGCATCGACCGCCTGATGCCGACCGTCCGCGACTTGCTGGACAAGGGCGCTTCCGTCGTTCTGATGTCCCATTTCGGGCGGCCCAAAGGCAAGAAGGTCGCAACCATGTCCCTGCGCCCCGTCGCCGGCGCCTTGCAGGCCATACTGGGCCGCGACGTCATCTTCGCCGAAGATTGCATCGGCGCGCCGGCCGCCGAAGCGGTGGCCAAGGCAGGCCCCGGCGGCGTCACGCTGCTGGAGAACCTGCGGTTTCATGCAGGTGAAGAGGATGACGACACTGAGTTCGCGAAAGCGCTGGCCGCCCTTGGTGACGCCTATGTGAATGACGCGTTCTCCGCCGCGCACCGGGCCCATGCCTCCACCCATGCGATAGCGAAACTGCTGCCCGCGGCGGCCGGCCGGAACATGCAGGCGGAACTGGAAGCGCTGGACGCCGCGCTCGGCAATCCGCAGCGCCCTGTCGCGGCCATCGTCGGCGGCGCGAAGGTGTCCTCCAAATTGAAGGTGCTCGAAAATCTGGTAAGCCGCGTCGACGTGTTAATCATCGGCGGCGGCATGGCCAATACCTTCCTGCTGGCGAAAGGCGTTTCGGTCGGGAAGAGCCTTTGCGAAGCGGATTTGGCCAGTACTGCGCGGGAAATCATCGTACGGGCGGAATCCGCCGGCTGCATCATCGCGCTACCAACCGATGCCTCGATCGCGCCGGAATTTGCGCCGACGGACGATGCAGACGTCGTCGCCATCGACGCCGTTCCGGAAGACCAGATGATCCTGGATATCGGCCCGGCCAGCGCCGCCGATCTCTCCGCAAGGCTCGAATCCTGCCGCACGCTGGTCTGGAACGGTCCGATGGGCGCTTTTGAGATCAAGCCTTTCGACCAAGGCACCGTCGCCCTTGCGCAAACCGCGGCGCGTCTGACAAAAGCGGGCTCGCTGGTCTCCATCGCGGGCGGCGGCGACACGGTTGCGGCACTGAACCATGCGGGCGTCGGCGAAGACTTCACCTACGTCTCGACCGCCGGCGGCGCCTTCCTGGAATGGATGGAAGGCCGCGAATTGCCGGGCGTTGCGGCGTTGGAAGCGGCGGCAAACGCCTAGGCGGCCTTGGCCCCTTTGACGAACCGTCTACGGCGGGCTTCCCAGGAAACGGGTGCCCGCCGTTCGCGTTTGCCGATGCATGAAGATCCACGAACGAATTTATGTAAAATTTTATTTAGATTCTATTAATCATTCGGCGATAAGGTGAAAGCTGAGGGGCTCGGCAGGAGCAATCGCATATGGACGTCATCGGTGCAGGCGGCCCACTGGGCAGCCGCCAATTGCTGACGGCGCAATCGGAGAACACGCGGATCGGCACGCCCGGGCAAGCCCCCGGCAACCGCAGTTCCGCGCGCGCAGTTCAAGACACGGCCGCCACCGAAGCCGCCAAGGCGGTTAGCGACCCGGCCTCGTCGCGAACGGTTCGGCGGGCATCCCAATCCATCTCGGCGGCCGGCACTCAAAACCCCGACAGACCCCTGCCCCGCGGGTCACTGGTCAATATCCTGGTGTAATTTGTACGGCTGAAAGCACTGTCATGCTTCTTTCCGCGCGACGACGACAAGGCCTTTGACCGGCAAGGCGTATTCCGTGCGCAACTGCTCTTCACCCACCTCGACGATAGAGAATCCGGCCTCAGCCAGGCTGTCCCGGACATATTTTGCGGAATGCGTATACCGGCCGCTTATGCCCAGGTCATAGTCCTTGGCCTTCCTGTGGGTCTCCAGCGTGAACGCGAACAAGCCCCCTTGCTGCACGGCTGTCGCCATCGCCCCGAAGACAGCCGTGAGGTCCCCGAAATAGCACAGCACGTCGGCGGCGACGGCAACATCATACCGTTTGCTGCGGGTTTGAAGTGCCTCGGTCAGTTCCGCCTTGTTCAGGCGGTCATACAGTTTCCGCTTCTTGGCGAGGGCGAGCATCTCTTCCGAGAGATCGATACCTTCCAGTTTCCGGGCCAACGGCCGCAAATGCGGGGCGCATAATCCTGTGCCGCAACCCGCGTCCAGGATGCGCAGGCCTTTCCCGTCGACATGGCGCGCCAAGGCCGTTCCCAGCAGTTCGGGCGCCCGGTAGTTCAACTCCTCAAGCTTGGAATCGAAGGTATCGGCAAATTCATCGAAGGTCTGCGCGACATAGTCGTCATTGGCCCTGTCGGGCAATCCGTCGCCTGTCACCGCGGCGGCCATGTGCAACGCGATGCGGTTGTCGGGATAATCCGCCGCCCATTGCCGGGCGATGCGTTTAGCGGTCTTCCTTTCACCCATGTGAACCATGCCATAGAGCGACTTACCCAGATTGGAGTGGACGTAAATGTCCTCAGGGTCCTGCTCCAGGGCCTTCAGCATGAAGTCGACGGCAGGGACATACTCGTCCCGGTCGTAGTGAATGATGCCCAGGGAATGGAGCGCCGCCTGATGATCGGGATCAATATCCAGGATCTTCTGATAGAGAACCGCCGCTTTATCCAGTTTGTCGTCGTAGTAGAGGCGGTCGGCCTCCTCATAGAGTTTGTCGACGGAAGCGGTCATCGTAGAGAGTATCCTGAGAACTGATTGAAGCCTGCGGGCGGCGCATCATACCGCCTCCGCGCTCCAAGTCGACCCGTTCCGCCGCATGCTCCTATCGACCGGGTTGCCGTCGGCGCATTGCGGACCCACTATCCTTAAATGACAGACAAAAAGACCTCATCTTCCGCACCCTCCACCGGCGACGGGGAAACGACCGCAACGATCATCACCATGGAGGATGGCGGCCCCCGAGTCCGCGCGGTTCCAGAAGGCGACAACGTCGAAAGACTGGTTTGTCCGGACTGCGGTTTCGTCAACTACGAGAACCCGAAGATCGTCGTCGGCACCGTCGCGACATGGGAAGGCCGCATTCTGCTGTGCCGCCGGAACATCCCGCCGCGCAAGGGATATTGGACCATTCCCGCGGGATATATGGAGTTGAACGAAACGACTGAGGCCGGCGCCCGGCGGGAAGCGATGGAAGAGGCTACCGCAGACCTGGCGGAACTCGTCGTTCTCGCCATCTACAACATCCCGCGGATCAGTCAGGTTCAGATCATCTACCGCGGTAATCTGGCAACGCCCGATGTCGCCGCCGGACCGGAAAGCCAGGAAGTGGCGCTGTTCGATTGGGGCGATATTCCATGGGACGACCTGGCCTTCCCGTCCGTCCACTGGGCACTCAACCATTTCAAGGAAGTGCTGGGAAAAGCGCACCATCCGCCCTTCGGCAATCCGCCCGGCGATATGGGCGACATGACGCGGTAGCAGGGCCAGGCAAAACTCTAGCGATCGGTCCCGTCGCCGTCGGATTTAGTCTCACCCGAGCCGCTATTTGCGTCGGCCGGTTCCAAATGCCGATTGATCATCGGCGCCTGCGTCAGCATGAACAGGAAGGTAAGGCCCATCGCGCCGAACACCTTGTAGGTCACCCAGAAATCGTCCGATTGCGTGCGCCAAACCGCTTCGTTCATGCAGGCGAGGAAGCCGAAGAACAACCCGAACCGGATCGTGAGCTTGCGCCAACCGGCCTCATCCAGGCGCAGGGCCTGACCAACAACGAACTTCAATGGCTGGCGGCCCAGCGCCGCGCTGGCGAGCAGCGTTATGCTGAACAGGGTGTTCACCAAAGTGGGACGGATCTTGATGAATGTGTCGTCTTCCAAATAAAGGGTCAGCCCGCCGAGCACCAAAAGAATGGGCGCGGTCACCAAGGGCAGCTTAGGCAGTTTCCGGGAAAGAATGTAAGAAACCGCCAGGGCCGCCACGGTTGCCGCCATGACAGCCGCCGTCGCCGTGTACAAATCGGCCAGTAGATAGGTGATGAAAAACACCACCAGCGGCCCGTATTCGCATACGGGCGTGAGCCATGGCGGAGGTTGGCGCGAGGTCTGTTGATTCCCAGTCATGGCCGGGGTTATAGCCGCGCGCGATCCCAAGACCAAGCATGCTTCTCGACAAACTTCGATGGAAGGAGGTAATCCTTTTATGTCAGCAGGTTGCGGCGTTTCCGGGTTGCCGCTGACAGCGATTCGCCATAGGTTCGGGTCATGGCAATAGGAAATAATGGCATCGGTGGGTCCGGTGATCGTCGCGTCGGCGGCAATCACCTAGAACGGCCAAGTGGGATTTCATCCCCCGCCACCACAAGCACGGCACTGCCGCGCCGGCCGCCGTCACGGCCGGGCCGCGACCCTTATGATTTGCGGACAGCTTTCGAACGGTTAAAGCGATTGCTGCGCTTGGACGGCAATGCCGGCCCGCAACAGGATATTCCCAACCGGGGATACTACTTGAACGTACTTGTCTGATTACTTGAACCCACCGGGAGGCGGCGATGACCCATTCGGTCCACTTCGTCTGTATGCGAGCGGCACCCCGTCCTCGTTCCCGCCTTTCCGCGATTAGCTGAGTATCCCATGGCCCGTTACGACTTTTCCCGCCTTTCGGTCTTGGTTGTCGAAGACTCGCGCTTTATGCGCAGCTTGTTGGTGACGACGCTGCGTGCGCTCGGCGTCGAACGGGTCATGACTGCCGAAAACGGACAGGAAGCGATTCAGTTCATGGCGCCCTCGGCATCGATCCAAGGTGAGAGCCTTGTCGGCAAGACCGGAGTGGACTTGATCGTGAGCGATTTCGTGATGCCGGTGGTGGACGGCGGCATGTTCCTGCGCTGGATGCGTCTCGCGGGGAAATCGCCTGACCGTTTCATGCCGTTCCTGATGATCTCGGCCGCCGCGGACAAGGATGTCCTCTTCGCCTGCCGGGACGCAGGCGTCGACGAATTCGTGGCAAAACCGTTTTCCGCCGAAGGCTTGGCCAAACGCATAACGGCCGTCATCGAACATCCGCGCCCCTATATTTATTGCCCGAATTACTTCGGCCCGGATCGACGGCGTCAAAAAAAGCCAGTCGAAACAGAACTGCGCAAAACGACGGACGATGAGATCGAAACGCTCTATTCCGGCAAGGACATGTCCAAGATCAAGAACACGAAGAAACGTGTTTGGATCTTCAAATTGCCAAAAACCTTGAAGCAGAAACTGGCGACCGGCGTGACCGACGTGAACGAGCCGCCCTTCGATCCCGATATGCTGAAGGCGGCCGAAGACAAGATTCAGAACATGGAGACGGACTACGCGGATTGGGTCAAGGAATCGATCGAAGAGCTGCAACAGGCCCACCATCGGGCCGTGGAAGACCCCGATCAGTCTGCGGAGCAATTCGCCACCTTGAACACCATGGCCTTGGAACTTCGCGGACAGGGCGGCATTTTCGGCTATCCGCTGATCTCGCAATTCGGCAAGTCGCTCTACGATATCACCAAGGAAGGCGCGACCGTCACGCCGCAGCTATTGGACCTGATCGACTCGCATATCGACCTGGTAAAGGTTGTGATCACCCAGAAGATCGCGGGCGATGGCGGCGAAACGGGCCGGCAACTGCTTCAAAGCCTGGCCGAAGCGAAACGGAAATTCTCCGACTCCTGATCCGCCGGCCACGGTCCGCGCGCAGGCCCTGTCACCGCATCAAGATTTCCATTTGATGGAACAGCCCATGCTGGCGATTTGTTCGGCGGGACCTTTGCCGGTTTCCGCGACGCGCAGCATGGCGTCCAGCAATTCGCGCCGCGATCCTGCCGACGGCGGGTCCAGCTTTCCGTCGTCCAGTCGGCCGCGATACTGCAATTCCAGGTCCTTGTTGAAACCGAACCAGTCCGGCGTGCAGGCGGCGTCATAGGCGCGCGCCACGTCCTGCGCCTCGTCATGCAGATAGGGAAAGCCGAACCCGTGTTCCCGCGCGAACACAGCCATGTTGTCGAATGAATCCGCCGGATGCGTCGCCGCATTATTCGCGCAGATGGCCGCGACCCCGATGCCGTTCCGTTTCAGGATTTCCGCATCGGCCACGAAACGGTCGATCACCGCCAATACATAAGGGCAATGGTTGCAGATGAAGGCGATCATCACGCCGTTCTCACCCGTCAGGTCGGCAAGCGAATAGGTTTTCCCGTTCGTCGCAGGCAAAGTGAAATCAATGGCTTTCCAGCCGAAATCGCAGACGGAGGGAATTGAGGCCATGGCGGGTCTCCTCTGTATCTTACCGCTGTGAGCCTACCTTGCCAGCTTCACGGCCGAAACCCGGCTGGGACGAAAGACCGATGCCGGTTGGGTGTTAGTCTTCCAACCCCATCAGGCCACGGGCGAAATCCCGCGCCGCGAAGGGACGCAGATCGTCCACCTGCTCACCGACCCCGATGGCATGCACCGGAAGGCCGAACCGTTCCGCAAGGGCGACCAGTACGCCGCCCTTGGCTGTGCCGTCCAGCTTGGTGACCACCAAGCCCGTCACGTTGACCATTTCCTTGAAGGTCTCGACCTGTGCGATCGCGTTCTGGCCGGTGGTCGCGTCCAGCACAAGCAACACATCATGGGGCGCGGTTTCATCCAGTTTGCGGATCACCCGGATGACCTTTTTCAACTCTTCCATCAGGCCGGACTTGTTGTGCAGCCGCCCGGCCGTGTCGATGAGCAGAACGTCGATACCGTCGCGCCGGGCGCGTTCGATCGCATCGAAAGCGAGCCCTGCCGCATCCGCCCCTTGTTCCTTGGCCACAACCGGCGTGCCCGTTCGGTCGCCCCAGATCTTCAACTGTTCGATGGCGGCCGCGCGGAACGTATCGCCGGCGGCGAGCATCACGCTCTTGCCTTCGGTCTTCAGTTGTTTCGCCAGCTTGCCTATGGTCGTGGTCTTGCCGCTGCCGTTGACGCCGGCGACCAGCACGATATGGGGCTTGGCTCCGCTGTCGACGGCGAGCGGCTTGGCCACCGGCTCCAAGATCAACGCGACTTCATCGGCAAGGGCGGCACGGATTTCATCCGGTTCGATTTCCTTGTCGAACCGTTCCTTTGCGATCGCCGCGGCCAGTTTCGCTGCCGTCGTGGGACCGAGATCCGCCATGACGAGCAGATCCTCAAGCTCCTCTAACGCCGCGGCATCCAGCTTCCGCTTGGTGAAAATATCGGTGATCCCGGACGCAAGACGCGACGAGGATTTCCGCAACCCTTCCTTGATACGCTGAAACCAGGACATGTCAGGCAGCACGCTCCGCCACTGGACGGGCGGTCAGGATAGGCCCATCGGTTCCTGTGACGACGACATCCAACAGATCGCCGGGGTTGCCGGTGACGGCCACGGGCGCGAACCCTTCGGTGCGGCCTTCTCCGTCCTTCTCGACCAGGACCCGTTCGGTCTTCCCGATCCTGCCTTTCAGATAGGCCGCGAAACGTTCCTCGCCCCTCTCGCGCAGACGGCGGGCGCGGTCCTTGCGCTCGGCCTTGGGCACCTGGTTTGGGATCCGGGCGGCTGGCGTTCCTTGCCGTTCCGAATAAGGAAAGACGTGGAGATAGGTGAGCCCGCAATCGTCGACGATATCCAGCGTATTGCGGAACATCTCTTCCGTTTCGGTCGGGAAGCCGGCGATAAGGTCGGCGCCGAACACGACCTCGGGACGGATGGCGCGAAGCCGGTCCGTCAGTGCGATCGCCTCGTCCCGCATATGGCGGCGCTTCATGCGCTTCAGGATCATGTCGTCGCCCGCCTGAAGGGACAGATGCAGATGCGGCATCAGGCGCGGTTCTTCGGCGATCAGACGGAAGAGGTCTTCGTCCATTTCAATACAGTCGATGGAGGATATCCTGAGTCTGGGCAGGTCCGGCACCAGGGCGAGAAGCCGGCGCACCATCTGCCCCAAGCTGGGCTTGCCGGGCAGGTCGGGACCGTAGGACGTGATGTCCACGCCGGACAGGACCACTTCCTTGTAGCCGTTGGCCACCAGGGCCTGGACCTGCCGCACGACTTCGCCGATCGGAACCGACCGGCTGTTGCCGCGTCCATAGGGAATGATGCAGAAGGTGCAGCGATGGTCGCAGCCGTTCTGTACCTGCACGAAGGCGCGGGCGCGGTCCTTCAACCCGTCGATCAAATGGCCCGCGGTTTCGGTCACCGACATGATGTCGTTCACCAGCACGCGTTCGGTCGCCTCGGGGAGGAAACTCTCGGGCTTCAGTTTTTCCTCGTTCCCAAGGACCTGGTCCACTTCGGGCATGGCGGCGTAACGGCCAGGATCGACCTGTGCGGCACACCCGGTAACGATGATCCGCGCCTCGGGATTCTCACGCCGCGCCTTGCGGATCGCTTGGCGGGCCTGGCGTTCGGCTTCCGCCGTCACCGCGCAGGTATTGAAGAAAATCGCATCGTTCAATCCGGCCGCAACGGCATTCGTGCGCATGACTTCCGATTCATAGGCGTTCAGCCGGCAGCCGAACGTCACCACGCGGGGCGCGCCGCCTTGGTCCTGCATCCGGTCGCCGCTCATTGCGTCCACTCGCCCCGGAAACTGAATGCGGTCGGACCGGTCATGATGACATGGTTGTCGTCGCGCCATTCCAGGTCCAGCGCTCCGCCGTCAAGGTGGATCCGCGCCTTTCGGTCGATCAGGCCCCGCCGCGTCGCCGCGACGACAACGGCGCAGGCGCCCGAACCGCAAGCCTGGGTAATCCCGGCGCTGCGTTCCCAAACCCGCATGCGCAAACTCCCGTCCGCCTTCTTGGCGACGAATTCGATATTGGCGCGCTGGGGCAGCAGCGGATCATTCTCAAGCACCGGACCACATTCCTCCAGCGGCACAGCCTCCACGTCATCGACGAAGAAGACGATATGCGGGTTGCCCATATTGACCGCGACCGGGTCCGAATAGGGAATGTAGGCCATATCGACCGACAGCGTATCCATCTCCCGCTCCAGCGGAATCTGGTCCCACCTCAGACGCGGCTCGCCCATATCGACCGAAACGGTCCCGTCCGGATTACGCGTGCTGGCCAGGATGCCGGCGACCGTCTCCACGCCGAGGGCGTCCTTTGCCCCCTCGCCCATCACCAATGCCGCGACGCAGCGCGTGCCGTTGCCGCAGGCCTCGACCTCTCCACCGTCCGGGTTGTAGACCCGCATGAAGACATCCGCCGACCCGTCGCTGGGCTGGCCCAGCACAAGCAACTGGTCACAGCCGATACCACGCCGTCGGTCCGCCATGGCGGCACGCGTGTCACGGTCGAGCGCATAGGCGCCGTCGCGGTCGTCCACGATGACGAAATCGTTGCCCAAGCCATGCATCTTAACGAAGGGGATCATGCCGCCATTCCAAACTCAGCCGCGCCCGTATCGGTGCGGTGCCCGCGTTATATGGCGAGGAGGCGTCATTTGGCAACGACCGGGACCGGGCCACCCAAACGGATTTCCCGCGCGCGCAGCTTGACGCGGCGCTCCCAAACCCTTAGAACCCGCCACATTCAAGACCAATCCGTCGGCTATAAGGTCTTTCGGGGTCACGCCAGTCCGCGAGTTTCGCGCACTGGCGCGTTTTGCGTTGCGCGCATAGCGACCCGAATACAGACCGCGGGCGGCAGTGTCGAGAGTTTGAATTTGGGCCGGAAAGTGGCCCAGGGAGTAGGCAGTAGGCATGTTCGAAACATTGAGCGATAAGCTTGGATCCGTCCTGGACGGCTTGAAGCGCCGAGGGGCGCTGAAGGAGTCCGACGTCGACCAGGCCATGCGCGATGTGCGGCTTGCCCTGTTGGAGGCCGACGTGGCCCTGCCCGTCGTCCGCGACTTCATCGCCCAGGTCAAGGAACGCGCGATCGGACAGGAAGTCCTGCGTTCCGTCACCCCGGGCCAGATGGTCGTCAAAATCGTCCATGACGGCTTGGTCGAGATGCTGGGCGGCACCCCCGCCGAAGACGGCACGCCGCCTGCCGCGGAAAGCCTGAACCTGATCGGTGAGCCCCCGGCCGCGATCCTGATGGTCGGTCTGCAGGGGTCCGGTAAGACAACCTCCACCGCGAAAATCGCCCGCCGCCTGCAGCTGCGCGAAAAGAAAAAGGTCCTGATGGCGTCGCTGGACGTCTACCGCCCGGCCGCGCAGGAACAGTTGAAGATCCTGGGTGAACAGGCGGAAGTCTCGACCCTGCCGATCGTCGCCGGCCAGCAGCCGGTCGATATCGCCAAACGCGCGATGCAGGCCGGACGCTTCGGCGGTTATGACGTCGTCATGCTCGATACCGCGGGCCGCCTGCATGTGGATGAAGGCCTGATGGCCGAAGTTGCGGCGGTGAAAAACGCCACGAGCCCAACCGAAGTGCTGCTGGTCGCAGATGCGATGACCGGTCAGGACGCGGTCAACGTCGCCGACAACTTCAACAAACGCGTCGGTCTGACCGGCATCATGCTGACCCGCGTCGACGGCGACGCGCGCGGCGGTGCGGCGCTGTCCATGCGCGCGGTGACCCAATGCCCGATCAAGCTGCTGGGCGTCGGCGAAAAGCTGGACGAGTTGGAAGAGTTCCACGCCGACCGTGTCGCCGGCCGCATCCTGGGCATGGGCGATGTCGTCAGCCTGGTCGAAAAAGCGCGGGATACGATCCAGGAAGAAGACGCCGAGCGGCTGGCCAAGAGAATCCAGAAGGGCGAGTTCGACCTGAACGATCTTTCCGATCAGTTGAAGCAGATGCGCAAGATGGGCGGTCTGCAGGGCCTGATGGGCATGCTGCCGGGTGTCGGCAAGCTTAAGGATCAGATGAAGAACGCCAACCTGGACGAAGGCCTGCTGAAGCGCCAAGAAGCGATCATTTCGTCGATGACGCCCCAGGAGCGGCGCAATCCGAAAGTGATCCACGCATCGCGCAAACAGCGCATCGCCATGGGGTCGGGCACGTCCGTCCAGGAAGTCAACAAACTGCTGAAGCAGTATCTGACCATGGCGAAGATGATGAAGAAAATGGGGAAACTGGGCCAGAAAGGCCTGATGAGATCCATGGGTGGCCTGATGGGCAAGGGCGGCGGTCTGCCGCCCGGCCTGATGCCGCCCGGCGGCATGCGTTAAGGCGCCTGCCGAATGGTTGTGGGCGCCGCCGGTCAAGACGGCGTCTTTGGTTTGAATTGAGTTTGGTGCAACTGGAGAGAAAGACATATGTCCCTCAAAATCCGTATGGCCCGTGGTGGGGCCAAGAAGCGCCCGTTCTACCGCATCGTTGTCGCTGACAGCCGCATGCCCCGGGACGGCCGCTTCATCGAAAAGATCGGCCATCACAACCCGATGGTTCCCAAAGGTCATCCGGACCGTATCGTAATCGATATGGACCGTGTGAAGCATTGGATGGAACACGGCGCGAAGCCGTCGGACCGCATCGCCCGTTTCCTGGACGACGCCGGCGTCGTCAACCGGACCTACAGCGAACAGCCGCAGAAGAGTGCGCCTGGCCAAAAAGCCAAGGAACGCTTGGAAGCGAAGCAGGAAAAGGCCAAGGCCGCTGCGGAAGCTGCTGCTGAAGCCGCCGCTGCGCCGGTTGAAGAAGCCCCTGCCGAGGAAGCTGCCGCTGAGGAAGCATCCACGGAAGAAACGACCGAGGCGTAAGGCGCCGAGGGAACGCGGCGGGGCGTAAGCCCGGCCCATTTCTCTCGTTCGCCGGCCCAGACGGGATAGTCGGATCGCAAGATGCCGGACGGATCGATCATGAAAGACGGAACCAAACAGGCCCAAGACCTTAGGCAGGTCGGGGACTTGGTGCTGGTGGGTGTCATCACCGCGCCGCACGGAGTGCGTGGTTTGGTAAAGGTGAAGAGTTTCACCGAAGAGCCGTCCGATTTGGTCGCCTATGGCGCGCTGAGCGATCAGGCGGGTCTCCGGACCTTCCGGCTGGAAATCGTCGGGGAAGCCAAGGGTCAATTGATCGTGCGGATCGACGGCATTGCCGACCGCAACGCGGTCGAGGACCTGAAAGGTCAGAAACTCTTCGTCCCTCGCGCCGCTTTGCCGGACCCGGAGGAAGACGAGTTCTACCACGCGGACCTGATCGGTTTGCGCACGGTCTTGTTGGACGGAAGCGGACACGGCCGGATCAAGGCGGTACACGACTTCGGTGCGGGCGATCTGTTGGAAGTCGCGCTGGAAAGCGGCGGAATGACCTATCTGCCCTTCACGCGGGAGGTCGCGCCGGCGGTCGACTTGAAGGCAGGCACCGTCACTGTGGTGCCGCCGCTGGAAGTCGACGCGGCCGAAACCGGCGGAACCGATACGGAAGGGGAGGATGCATGACCACGCAATCTCCCTGGACGGCGACGGTTCTGACGTTGTTCCCGGAAATGTTTCCGGGGCCGCTCGGTCTGTCGCTTTCGGGCAAAGCGTTGACGTCAGGGATATGGTCGCTGAAGGCGATCAATATCCGGGACTTTGCCGCCGACAAGCACAATACCGTGGACGACACGCCTTTCGGCGGCGGCCCCGGAATGGTGATGCGGCCGGATGTCGTGGACGCGGCTTTGGCCTCCGTCGAGAACCAGCCCGGCCCGATCGTCTACCTCAGCCCGCGCGGCAAGGTGTTCGATCAGGCGATGGCTGCGGAATTGGCGGCGGGCGAGGGCGTGACGCTGTTATGCGGACGGTATGAGGGGATCGACCAACGCGTGCTGGACAAACGGGAAATCCGTGAAGTCAGCCTGGGCGATTTCGTTCTGTCGGGCGGGGAATTGGCGGCGATGGCAATGCTGGATGCAAGCCTTCGCCTGCTGCCGGGTTACATGGGGGCCGAAGCATCCCTGGAGGAAGAAAGTTTTTCCGCCGGGTTGCTCGAATATCCCCATTTCACGAGGCCCGCCACCTGGGATGGATTGGATGTGCCGGACGTTTTGCTTTCCGGCCATCACGAAAAGATCAAGGCCTGGCGCCTGGCCGAGGCGGAGCGGACAACCCGCGACCGTCGGCCGGACCTGTGGTCGCGCTATCGCGCGGGCAAGGGATCCGGAATGGCAAATACAGTCGGCGCCGGGATGAGTGCAACGCAGGCTTAAGAAGAAACCCGCCCCCGGCTAGTTGGTTCGGACGGGGGTATCGGATTTTGAAAGAAAGGATCGGACCTATGAACATTATCGAGCAGCTTGAAAGCGAACAGCTCGGCAGGCTGATGGAAGGGAAGAACATTCCCGACTTCCGTCCCGGCGACACCGTGCGCGTTCTGGTGAAGGTTGTCGAAGGCAACCGTGAACGTGTCCAGGCCTATGAAGGCGTCTGCATTGCCCGCAAGAATGCCGGCCTGAACAGTTCCTTTACCGTTCGGAAGCTGTCCTACGGCGAAGGTGTGGAGCGTGTGTTCCCGCTGTATAGCCCCCGAATCGAGGGCGTCGAGCTGGTGCGCCGTGGTAAGGTTCGCCGCGCGAAGCTGTACTATCTGCGTGGCCGGACCGGTAAGGCGGCGCGTATCACCGAACGCACCCGCGGCGTCGTCCGCGGCAAGGCCGCCGCCGCATCAGCGGCAGCGATGAGCGAAGCAGAACTGCAGGCGCAGGCTGCGCCGCCCGTCGGCGCGACCGAAGCGGAAACCAAGACCGAGAAATAGTCGGTCACGCGGAACCCTTCCCCCTTGATTGGGTTAACACGGGGCCCGTGGCGGGCCCCGGGTCGGGCGGGGAAGGCACGTATCTTTAGGAGGAACCGGGAATGTCAGGACCGAAAACGCTATTCGACAAAATCTGGGAAAGTCATCTGGTAGATCAACAGGATGACGGAACCTGCCTGATTTATATCGATCGGCATTTGGTTCACGAAGTGACAAGCCCGCAAGCCTTCGAAGGGCTGCGCATGTCCGGGCGGAAGGTCCGCCGCCCGGACGCCACCTTGGCCGTGGCGGACCACAATGTTCCGACCACGGACCGGTCCGCCGGGATCACCGATCCCGAAAGCCGGCTGCAGGTGGAAACACTTGAGAAGAACGTTGCCGAATTCGGCGTGCCGTATTTCGACACGTCCGATATCCGCCAGGGCATCGTCCATATCATCGGGCCGGAGCAGGGCTTCACCCTGCCGGGCACGACGATCGTCTGCGGCGACAGCCACACCGCCACACACGGGGCGTTCGGCGCCCTTGCCTTCGGCATCGGCACTTCGGAAGTCGAGCATGTTCTCGCCACCCAGACATTGCTGCAAAAGCCGCTGAAGAACATGCGCGTCACGGTCAACGGCGCGCTGCCGCCGGGCGTCACCGCGAAAGACCTGGTTCTGGCGCTGATCGGTAAAATCGGCACCGCGGGCGGCACCGGCCATGTCATTGAATATGCCGGTCAGGCGATCCGCGACCTCAGCGTCGAAGGCCGCATGACGGTCTGCAACATGACGATCGAGGGCGGCGCCCGTGCCGGCCTTATCGCACCGGACGAAAAGACTTTCGCCTATTTTCAGGGCCGTCCGATGTCGCCGAAGGCCGGGCAATGGGAAGCGGCTGTCGCCTATTGGAAGACGCTGCCGTCCGACCCGGGTGCGAAATACGAAACCGAAGTGACGCTGGATGTCGACGACATTCCGCCGCAGATCACTTGGGGCACCAGCCCGGAAAACGTCGCACCGATTACAGGCTACGTGCCGAACCCGGCCGATGCAACCGATCAGAACAAGGCGCTCGCGATGCAGCGTTCGCTGGACTATATGGGCCTGACCGCGGGCCAGAAGCTGACCGACGTGAAGATCGACAAAGTCTTCGTCGGTTCCTGCACCAACGGCCGGATCGAGGATCTTCGCGAAGCCGCCGCCATTGCCAAGGGCCGGAAGGTCGCGGACGGCGTTCACGCCATGATCGTCCCGGGATCGGGCCTGGTGAAGGAAGAGGCGGAGCGTGAAGGACTGGACAAGATCTTCATCGAAGCCGGTTTCGATTGGCGCGAGCCGGGATGTTCCATGTGCCTCGCCATGAATGCCGACAAGCTGAAGGTGGGTGAGCGCTGCGCCTCCACCAGCAATCGTAACTTCGAAGGCCGTCAGGGCCGGGGCGGCCGGACGCATCTGGTCAGCCCGGGCATGGCCGCCGCCGCCGCGATCAAGGGCACCTTGGCCGACGTTCGGGAATTCCTATAAGCGGCAACGCCGGAAACTGAGGAAACAGACTATGAGCGCAATCGCTTTGGCCGAATGGGAAAGCTTCGTCAGCCGCCTGTTCAAAAAGGACTTGGACACCAACGGCTGGTTCGTGGAAATCGTCTATGCGGACGAGATCGGCGCAAACGACAATGAACGCGAATTCCTGCGCGAAGACCGGGTCCAGGGACTCGGCCTGATCAATGTCGTCGACGACGATCTGTGCGACTTTGATTTCATTTGGGATTCCCGCCGCCGGCGCGGATAATGCTCGGCAAAATAAGGACACGGGAGAGGACAGCATGCAAAAATTCAAAACCCTGACCGGGATTGCGGCGCCGCTGAACATGATCAACGTCGATACCGACATGATCATTCCGAAGCAGTTCCTGAAGACCATCGAGCGGACCGGCCTCGGCAAGCATCTGTTCGACGAAATGCGCTACGACCCGGAAACCGGCGACGAAAAGCCCGACTTCGTGCTGAACAAGCCGCAATACCGTCAGTCGGAAATTCTGGTCGCCGGCGACAACTTCGGCTGCGGCTCGTCTCGCGAACACGCCCCTTGGGCACTGCTGGATTTCGGCATCCGCTGCGTATTGGCGCCAAGTTTCGCGGACATTTTCTACAACAACTGCTTCAAGAACGGCATCGTCCCGATCCAGCTTCCGCGCGCTGTTATCGACAAGCTGATGGAAAAGGCAGACCGCGGCTCCAACGCGACCTTCACCGTCGATTTGGAGAACCAGGTCATCACTGACCCGGACGGAGAGGAAATCTCCTTCGAGTTGGATGCCTTCCGCAAGCATTGCCTGCTGAACGGCCTGGACGATATCGGCCTGACCCTGCAGAACGGCAAGAAGATCGACACGTTCGAAGACAAGCAGGGCGCGGGTCAGCCCTGGCTCTACCGCCAGGCCAGCTGACGGCCTGCCGACGGCACCGGGATTGCGATGTTGAAATCAGCAATCCCGGTTAAGACGGCCATTTCCACACCGGCTATTCTGGCCCCACCAACACGGTGAGGAGCCATGAAACGCATCCAGAAAGCCATAGACAGGATCGAAGCCAATCTGGGCGAAGATCTGCGTCTCGACGAGGTCGCCTCCGCGGCCGGTGTTTCCCGTTATCACTTCTGCAGAACCTTTCAGGCGATGACCGGATGGACGGTGATGGGCTATGTCCGCGCTCGTCGGCTGTCCCATGCCGCGGCGCTTCTGCGCGATAGCGACACGCCGATCGTCGATGTCGCTCTCGATAGCGGTTTCGGATCGCAACAGGCTTTCACGCGGTCCTTCTCCGACTTTTTCGGTGTCTCGCCCGGGATGGTCCGCGGCGGTAACTGGGTCGGCACGGAACGGCTCGTGGCTCCTCTCTCCAACGCAACCCTTACCTTTCTGATGGAGCAAGAGATGATGGAACCAAGGATACTGGATAAAGGCCGCTTCGCGGCAATCGGCATGAAGGGGCGCTTCACGCGCGACACAACGAACGAGATTCCCGCACTGTGGGAAACTGTCGAAAATCGGTGGAACGACCTGCTGCCGCTGATGACGGAAGGTGGGATCGGCGCCTGCATCGGCGATAACGGCCGCACCGCGATGTTCGACTATATCGCAGGCGTTCTGGCCGACCCCGACGCCGCGCCGCCGCAAGGGATGGATAAGATCGTTATCGAGCCGCAGACCTATGCGGTCTTCACCCATAAGCTGACGGGCGCGGCGATCAACATCGACCTCAAACCGACATTGCAGCACATCTTCGGGACCTGGTTGCCGAACTCAGGCTATAAGCTCGCCCATAGTCCGGATTACGAGTACTATGGAGAGCGCTTCGATCCCGAGACCAAATCGGGCGAAATCGACTTCTACGTCCCCGTTACGCGCTGATCGCCACACGTTCCCCGGTTGACTTCAAAGGGCAGTGGTTGATGCTGAAAGGCCAATCACTGCCGCTTTTTTGCCGAAGGATGGGAACGGCTTTTGACCCGCTTTGTACTTTTTCAAATCCTTGCGGCGGTTCTTGCCCTCGCATGCGCCGGGAATGCCGTGGCCTTCGACACGACGCGGGTGGCGGCGTTGCAGGCGCTGACACTGAAGTCCTGCGAAGAGAACCCGACCCATGCCGGGGCGTTCGACGACAAACGTTGGGCGGTATCGGCGATAGAGGACTTCATCGGTGTCGACGCGCGCTTCCGCCGCAGCTTTCGGCTGGTGGACGCCAGTGACGGAACGGTCGTCGCGCTAAGCTTGGACGGTTTCGGCGGCACGGTGCAACGCACGCGCAGCGACATGCGGGTGAAGGGCGACCCTGTCGCACTCGTCGATATCGGCCCGCATTGCGACATCCGGCAAACGCGCGTCCTGGAGCGCGACGGCGAAGACGCCTTCCTTCTGACGCTCGGGCAGGACCTCAAGCCCGAAGGAGAGCCGGAACCGCTCAACCCGCCGGTTCCAGCCGGCGACGACCCGGGCGGCGTCACGGTCGTTCATCTGGATACGGGCGTGAACTACCTGCTGCCGGAAATCAGCGCCCGCCTGGCCCGCGGTGATGACGGCGATATTCTCGGCTACGATTTCTGGGACATGGACCCCCGCCCCTTTGATCTGGAAACGTCTCGGTCACCCTATTTCCCGATCCGGCACGGTACCACCGTGGCCAGCGTTCTGATACGCGAAGCGCCCATGACGCGGCTGATTCCGTATCGCTATCCAAGGCCCGACATGCGCCGGATGGGGGACGTCGTCGCCTATGCGGCGCGGAACGGCGCGCGGGTCGTGATGATGCCCCTGGGCAGTAATCGGGAGATCGACTGGCGCATATTTGGCCAGGCGGCGCGGCAACATCCGGATATTCTT
This sequence comes from uncultured Flavobacteriaceae bacterium, assembly GCA_964350445.1. Lineage (GTDB taxonomy): Bacteria > Pseudomonadota > Alphaproteobacteria > UBA8366 > Aestuariispiraceae > Hwanghaeella. The sequence goes on from CAYGKA010000024.1 coordinate 60,500, forward strand.
TTCATCGTATCCGCCGGGAACGATGCGCGCGATATCGATGAAGAACCGGTCTATCCCGCCGTCCTGGAGTTGGACAACATGATCGTTACGACATCCGCCGATGCGTTCGGTCGTCTCGCCAAGGGATCGAATTGGGGTGCGGCGTCGGTCGATCTGATGGTCCCCGCGGAAGGTATCCAAACCATCGACCACCGTGGCGCGATCGTTGAAGCGTCCGGATCCAGCTATGCGGTTCCGCGCGTGACGGCTATGGCCGTCCGCATGCTGGCGGCAAACCCGGATTGGACGATGCCGGAACTGATTGCCGCGCTCAAGGCCCGAACCGGGCGGTCCATGGAACGCGGATCGCCGAAAGTGAAATGGGGTTGGGTTCCGAACCCACTGGACGACTAACGCAAGCGCAGGACTGGCCTATTCCGGCTGTTCCATCCGGGGTGGCCGCGGTGGCGGATTTTCCAGGAACTTTTGCGCCGCGGGCACCATGTTCGGGTTGGATTGCTTCAATTTGTCGAAAGCGGCTGCGGCAAGGTCCGCGTCCCCGCCCCAAATGCCCGCTTGAATGCCGAGCCGTATCACTTGTGGGTCGTCGGGAATGTGCTGCATCAGGAAACGGAGATGCGGGATCTCCTCTTCATACCACCGCGCCAAGTGGAAATTGATCGCCGCGGTCAGACGCGCATTCAGCGAATTGGGGTCCTGTTCCAGCGAGGCTTTGGAGGCCGCGAAAGACTTGCCGAGCCTTCCGGCCCCGCCGAAGGTTTGCGCCGCAAGATCGAAATATTGCCGGTTTCCGGTCGCCATACAGGCGGTCTCGATGCGGTCCGCTTCCGCGTCCGGCAGCGGCGCGCGTTTCCCCCGCCGATCCTCCAGCATCAAGGTACAGTCGCGGACGGCTTTTCCAATTGCCGTGCTTGCCGCCGCGAATCCGGGCCCGCTTCGGCTCTGCAGGTCGGCCAACGCCGTCGCCGGCACCGCTTCATAGCGTCCCTCCCCGCCCGACGCGATGATCCCAACCAGCGCGCCATCGCCGGAAACGAGCGCACCGCCGCTATTGCCCGGTTGGCTGTATGCCATGTGATGGAACCGCGAGAGCGGATGGCCCGATGCAGGCTGCATCAGCACCGCCCCAGCGGGATAGGCCCGGACCGCCCCTTTCGAGACATCCGCGCCGACTGTGTAGACCAACTCTCCCGCATCCGGTCCCGGCGTCGCTGGAATCTCGAACACGGGCCCGGGCGGAAGGTCGGGAACGGAAAGCTGGACCAGGTCGCCCGGATAGTCGCTTGGCACGACCGTGGCCGTCAGCGGCTGCCCTTCGGCCGAGAAGACCGTGACCACGGTCTCGTCCGCAACCGCATGCCGGGACGTCACCAGGGTATTCGGTGCGATCCTGACGGCGCTGGCGACCGGATCGAATGACGACACGGCAAAGACCGCGGCCCGCGCCGCGCAAACCGGTTGAGGCTGCTCGCACGCATCGGCCCAAGACTTTGAAGCAACCAGGGATAGGCAAACCCCAAAGGCCACAACAAATGCTGCGGGAATCCTCAAGTAAAATGCCCAGTTCCACTCAATTTTTTTCATCGCAGGCCTGTAGTTCACCACTCATTAACCTACACAATATAAATAAAATTAGTTGCTAAATTAATCGATTGCCGATGTAGACACCATGGGTACCTTGGATCCCTCTTCAAAGTTGAAGTACGGGCAAATGACAACGACCAAATTGGATATCGATCCTGCCGTCCTAGCGGATGCCTTGGAGAATTTGGGCCAAGGCGTCAGCTATTTCGACGGCAACCTCGTATTGGTCTATTGCAATACGCACTATTTGCGTCTGCTGGATTTCCCGGAGGCACTGGGCAAGCCCGGCACGCCGGCGGAAGCCTTCTTTCGTTACAATGCCGAACGCGGTGAATACGGGGATGGCGATGTCGAAACACTTGTTGCCGAGCGGATAGAGCTCTCACGAAAATTCCAACCGCACCAATTCGAACGAACCCGTCCCGACGGGCAGGTTCTGCGCATTCAGGGATATCCGATCGAGGCCGGCGGTTTCGTTACCACATACCAGGACATTACCGAGTTGCGCCGGTACCAAACCGAGTTGGAACAAGCCAACGAACTGCTCGATGAACGGGTGAAGGATCGAACGCAGGCCTTGGCGGACCGGGAGCAGGAACTGCAGAGGAAGACGGCAACGCTGGAACGTATCCTGGAAAGCGTGGAGCAAGGGATATCGCTGTGCGACCGGAACCTCGATCTTGTTGTCGCCAACAGGCAGTGCAAGGATCTGCTGAACCTGCCCGACGAACTTCTGCGGCCGGGTACGAAATTCTTCGACGTCATGCTGTACAACGCCGAACGGGGCGAATACGGCGAGGGCGATCCGGTCGAACAGGCCCAACTGCGCGTCGACCTCGCCAAGGAATTTAAACCGCACCGCTTCAAACGCGAGCGGCCTGATGGAACGGTCCTCCAAGTTGTCGGCTATCCGGTGCCCGAAGGCTTCGTGACCACTTTCACGGACATCACCGAGCAAGAGAAAACCGAAGAGCTACTGCGCGCCAGCAAACTGGAACTCGAGAGGCGCGTCGAAGACAGGACGGCCGAATTGCAGCGCCAGCTGCAGGAGACCGAACGCGCGCAGGAGGAAATGAGCGCCGCGAAAGACCGGGCGGAACGGGCGAACAAAGCGAAATCGGATTTCCTGGCCCAGATGTCCCATGAGTTGCGGACGCCGTTGAATTCGATCATCGGTTTTTCCGACATTATCCGCAGTGAAGTCTTCGGCCCCATCGCGAACCGCCGATACCAGGAATATGTCGAAGGGGTCCATTTCTCCGGCGTCCACCTTCTGTCCCTGATCAATGACATTCTGGAACTGGCGCGCTTGGAAGCCGGCAAGGTCGCCCTGGTGGAAGATATCGTGGAGTTATCCTCCCACGCGGACGAGGTTCTTCTGCAACTGCGCGAGCGGGCCAAGGCCGACGGGGTCGACCTGAAGAACGGGATCGCCTCGGATGCGGTCCGGGTCAAGGGCGACTCGCGCCGGATCTATCAAATGCTGCTGAACCTGTTGTCCAACGCAATCAAGTTCACGCCCGAAGGTGGTGAAGTTTCCATTGTAGCGGAGCGCCTGCATGACGGGCGCATGGCGTTATGCGTCACCGATGACGGCATCGGCATGCGGCCCGAGGACATCGAACACGCCTTGGAACCTTTCACCCAGGTCGGCGGGAGCGTGATGAATGCACAGGAAGGGTCCGGCCTTGGTCTGTCCATCGTCAAAGGCCTGATCGAACAGCACGGCGGCTCGATCGAAATCGATTCAAAGACCGGCGCCGGCACCACCGTACGCCTCATCTTCCCGAACGAACGGGTAAACCCCGTTTTCCCGTCAAACGCCTAGCCGCTCATACCGCTTGGTCCAGATACTGTTCCGTGAACCCTTCGGACGGTTCGATGATCTTGATCACATCGATCATCACCCCGCCTGGCCCCTCGACGATGAAATGCCGTTGCCCCCAGGGTTCGCTTCGCAACGGTAGCAGGATCGTGACGCCTGCCCGGCACAGTCGGTCATATTCCTCGTCAACGTCATCAGTCTCGAAATTGAGGAGTATTCCTTGCGCCGCCTTGCGCCCCCGCTCCGGCACACTTTCGTGCCGGTAATCCAATATGGCTAAATTGACGCCGGGTTGGTCGGGCATTGTCAGGTGAACGTACCAGTCCGCCTCAAACGCCGGCACGAAGCCGAAATGGCTTTGGTAAAAATCCGACGCTGATGTCACGTCTTCCGATCCGATTACCGGGTAGTAGCTATCTATTTTCATTTTCCGTCTCATTCATTTTCATACAACGTGTATGTTTTATACATACTGTATGTTTTCTTTTCAAGAACCATTTCGACGTGATATCCTGACGGGCAAGAACGGGCAGGCTTGCAAGCATGGGAACGGCGAGGAATGCGGATGCCGACGAAACGCCAGAAACGCTACGAAGAAACCCGGGATCAACTGCTGGAGGTCGCCTGGGCGGAGTTTGCGGAAAAGGGATACGCCCACGCCGCCACGGAGAATATCGTCCACAAGGCAGGGGTGACACGCGGCGCGCTGTACTATCACTTCAAGGACAAGGCCGAGATGTTCCGGGCGGTCATCGAACTGGCCCATATACGCATTCTGGATCGGATAGAGGCCGCTGCATTGTCCGCCCCGTCCATCGGCGCTGGAATGCGCCAAGGATGCCTTGCCTTTCTGGATGCCTGTACCGATCCGGCGATAAGACAGATCGCGTTGATTGACGGCCCGTCGGTCCTTGGATGGGCGGAATGGAGAAGGATTGACGCCCGATACGGCTTCGGGTCCCTCTGCGCCGGTTTGGAGGAAGCCAAGAAGCAGGGCATGTTGCGGGGCGAAACCGACCCGACCGCGCTGGCCTATCTTCTTTCAGGTGCGATGAACGAATCGGCACTCGCCTTGTCCGACCCGGAACTGTCCAAAGCAAAACGCGCAAAATTGCGACGCGCGCTGGAGGCCTCATTGCTGGCGATGCTGGCGACCTTCTTGGATTAGGGCCGCCGGAAACAGGCCGGAGGGGATCGTTACTCCTCTCGCCGGAACTTGTCGTGGCACATTTTGCATGTCTTCAGCAGGCGCGTCGCAACGGGACCGGCCGGCTGTGACCGGTCCTCGACATAGGGGATCGTGTTCCCAAAGCCGCCGGGCCCGTTATCCGCGACCGCTTTCAGCAGCACGGCTTCGCGCCGCATGTCCTCCACAAGCATCTTGAATTCGAGCCAGTCTTCCCAAATCACCGGAAGTGCTTCGGTGGGATCGTCGAGCGATCCATCCGGGAATTGGCGCAACAGGCTTTCACCGCCGTGTTCTTCGATTTCAGCCGCGGCGGCCACGACCGCGCCCGGGTCGTAGTCCTGCTTGCCCTGCATCATCGCCACGATGGACTTGGTCGCCCTTCCGATCGCCTTCATGGCGTCCATCCGTTCCTTCACGATCCCCGTCGCGGTGGAATGGGCATGGGCGGTTGCGCCCAACGCAAGAAACGCGAACAAGACGGCGACGGTCATAAAGCGGGACGGCATGGCTTTCCTTTCGAATGCGTTACTGAAGGTCAGGATGCGTTCTGCTGCGACAGTTTCGTGCGGCGCGCCTGTTCCTGCTGGATTTCCAACGGCCAAGTGCTCTTGATATAGACCAGAACATCGATGATTTCCTGATCCGTCAGCACGCCCTCGAATCCCGGCATGTCCGATTGATAATCCTGTCCCGCCGTCACTTGCGGACCGTATTTCGTGACGGCGAACAGCATCTGATCGGGATGATGCCAGGTATGGCCGCTGGGGTCATGCGGCGGCGCCGGCAGTCGCCCATCCGGGTTCCGCGCCCGCCAGTTCGGCTGCCCTTCCAGCTCAACACCATGACAGGCGGCGCAATGGTCCGTGTAGACCGCCTTGCCCAGCGCGATGCGTTCGGGCGTTGCCGCGCCGTCCAGCGCGGCTTCCGGCCCGCCGCTGCGAAACCAGACTGTCGCGCCGATCGCGATGGCCGCCACCGCGAAAACCGCCAGCGGCAGGAACCTCATGATTGTCCGGGATGGAATTGTCGCCTCCACTTGCTGTTCTTGCTCTAATTTTCCAACGATATCCGATGGTTAAAGGTTCCGGTAGGGGGAAGGTCAAGCCAACCCGACCCGCCGCGCACGCCCGTGGACGTGTGGTCACTGGATATTTGCCGGAATCGACAGTCTTCAACCCCTGGCGCGAAGCCGTCCGGCCCGGTAAAAGCATCGGGCAAATCGGAATATGCCAAGAATTAAGGGGAAATCTGTCCATGGCTTCCAACAAAACGCTTTTGATGCTGCCCGGGGATGGGATCGGACCGGAAGTTTGCCAAGAGGTCCGCAAGGTCCTGGATTGGATGGACAAACGGCGCGCCGTCTCCTTCAACGTGAAGGACGGCCTTGTCGGCGGCGCCGCGTATGACGCCCACAAGACCGCCATCACCGATGAGACGATGCAGGACGCCATGGATGCCGACGCGGTGCTGTTCGGCGCCGTCGGCGGGCCGCAATACGACAACCTGGGCTGGGACGTCCGCCCGGAAGCCGGCCTGCTGCGCCTGCGCAAGGAAATGGATCTGTTCGCCAATCTGCGGCCAGCCGTGACCTTCGACGCGCTGCTCGATGCCTCCACCCTGAAGCAGGAGGTGATCCAAGGCCTGGACATCATGATCATCCGCGAATTGACCGCGGGCGTTTATTTCGGGGAGCCGCGCGGCATGCAGACCCTGTCGGACGGCACGGAACGCTGCATCGACACGCAGAGCTATACCAAGGCCGAAATCGAACGCGTCACCGAAGTCGCCTTCGACCTGGCCCGCAAGCGCAACGGCAAGGTCCACTCGGTCGAAAAGGCGAACGTCATGAAGACCGGCGTCTTCTGGCGCAAGACGGTCAGCGACCTGCACAAGTCCGGCGGCTATGACGATATCGAACTGCTCCACATGTATGCCGACAACTGTGGCATGCAGCTGGTTCGGAACCCGAAACAGTTCGATGTCATCGTCACCGACAACTTGTTCGGGGATATGTTGAGCGACGTCGCCGCCATGCTGACGGGCTCGCTCGGCATGCTGCCCTCGGCCTCGCTCGGCGCGGTCGACGAATACGGCCGCCGCAAGGCGCTGTACGAGCCGGTCCACGGCAGCGCGCCGGACATCGCCGGCCAGGGCATGGCCAATCCGCTGGCCATGCTGCTGTCGTTTGCGATGACGCTGCGCTACTCTTTCGACCTGCAGGAAGACGCCGACCTGCTCGAACAGGCGGCCCAGGCCGTTCTGTCGCGCGGCATCCGCACCGGCGACATCATGGCGGCAGGGGCCGAGAAGGTCTCCACCGCACAGATGGGCGATGCGGTTTGCGAGGAATTGGACAAGCGGGCGGCGTAAGCCACGCGCAAGACTGAAACCACACGGCCGGGACGGCGGAAAGGGTGAACAAATGGGCGACCTGATTGTACAGCCGACCGACGTCCTGGTCGTCGTGGATGTCCAAAACGACTTCTGCGAAGGCGGCGCGCTGGCCGTGCCCGATGGCGAAGGGTGCATCCCCGCCATCAACCGGTTGATCGACAAGTTCGACACCGTCGTACTGACCCAGGACTGGCACCCGGTCGGCCATTCCTCCTTCGCCTCCAGCCATCCCGGCACGGCGCCTTTCGACACCACGGACATGCCCTATGGCGAGCAGGTCCTGTGGCCGAACCATTGCGTGCAGGAAACCTACGGGTCCGAGTTCCACGCCGCGCTGAACGCGACCAAGGCCTGCCTGATCGTCCGCAAGGGGTTCCGGCCGGAAATCGACAGCTATTCCACATTCTATGAAAACGACCGTGAGACGGCGACCGGTCTGACCGGCTATCTGAAAGGCCGCGGCTTCAAGCGTGTCTTCCTGGTCGGTCTGGCCACGGATTTCTGCGTCGCCTGGTCGGCGCTGGACGGCCGCGCGGAAGGGTTCGACGTGGTGCTGGTGGAAAACGCCTGCCGCGCCATCAACCTGAACGGATCGCTCGCCACCGCCATGCAGGCGATGGAAGACGCCGGCGTCGTGAAGTGCAAGTCGGATGAGGTCCGGACCGCATAGCACCACGCCCCACGACACCGGCCGCGGCACCTTGCCCCGGCCGGTGTCGTGGGGCGTGGTG